>NZ_JACHBI010000019.1:0-90343 GCF_014200235.1 Martinezella paranaensis | reverse complement strand
GATAAAATCGTGCTCGTCATCCATCACTCCTCGTTTTGACACGAGGGGTCAGTTCTTCGGTTCGTTAGGGGGTCAGTTTTTCATTTCGCCCGACACCAACGGAGCTGGAAGGCGGGATCGCATCTATGGCGAAGCTCGCCGCCCAACCAGGAATGGAGGCGGAAGGAACGCCGCTGCTCGAGTATGAGATACTCGATCAGGCGGAGACGCGCCGCCGCTTGCCCCTCGTCGGCGAGACAGTGGCAGGTGCGATCTTCAGCCGCTCGACGGTCACGCAAACCCGCTGCGGCTGTTCGCCGCCTTTCACAAGGCGCTGCAGCAGCGTGGCGTTCATTATCCGCCGCATCGGACGACGACTGCGATACGCCATTGCGCCGGCGTAGCATCCCAATTCGCATCGAACACCTGTTATGAGTAGGGGCCGCATAGGTCATGCAAAAAATGCCGAGCGGCAAGCGTTGAAGCGGAAGAATCGTGGAAAATACAGCTTCAACTATGAGCTATGTATGTATATAACTATCTAGTAGTTAATCACGCGAGAGCAATCGGTTCTTATGTCATCCATACGTCTTTTCATCTTGTCCTCATTCGCGGAGATTGGACCAATGCACGGCCATCGCTTGAGACTGGAGGCGGACAGAAAGCGAGTGCCATTTTGGACGGATATCCCTGTTGGCGCAGTCTACGGGGCAATGAAACGTCTCGCTGCTGAGGGCCTGCTGCGGGAAGCTGGCCAAGAAAAGCAGGGTAACCGTCCGACGCGTCAACTGTATGAAATCACCGACGCAGGTAAGACGACGCTTGAGGAACTGCGCATCTTAGGGCTGACCGACATCTGGTTCAAATACGATCCATTCGATCTAGCGTTGACGAAAGCAAACGCCAAAGATCTCGAGGATTTCACCGCTGTCTTGGCCGACAGGCTTGAGCGCATGAAGGCATTGCTGGCCGAGCGGCGCGAAATGATTGAGGGCGCCATTCCCTACATAGGGCTGATCGAAGAGTGGGCACTTCGTCATACGGAGCGCCGTCTCGCCGCGGAGGTCGATTATCTAACCGAGCTCATAGCTTTCGCGCCCGCCATATCCGACGACCAGCACAATCCACGCGCTCGGAAGGAGAAGGTGCTGACCAAAACCAAAGGCGGACAGCGTTATATGAAGCAGAAATAGGCATACTCTGCCGACCTTGACGAGGTATTGTCGACTTGCCTGAGCGCAGTGGTTCGATAGCGCAAGCAATCCGATAAAGGGCCTGGCAAATTCCGCATTTACTGATGTGTTTCGCGACTGGCCAAAGCTGCTCCCGCCGGTAACTCACTGACGTCCAGCGGCGCATCGGCAGGCAATGCTGCTGTTGCTGCAATCCGGCCGCGATCTGATGTCGGCCTGCCCCATCCCGACGGGATGTAGTTCCTCGATTGCTGTTCATTGTTTCCCCCTTTTGTCCGCATGCTCCTCAATAGCGGTCGTCGCCGCGGCCGAAGCGACGTTCGAGAAATACTCACGACATTCCAAGATCGGCGGGACACCATCATCTCGCTTACTTGCAAAAGTCATTATTCTCTCAACGACACCTTCGCTGAATGACCGACGGCGGAATAGGGACTCGCCGACGCAATTTTTGTATAGTTGCTCTTGTAAGAGTAATTTGGCATGAGTATATTTCCTTAAACAATCAAGGCAATCTCAAGAGGTCTTCTGTGAAATCCATCCGCATCCATGGCTTCAATACGCCGGCTGTCATCAACGAAGTTTCGGTTCCATCAATCGAGGCGGATCAAGTTCTTGTCCGCGTCATGGCCTCGGCTCTCAACCCATTGGATATCGGTCTGATGGCAGGCTGGGCCGCGCGATTCTTCCCGATCGAATTCCCGTACGCGATCGGATGCGACTTTGCGGGCGTGGTCGAACGGGTTGGCGACGCCGTCACTACGTTCAAGCCAGGGAACGCCGTCGTTGCGTGGGCGGATCCACTGACAGGGGGCGGTCTTTCGGAATATTCTGCCGTGCCAGCCAAAAGCTGCGTTCTACTACCATCGTCGCTAACGCCGATAGAGGGTGCGGCTATTCCAACTGCTGGAAGTACGGCTTGGCACGGGCTGTTCTCGGAAGGCCATATCAAACCCGGTGAAACCGTCCTGGTCCACGCGGCATCCGGCGGAGTTGGGATCTTCGCGGTGCAGTTCGCGAAGAAAGCTGGAGCGCGAGTTTTAGCGACCACATCTGGCGCTGGTATCGACCTGGTGCGCTCGCTTGGAGCAGATGAAGTCGTCGACTACAAAAAGCAGGACTTTGCACAGGTGTTTCGCGACGTCGATCTGGTTTTAGACCTCGTCGGAGGTGAGACGCAGTCGCGCAGCTATCCGGTTTTAAAGCGCGGCGGGCGACTCGTATCAACCACAAGTCCGCCGGATGTTGCGGTGGCAAGTGCGCATGGCGTGTCGGCAACCATGATGTATGTCAAACCGTACGCTTCCCGCCTTGATGAAGTGGTAAGGGCCGTTGCTCAGGACGGGTTCAAAGTAGTTCTCGATACCTCGGTACCCTTCGAGGCATTCAACGACGCAATCGAGCGTCAGAGATCTGGTCGCGCACGCGGAAAGATCATCATTACCCAATCCTGAACTAACGACCAGGGCGATAGTTGGCATATTTTAATTCCGGAAGGACGATGAGATGAGTGATATTTCGAAAGCTGGCGTGTACGCCCTCGGCCACCGGCAGGTAAATAGGATGGGCTATGGCGCAATGCAACTTGCCGGTCCGCACGTCTTTGGACCGCCGAAGGACCGCGGCGCGGCGCTGGCGGTTCTGCGTGCTGCGGTCGAAGCTGGCGTGAACCATATCGATACCAGCGACTTTTATGGCCCCCACGTCACCAATGAGCTAATCCGTGAGGCGCTGCATCCGTATCCTGCAGATCTGGCCATCGTTACCAAAGTTGGTGCAAGGCGAGGGAACGACGCGTCGTGGATGCCTGCACAGACACCGCACGAACTGAAGCAGGCTGTTCACGACAATCTGCGCAATCTAGGCCTTGATGCTCTGGACGTCGTCAATTTCCGTATTATGGGTGGAGGCCGATGGGGGGGCTCCATCGAAGAAAGCTTTAGTGCACTCGCGGAACTGCGCGATCAGGGTTTGATCCGCCACCTGGGCTTGAGCAATGCCACGGCCGTACAGGTCGCCGAGGCTCAGAAGATTGCGCCTGTTGTCTGCGTTCAGAACGAATTCAATATCGTCAATCGTACCGACGACGCGCTTATCGACAAGCTTTCGGAGGAGAAAATCGCCTATGTCCCCTTTTTCCCTCTTGGTGGGTTCTCCCCGTTACAGTCCAAAGGTCTTGGAGCGGCAGCCGAACGGCTTGGCGCAACCTCTCGCCAACTCGCATTGGCCTGGTTGCTGGCGCGTGCCCCGAACGTACTGCTCATCCCCGGCACCTCGAGCGTCAGGCATCTTCACGAGAACCTTGAAGCGGCCGCAATCGAACTTTCGGCCAACATTCTTGGGGAACTGGACGCACTCGCCTAATCTGAGATGAAGCGCTGCGGATGGCAATGGCGTGCCGTTCCACGTCAAAAATAGATTTCGCAATTCGGAAAATCCCCGCATGTTTGGATTTGGCAACTCCCCTCAGGAGACGCTAGCCGCGCCCCTGCTCGCCATGACACTGGCCGCCTTTCTGATGTCAGGATTGATGCGTTGGCGCGGCGTCGTGCTCGCCACCGATTTCCTGATGCCCGTTTCGTTGCTGGCCGCCTATTGGCTCGTCTACAATAAGGTGCCGGCCTGGCCTCCGGTCGGCGCGGTCAACAAGCTGTTCTACGTGATCGCGGTCGGCGCGCTGGTGGGTCTCACTGCTGAAATCGTCGCCCCGCGCTCGGTTCGCATTCTCGCCCTTGTTCAGCCGGTGGCCGCGGCATTCTACATTGGCCAGCCCCGACTGGGCGTGGCCACCTGGGAAGTTCTGGTGGCGGCCACCGTCGGCATTTTCCTGATGTGGTGTCTGTTGCCCGGCGCAGCGGGTCGGGAGGACGACGTGAAGCGGGGTGGTGTCGGCTCTGCCCTCGCGCTCGGTTTTGCGCCGATCGCGCTTTTGGGCGCGTCGTCCTCCTCGTTCCAGCTTTGCCTGATGTTCGCGGCGAGCTCATTCGGGATTCTGGTCGTGCACGGTGTCCGTCCGGCTTTTCGCTTCGGTGGAGTATCGTCGATAGGTGCCTTGGGCGGCCTGATCGCGATAGCTTTTACTGTAGTCCTGATCACGCGCAAAACCGATCTCATTGCCGTCTCGGTCCTTATCCTATCGGTCGTCCTACCTATGTTCTCGGACCGAATTTGCCGGGCAACCGGCCTATCGAAGCCATTTCCGCTTCTGTTCGTCCACGTACTTCTCGCTGCCTTACCCGCCGCCTTGGCGGTCGTCGTAGCGTTCCTGGATTACGGTTCGAGCTTTCCCGTTTAACCTGAGAGGAGAATGAAAAATGAAAGCCAGACTTGCAGCAGTGTCGCTTTCGATGGCGGCATTTGCCGGGGCGGTGTCGCCGGCATGGGCCACGAAGTTCGATATCGATCCGGTCCATTCGGGGATCGCATTCTACATCGACCACCTCGGCTTTGCGAAGGTGATCGGCGTGGCGGAGGAATTCTCCGGCGCGTTCGATTTCGACGCAAAGAAGCCGGAAGCCAGTAGTCTCGACGTCAAGGTGACCGTCGCGTCGATCTCGACGAATAACAAGCAGCGCGACGGCGACATCCAGGGCGCCGACTGGTTCAACGCCACGGAATTCCCTGACATCACCTTCGTCGGCAAGGAATTCAAGAAGGTGACCGACACCACCGGACAGATCATCGGCGATCTGACGATCGCAGGCGTCACGAAGTCCACCACGTTGGACGTCACGTTCAACAAAGAGGGGCAGAACCCTTGGAGCAAAAGCCACGATATCGGCTTCAGCGCAACGACGAAGGTCAAGCGCAGTGATTTCGGTATGAAGGCGGCGCTCGGTATGATCGGTGACGATGTCGATCTAGTCATCCAAGTCGAGGCGAGCGAGCATCAGGGCTGAATAGAAAAACCGGCAAGTCAGCTTCCACATCCGGTGCAGAGCTCCGGATGTGGACAATAGTTAAGACCTCAAACAGAAGGTAAAGAAAAATGCTGAAGCTTGGACTGATCGTCGGTAGCACTCGCCTCAATCGCTTTGCAGATAGACCCGCTAGAGGGCTTATGGAAGGTGCCGAGGATCGTAGCGACTTTAGGCTCACTACCCTTGATCTAAGAGAGGCCGATCTCTTATTTTTTCAAGATGCTGTGCCGCCAGCGTACGCAGGAGGGGTGTTTTCGAACGCCGCTGCCGACGCTTGGCGGAGGAAACTAGGCGAGTTCGACGGCTTCATTGCCACAGTTGCAGAATAGAATTCCGGCCAACCGCAGCCCTGAAGAACGCTTTAGATTTCGCTCCCACCGAGTGGCCTCGGGAGCCGATTGCATTCACGGATTGTGGCGGGATTGGTGGCGCTCGCGCTATCGATCATCAGCGCATAATCACGGTCGGGCTTTCGATGGTGCCGCTTCTCAGTCAGATGAGGGCGCCGCTCGGCCGCCGCCAAAAGCGTCATACCGTCATCCGAGGTGATGCATCCACTTCGAAAGCGGCTGTGGCCTACTTGCGTCCAATGGCAAGAAAAGCAAACGGCAAAACGTATCGTCGGTCATGGCGAGCCTGGCTCGCAAGATGTGGTCGGAAGGTCTTGCTCAGACAACCGAATCCGACGCTATAATATACCCATACAGAAATACTCCTGCAAGAGCAATGATCAATAGGGCGGCGGCGAGTCTCAATCACCGCGTCCGTTGTCCCCACCGAGGAGCGTCATGTCGCGACGAAGGAGCGGAATCGCGACCTTACGACAGGCCACAGCCGTACCGTCGATATTTCTCAGGCTTTGCGGAAGATGCTCATAAGCCGGGATTTTCGAAACGATTGGCCAAGTGTTTGTAGACAGTGGTCCTTGAAAGTCCGAGTTCCCGAGCAGTGCGGGATATGTTCTGCCCGGTCTTTTCGTAGACCGACCGGATTTCCTCACACTTGGCGCGGCTGAGCGGCCTGTCCCGACATTCGTCGCAGCAATCTCGAGCAGGGTCGGGGTTGAGTTTGGCCTCGTCGAAACAGCTTTCATCGACGTAGTCCGCACACCGTCGCACCAAGGCGCGCTGCAGGACGGACCTGAGCTCCCGGATATTGCCGGGCCATCTTCGCTGTGAGAGGGCGGCGATGGCCGCATCAGTCACAGGTGTTCCGGGCGCGATCTTCTCCATGAGGTGGCGCACGATGCTTGCAAAGTCGGTCCGGCCGCGCAGTGGCGGTAAGCGGATGGAGAAAGCGTTCAGACGGAAATAAAGGTCCGCCCGGAACTGCCTTTGCGCCACCATGTTTTCCAAGTCCCGATTGGTTGCCGAGACGATCTGAATATCCACCTTCTGCGTCTTTTGCGCGCCGACAGCGCGAATCTCCATGCTGTCGAGAAACCTAAGCAACGAGGTCTGTGCTGCGAGCGGAATATCGGCGACCTCGTCGAGGAAAAGGGTGCCGCGGTCAGCCATGCGCGCCAACCCGATAGAGCCTTCGGCGCGCGCATTGGTGAAGGCGCCGCGCTCGTGGCCAAAGATTTCCGCAATGAACAGCTCTTCCGGCACGGCGCCGCAATTGAGCGCGACGAACTCACCCTTGCGTGCGCTGACCTTGTGGACATGCTGCGCCATCAGCTCCTTGCCGGTGCCGGTTTCACCGGTAATGTGCACCGGCATGCAGAGCGTCGCCGCCTCGGCAATATCGTCGAGCGATCGTTTAATGGCCGGATCGTGCGCCACGAAGTCCGGCGCTCTCTCCTTGCGGATCAGAGCCGGCATGGCTTGTGACGTTTGCTTTCGCATCGGAGCGTGGTGCTGGCCGATCTGCCGGCAGACCATGAAGACGCCACTGCCTGCCCTATCTCGGATCCGGATGGCACCACCCTTCAACAGGCCGTCGACCGCTTGACCGAAACCGGCTTCGAACAGCGTGTCGAAGTGGTTGCCAATCTTTGCAGGCAGACCGTCCAGCAAGGTCTTGGCCGGACGATTGATCGAAACGATCTCGCCATCGAGCGTGACAGAAACCAGACCTGCGGAGAGCGTGTCGAGATATTCCACGCGCGGATGGAATGCGAAGACAAAGCTTTTGGAATGGCTCTGGTAAAGGAGGCCGTTTTCGATCTGGGCCGCAGCCATACGGACCAAGGCATGCGTATGTTCCTGCCGAGCTTCATGGGCGCAGGAGGCATCGAGCAGGCCAAGAACCTTTCCGTCGGAACCGAAGATAGGCGAGGCCATGCAACTGAGATGCCCATGGCAGGCAAAATAATGTTCCCGCCCGTAGATCGCCACCGGCTTCTCGACGAGGGCGGCCAGCCCTAGCGCATTGGTCCCACGCTCACTTTCGTTCCAGATGCTGCCCGGAATGATCGCGCGGCCGGCTTCGCTTTCTGCGAAATGCTGGTCACTGATCGTATCTAAAACGATGCCGTTGGCATCGCCGAGCGCGATCATGAAATTCGAACCGGCGATCTGAGAATGCAGGAGTTGCATCTCGGCGAGCGCCAGCAGGCGCATTGCGGCGTTCTCCTCGCGCCGCCGCTTCACATTCACGAAGGCAACAACGTTGTGCCGCGGCATGCCGCGTGGATCGAGATTCAAATCCCGGCATCGCTGCCAGCTTTCTGCTACGACGGGATTCAGCATTCCAATGGGAAAACGCTCGCCCTTCTCCAACGCTTTGCGCGCGCGGTCCATTCCTGATAGATGTTGCATGCGCCTCCTCCATGCATAACTTCGAACAAGATAACTGCTTCCATTGCACCTGCGCAATGAACAGAAACTGGACAGATCCTCTGTTCACTCCGTTCAGAAGATGAACGGCCTTTCTTCAGCTTTGTTCAATTATCTTATTGAAATTGCCTGTGTTCCCCAAACGGCATGATACTTGCGCATGATTCCCTGTAACGGCCATTGGCCCAGCGAAGCAGGAGACATCAGCATGAAAGCGCAAGTTCTGACGCATTATGACGAAAAGCTGGAAACGGGACGATGGGTCTCGCTTCAGGATGTTCCCGACCCAACGATCAAGAAATCCACTGACGTGATCGTACGGATCGGCGGTGCCGGGGTGTGCCGCACAGATCTGCATATTATCGAAGGCATCTGGCGGCCGCACATGGATCCGAACGGCAACACGCTTCTGCCGCTGATCATGGGGCATGAGAATGCCGGCTGGGTTGAAGCTGTCGGCAAAGAGGTCGAAGGCATCAAGGTCGGCGATCCGGTGATCGTGCATCCAAAAATCTCTGGTGGCACTTGCCTTGCATGCCGCCGCGGCTTCGACATGCATGGCCCAGGAAAGTTTCCAGGGCTCGACTGCGACGGTGGCTATTCCGAATATCTCTGCACCTCGGAACGCAACATCGTGCCGCTGCCGAAGACGCTGGCGCCCAAGGATGTGGCTCCCTATGCCGATGCCGGCCTCACAGCCTACCGCGCCGTCAAGAAGGCGACCCGCCACCTGTTGCCCGGTGAATCTGTTGTCGTTATCGGCGCCGGCGGCCTCGGTCATATCGGCATCCAGTGCCTGAAGGCCATGTGTGCCGCCGACGTGATCGTCGTCGATATCTCGGACGCTTCGCTCACGCTTGCCGGCAACATCGGGGCCGATAAGCTGGTCAAGGCCGATGGTAATGAAGTCGAGGCCGTTCTCGAGCTCACGGGAGGTCAGGGGGCTGAAGCCGTTATCGACTTCGTCGGCGAGAAAGGTACAACGCTGAAGGGCCTGAAGATGACCCGGCCGATGGGTAGCTACTATGTCGTCGGTTACGGGGAAGACATTCGTGTTCCGACCGTCGACATGGTCATCACCGAAAAAAACATCATCGGCAATCTCGTCGGCACCTGGGCGGAATTGACTGAACTGATGGCGCTCGCCGATCGTGGGCTCGTCGATCTGACGACTGTGGAATACCGTCTCGCAGATGCCAACCAAGCGCTTAAGGACCTTCGTGACGGCAAGATCCACGGACGCGCGGTGCTCATTCCTTAATATGCCGTTCGGTCGCGCAGCTTCTGCTCCCCGCCGGGACGCACGGCGGGGAGCGCTTATGGCCGAGAGGGGCCGAAGGAAGGAAAAAGGATGTGCAGAGTATTGACAGACCAAAGCTCGCAAAGATTCGTGAAGGTTAGCCGATCGGTCCGGATTTCCGGGCATTCGACCAGTATCCGGCTCGAGATGGCGTTCTGGCAGGTTCTGGAAGGCATGGCGAAGAGCGAAGGCCTTTCTATCTCCAAGCTGATTGCGCAGCTTTATGCCGAAGCCCTGGAGCGGTCGGTCGGCATGTCGAGCCTGGCTTCCATCCTGCGAACTGTTTGTCTGCTCTATTACGAGGAGCGCCGAGGCGCAATCGTGACGGCACAGCAGGCGTGAAGGCCGGGTCCGGGGAATGGAAAGCATCGCTCGGCCCCGGTCTTGCCGGATCGTGCCACCGCGTCGCGGGATGCTCAATTGGCCTTGTGGCCGGGATCGCCCCGGCCCTCGGCGATCCAGCGTGCACCAAGCACCAGCGCGCCCATGCTGAAATCCTTCCCGTGGGCGGCAACCATCTCTTCCGATAGTTTGGCAATTCTCTCGAAAAAGGCGTCCTTGCTCGCGTCTTCAGTCCTGCGTTGCTCTTCTTGCATGTGATCCTCCTGCTATTTGAAGATTTCGTTCGGAAAGGTGATGATGGCGGCGTTGCCCAATGCGTCGCCTGCCGCCAGATAGCGGCCACTTGCCGACCATCGCAGCGCAGTAACGGCGCCGCCGCTATCCCGAATGGTCAGCTCATCAGGCGATCCTATCCCGGCGATCGCAATTCTGCCGTTTGCGTAGCCTGCGGCCACCAGTGTCTTAACCGGATGCGCCGCGACGGTCTCCACCATGACGAAGCCTGCGCGTCCCGTGGCGAGTGCCTTGGCGAGCGTCGTCCCCATAGACCAGCCAGCAATGCGATAGGCTCCGGAAGCAATGACCGTGTTCACCGTCGGACTCCAGTCGATGGATCTGATCGGACCAGGAAATTCGCTGAACGCGATGCTCTCTCCACCGTCTACATCCAGCAGGCAGAGGCCCCCGGTTTGTTGTCCGATGCCGAGCCAGCGACCGTCCGGACTCCATTTCAGCGACTGCGGCTTTGACGAAAGACTAATCTCGCACAGCGGCTTGGAAGCATCGGCGGTGCGCCGGACGCTCAATCGATCCCGGCCGGAAAGGGCGATTAACGCGCCATCGTCCGATATCGACACGAGCCGCGGAGCCAAGTCGCCGAGTTCGACGTCACGGGACGGGGGTGGTTCGCCCGATTGCAGCCGCAGCCGCCTTCTCACGACCACCGCTGTCAGGTCAGTCGCAGGGTTGTGGGCGAAGGCGTCAATCGGCGTCCGGTCGGACAGAACCTTGCTCTCGATCTCGCCGGAGCGCGCGAGGTGGAGAAGTTCGCCGCTGGCAGTCGAAACGAGGAAGCTGTCGCCCCGATAGGCAGATAGGCCATCGCCCTCCTGGATGCGCGTGCTGATCAACGGCGAGGGATTGCCTTGGCGGGGCGAGATCGTCGTTTGGCCGTTGTCAATCGTGATGCGCGATTCCGGCGGTTCGTTGTCGCCGAGGCGGGCAAGGGCGACCGCACCGTCAGCGGAACAGATCGCCAAGGCTGTGTCGTCTCCGTTGAAACAGAGTTGGCGAATCGGCGCCGGGCGCCCCCAATTGCGCGCCAGGAGACTGAAGAGAGTGACGTTGGGGATAGTCTGCTGGTTCATTTCATTCTCCCTTAGCGGCCGCAATCAACACATCCAGGGCGGCAACGTCCCTTTCCGCCGCCGCGATGTCTTCCGCGCAATCGGCCTGTTCCCTGCGGATCGCCGCAGCGCTCTGCTCCTGGTCATGCAATTCCTGCACCAGTTGCTCGTTCGCCGGATCGCGGTCGATTTCGAGTGACAAGCGTTGCATCTCCATTTCAGCTCCGGAGACCGCCTGGGTGAGCTGCAAAGCCTTTGCGGTCAGCACTGAGACAGTGCCGACGAGGTCGACCCGGCGGCGCATGAAATCGAGAGCGGACATCGAAAACCTCCTGAGTATGGCGACGTGTTCAGCGGCGATCGCCATTGCCGGCATCGGGTGCCTTCCAGGCCTCCAGAACAGTTGGAAGGTCCGGAAGCTGTGTTCTGAATTGCTGTTCCGCCATCGAAACATGGCCGCGCAAATGATCCCAGACATCGACGCGGATCAAAGTGTCACCGGTCAACTGCTCCATCTCCTCGACGCGGAATTGCCGGGAAAGCGAGACACCGGAGAAGACAAATTCCCGCAGCATGAGCGCGTGCTTTTCAGCAAAGGCATGAATCATCGGATGGGTTTCGGGTGTCACGCCGACCATGGCCAATTCCCGGAGAATGAACCGCTGGAAGTGGCTTTGCATCAGATGCTGGCTCTCGCCGACAAAGCGCATCGCGAAAATAAGGTCTCGCTGCATGAGCCGCGCGAGCGTCGTGCTGACATCCTCTTCGGTACTCAATCCTTCTGTCGGATGATCGTCGTCTGCCATATCTGTCTTCCGGAATTGAAATGACGTCACTTATATAGGTAAATATTAAAACTGTGTCCAACATTGTTTTTATTGCGTTTAAATCAGACTTTGCTGCGAGTGCTAAGTAAAAATGATGTTACACCTTGTATTTTACAAATGTAAAATATCGTTACAACTTTTATTCTTAGGCGGCTCCGAGATATTGATTTTCAGGCATTTCGAAACTGGCACGGGCCTTGCAGGTTCTATTTCACAAGAAGCCATCGCGCTTGAAGCGACGCCAGAAGAACGAAGGAGTACCGGGAACGCTTGCAACAGTCCTTGCTTGGAGGACTGGGCCATTCTCCCTGAAACCTTTGCCATCATCTACTTGAATGGTCGGTCCCCGGCCGCGCCACGGCGCTGGCTTTCGCCGAACCGTTTCGACTTTCGCTCGCGGTGCTTATGGCGCCGTTTCCAGCCGGCGCCGGGAGGCTCCCGGTTCAAACACAGTGGAGGCTAATGACGATGTCGTCTTTGACGCTTAACAAGATTACTTCGCAGCGCGGCATATCCGTCGGCGAAGCGACGAAGAAGATTTCCGACCTCGGTTGGAACCCGACCTATGTCCAGGAAGCCATGACGTTTCCGACGGACTACAAGATCACCAAGGCGCCGCGCGACCCGATGAAGCAGGTGCTGCGCTCCTATTTCCCGATGCAGGAGGAAAAGGACAACCGTGTCTACGGCGCGCTCGACGCGGCGCTGCGCGGCGACATGTTCCGCAACGTGGAGCCGCGCTGGGTCGAGTGGATGAAGCTATTCCTGGCGATCATTCCGTTCCCGGAAATCTCCGCCGCCCGCTCCATGGCGATGGTTGCCCGCATCGCGCCGGGTGAAGACCTCCGCACCGGCTTCACCATGCAGATGGTCGACGAGTTCCGGCACTCCACAATTCAGATGAACCTGAAGAAGTGGTATATGGAGAACTATATCGATCCGGCCGGCTTCGACATCACGGAAGAGGCCTTCGGCAAATGCTATGCCACGACGATCGGCCGCCAGTTCGGCGAGGGATTCATCACCGGTGATGTGATGACGTCGGCATGCCTCTATCTCACTGTGGTCGCCGAGACCGCGTTCACCAACACGCTGTTCGTCGCCATGCCGTCGGAGGCAGCCCGCAATGGCGACTATGCGCTGCCAACGGTGTTTCTGTCGGTCCAGTCCGACGAAAGCCGACATATCGGGAACGGCCACTCCTTGCTGATGGCGGCGCTTAAGGAGCCCGAGAACCACCTGCTCCTGGAACGCGATCTGCGTTATGCCTTCTGGCAGAACCATGCGATCGTCGATGCCGCCATCGGCACCTTCATCGAATATGGCACCACGAACCGCGACAAGAACAAGGAGTCCTACGCGGAGATGTGGCATCGCTGGATCTTCGAGGACTATTATCGGACCTACATGTTGCCGCTCGAAAAATACGGCATCAAGATCCATCACGACGACGTGCACGAAGCCTGGAACCGCATCACCAAGAAGCACTACGTCCACAAGGTCGCCCAGTTCTTCGCGGTCGGCTGGCCGGTCAACTTCTGGCGCATCGAGGCACAAGGGGAGGCCGATTTCGAATGGTTCGAGCAGAAGTATCCGGGCTGGTATGCGCAATTCGGTGAATTCTGGAAATGGTATGACAAGCTCAGCCGTCCCGGCGAGACCGTCATCACCTTCAATCAGGATGTCGGTTACGTCTATCCGCATCGCTGCTGGAGTTGCCTCGTTCCCTGCCTGATCCGCGAGGACATCGTGGTCGACGAGATCGACGGTCAGCTGCACACCTTTGCTCACGAACTCGACCGCTGGACCGCAGTCGAGGCCTTCGCCGACGAGTACCAGGGCCGTGCGACGCCGGCCATGGGCCGCTTCAGCGGCAAGCGCGAGTGGGAGACGCTCTATCATGGTTGGGATCTGGCGGATGCCATCAAGGATCTCAACTTCGTACGCTCCGACGGCAAGACGCTAATGCCACAGCCGCATCTGCGCTTCGACAACAAGGATATGTGGACGCTAGACGACGTTCGCGGCCACACGCTGCTGTCGCCACTAACGCTGCTGCGGGAAATGTCCCCTGCCGATCGTGAAAAGCACCTCGCCGAATATCGTGCGGGCTTCACCATCAATGCCTGCAACTGAAGCTATGCGAGTGCAGAGGCCGGTATTCCGGCCTCTGCATCACCCTGGAAGAGGCCGCGTCTGATTGGAGGACGCGTGTGGGAATTGGGAGGTTCAAACGAAATGGCTGACGCTCAGAAAGTGCCCGTCGCTGCGCATAAGGTAAGGCTCGAGCCGGTCGGCGTCGAATTTGAGGTCGAGAATGGCGAAACCGTGCTCAACGCCGCGTTCCGCCAAGGTATCGCTCTGCCGCATGGCTGCAAAGAAGGACAATGTTCCGCCTGCAAATGCGTGCTGCTCGACGGCGAGGTCGACATGCTGAAATATTCGACCTTCGCACTCAACGACATGGAAAAGGAATCAGGGCACATCCTGCTCTGCCGGTCGATTGCCTATTCCGACATGGAGGTCGAGCTTCTAAACTACGACGAGGAGGTGCTGTCGAAATCGATCGCGGTCAAGACCTTCCAGGGCCGCATCTCGCATATCGAGAAGCTCACCCACGATATCAGAGGCATTGAAATCGAACTCGCATCCCCGATGAAATTCTGGGCGGGGCAATATGTCGACATCACGGTCACCACGCAAAAAGGGGAGACGATTACACGCTCGTTCTCCATGGCAAATACGCCGAGCGAAACCCAGAAACTCTCTTTCATCATCAAGAAATACCCCGAAGGAAAATTCTCCGGCGAACTCGACGCAGGCGGCATCAGGACCGGAGCTTCCGTCAGCGTGGTCGGACCCTACGGAACCTGCTTCCGACGGGAAGGACGGGATGGACCGCTAGTCCTGGTCGGAGCCGGGTCGGGCATGTCGCCGGTCTGGTCAATTCTCAACGACCATCTCGCAAGCGGTGAACCGCGCCCGGTATATTTCTTCTACGGCGCGCGCACAGAGGATGACCTCTTTCATCTCGACCGCATCGGGGACCTTGTCTCGCGTCACCGCGACGTCACCTTTATCCCGGTCTTGTCGCATGCTCCTGAGGACAGCGGCTGGACAGGGGAGCGCGGCTTCGTCCACCAGAGCGTCGATGCCAAGCTCAAGGAACTCAACATCGACGGCGAGGGTGATGTCTATGCCTGCGGTCCCCCGCCCATGATCGACGCCCTTCAGCCGATCCTGTTCATGAATGGCTTCGAGAGCGAGCGTATCTTCTTCGACAAATTCACAACTTCGTCCGGAGGAGCTCCGGGTCACTAGGGCTGGGGCGAAGAACCGACATCCATCTTGGAACTTCAACAAGGGAGTGAGAACATGCCTGCAGTATCGAGTTCAGTCGGCTCTGGAGCCGCTGGTGCGGCGATCTTCGCCGATTCCGACAGCCGTAAATATCGCTATTTCGAACCCCGAGGCCAGCGGGCCACGCACTATGAGGACGTCACCGTCGACGTCCAGCCCGATCCGGAGCGCTATCTCAAACAGAACTGGATTATCTCCTTCGCCAACGGCAAGGGTGCCTATGTGAAGGACGCGACGGCCGCGCGCAGCTCAAACTGGCACGCCTTCCGAGCGCCCGACCAGGAATGGGAGCGCACCCACTACCAGCGCCAGTCCAAAATCGAGACGATGGTGCAGTCGGTGATCTCCAACGCCCGCCGGGCCGGTGCGCCGAAGACCTTCGACAAGGTCTGGATCAAGATCCTGCAGGCGCATCTGGGAGCGTGGAAGCATGCCGAGTTCGGCATGGGCACGTCGCTGATGCAGGCCCAGCGTTACGGCTACACCCAGATGATCAACAACGCCACGCTAACCAACTCATCCTACAAGCTGCGCCTCGCCCAGGACATCACGCTCTATCTCGCCGAGGTCGGCATGGACATTGCGGGTTGGGACGACGAGCTCGGCAAGAAGCACTGGCTCGAGGATGGCGTCTGGCAAGGCACCCGCGAGGCGATCGAAACGATCATGGGCGCGACCGACTATCTCGAGCAGTATTTCGCGATCAATATCGTGTTCGAGCCGTTGGTCGGTGAACTGTTTCGTTCCGGCTTCCTGATGCAGGCTTCTGCCGCCAATCACGATTTCATCACGCCGCCGGTGATTTCCGCAGCCGAGGCCGATTACGAGCGCAACCTCGCCAACACCATCGACCTCGCCTACCTGCTGGTCAACGACCCGCAGTATGGCGACCACAACAGGCAGCTCTTCCAAAGCTGGGTCTCCAAGCATGCGGCGCTGGCCGAGAAAGCCGCACTCGACCTGCAGCCGATCTGGTCGATGCCGCACTCGAAGCCCGTCGCTTTCACTGACGTCCGCGCACAGTCCGCGGAACGGCTCGCCAGCATTCTCGGCGAACTCGGCCTAAAGCGCTAATCCAAGGAGCAACATCATGTCAGTAGTCGCACGCGACAATTCCAATAACAACATCTTCAAGTCGATGAAGGACATCACCTTCGAGCAGACGATCTCGCACCAGTGTGGGGTCACTATGAACGACTCCGTCGAGGCGCGCGCCATCGCCGAGTTCATGAGCAAGAAGCCAGGTGTCGTCGTCACCTATGCGCCGGCCATGATCCGAATCGACGGCGACGGCAAGCTGATCTTCAAGATGGATGAAATCAGCGACTATCTCGGACGGGAAATGACCGCCGAGATCTTCGAGGTTAATACCTCTACCCACTATGGCCGCATGGTCCGGATCGACGACAATGAAGTGATCCTCTTCGGCAATATGGATGAGGTCTTCGAGTACATCTGAGAGAGGAGGCAACGGCGCGTCTGCTGAGGGCGCGCCGTCTAGGCTGCATCATTCGAGAGGAGGATAACATGTACATTACACCCGAAGGTAAAGAGATTTTCGTCGTCGACGGCCACACCCATTTCTGGGATGGCAGCCCGGAGAACCAGCGCAACATTCACGGCAAGCAATTTGTCGAGTGTTTTTACGCCTATCACACTGCGCTCAGTCCCAAGGAGCAACTCTGGGAGAAGAGCAAGTTCGAGAAATACAGCGCCGACGATCTCTATCGCGACCTGTTCATCGACGGCCCTGATGACGTGGCCATCGTGCAATCGACTTATCTGAAGGACTTTTACAAAAACGGCTTCAACACAGTGGAGAAGAATGCCGAGATGGCCAAGCGCTATCCGGAGCGCTTCATCGTCAACGGCTCCTTCGATCCGCGCGACGGCGAGAAGGCGCTTGAATACATCCACTTCATGAAGGAGACCTACGACATCAAGGGCGTGAAAATGTACACGGCCGAGTGGAACGGCGCCTCGAAGGGATGGAAGCTTAACGATCCAAACGCCTACAAGTGTTTCGAGCTGTGCGAGAAACTCGGAATCAAAAACATCCATGTCCACAAAGGACCGACTATTATACCGCTCAACAAGGACGCATTCGATGTTCACGACGTCGATTATGCGGCAACGGATTTCCAGAACCTCAACTGGATCATCGAGCATTGCGGTCTTCCGCGCCTTGATGATTTCTGCTGGATCGCGGTTCAGGAGACAAACGTCTTTGGCGGCCTTGCCGTGGCTCTACCTTTCATCCATTCGCGGCCGCGCTACTTCGCCGAAGTCATTTCCGAACTGCTGTTCTGGTGCGGCTCCGACAAGATCCTGTTTGGATCGGATTACGCGATCTGGACGCCGCGCTGGCTGGTCGAAAAATTCTGGGCCTTTGAACTGCCCGATGACATCAAGCAGGAGCGCGGTGTCGATCTTACACCGGAGATCAAGGAAAAAATCCTCGGCCTGAACGCGGCGCGCCTCTACGACATCAACATCGAGGCCAAGAAGGTGGCGCTTGCCAACGCTCCCTTCGGCGTCGCGGCGGAGTAGGAACGATGATACCAGACCGCACGAGCGCAGCCCGCCAGATTGAGGAGGTCTGGCGGCGCCTCGAACAGGTGAACGATCCGGAACTGGACGAGCCGATCACTGCGATGGGTTTTGTGGAGCGTGTTGTTCATGCACACGATGGCAGCGTACGTGTCGATTTCCGACTGCCCACCTACTGGTGTTCACCGAACTTTGCTTTCCTGATGCTGGACGGCGTCCGGGAGGCACTTGATTCCCTATCATGGTCGCCCGCTTACCAGGTGACACTGCACGATCATATGTTTGCTGAAGAAGTTAACAAGGGCATCGCTGGGGGAAAGTCGTTTGGTGCTATCTTCGGCGAACTCGCCGGTGACGAGGACCTTGAAAGCCTCCACGCGATATTTCGGGCGAAGGCTTTCAAGCGGCGCCAGGAGGCGGTGCTCCTGGGTTTGCGTCAGAAAGGACTTACGGACACAGAGATTGCCAGGATGGACCTCTCTTCATTTGACGCGTTTTTCTTTGACGACGCCGAGGCGGCCCGGCAAAAGCCGCGCTATCGTCAGGCGCTGCTCGACCGGTGGCCCGACCAGCGACAGGACGATGCTGTCTTTCTTACCTGGGAGGGAGACCGGATAGAGGTGGAATCCCTCGACGCCTATCTGGCCGACCTGCGCAGCGTGCGCATCAACATGGAGTTCAACGGCGCGCTCTGCCGGGGACTGAAGCACACGCGGTACAAGGAGATGAACATCGTCGATGGCGAGCCGACGCTGGTGGACTTCATCGCCGGTCGCGTCCCGGCGCGCACCGATACCACGCATACGTCTTGCAACTGAAAAACGGCCTTCCCCGAAAGAGGCCCCAACCAACAAGCCGCCCGTCAGGCGGAAGGAGGAGTCATGCCCAAACTCATGCTACACAATTCTGATGCTCGCCGGGCGCTGGCGCGCGGCGTCGGCCGCCTTGCAGCCGCCGTCGAGCCGACGCTTGGCCCGAGAGGCATGAATGCCATGATCGACCGGCCCATCGGTACGCCCATGGTGACCCGTGACGGCGTCAGCATCGCGTCCGAGATCGAGCTGTCAGATCGCTTTGAGAACATGGGTGCACAGGTGGTCCGCGAGGTTTCGATGCAGACCAATGAAATCGCGGGCGATGGAACGACGACCGCGATCGTGCTGGCTAATGCGCTGGTGCAAAAGGGGATTGAAGCCAACGAGCGCGGCGCAAAGTCCGTCGATCTCTGCAGAGGTATCGACCTGGCGGTCGACAAGGTCGTAGAGGCGCTGAAAGCCAAGTCGAAGCCAGCAAAGGGCAATGGTGCCCTTGCGGCCGTCGCCAATATTGCTGCGACAGATCCCAAGCTCGGCGCATTGGTCGCGGAGGCCTATGAGCGGGTCGGAACGGAAGGCGTCATCACCACGGATTTCAGCGTCACCACAGAGACGACGCTCGACGTTGTGGAGGGCATGTCCTTCGATCGAGGTTACCTTTCCCATCATATGGTCACTGATCAGGAGAGGATGGAAGCGGTGCTCGAGCAGCCCCTTATTCTCATGACCGATTTGAAGATCAAGGAACCGTCTTCGCTCGACGCCGCCCGTAACATTGCCGACAAGGCTGGTCGACCACTGCTGATCATCGCCGAGGAGATGGCGCCGGAAGTGGTGGTGACACTGCTCGGCAAGAGCGGTCCCGGCAAATATCTCGTCGTGCATCCGCCGGAATATGGTCATTGGCGCAAAGCGATGATGGAGGATCTCGCGATCCTGACTGGCGGTCACGTGATCGCGCGTGATCTCGGCGGGCGCATCGAGGATGTCACCGTCGAGGATCTCGGTTCGGCGGAACGTGTACGCACGAGCGCGGGCCACACCTCCATCGTCCGCGGCGGCGGCGATCATGCTGCCATCATCGCGCGCCGGGCACAGGTCCAGCGCCAGTTCGAGGCAGCCCCGCCCAATATCGAACAAGACAAGCTGCGGGAGCGGCTGGCGAAGCTCTCCGGTGGCACGGCGGTGCTCTATGCTGGCGGTGTAACACCGGTCGAACAGAAGCGCACGATCCAGCTCATCGAGGATTCGCTGCATGCGGTGCGTGCCGCGGCGGAGGAGGGCGTCGTCGCCGGTGGTGGCTCGGCACTGGCGCAGACCGCGCCAGCGCTGGATGAACTGCTCAAGCAGACGAGCGGCGATGTTGCGGAGGGTGTGCGCCTCGTCAAATCAATCCTCACGCGGCCGCTTTGGCGCATTGCAACTAATGCCGGCGCGGACCCGGAAGCGATCATTGCAGAAGTGACTCGTGTGAATAGCGGGCACGGCTACAATGCCTCAACTGGTACCTATCAGAACATGATCGACGCCGGCATCATCGATCCGGTCCGGGTAACGTATACCGCGCTTCGCAATGCGGCGTCGGTGGCCAAGCTCATTCTGACGACCGAGACGCTAATTGGCGATCTCGCCGAAGACGAGGCCGACCCAACCGCGGGTCCTGCGCTTGGTGGCGGCGCGGAGAAACTAGGTCGCCCCTAGTCGAGCCGTCAAAAAGACACCGGCGAAGCATCAGGCGCTTCAAGTGAGAAATCCGCAAACACTAAAGGTCATTTAGATGGACGCAAAGGTAGACAAAGCAGGCAAATGCCCCGTCAATCATTCGGCAAATTCGGGTCAACGGAATCGTGACTGGTGGCCGGATCAACTCGACTTGCAGATGCTTCACCATCATTCCGGTCTTTCCGACCCAATGGGCAAGGACTTCGACTATGCCGAAGAGTTCAAGAAGCTCGATCTCGACGCGCTGAAGCAGGATCTTACCGCGCTGATGACGGATTCGCAGGATTGGTGGCCGGCCGACTTCGGCCATTACGGCGGTCTCTTCATCCGCATGGCCTGGCACAGCGCCGGCACCTACCGCATCACCGACGGGCGCGGTGGCGCCGGCCAGGGACAGCAGCGTTTCGCGCCGCTGAACAGCTGGCCCGACAATGCCAATCTCGACAAGGCTCGCCGGCTGCTCTGGCCGATCAAGCAGAAATACGGCAACCGGATCTCCTGGGCCGACCTTATGATCCTCACCGGCAACGTCGCGCTGGAATCCATGGGCTTCAAGACCTTCGGCTTCGCCGGCGGCCGCGCCGACGTCTGGGAGCCGGAAGAACTCTACTGGGGTCCCGAAGGCACCTGGCTCGGCGACGAGCGCTACAGCGGCGAACGTGAGCTCGCCGAGCCGCTCGGCGCCGTGCAGATGGGCCTCATCTACGTCAACCCGGAAGGTCCGAACGGCAATTCCGATCCGCTGTCTTCGGCCCGCGATATCCGCGAAACCTTCGCCCGCATGGCGATGAACGACGAAGAGACCGTGGCGCTGATCGCCGGCGGCCATACTTTCGGCAAGACGCACGGCGCCGGCGACCCGTCCCTGGTCGGCGTCGAGCCGGAAGGCGGCGCGATCGAGGACCAGGGCCTCGGCTGGAAGAGCTCGTTCGGCACCGGCGTCGGCAAGGACGCCATCACCGCCGGCCTCGAAGTCACCTGGTCGCAGACGCCGACCAAGTGGAGCAACTACTTCTTCGAAAACCTCTTCGCTTTCGAATGGGAGCTGACGACGAGCCCGGCCGGCGCCAAGCAGTGGCAGGCCAAGAACGCCGAAGCCTCCATTCCGGATGCCTATGACGCTTCGAAGAAGCACCTGCCGACCATGCTGACGAGCGACCTCGCGCTGCGCTTCGATCCGATCTACGAGAAGATCTCGCGCCGGTTCCTCGAAAATCCGGCTGAGTTCGCCGACGCTTTCGCCCGCGCCTGGTTCAAGCTGACCCACCGCGACATGGGACCGAAGGTGCGCTACCTCGGCCCGGAAGTTCCGGCCGAAGACCTGATCTGGCAGGACGTGATCCCGGCCGTCGACCATCCGCTCGTCGACGACAAGGACATTGCCGACCTCAAGGCTAAGGTTCTCGCCAGCGGCCTTTCCGTGCAGGAACTGGTCTCGACCGCCTGGGCTTCGGCATCGACCTTCCGCGGCTCCGACAAGCGCGGCGGCGCCAATGGCGCCCGCATTCGCCTTGCTCCGCAGAAGGATTGGGAGGTCAACCAGCCGGCCCAGCTCGCCAAAGTCCTCGCCGTTCTTGAAGGCATCCAGAAGGGCTTCAACGCCGCCCAGACCGGGGCGAAGAAGATCTCGCTCGCCGACCTGATCGTGCTCGCGGGTGCAGCCGGCGTTGAAAAGGCGGCGGCCGCCGGCGGCAATGCCGTCAGCGTGCCCTTCACGCCGGGCCGCATGGATGCTTCCGAAGCCCAGACGGACGCGCATTCCTTCGCAGCGCTAGAACCGCGCATCGACGGCTTCCGCAATTATGTAAACGGCAAGCGCCTGCAGTTCATGAAGCCGGAAGAAGCGCTCGTCGACCGTGCCCAGCTGCTGACCCTGACCGGACCTGAGATGACCGTCCTCGTCGGCGGCCTGCGTGTCCTCAAGGCCGGCCAGCCGGAACACGGCGTCTTCACCGCCCGTCCCGAGACGCTGACGAACGACTTCTTCGTCAACCTGCTCGACATGGCCACGCAGTGGGTTCCGACCGCCGGCAAGGACGGCGTCTATGAAGGCCGCGACCGCAAGACGGGTGCGCCTAAGTGGACCGGCACCCGCGTCGACCTGGTCTTCGGCTCGCACTCGCAGCTGCGCGCCTTCGCCGAAGTCTACGGCCAGGCCGACGCCGAGGAGAAGTTCGTCAACGACTTCGTTGCCGCCTGGAACAAGGTCATGAACGTCGATCGCTTCGATCTCGTTTGACTGATTGGGTTTCGCCCATCCGCAGCTTCGGCTGCAAGCGGGCGAAACCGCAGGCTCGCGGAGATGGCTGAATAGTCAGATGAACCGCGCCCATTCATTGCTTCAGTAAGGGCACCGACATTAGGCGCCTGTTCATGGAAACCAACGGAGGCCGAATTGGCAAGAATGATTCATTCAATGATCCGCGTGCTCGACGAAGCCCGATCCGTCGATTTCTACGGAAAGGTTTTCGGCTTCGACGTCGCGGATCGATTGGATTTTGAGACGTTCACGCTCGTCTATTTGAGCAATGCTGAGGACAACTTTGAACTGGAACTAACGATCAACAAGGGCAGAACCGACCCGTATGTCCTTGGTGATGGATATGGTCATATCGCGGTGTCGGTCGCAGACATTGAGGCGGAACACAGTCGGCTTAGGGATGCCGAAATTGAAGTCGGCAAGATTGTCGATTTCAACAGGGACGGTTACCTGTTGGCCCGCTTCTTCTTCGTCACCGATCCCGACGGCTATCGCATTGAAGTTTTGCAGCGGCATGGCCGTTTCAGGTAGTTCGTGGTCATCCACAGTTAGAGAATGCAGGTGGAATCACGCTTTGGAGCAGATAAAGCGGCTCCCGCGAACGCAACGAGGATTAGACAAAATGATGGGGCCTCCTTTGCGAACCGATCACTTCCCACCTCAAAGCCCCGCAGTGTTAGATGAACCTCCTTCTGATCCCGAATTGATCTAGTTTCCGGTAGAGCGTCGGCCGCGAGACACCTAGCCTTTGAGCAACCTTGCTGAGATTGCCCTGTTCGGCCCTTAAGGCGCTTTGGAGAGCTTGGCGCTCCGCATCCTCAAAACTCAAGACCTCAGTGTCCACTGCACCTTCGATATCAGGGGCTGCAGAGAGCTTGGGGGATGAGGTTATATCGGCAGGAAGATCTTCAAGCTCTATGTGCCCCGTGTTTGAGAGCAGTTGAAGCCGTTCAACAAGGTTGCGCAGCTCGCGCACATTTCCCGGCCAGGGATAGGCGAGGAGGGCGTCCAGCGCTTGATTCGAGAATAGCAGCGGCAGACTTCCCCTGCGCTCAGCCAGTTTGTGGTTGAAGTGTTCGATCAGCAGCAGGCTGTCGCTGCCTCGCTCCCGGAGCGGCGGAACGCAGATGGACACCGTGCTGATCCGATAGAAAAGATCCTTGCGGAAACGGCCGTTTGCGACTTCGATCTTGAGATCGCGGTTTGTCGAGGCGACTAGCCTTACATCGACAGGCCGTAGCCGACTTTCGCCCAGCCGGTTGACCGCCCGCTCTTCTAGCACGCGCAGCAGGAAGGGCTGCATGTCCAGAGGCATCTCGCCGATTTCATCGAGGCTAAGCACGCCGCCGCTCGCGAGTTCGAACAAGCCGGGCTTGCCCTCCCGGGAGGCTCCCGTGAACGCGCCGCTGACATGGCCGAACAGCTCGCTGCCGAACAGCTCCTTGGTGACCGCGCCGCAGTTAAGCGCGATGAAGGGGCTGTTTCCCGATTTGCGGCTGGCGGTGTGGATGAGCCGAGCAAAGAGTTCCTTTCCGACCCCCGTTTCTCCTTCGATAAGGACCGATGTGACATCGTTCGTTTCGCCGATCTTGCAGGCGATATCGACGGCCGCGCGCAGGGCTTCACTTTGCCCAACGATCAGCGCACGTTCATCCTTCAACCGCTGGGATGCAGGCTTGTTTCCAATCTGCACCGTTCTCCCACTGTCGGTCTTGGGAAAAACAAATGCCGCGCCGCGGACGTCGCCATCCAATTCGAGCGGGCAAATATGGCAGGATTGCATGTCATCGGGCAGCGTGCTCGCAAGGCTGTCGAGATAACCGGTGCTGCTCAGCTCCGGCAATTGACAGTGCCCTGAACCTCTACGAGCCAATTCCCCAAACCGCTTTCTTTCCGCGTCCGGCACATTACTGCTGTAGATGGCGCGGCCATGGCGATCTATGATCATCACGCCATCGTTCGAACGATACCGGCTCGCCGATGCGATGAAGGCTTCGAGCAACCGCGTCCGTTCTTCATTCTGCGAATCCGCGAGCGCCTGCTCGATTTCCCGCGCGGCGGCCGTGACCAGTGCGATATTGTGCGGCCGGAAAATATCGGGGGAACCCGACAAATCGACAACCCCGATGACCTTACCATCGTAAGGATCGTGGATCGGCGCGCCAGCGCAAGTCCAGGCCTTTATGCCGGCGCAAAAATGTTCGGCAGCGTGGACGAACACCGGCTCGCCAGTCCAAAGGGCCGTCCCGATACCGTTGGTTCCGACGACGTCTTCGGTCCATTTGCCGCCAACCCCGAGATGAATGTCCATCCCGTCGAAGATTGTCTTCTCATCGCCAATGACGTCGATCAGGACGCCGTCGCTGTCTGCAAGCATGAGCATGGCGCCCGTGCCGCCCAGCAGCCTGCCGATCGCGCCGAAGGGGCGGGCTGCGGCGACCAGCAGCTCCTGCCTGCTCCTTGCAAGGGCTTCTATCGCATCTTTGTCAGTCTCAATTGGCGCCTCGTTGCGCTGTGCGTCGATACCGCCCTTGGCACACCGCTGCCAGGAGTCGTTGATTGTCGAGCGCACCGGCAGCGAAGACCGGCTCGGATGGCTGCTGCCCCCCACAAGCGATTCCCAAGCGCGCATCGTGACACGCTCGTCATAGGAGGACGCCAACATCGCATCACCAGCCAAAGACCGGCCAGCCGCCTGAGGGCGGGATTTTGCTGAAGGTCGTGGCGTGTACATCTCTCGGCTCATACGGCTGTTCACATTCCACATTCGGGGGAACTTTACGCCAAAATGGCGCAGAAGACGAAGGCGTGCGCCACGCCTCAGGTCTCGGGAGGAATGTCGAGCCGCCGGCCGATGTCAGCCGCCAAGTCCGCGGTGCCATAGGCGGGTCCTACCAGAACACCGTTCACATCCGACAGCGCGTCCGTCATTGCGTCGTCGAGCGGTGCAATAAAACCATTGGCCTTTGTCGCCAAAGCAAAAACCTTCATACCATTGCGGTCGCGAATATCCCCGAAATGTTGCAACTGCCGCCCGGTGCCGACATCGACGGCGATTACGCGGCCGTTGGTCGTGACCCGGATCTTCGGTTCCACCGCGTGAACCGGTGCCGCGCCCCCTATATGGATGATGAGACCTTCCGGTTGCGGGGCTGTCGTTGGTTTTTTTGATTCCGAGTAACGGCCGCCGCTGATTTGATCCGCGAGTTTTGTAATGACTCCGCGGTTCCGTTCTATCAAACGTCGGATCTCCGCGTCCTCCCGACGCGGCCCGTCCCGCTTCGAAAATATCTCCATCGTGAACCCTCCCAGATTCAGTCAAAGCCTATTTTTGCACTCGGTCCTAAATAAAGGTACCACGTTTTCACGTTGCCGCCAGAGGCAATATAAGGCATTCAAAATGCGATCGGTGGTATCCGGCTGCAGCAAAACCGCATTCGAGCTGTCCATTGCTGCAAATCGTTAATCCTACGAGCGGTCCTGAGCTGGATTGGATGAGAGATTTATCGCCTACTCGCTTCGGCGAACGATACAGAATATCGGCAACGACTTTTGTAGTCCGATTTTGCGTCATCAGCTAGCAAAGTAGTTAAGATCGGGCATCCGGACAGACCCCCCCATCTTCGGCGAGACGAGCCGCTGCCGGCAGAGGGGCACGCGCCCATGTAAACAGCCTAGTGTCGGAGACGACGTTTCGGTAAACTCACCGGCATGAAAACCGGGAGGTGGGATCAGTGGCCCGATACCCGCTCTCAACGTTCATCTCCGCTGGGAAACGAACCTTTCGTGCCCGACACGCAGCAACACGTCGGCTTTTCACTTTCGACAGCAGACCGCAATGGATTTGGCAAACCCCGGTCATGTCCCGGCGCAGGCAATAACCGGAATGCGCCGTCTGGAGCCTCCGCGAGATTATTACCCTGATGCCGGCCCGCATTGCCATCATACTCAATTCACCTGAAGTTCAGATCTTAAAGCGGCAAATCTTTCGGCGAGGTACCAATTCAGGGGTTTCTCACATTCTTCGTCAACCCACGCGTCGAAGGAAAGGCGCATCGCGCCGACTGCCGTCAAAGCGACGTACCTCAACCCGACGGCGCGGGCCGCGTCCGGCCAAAGCGCAGACAAAGCATCGAATGCTGCGCGTTCCATTTCGATGAATTTGGCCTGATTGCCCGCGATCAGTTGCTCCTCCGACATCACGATCCGACCGATCATGATGGCCGTTTCGGGTTTCATCTTTCGTGCGAGCGAGGACAGCGCGGTTTCAACTGTCTCAAAGGGGGAGACGGCCGTGCCGAGCCCCCTGATCTCGTTCCCAAGTTCATCCGGCACCATACCTTGCCAGGCCAGAATGATCTCTTCCTTGGATCGAAAATAATGAAAGAACGTCCTGCGTGCGATTCCGGATTCGTCGGCTATGGCATCAAGGGTTGTTGCGGCGTATCCGCGCTCCGTGAAAAGCCGAAGACCGGTTTCCATAATCTTTTCATGCCTTTCACGGCGTTTTGTTTCGCGAAGTCCCATGTCTGATCTCACCTCTTGGATTGAGGGAGTTTATCGCACGAAAGAATCCTCTTGTAAATTTGCACCGGGTGCACTATGCCTAATTGCACCGGGTGCATATTTGGGGGCTGCAGTGAGAGCGATCAGGATCAACGACTTAAAAAACGAGCCGCGACTTGACGAAGTCCCTCTTCCGGTCGTTGGTCGCGGCGACGTGCTGATCCATGTGGAAGCGGCTTCACTCAACCCGCAGGACGTTCCTATAGCCACAGGATTTGACGGCAATTGCTTTGACATCAGGCTTCCGCACACACCCAGGTCGTTGTCGTCCTTCAATGAGATATCCGACGCGCCGCGACCTGGTCTCGAGAATCTTGCCTGACGGCGCCGGCGCCGGCGCTGCACATCGCAACCGGCTCCCATTCGCAGCCGCTACCTTCCACCACAAAGAGACCATGTGCCCCGTGACCGGGTGGCTAACCTGAATACCAGAATAACCGCATTCGGTTCGAACGCTGAAGATGCGACCGCCATGTTACAATCGAAACGAAAGGAAAATTGATGCAACATTCCAGATTTAACCTGCCTGGCACTTCTATCCAACTGTCGCGGCTTGGCTATGGCACCATGCAACTGCCCGGTCCTCATGTATGGGGTCCGCCGCGTGACAGAGACGCTGCACTTGCCGTTTTGCGGGAGGCGGTGAACCTCGGCGCCAACCACATCGATACGGCCGAGTTCTATGGCCCCCGAGTGGCCAATGAACTGATCCGGGAGGCCCTGTTCCCCTATCCCGAAGATCTCTTCATCGCTACAAAAGTGGGGTTCGAGAGAGGTAATGATGGCTCGTGGTTCCCCGATCTGAGCAGAGATGCGCTCGAGGGAGCGGTCTATCAGAACCTGGAGACCCTTGGCGTGGACGTTCTGGACCTGGTAAACCTGAGGGTCGGAGGCGCTACAGGTCCCGCAGAAGGTTCGATCAGCGAGCCATTGTCGGTTTTGGCTGGACTGCAGTCAAAAGGCCTGATCAAACACATTGGCCTCAGCAACGTCTCCCAGGTCCAGTTCGAAGAAGCACGTTCTGTCACATCCATCGTCTGCGTCCAGAACCAGTACAATCTCGTGCATAGAAATGACGATGATTTTATCAATGAGTTGAGCCGCCAGGGCGTAGCTTACGTCCCCTTCTTCCCTCTGGGCGGGTTTACGCCGGTTCAGTCAGCATCACTTTCCCAAGTAGCGTCGTCACTCGGCGCGACAGAGAAACAGGTCGCTCTTGCATGGCTTCTGCAGCGCGCGCCCAATATTCTGGTGATCGCAGGTACGTCGTCAGTCCAGCACCTCAGGGAGAATTTTGCTGCCGGAGCGTTGGTTTTGTTGCCAGAGCATTTGTCGACCCTCGACAACATTGCATCCCAGGGAAAGGCAGCGTGAACTGAATGAGCGCGCCTCACAACAACCACGGGACCGCCGATATTGCTGACGAACTCGCTATCAGGGACCTGGTTGCCCGCTTTTCCGACGCGTGCATCCGCGGTGATATCGAACAGTTCACAGAAACCTGGATGGCGGAGGGGAGGTGGCTTATCGGGCAGCCTTTCGAAGCAAAATGCGAAGGAATCGATTCCATCCTCAGTCATCTGCATTTCCTGCGTGACGGGCTGATTTTTTTCACCCAACTTGTCACTCATGGTGTGCTCGACGTGAAAGGAGATCGGGCGACGATCCGGTCGCCTGTCTGGGAAATGGCATCGGGGCCCGCTGATCATTTCTATAACAACCTCGGCCTATACCATGATGTCGTTGTTAAAACCGATGGCAAATGGCGTTTCCTGGAGCGACGGTACGAGTACATCTGGTTAAGCACCGACCCCTTTCCCGGCGTCGCTATCCCGCGCCAGTCATAAAGCAAAAATCGGGACACGCCTGATAACCGGACGCGACGCTGTCGTGTCCGGGGACCCTTATGGGGATTGACGCCGAATGTTGCAGTTTGGGCGTGATGTATCACAATTCAAAGGTTTCTTATGAAAATTGGTTCCCCCAAAGAAATTCGCGCTGGCGAGGCGCGCGTCGGCATGACGCCCGACAGCGCGCTAGGTTTGCAGAAACTCGGATATGATTGCATTCTTGAAACCGGTGCAGGTAAGGCGGCCGGTTTTTCCGACGACGCCTATCGCGCAGCCGGTGTGACGATCGTCGACAGCGCCGATGCGCTTTACGCCGGATCCGACATCATCGCCAAGGTTCGCCCGCCGGAAACATCGGAGACTGATCGCCTGTCTTCGGACAAGACGCTGATCTCGTTCTTCTATCCCGCCCAGAACAAGGACCTTCTGGAGCAGGCCAGGGAAAAGGGCGCCAACGTCATCGCCATGGACATGGTGCCGCGTATCTCCCGCGCCCAGAAGATGGACGCCCTGTCTTCCATGGCCAATATCGCCGGTTATCGCGCGGTGATCGAGGCCGGCAATAATTTCGGCCGCTTCTTCACGGGTCAGGTCACCGCCGCCGGCAAGGTGCCCCCCGCCAAGGTTCTGGTGATCGGTGCCGGCGTTGCCGGTCTTGCCGCCATCGGCACGGCCACCTCGCTCGGAGCCGTCACCTATGCCTTCGACGTTCGCCCGGAAGTAGCCGAACAGATCGAATCCATGGGCGCTGAGTTCGTCTATCTCGATTTCGCCGACCAGCAGCAGGATGGCGCAGCCACCGGCGGTTATGCCGCCCCCTCCTCGCCGGAATTCCGCGAGAAGCAGCTGGAAAAATTCCGCGAACTCGCGCCTGAAATCGATGTCGTCGTCACCACGGCGCTGATCCCCGGCCGCGACGCCCCGAAACTCTGGCTCGCCGACATGGTAGCGACCATGAAGCCGGGTTCGGTCATCGTCGACCTCGCCGCCGAGCGCGGCGGCAATTGCGATCTGACGGTTCCCGATCAGCGCATCGTGTCCGACAATGGCGTCATCGTCATCGGCTACACGGATTTTCCGAGCCGCATGGCGACGCAGTCTTCGACGCTTTACGCCACCAACATCCGCCACATGATGACCGACCTGACGCCCGGAAAGAACGGCAAGCCGGTTCACAATATGGAAGACGACGTCATCCGCGGCGCGACCGTCACCTATCAGGGCGGGATAACATTCCCGCCGCCTCCGCCGAAGATCCAGGCGATTGCCGCCCAGAAGCCGAAGGAAAAAGCAAAAGAGCTGACGCCTGAGGAAAAGCACGCCAAGGAAAAGGCCGAGTTCAAGGCGCAGACCAAGAACCAGGTCGGGCTTTTGGTTGTCGGCACGGCCATCCTGCTGCTCGTCGGCCTTTATGCGCCAGCAAGCTTCATGAGCCACTTCATCGTTTTCGTGCTTGCCTGCTTCGTCGGTTTCCAGGTCATCTGGAATGTCAGTCACTCGCTGCACACGCCGCTGATGGCCGTCACCAATGCGATTTCCGGCATCGTCATCATCGGCGCGCTGCTGCAGATCGGCTCCGGCAACTGGCTGGTGGTGATCCTGGCCTCGCTTTCCGTCCTGATCGCGACGATCAACATCGTCGGCGGTTTCCTCGTGACACGGCGCATGCTCGCCATGTTCCAGAAGTCGTAAGCCAAGCGGGGATCTGTTTAAATGACCATTGGTATCGTTTCCGCGGCCTATGTTGCCGCAGCCGTTCTGTTCATCCTCTCGCTCGGCGGTCTTTCCGGCCAGGAAAGCGCCAAGCGCGCCGTCTGGTACGGCATCGTTGGCATGGGCCTTGCCATCATCGCCACCGTCTTCGGCCCTGAGATCAGCAAGGGTGTCGGGCAATGGCTCGTCGTGCTCCTCATGCTGGCCGGCGGCTCCGTGCTCGGCTACTTCGTGGCGAGCCGGGTGCAGATGACCGAGATGCCGCAGCTTGTGGCGGCTCTTCACTCCTTCGTCGGCCTTGCCGCCGTCTTTATCGGCTTCAACGCCCATATCGAGGAAGCGCATGTCGCCTCGCTCGATGAAACGGCGCGTTCGTTGCTGACGGGCTTTTCCGCCATTCTTGCCCACAAGACGGCGGTGGAACTGGCGATCATGAAGGTCGAGGTCTTCCTCGGCGTCTTCATCGGCGCGGTCACCTTCACAGGCTCCGTCGTTGCCTTCGGCAAGCTTGCCGGCAAGGTGGATGGCAAGGCGAAGAAGCTGCCGGGCGGACATCTGCTGAACGCGGGTGCCGCTGCCCACTCACTCATCCTTCTGCTCGTCTATTTGCTCGGCGGTGGCGACTGGACGTTACTTCTGATGACTGCTCTCGCCTTCTTCATCGGCTACCACCTGATCATGGGCATCGGCGGCGCCGACATGCCGGTCGTCGTTTCGATGCTGAACAGCTATTCCGGCTGGGCGGCCGCCGCCATTGGCTTCACGCTCGGCAACGATCTGCTGATCGTGACGGGGGCGCTCGTCGGTTCCTCAGGTGCGATCCTCTCCTACATCATGTGCAAGGCGATGAACCGCTCCTTCATCTCGGTCATCCTCGGCGGCTTCGGCGGCGCGACGGGTCCGGCGATGGAAATCGAGGGCGAGCAGGTGGCGATCGACGCCGAAGGCGTGGCATCGGCGATCAACGACGCAGACGGCGTCGTCATTGTCCCGGGCTATGGCATGGCGGTGGCGCAAGCGCAGCAAACCGTCTCCGAACTGACCCGCAAGCTCAGAGCCGCCGGCAAGACGGTCCGCTTCGCCATCCACCCGGTGGCGGGACGTCTGCCCGGCCATATGAACGTGCTGCTCGCCGAAGCGAAGGTGCCCTACGACATCGTGCTTGAAATGGACGAGATCAACGACGACTTCCCCAATACCGACGTCGTGATCGTCATAGGTTCCAACGACATCGTCAACCCGGCGGCACAGGACGACCCGAACTCGCCTATCGCCGGCATGCCCGTGCTGGAAGTGTGGAAGTCGAAGCTCGTGATCGTCTCCAAGCGCGGACAGGGCACGGGCTATTCCGGCATCGAAAACCCGCTGTTCTACAAGGACAATACTCGCATGTTCTATGGCGATGCCAAGAAGTCGATCAACGATCTTCTGCCGCTCCTCACGTAATCGAACGGGCAAACAAGACCGGAGGCGCGCCCACCCCCAACACAGGCGCCAGCAGGTGAACCGTCAGTAAGGACACACAATGAACCGTCGTTTGGTAGGCAGAATTGCGGTTGTGACCGGTGGCGTCGCCTGTTTCGGTCGCTCGGCTAACTGCAACCTTGTCGGTGACGGCGTAGATGTCGCCGTAGCAGGTTTCGGTGCTCTCGAAGAGGTGAAAGCGCTCGTCGAAGTTGAGGGCGGGGAACTTGATTTGCCACAAACAACGACGCGATATCTGCAGGTGTGAAAATACGAAAGCTAAACATCAAGCGGCATCAAGGCCCGGACGATGATGCTGATCATGTCACCTTCCTCGTCTTCGACGAAGCAGCCTTCATTACTGATCGTTCCGGCAGATTACAGCCTCATCCGGCGCTGCGGGGCTCGATACAGCCTTCATTTTTTCCGAGCTCATAGAAAGGAGCAATCATGTCAATGTCTCATTCAAACAGAGTTGCCGTCGTGACCGGCGCGGCGAGAGGTATAGGTCGGGCGATCGCCATCAAACTCGCCCAGCACGGTGCGAAACTTGTTCTCGTGGACCGAGCGGAGTGCCTGGAAACGGCGCAAAAGATCGGCACGGAGCACATCAGTGCCGTAGCTGACGTTTCACTCGCAACGGACTGGTCAAGACTGGCCGAAGTCACGTTCAGTCACTTTGGGCGAGCCGACATTGTTGTTAACAACGCCGGGATTCTCCCGGTGAAGCATATTGATGAAATGGATGCCCAGGATTGGGATGCCGTGCTGCGGGTGAATCTCGATTCGCATTTTCACAGCGCGAAACATTTCGTGCCGCTCATGCGTAAGAACAACTGGGGGAGATTTGTGAACATATCGTCGAATTCTATCGGCGTATCGCAACAGGGCCTGAGCCACTATATGGCGAGCAAAATGGGCGTTATCGGCTTTGTCCGCGGGTTGGCAAACGACCTGGGCGCCGACGGTATCACCGTCAATGCCGTTCTGCCGGCAATAACCAACACACCGGGCATGGCAAGTTTGCCTGATGAGGTCAAGCGGCAGGTGTGGATGCAGCAAGCGATCAAACGGTTCGCCGATCCGGAGGATATAGCCGGACCGATTGCATTTCTGACGAGTGAAGATGCCTCGTTCATCACCGGACAGGCAATCGTCGTCGATGGTGGCATGTACAAGATTTCCTGAGTGCTGCCGCTGCAGGAACGGACGCCATATCCGGCCTGTGGCGGCAATCCAGATCAGAATCGATTTATGGCAAATCGAGAGCGTGCGCATCCTGCTGCGCCGCTAATGCAAGGTGGAGAACTGGAGGGTCCTGTCCATGCCTGCTTATGTCGTGTTGATCATCAAGATCGATAATTTTGATACTTTGGTAAAGTCTGGCTACCCCAGACGTTCGATAGCTCTGGCGAAGAAATATGGCGCAACCTATCGAATGTTTGGTGAAGGCGCGCAACTCGTGGAGGGCGACGAAACCTGGAAGGGGGCTCGCCCCGTCATTCTCGAATTCCCCGACGAAAAAGCCGCCCGGGGCTTCTGGATGAGCGACGAGTATCAGGAGATCATAAAATTGCGTGACGGCTTTACCAAAGCGATCAGCTTCATCACGGACAAGCCATGGATGACCGATGAGGAGGAGGAGGCGTACCTGAAAGCGCATCCCTGATAAATGTCGACCACGAACGAGTGCGCAGCCACCAGTCGTTGCGCATTCCGTTCGACGGTTTGCGCGTGATAAAACCCCGGCGGAATGAGATGGTCGCATCAGAGCACGTGGCGCTCTTGTATGGAATAACAAGATCGACCCCAAAAGGCCTCTGCTTGATGATGCCGAACTCGCTCGAAGGTCTCCGACATGAAGCGGCGAAGCGCCTGCTTGGATGCCAACCGCTACCGGTCCGTATCCAGGACGTCGTTCGCGCCCTCATTTTCAATGCCATATGCGAAGGCAACGCTCTCGTTGCCTCGCCTCCGCATTCAACGCTCTGAAGAACGGTCTTTCGTGAAAACCGCATCAGGCTGCGTTCGAACCGTGCCTGACGTAACGTGGTGCTGGCGTTATTGTCTTCCGTCGCTCAGGGGAGCTCTGTCGGGATCGGCCTTAGCCACGGATACTCCCTGGCCGAGGAATGTTCATACGATGCGATATCCGGGGCGTAGGTGAGGGACACGTCGATGTCATCGACACCGTGCAGCAGGCGTTAACGCTTTCGGGGTTCTATCGAGAAATGAATTTGTGCGCCTTCCGCGCGGGTGACCGTCTCGGTTTCCAGATCGACCGTCAGAACCGCCGTTTCGGGGTTCCTCACATCAGAAAGAAGCGTCTCCCATCCTGCCGGCAAAGTTCGACGGGCAAGCGCCGTTCTTGAAACAGTTTCCTCGAAAAATTTCCGCAAAACTGGGCGCGATGATGCATCTGATCCCGAAATCCAGCAGAGCCCACGGGGCGTGCTCACGACCTGATCCGCACCCGAAATTGTCGAGCGCGACAATGATGCCGGCTCGATCCCATGGCGCCTTGTTCAGAGGAAATTCTGGATCGGCAACCCGGGCGTTGTACAACAGGGCCTTGGACAAACCGTCTCGCGACACGGTTTTTCATGAAGGCTGCGGGAAACAGCATGTCCGTGTCAATGTCGGCAAGCTCCAGTGGAGCCGCGATTGCGGTAATTGAAACAAAGGGGATCATATAGCCAGTCTCCGCACGTCCGTGAGGCAACCCGTGACCGCCGCTGCGGCGGCCATCGCCGGGGAAACGAGATGGGTTCGCCCGCCACCCCCCTGCCGACCCTCGAAATTCCGGTCTGAAGTCGATGCGCTACGCTGTCCCGATATCAGCTTGTCCGGATTGAGACCAACGCACATGGAACAGCCGGCGTCACGTCATTCGAAGCCCGCGGCGATGATGCGGTCGAGCCCTCGGATTGACCTCGGGCCTTTAGTCACCCGGCCCTGGAACAACGAGCGCCCTCACGCCGGGTGCAACCGTCCGTCCACGAGCGATTGCCGCCGCCCGCAGATCTTCGATGCGGCTGTTTGTGCAGGAGCCTATGAAGACAACGTCAATCGGCAATCCGCCCAGGGATCCTTCTCGAGCGCTGCCACAACGTGACTGTCCCAGATTTTTCATAGAGCGTGCGGGGTCTGGTCATTTTGTTGACTCCTCCGTAATGCATCGATTGCCACGCAGTGCTGCGCGTACACGGCCGCCCGGGGTGGCTCCCGTAATCCTGGCGCCGTCTTCCGCGACATCAAGCAGGCGGCCAAGATCGATGCCGGTGGCTATGCCCATGTTATCGAAGGTCCACACGACGTCTTCCGTCGCGACATTCCCGGTCGCACCGGGAGCGAAGGGGCACCCGCCCAGTCCGGCGAACGACGCGTCAAAGGCCCGCACGCCGGACGAATAGGCCGCAAGGACATTTGCGACCCCGAGGCCATATGTGTCATGGCCATGGAATACCCAGCCGGGTCCGTTCGGGAAACGTGCCATGGCGCGCACGAACAGGGCCTTGACCTTGTTGGGCGTCGTCCGACCCGTAGTGTCGCAAAGCGCGATCTCGACCTGTGGGCGGATGGGAACGAGTTGGTCAAGCAACCCGATGACATCGTCTGGCGCAACCGGTCCGTCGAACGGACAGTCGAACGACGTCGCCAGGTTCAGGCGAAGTGAAATTGACGGAGGAAGTTGCCCCACAATCCCGGCATATTCTTCCACGGATTCCCGCGGGGTTTTGCGCACGTTGTTCATGTTGTGCTTCGGGCTCACCGAAAGCACAAATGCGATGGCAGTCGCTCCGGCAGAGACAGCCTCTTCACAGTAGCGCTGATTTGGAACCAGGACCTGCACGCCAAGATCCGGCATTGCCTGTGCCGCCGCCAGGACTTCGGCCGCGTCAGCCATTTGCGGCATAGCGCGGGGGCTCACAAACGCACTAGCCTCCACGCGCCTGAGGCCTGTTTCGTAGAGGCGGCGAATATAGTCTATCTTGTGGCTGGTCGGAATGAACATGGTGATCGGCTGGAAACCGTCGCGCGGCCCGACTTCGATCAAGGTTACGTCCTGGCTCATGATATCACTCCCTTTTCGCGCAGGACGAAAATTTCCTGGTCATCCATGCTGAGCAGTCCGCGCAGGATCTCCTCGTTGTGGGCGCCAATAGCAGGTCCCGGCCACCGGATTGCATTTGGTTCGTCACCAAAGCGCGGTACGACGCCAGGATGCAGAATTGGGCCGTCAAATGCCTCGTCATGAACGTCCAAAATCATCCCGCGCTCCCGATATTGCGGGTCATGAGCGATATCAGCGGCGGTGTACACGCGCGAGTTTGGGATATCCTCGCCGGTCAGCAACTCGATGAGCGTTTCTGAATCATGTCGGCGTGACCATTGACCAATCAATTCGTCGAGTTCGACTGAATTTTGAACACGTTGCTGATTGCCTGAGAAACGCGCAACACCGATCAGGTCCGGCCTCCCTATCAAACCCATCAGCTTTGCGAAAAGCGGTTCGGAGTTCGCAGCGATCAGAACGTACGCTCCGTCGGCGCTGGGATAGGCATTGGTCGGTGCCGCCGTCGGGATGCCTCCACCCGTCGGCTGGCGGACCTTTCCAAGCCTCCCGTACTCCGGAAGCATTCCTTCCATAAGGCTCAGCACGCTCTCCGTGAGAGCGACGTCGATGGTACGCGGTTTGGCGTCGCCGGCGGTGCGATCTCTCTGCCACAGCGCCGAAACAAGACCGAAAGCGGCGTAGAGGCCGGCAAGCGAATCGCCAATGCTGACCCCCACGCGCACTGGCGGAAGGTCGGTACGGCCCGGCGCTTGATTGGTCAGATGCCTGAGGCCGCCGATCGCCTCACCTATGACGCCGAACGCGGCACGGTCCCGATAAGGTCCTGTCTGGCCAAAGCCGGAGATGTGCGCGATTATCAGGTCCGGCCTTTCCCGGCGCAGAACGTCTGGCCCAATTCCAAGCCTGACAAGCTGGCCAGGACGGAAATTCTCGACGACGGCGTCACATTCACGCACCAGCCTGAGGATAAGTTCGATCGCTTTCGGATCTTTGAGGTTGCAGGCCAGACTCCGCTTGTTTCGGCCATGCAAAGACCACCAGATTGACTTGCCGTCGACTTGTTCGCCCCATTGACGCACAGGATCTCCGGTGAGCGGCTCGATCTTGATAACATCAGCGCCGAGATCGGCCAGAAGGCGCGTGGCGAACGGAGCCGCCACAAAGTGTCCGATTTCAAGCACCCTGAGACCGCGGAGCGGGAAACCGTCGCCATCCATCTTTTTCCTCCTTTGAGCGGATGGACCCGATTCCTCGCCGAATCGATTACTGTCCGCTTTATTCTTTGGTGGGTTTGTCGAGAACGGATGTGTCCGTTCCGCGTCTGCCCGACGCTCCAGCGCCAGCATTCATTCTGTGTGGAACTGTCAGAGGCGAGCCAGCCAAAATGATACATGTCCGAAAATATAATGCATGTCAAATATAGTGACAGCGAGTGAAAATCGATTCTCCTGTCCTCACTCCACTGTTTTGGCACAGGAACGATGTGATCACGGAAACCACGACGGAAGTTGCCAAAGTGGCGGTCAGGAGCGCAGAAATTTGGCTCGTATCACCATTGGAATTCGACAGTTTTGTTTGAGTTTTGACTCTGGTCACCGGTTGACGATCGCGGATTGTTATTATCGGCTACATTGGCGCCACCGTCGACTGATGACCGAATCCAGGAAGGGTGAGTGGCGGAGAGAAGAGTCTCGTTGATGATCCTGCGTCACGACGGTGACCGCTCTAACGCGCCGGCAGGACAATTGCCCGGAGCCGAAGAGCCGCCGAACCAGGTGGGGCATTCGCTTAGCAACCTCGATGTCTGGTGGCTGGAGGTTTTGGCTTTCCAGCAGGATCTGATCGCTCAAGGGGGAGGGATTGCGCCAGCGGAAGCGTGGGTTTCCTTGGCACGCCAGAGGGATAACCACACAAAACGCGCCCGCGCCGGAATTATGAGCCGGCGATACCAGCAACGACAGTCAATCTGACCAAATCAGGATCGGCTCTCCTGCCGGTCCACAAGCTGGCATGATGGTAAAGGATGGCCCGAAACGCTATCGAACCAAGCGAACGTATCGGACGGATATAAAGCTCCTTGCGAAACGGGATCTTCCGTCCACGCCGCACAACCCCATCAAGCCATGGATAGTCCAGTGGACCGCGCCAGTGCCCACCATTCGCTACCGGTCTCGCGCCTCCATCCTCGCACCGAACCGAAATTCTCCGTTCGGCGCCGTCGCGGATCAATATTCCTCGAACAGGATCGGCAGCCCGATCAAGGCGCCGTTCACGCCACCATTGGCGACGGCGATCATCATGGCGGCAGCCAGTTCCTCCTTCGTGGCGCCGGCCTGCAGCGCGCGAGGGATATGGGCGCGCAGCGAGTTTTCCAGATTGAGCGCCGCGTGTATGCCTATGTAAACCAGTTCCCGCTCCCGCGGGGTCAGGACGGTATCCGTGGCCAGCGAGCCGACAAACTGTGCGAATATCTGGCCCGGGGTGCCGCCGTTCTTGCTGACATAGGCGACCGTTCCTGGTTTGGGATTGGCATCGTTCAAGACTGAACTCCTTCGTGCTTCTTCGAGATTGCCGGAGCCCTCCGACGGATAGGCATGCGAATGTACCACTCACTGATCGGAGATCGCAGCCAAACTATGCGTCGTAAAACGATCAAGGTGCGCGCGGGGGCCTTTTTCGCGTACGATTTTGGCTTCTTCAACCAAATATTGATGAATGGCGCTAAAAACGCCCCTTCATCTTTTTGCAAGCGAGCAAGAGTAGAGGGCGCCAGCACGAAAGTCTCCTGGAACTCGTCCCCCTTGAAAACGAAGGAGCGTTATCGGGAACGGAGAGACCGCAGCTCCCGTCTCCATTCTGCAGCTTAAGAGTTTTTACGTCGATTGCCGCCGCGACATTCGATCCCAGTGGCGGAACCTCGCTGTGATCACTTGCGACCGATTGCCGATATCGGAACCCTCTTGCAAACGTCAGCATTATGCGCATAATGCTGCGTAATTGATGAGGATGAAACTTGGCGTGCGCAGGCAGTCTGCCGGGTTTGGACGCAGGTGCGTCCTGGGAGGAGAGCGAAGCATGACAACCGAAAGTGGGGCCGCCACGGAGATCAAGATCCTGGCCGCCGGCGCAAACTTTTCGAAATATGGGAGTATGATCGGCCAGGGGTTGACCGGATACTTTGGCGACCTTCCTGAGGGCACGACGGTATCGGTGCACAACATGCATCCGGGCGAGGCCTGCATTATAGGGCCGGAACTCGTCGACAGCGGTCGCTATCACATGGCTCTGACCTCTCCTTCCTGGCTGGTCGAAACCGCCCGGGCGGGTCGTGGCGCGAATGGCTTCGGAGAGCGGCCTCTGCGCCTGATGGCCATCGGCGTGTTCCCGCATTTTGATCAGTTCGCGTTCGCCGTGCGCAAGGATCTGGGCATAAGCTCAATCAGGCAGATCAAGGAGCAAAAAATTCCGCTCAGGATTTCGACCGCGCCAACGCATCTTCATCATCCGACTGGCTGGGTGCTGGACATTGTGCTGGCAGAGTACGGCATGTCTATCGAGGAGATGGAATCCTGGGGCGGCTCGGTGGTATTCGGTGACCGGCAGCCCAATCTCATGGAGAAAGTACCCGAAGGCCGGCTCGATCGCGTCTCGGGCATGCGCAGCGGAGCCTTGAATGCAGTGTTCGATGAAGCGCTGATGACCAGGCCCTGGAAGGACATCGCTGACACCGTCGACCTGACCTTCCTGCCAATCGACGAGGACGTACTGGACCGGATCGAGCGCAAACACGGGATCCGCCGGGCGATTATGCCGAAGAACTCGCTGCGCGGCGTCGATGCGGATGTGCCAACAGTGGACTTCTCCGGACATATATTATTCTGCCGCGAGGATCTCCCCGACGAAATTGCATACGCCACCATACGCGGTATCGATCAGCAGAAGCGCCAGATCGAGTCGATATTTCTTCCCGAGCAGGGCCTGACAGGCCCAGTTGATCTGTCACAGATGTGGAAGGACACCTACGTGCCGCTGCATCCGGGGGCGGAGAAATACTATCGCGATTGCGGGTACATGTAAAAAGACGCCTCATGTCGGCATCTGCGTGGTTCGGAGAGGATGCCGCCGCAAACGGCTGAACAGCATCCTGCTCGGCCGCTTTGCCGAACCGGACGACAAAGTAGCGCCGATCCTGTTCCTGCTTGGACCCCCGTTATATCACAGGCCAAACCATCCATGTGAATGGCGGGATTCCCGCATTGGCTCGGCCAGGAACGTTGATGTAACGGTCGCGCTGTCGCGGCTTCCCGCGGCTCGAGCGCGTGGAGCGGGCTTCAGAGCCAGTCGGTCAGTCCGGTGGCTTGGAAGGCGTTTTCCTGACGTACAGCAGCCAAGACTTACAGGGTCCATGTTGCAACGCGGAGCCGACTTTCTGAATGCTGGAAGTTGATGCTGCAAGGCAAACGCTGAGGTCCCAACAAGTACCGGGTTCGTCCATCAGAAAGAAGATGAGAGGAAACAATGATCGATTTGCATTTCGTGGCAACACCGAACGGGCAGAAGATCAGCATTGCGCTTGAGGAGCTCGATCTGCTCTACAAAATGATCCAATACGACATATTCGACGGGCATCAATTGACGGCCGATTTTGGCCGGATAAACCCGAACCATAAATTGCCGGCCATCGTCGACGACGACCCGCCATTCGGTGGCGGACCGCACAACGTGTTTGAATCGGGCGCGATCCTGCAATATCTAGCGGAGAAGACGGGAAAGTTACTGCCCGATGACCCGCGCGCGCTCAGTCGCGTTGCAATGGCTGACGTGGCAAGTCGCGGGACTGGGACCGATGAGCGGGCAGGTTGGGCATTTTGTTCGTTACGCGCCCGAACGGATTCCCTACGCGATCGAACGCTATACGAAGGAACTCAACCGGCTGATGCACGTGCTCGAAAACCGGCTGGGCGAAGTCGAATATCTCGCTGGCAACGAATTTTCGATCGCGGACATTGCGGTGTGGCCGTTGCGGTGGGCGCAAAGCACCTTGGGTTACGAGCTTCAGGAGGCCTTTCTTAACACCAGTCGCTTGCTCAACACGATCGCGGCGCGTCCCGCCGTGCAGCGCGGCCATACTGCGGAGAAGGCAATCCCCGACGAATACATGCAGCGCCGCGCCCAACTAAGCCCGGCGGAATGGTCGAACATGTTTGGGGAGAAACTGCACAGAGCAGTGCCGGGCAACAGGTGAGCGATAACGCTCGGCTTCTGTGTCGGCGCTGTCGCTTCACGAATCCCGGTCGAGGTTGCTATCGCAGAACCACGGCGTGTTCGTCGCCGCAACCAAATCCAATCGAAGGAAAGCATTTCATGTCGAAACCAGACGAGCACGCCCCTATGATGTGCGTGATCTTCACAGGCTGATGACGTGGGTCGGACGGGCACAGAACGCGACGGACCGGCCGTTCTAGAGAGCCCGCTGCGCGGAAGAGTTCGTCGGCGAGCGCGCCGTGGGCTGACGAGCTCCAACATCCTGCGCTCGCCCAGATGCTACCTTGGTTGAGTGTTGCATTTGTCAGTATTATATGCATAATACTGCTCAATATCACCAACGACTTACCCGCCCCTGCGGCAGGCTTCGACCCGGCACCACGCGGACTTTCGGGGTATATAGGGAGACCGTCAGGAGATCCAGTTGACTTTTGTTTTCTCTCCTCAAGAGACGCCGAGTGTCAGCGTGCTCCAATCCTTTTTGCCAAGCCTGCTGGCGCACTCGTCGCCGACGTCGTCCGGGTCTTGAGCACATATGACGAGGGTGGCGGCAGTGTGGGACCGGGTGAGCGAGACGTTCGCGGTGCGGGAAAAGACGTTTGTAAAAGATGATCGGACAGGCAGCTTCTGGCATGGCGACAGGCCGGGTCTGCTCGATGTTTGTCTCAACAATCGTCGCTTTGATGTAGACATATTGCCCTGTCCGACGATCAGCCGCATCTTCGATTCGTGTGCCGAATTGCCTGCGTTCGTGCAGATTGAACTCTAGGATTAGTTGGATGGAATTTGAGGGACCAGAATGTGAGAACGAATGTGCGGAAAAGTAAGGTGACTCCCAATCACGAGGCGGTAACCGAAGAGAGCCGCTTTCTGTCCATGGCCGGTTATCTTTTGCGGCGCTGCCATCAAATCGGTGTCGCGATTTTTCTCGACGAATGCCGGGCGTCTGACCTGACACCTTTACAGTTCAGCGTTCTGTCGGCCCTGGATGGCTTCGGGCCTATGGATCAGGCAAGAATCGGCGGCGTCGCGGCACTGGATCGCACAACCATTGTCGTCGTTCTCACCAAGTTGGAAGAGCGCGGCCTGATCACACGGGAACCTTCAGACAAGGACAAGCGGGCGAAAATCGTGTCCATCACCGATACCGGGAGACAGATTCTGGCTGATGTCATGCCCAACGTTGAGGAATCGCAACGGCGCCTCCTCGGCCCGTTGAACGTCCGTGAGCAGGCGCAACTGATAGCGTTGCTGGGAAAGCTGGCCGAAGCCAACAACAGGTTGAGCCGGGCACCGCACCGCCTGCCCTGAGACCCGCGTGGCCTGACTTGAGCAAAGAGGAGGAAGAGCAGGTCGTCATCATGCCGACCACACCGCATCCAAAGCAGTCGCCCACGTTTGGAAATGTACAACGCTTGATCCTCTCGCGTGACTTTCGGGCGAGTTGGTCTCGGTACATTGCGCAGGCGTGTGAGGATGAGGTGATCCGGATCACCAACACATCCTTCGTTGGCGCCCAGGTCATGTGGACGGGAGCGCCTGACTTGAACAACGGTAGGAACGTCCTGGCATTCGCCCCTGTCTCGAGGGCCTTGTCCGACGGAGCGTCTCGCGCGCCGCCGGATGACTGACACGGCAACATTATGCACCGGCGACATTTTCAACAACGCTTCTGACGGACTTCGGGTTTTGCGCATCCGGAGGTTGCGCCGCCAAGCCTGTTTCGAGCCCGGAAAACTGGCTGCACGTTGAGACAGCGGCTGTCAGGCATTTCCATGCTCGATCCTGGACTGAGGCACCCGGAGTGTCCGCATGAGCGCTTGGCAGTCGACGTAAGACGAGCAGTCCTCCGACGGTTTCGGGGGCGTTCGCGAATGGCGATCAGGTCTACGCCGATCTTGCCGGCCTAACCACCGGATCATTGCGCGACTCGATGCGCGCTGCAACAGGAATTTTGAGGGGGTATTGTCAAATGTCAGCCACTGATCTTGATGCCATTGGAAAGAAGATAATCCGTGTTCTCCAGTCCGACGGAAAGATCCTTATGGGCGATCTCGCCGACAAAGTAGGCTTGTCGGCCTCTCCCACGGCCCGCCGGGTTCGCCTGCTGGAAGACGCTGGCATCATCAAGGGCTACACCGCGGTGATCGATCAGGATGCGGTCGGACTCCCGATCAGTGCGTTCGTATCGATCAGGCTCGAGAGGCAGGTCGAACAGAACCTGGAACGCTTCGCTGCAGCGGTTTCGGCCTGGCCAGAAGTGGTCGACTGCTATCTTATGACCGGTCAGCGCGACTACCTGATGCGCATCGTCCCAAGGGATCTGCAGGCCTATGACCACTTCCTGACAACGAAGTTGGCCCGTCTGGAGGGCATAGCGTCGATAGAAACCAGCCTTGCCCTTCGACAGGTCAAGCGCTCCGAGGTCCTGCCGATCGGCTAGGCATGTTCCGGCGTGAAGCCGGAACATGCAATGTGTCCGCCGCTACCGCAGAGCGCCGTAGATGGCATCGCGCAACTCGACGGTGAACCGACCCCACATGCCCTCCATTGCCGTATTAGTAAGCGCTACGACGGTTAGTTCCCTGACCGGATCTACGAACCAGTTATGGCCATAGACGCCGCCCCAGCGATAGGTCCCTTTTGACCACGGCGCCTGTGCTGCGACCGGATCTGTGATCACGGCCCATCCGAAACCGAAGCCGATGCCGGGATCGAGGGACTGGCGCAGCCCGCCGGTCTGGTCACGCGTCATCAGGTCCACCGTTTGCCGGGACAGAAGCGGCGAGCCACCCTTGCGGACCGTCTCCAGAATGGCCAGTACGTCCTGAGCGGTTCCCGCCATGCCGGCGCCCCCGGAATGATAGGAGTTGAGATCGAAAATGCGATCCGGGGCGAATTTGACCGAGCCGGTCAGTGCGGTGACAAAGGTTTCCGCTTCCATGCGCCGTGGCTTGGTCTTTCCATCCGCGTAGGCTGCCGCCAGCCGTTCACGATCGACGACGTTGAATGCGGTATCCCGCAACCCAAGCGGCCCTGTGACTAGCGTGTCGATGGCCTCGCCTAGCTGCACACCGGTCTCCTTCTCGATGACGCCGCCGAGAACATCCATCGACAGCGAATACCGCCAGTTCGTGCCGGGCGCGAAGACAAGCTTCTGGGCTGCGAGGCGGGCCAGGTTTTCGTCAAGCGACAGGCCGGGCTCGGCAAGGCCATCGGAAACGCCGGCGCGAACATAAGGTCCGTTTTCCTCCAGGAAGCCATAGCTGAGGCCGGACATATGTGTGAGGAGGTCACGGATGCGGATTACGGGCTCGGAACCATCTGCAAGCTGCGGACGAAAATCCGGAAGCCATTTCGTTACGTGGTCGTCCAGTCCGATGCGGCCCTGCTCGTAAAGCCGCATCGCGGCGACGGCGACGATCGGCTTCGTGACGGATGCGAGGCGGAAGATAGCGTCCTCCGTCATTGCATGGCCGGTTTCCCGATCCGCGAGACCAGCGGCACGTCTATAGGCGATAGTGCCTTTGTGAGAAACGAGCACGACCGTGCCTACTAGCCGATTTTGCGCGAGGGTATGGTCAATGACATCATCAATGGCGCGGGCAAGCGTACCGGCCGGTGTTTCGGCTCCAAGGGGAAGACTCATTCGATCGGACCTTCTATAATCACAATGACCGTTCCTGATTAGCGCGAAACAACTTCTATTTCTAGAGTGATCATTGTGAAAAATAAGACTGAACCGGAAGGCGCCTCCCGCAAGCGCGGCCGACCGCCGGCTTTCGATCGCGAGACGGTTCTTGCCGCGGCGCGGGATGTATTCTGGGAGCATGGCTATGATGGCTCGTCGATTGCCGATCTGACAGCGTCCATGGGCATAACTCCGCAAAGCCTCTATGCGGCATTCCGGTCCAAGGCAGACCTCTATCGAGAAGCGCTCGATCAATACCGGCGCATGCCACGGCCGGATTCGGGAAATCCGTTGCCGGAGCCGGTCGACACGGTCGCCGCCTTCGAACGCTTCCTGCAGAACTCGGCTAGATCCTTCACATCGCCGGACCATCCCAAGGGCTGCATGATCTCAACCGCAGCCCTGACCTGCGCCTCGGAGAACGAGGACATCGTCTATTACGTCTCCACGCTTCGCCAGCGTACGCTCGAGGTCTTCAAGGCACGCATCGAACTCGGAATCCGCGCAGGACATCTGCGCGCGGATACGAATGCAGGTTCGCTCGCCCGATTTCTCGGAAGTATCGTTCAGGGCATGTCTGTTCAGGCCCGCGACGGGGCGACAACGGAGGAACTGATGGACTTGGTCAAACACGCAGTCAGCGAGCTCGATCGTCACCGTCCACATTGATCTGCCCGTGAAGAATGAATTGCTGCTGGGCGTCACCGACTTCCCAGACAGATCCGCTCGCGGTGGTAGCGGAGGGCGGCAGTTTAACTTTTCGTATCAGGCCGTCGAATGGTGCCAATTCACCGTCTATGCCGACGGTGACGATCGCAGCAAACGCCGACGTTGTCATCCTCTGGGCAGTACGTAGTCTCCCGCTCACTCGGGGCGGACCTCCGGACCAATGCGGAAGAATCACATTCTGAAAGCGACGCCGACGCCGATCTTCTCAGTTTCGCCAAATGCTTTCCTTATATGCCGATTAGGGTCTTTCTGGAGAACGCAACGGTCGATCTGTCGGGTGAGCGCACCGTCTGCTTTGCGGCCGTTCGCTGTCGGCCGCTCATCCCATCGTCGGAGGACCAAACCTACGAGAGGTTAGGCGGAGTCCGGTCCTGGACCGACAACTCAAAGACGTGCTTTACCCATTTTCCGCGCCTCCCCGCCACAAACGCCTCCGGTCAAAGCGACGAGTATCAGCCAATGTGGTACGGCAAGCGGCCACGTTTGCGGTGGTCTATTACCAAGCGGCTCTTCAAAGGTGGAACGGCACGACCCACGCAGTTCGCCCGCTCGCAAATTCGGCATGAGATGCCGATGGGATCAAACGCTGTGCGATTCCCGATGTCCATATCGTCTGCATAGACAAACTGATCTGCATAGGAAATTTCACAGCCGAGCGCGAGCGCATAATGTTGGCGGGGAGTATGAAATCCTCGGTCGCCCTTGGTAACCTGTGTCGCGATACAAAGGTACCGCACCCCGTCAGCGGTTTCGGCCAATTGGCGGATCACCTGCCCGGGTGCCTCGAAGGCCCTATGGGCGTTCCAAAGCGGGCAGGCGGCGCCAAAGCGGGCGAACTGCAGTTTTGCTGCGCTGTGCCGCTTGGTGATGTTGCCGGCGCGATCGATGCGCGCGAAGAAAATCGGTACGCCTTTTTGACCGGGTCGTTGCAAGGTCGATAGCCGATGGCAAACTTGCTCAATACTTGCTCCGAACCTCGCTGACAGAAGATCAAGATCGTGGCGCACTTCTCGCGCGGCTGTCATGAACCGACCATAGGGCAGAACGAGCGCACCGGCGAAATAGTTGTGAAGACCCATGCGGCAGATTTCGGTCGCCTCGCTGCTGCGAAAGGCTGCTTTATCAAGAAGCTGATTGATGATTTCATCGCCCGCAAGTTGTGCAATCTGAAGCGCAATCTGGAAATCACGCGTAGCGGGAATAAGATATGGCGAGAGGGTTAATAACCGGCGCTCCTCGTCGAAGTCTCTGATGAGATCTCTAGCGTCAGTGGACCGATTGATGCGAATATCAAACCGGTTTTCGAGATGAGCGCATAAGGCGGCATGCGTGTCCTGATCGCCGATGCCGATCTCGTCTGCGATCCTTTCAGCCAACACGTCGATCTCATGGATATAGTTGTCCATGAAATGAAAGAAATCTCGCACTTCCTCGTATGGGGTGTGCTCGACAATGGCTGAGGCGCGACCAAGTGTGTCATCAATACTTGCCAGGCGCTCAGAGTTATGCCGGTAGGCTTGGTGCGCTGCAATCAGCGCATGCGCAATGCCGGGCGCGTTATGCACCACCATTTTCAGTTCCTGGTGACTTATTGCCTGAGAATTGAACAACGGATCCGTAAGCGCCTCTGCCAGTGCCGAAAGCAATCGGTCGCCCTCAGCGCCGCTGAGATCGGATAGATCGATCTTGAACTTGTCCGCCAGGGCAAGCAGAACGGTGGCTGACACCGGCCTTTGGTTGCTCTCGATCTGATTGAGGTAGCTCACCGATATACCCAAGCGCTCAGCAAATTGTTGCTGCGTTGCCTGGTTCGCAAGGCGCAAGTCGCGCACTTTGCGCCCGATATAGAGCTTTCCCACCGCCATTTTCACAAATTCACAAAAAGCAAAGTCATTTTTTGCAGTTTGTACATGCGCACATCTTCCAACGTTTTGCAACCAAACAACGGCGTGTATTGCGAAGACGATACCAAGGAGTGACTACATGCGAGAAATCCTCGATCAACTCGAAGCTCGCCGCCACGCCGCGCGGCTTGGCGGTGGCGCAGCCCGCATCGCCGCCCAGCATTCCAAGGGAAAGCTGACGGCGCGCGAACGCCTCGACGTGCTTCTCGACGAAGGGTCCTTCGAGGAATACGACATGTATGTCACCCACCGGGCCACCGATTTCGGCATGGCCGAGAACAAGGTGCCCGGCGACGGCGTTGTGACTGGCTGGGGCACGATCAACGGCCGTCTCGTTTACGTTTTCTCCCAGGATTTCACCGTCCTCGGCGGCTCCCTCTCCGAAACCCATGCGCAAAAGATGTGCAAGATCATGGATATGGCTGCCCGTAACGGCGCCCCCGTGATCGGTTTGAACGATTCCGGCGGCGCCCGTATCCAGGAAGGCGTTGACTCGCTCGCGGGTTATGCCGAGGTGTTCCGCCGCAACGCCGAAGTCTCAGGCGTCATCCCGCAGATCTCTGTGATCATGGGCCCCTGCGCCGGGGGCGCGGTCTATTCTCCCGCCATGACCGACTTCACCTTCATGGTGCGAGACAGCTCGTATATGTTCGTCACCGGCCCCGACGTGGTGAAGACCGTCACCAACGAGATCGTCACCGCCGAAGATTTGGGCGGCGCCAGGACCCACACGACCAAGTCCTCCGTCGCCGACGGCGCCTTCGACAACGACATCGAGGCCTTGCTGCGCATCCGCGACCTCTTCGACTACCTACCGCTCAACAACCGCGACAAGCCGCCTGTCCGCCCCTTCTTCGACCACCCCGACCGACTGGAGGAGCGGCTCGACACGCTGATCCCTGACAGCGCCAACAAGCCCTACGACATGCGCGAATTGATCCTGGCGCTGGCCGATGAGAGCGAATTCTACGAGATCTCGGAAGGTTTCGCCCGTAACATCCTGACCGGCTTCATCCGCATGGAGGGCCAGAGCGTCGGCGTCGTTGCCAACCAACCGATGGTTCTCGCCGGTTGCCTCGACATCGACTCATCACGCAAGGGCGCAAAATTCGTCCGCTTTTGCAACGCCTTCAACATCCCGATATTGACGCTCGTTGACGTCCCCGGCTTCCTGCCCGGCACCGCCCAGGAATATAACGGCATCATCAAGCATGGCGCCAAGCTGCTCTTCGCCTATAGCCAGGCGACCGTACCCATGGTCACGCTGATCACGCGGAAAGCCTATGGCGGCGCCTATGATGTCATGGCCTCCAAGCATATCGGCGCCGACGTCAACTACGCCTGGCCCACCGCCGAGATCGCGGTGATGGGCGCCAAGGGCGCGGCAGAAATCCTCTACCGCTCAGAGCTCAAGAATCCGGAAAAGATCGCGGCGCGAACCAAGGAATACGAAGACCGCTTCGCCAATCCCTTCGTCGCGGCGGAACGCGGCTTCATCGACGAGGTGATCATGCCGCGTTCATCGCGCAAACGCATCGCGCGGGCGTTTGCCATGCTTCGCACCAAGCGGTCGGAAACCTACTGGCGCAAACACGACACCATTCCCCTGTAAGGCAAAATCACATGATTACAAAAATTCTCATCGCCAACAGAGGTGAGATCGCAGTCCGCGTCATCCGCACCGCCCGCGCCATGGGCATCAAGACGGTGGCCGTCTATTCCGACGCCGACCGCGAAGCGATGCATGTCCGCATGGCCGACGAGGCCGTTCATATAGGCGCTGCCCCCTCGGCCCAGTCCTATCTCGTCATCGATCGCGTCGTCGACGCCATCAGGCAGACCTGCGCCGACGCCGTCCATCCCGGCTATGGCTTCCTGTCGGAAAACCGCGCGTTTGCCGAGCGCTTGAGCCAAGAAGGCGTGATCTTCATCGGCCCGCCGGTCGGCGCCATCGAAGCCATGGGCGACAAGATCACGTCCAAGAAGATTGCGGCCAAAGCCGGCGTCTCCACGGTGCCGGGTCATATGGGCCTGATCGCGGATGCCGAAGAGGCCGTAAGGATCTCGGCCCGCATTGGCTATCCCGTCATGATCAAGGCTTCGGCTGGCGGCGGCGGCAAGGGCATGCGCATCGCGTGGAACGACCAGGAGGCCCGTGAAGGTTTCCAGGCGTCGAAGAACGAGGCGAGGTCTTCCTTCGGTGACGACCGCATCTTCATCGAAAAGTTCGTCGATCAGCCGCGCCATATTGAGATCCAGGTGCTGGGCGACCAGCATGGCAATATGATCTATCTCGGCGAACGGGAATGCTCGATCCAGCGTCGCAACCAGAAGGTCGTTGAAGAGGCCCCGTCCTCCTTCCTCGACGAAGCCACTCGCAAGGCGATGGGTGAGCAGGCTGTCCAGCTCGCCAAGGCCGTCGGCTATTTCTCGGCCGGCACGGTCGAATTCATCGTCGACGGCACGCGCAATTTCTATTTCCTCGAGATGAACACCCGCCTGCAGGTCGAGCATCCCGTGACCGAGCTCATCACCGGTATCGACCTCGTGGAGCAGATGATCCGCGTCGCCGATGGCGAGAAACTCGCGATCGCCCAGTCCGACGTCAAGCTCAATGGCTGGGCGATGGAAAGCCGCCTCTATGCAGAGGACCCCTATCGCGGCTTCCTGCCATCGATTGGCCGGCTGACCCGCTATCGTCCCCCTAAAGAAGGCCCACAGCATGACGGCATCGTGGTCCGCAATGATACCGGCGTGTACGAAGGCGGCGAGATCTCGATGTATTACGACCCGATGATCGCTAAACTGTGCACCTGGGCCCCCGACCGGACGCGGTCGATTGAGGCGATGGCCGAGGCGCTCGATTGCTTCGAGGTCGAGGGCATCGGCCACAACCTGCCCTTTCTCTCAGCCGTCATGGCACATCCGCGGTTCCAGTCCGGCAACATCACCACGGCCTTTATCGCCGAGGAGTGGCCGGAAGGTTTCCACGGTGTCACGCCAGACAACGATCAGGCCCGCCAGCTCGCCTCTATTGCGACCTATGTTCACCTCGTTCAGGAAGCACGCCGCGCACAGATTTCAGGCACGCTCGCCAACCACACGCGTAAACTGGGCATCGACTTCGTTGCCGTCGGCGGCGACCACTCCTGGCCGCAGACCGTGACATGCGGGACCGGCACCACCGACATCCGCTATGGCGACGGCGTCAATCACACAGTCACAAGCGACTGGCAACCGGGCAAAACGCTCGCCTCGTTCACAATCAATGGTGAAGCATCAAGCGTTAAGATCTCGCGCGCCTCCACCGGATGGCGCCTTCGTTTCCGCGGCATCGACATGATCTACCGCGCGATGACACCGCGCCTGTTCGATCTATCCCAGTACATGCCGATCAAGCAGTCGGCCGACACGTCGAAAAAGCTGCTCTGCCCGATGCCAGGCGTCATCACTCAGGTGCTGGTCAGGGAAGGCGACACGGTCGAAGTTGGACAATCGCTGGCGACGGTCGAGGCTATGAAGATGGAGAACCTGCTGAAAGCCGAGAAGAGGGCAGTGGTCAAGGCGGTGAAGGTTGAGGCGGGCCAAAGCCTGGCGGTGGATGAAGTGATCATGGAGTTTGAGTGATGTCGGATGCCAAGATTGCCGATTGGCAGGCGCTTGCCGAAAAGGAGCTGAAGCGTTCACCGGAAACACTCGTCTGGAATACGCCCGAAGGTATCGAGGTTAAGCCGCTCTACACCGCTGACGATCTGCAAGATACTTCGCATCTGAACAGCCTGCCGGGTTTTGCGCCGTTCACGCGCGGCCCGCGCGCGACCATGTATGCCGGACGTCCCTGGACCATCCGCCAATATGCGGGCTTCTCCACCGCCGAAACCTCCAACGCCTTCTACCGCAAGGCACTCGCCGCCGGCCAGCAGGGCGTTTCCGTCGCCTTCGATCTCGCCACCCATCGCGGTTATGACAGCGATCATCCGCGCGTGGAGGGCGATGTCGGCAAGGCGGGGGTGGCGATTGACAGCGTCGAGGACATGAAAATCCTGTTCGACTGCATTCCGCTCGAAAAAGTCTCGGTGTCGATGACCATGAATGGCGCGGTCATTCCCGTGCTCGCCAGTTTCATCGTTGCGGGGGAGGAGCAGGGCATTCCGCGCGCTGCGCTTTCCGGCACCATTCAGAACGATATCCTCAAGGAGTTCATGGTCCGCAACACCTATATCTATCCGCCTGAACCCTCGATGCGGATCATTGCCGACATCATCGAATATACGGCAAAAGAGATGCCGAGATTCAACTCCATTTCCATTTCCGGCTATCACATGCAGGAAGCGGGCGCGACGCTCGTGCAGGAACTTGCCTTTACCCTTGCGGACGGTCGCGAATATGTGCGGGCTGCTTTGGCGAAGGGGCTGAATGTCGATGATTTCGCCGGCCGCCTGTCGTTCTTCTTCGCCATCGGCATGAATTTCTTCATGGAGGCGGCCAAGCTGCGTGCCGCCCGGCTGCTCTGGACGAAGATCATGGAGGAGTTCGAGCCGAAGAAGGCATCCTCGCTGATGCTGCGCACCCATTGCCAGACCTCCGGCGTCTCGCTGCAGGAGCAGGACCCCTATAACAACATCGTTCGCACCGCCTTCGAGGCCATGTCCGCGGTGCTCGGCGGCACGCAGTCGCTGCACACCAATTCCTTCGACGAGGCGATCGCGCTGCCGACGGAATTTTCCGCCCGCATCGCTCGCAATACTCAGCTCATCCTCCAGCATGAAACCGGGGTCACCAAGGTGGTCGATCCCCTGGCCGGCTCCTATTATGTCGAAAGCCTGACGAGCGAACTGGCTGAAAAGGCCTGGGCGCTGATCGAGGAGGTGGAAGCGCTTGGCGGCATGACCAAGGCCGTGGCGGAAGGCCTGCCGAAACGGCTGATCGAGGAGGCCGCAACGCGCCGCCAGGCGGCGGTGGACAAGGGCGAGGAGATTATCGTCGGCGTCAACCGTTACCGTCTGGAAAACGAGGAAGATATCGATGTTCTCGATATCGACAATGCCGCCGTGCGCGCCGCGCAAATCCGCCGCATCGAAGAAACGCGCCGCCGCCGCGATGGCAAGGAGGTCGACCCGGCTCTGGAGGAGCTTTCGCAGGTGGCCCGCAGCGGCAAGGGCAATATTCTCGAAGCCGCCGTTGCCGCCGCACGCGCACGCGCCACGGTCGGAGAGATTTCCGATGCGCTGCGTGCCGCCTTCGGCGACCACGCCGCCGTGCCGGAGGTGGTAAGCGACATATATGGCGAAGCCTATAAGGACGAGCCGGAACTTGCCACGCTTGCCGCCCGCCTTTCAGGTGTGGCTGGAAGGATCGGCACCAAGCCGCGTATCATGGTCGCCAAGCTCGGGCAGGACGGGCATGATCGAGGCGCCAAGGTCATTGCCTCTGCCTTTGGGGATCTCGGCTTTGATGTGCTGGCCGGCCCCTTGTTTCAGACTCCGGTTGAGGCGGCCGATCTCGCCGTGCAGAACAAGGTGCATGTGGTCGGCATGTCGTCGCTTGCCGCCGGCCACAAGACACTCGCGCCGCAACTTGTCGAGGCGCTGAAACAAAAGGGTGCGGAGGACATCATCGTCGTCGTCGGCGGGGTCATTCCGCGCCAGGATTACCAGTTCCTGCTCGACCACGGTGTCTCGGCGATTTTCGGGCCCGGCACCAATGTCATGGATGCGGCCAACAAGGTCATCGACCTGCTCGAAGGCGTCAGGCGGAACATGTAAGGGAGCGACATTCATGTTCGGAAGACTGAATCACGTCGCCATCGCGGTGCCCGATCTCGATGCCGCCATTGCCCGCTACAGGCTATTGGGCGCAGAGGTTTCAGCGCCGCAACGACTGCCAGAACATGGTGTGACGGTGGTTTTCGTTCAGGCTGAAAATACCAAGATCGAGCTTCTTTATCCGCTCGGCGAAAATTCGCCGATCGCCGCTTTTCTCGACAGAAATCTGGGCGGCGGCACACACCATCTCTGCTTTGAGGTGCCGGATATTTTCGTGGTTCGCGACGATCTCGTCAAAAAGGGCGTTCGTATTCTGGGTGATGGGGAGCCGAAGATCGGCGCGCATGGCAACCCCGTTCTTTTCCTGCACCCGAAGGATATGGGCGGTGTGCTTTACGAGCTTGAACAGGTTTCACCGGCATAAGGCTGAATACAGGAACGGGAGAACGCCTCGTCGTGGAAAGCCTTCATACCGCGAAGGGGCGACCGTCCAATGGAGCAACGCGTCCGATCGGCTTGGAGCGGGCACCAATGCATCGACGCCGCCGGGAACCCGAAAACTTTGCTCTAGCGGCTCGGGAGCGGTCGAGCGGGACCTTTTGCGCCGGACGCGGCCTTCCGGGACCGCCGCTGTCTGGCCGCGAAGACAACTCTTCCTCACGAAAGTTTAGGGTGACACCCGGTCGAAGCCACCGTAGCTTTTTGTCGAGGGCTCCAGGAGAAGAAGTCGACAGCTGTCGCTGGTCGCTTCGTCTTCACGATACGTAACCGTCGCGAAGATTGTCATCTGGCGGCAGGAGATGAAATCTACGCGGCCATCCGTATCTGGCGGCGACAATTAAACTGGCCGGTACGGATCATATTGCTGCCCTCCGGGCTTGGACCGACAAGGCGGGATGCGGCTGGGTATCGAATGTTGCAGACAATATGACTGGCGGCCATCCCAGGAAAGGACCCTGACATCAGGCTGTCCATAAGCAGGTCGATACCCCGGCCGGGGAGCCTTTCGGCGTTCCTCACGCCGGCTGGGGTTTCGACCGGGTGGGATCGACATCCTCATTCTTCGCGAAGGGTAAGTTTCGCACACATACCATCTCGAGAATTGGACCGGAGCTATCAACCAGCTCAGAAGCCGTTGTCATGACGTTCGCGGAAACCGCCCCTCAATCTTGGGAAGGTTTCCGTTCGCGCGGCAGCACGCCAGACAAGTCATAACTGCAATCATGCGGGCCCCTTGGTCTTCAGAGGCTGGCCTACTGAAAGACTAAGGGTCGGTTGCTGACGCCCGATTAGAACAGGAACCGGACTCGCTTTTTGTTAAACACTAACACCCATGACGGTTCTCGCCGACATGTATCGACCGGCACCGACCGGGACCGGCATTCGCAGCCCGTCGTAAGTCCTCTAGCGCGCCCAGCCCCGAAAGGCGGATGGCGACTGCAAGTCGAATGTCACCGAAGGCAAGCCCCTCAGGTTCGGCGGTTAGTGGCAATCCAGGCGGCGAACTTTTCCATAAAGGTTGAGAGAAACGCCGACGTCGTCTCATTGGCGAGCTTTCCGTCATCATCGAAGAGGTTGTAGGCATCGCCCAGATAGGCTTCCGGTTGCTGCAGTACCGGGACGTCCAGGCAAACCAACGACTGCCGCAGGTGGTGATTTGCGCCGAAACCTCCCAATGCTCCCCGTGAGGCAGAAATCACCGCCGCGGGCTTTCCGGCCCATACATTCTTGCCGCCTGGCCGTGACCCAACATCAAGCGCATTTTTGAGCACCGCGGGAACAGACCGGTTGTACTCAGGCGTTACGAACAAGACGCCATCGGATCCTCTGATGCGATCCCGAAAGGCTTGCCACGAGGCGGGTGGGGATGTCTCGTCGAGATCCGGATTATAGAATTGCATTTCGCCGATTTCGACAGCAGACAGTTGCAGTCCTTCCGGAGCAAGCTCCGCGAGCGCACGCGATAGCGTGCGGGTAACGGATGCCTTGCGAAGGCTGCCGACAAGGACGGCTACGTGAGTAGTCATGAAGGTCTCCTGCATATGGTGGCTCGAGGATTTCCAAGACGCCGTATCAAATCGAATTATTCTGGCGGGCCGGTTCTGGGGATACGTCAGCAACCCCGGGCAACCGCCCGTAAGGCGACGGTTTTTTTCGGCCCGCGTTCTGGGTGAAGAAGGACAGGATCACGAGCGCGATTCCAACCAATGCCGGTGCAAACCCGCCGTCGCCCGCATTGATGTGTGCAGAAACAGCCAGACACAGGTGGAAGAACATTCCCGCGTAGGTAAAATCTGTTAGCCCGGTCAGAGGCCTCCACAGAATGACGACGGCGGCCGTGATCTTGACCACTGCCATAATGGGCACGAGATAAGCCGGGAACCCAAGATGCTCCCACATCTGTTGGACCCCAGAGATATTGGTCAGGTAGAAGATCCCCGCCCCGAGATACATCAATGCGAGGAGTGGCGTACTCACCCAATAAAGCTTTTTTGTCATTCTCAGTCTCCGCGTGTGATTTTAGGAAAGCTGCGAGCCAACCGCCATCGTCCGTCTCTCTGCTCGTGGCAGAACATCGGCCGGTAACAAAATGTAACGTATATCATTTTTAGGACGTCTATCAAGCTGTGTCTGGCCCAGTTTCTGCAGTCGTGGCCGTGGATTCCGGGTCAGTTCGACAGCGCCAGATCGCTTATCTGTGCGTGTCTAATGACCAGCACGGTGAAACTTCGCATTTTATTAAATAAGACAAGATACATTTATGCTTGTCGTGTCATTTATCTCGGGGAAATCGATGCTGGGCGGTCGCTTGAAGAAGGAACTGAAGTGCAGCCGGGAGGAACTCGCAGCTGTGAATGAACGGGCAGCTCTGCTGGATGAAGCCTGTGGCATTGGATTATGGGAAGCATACTTGCCAGAAGCGGATGCTACTCACAAAGATGCTAGATGGGTTTGGTCTGCGGAGTTCCGGCGGTTATTGGGCTATGAAACGCAGGCGGAGTTCCCCAATGAGATGGCATCGTGGTCTGACCGCCTGCACCCTGATGACATCGGGCCCACTTTCGCCGCATTCGGTGGCCACCTGCAAGACAGGACGGGGAAATCGCGCTACAATGTGGCGTATCGGCTGAAGGTCCGCGACGGCTCCTATCGATGGTTTCGTGCGACCGGGGGGTGCCGCTACCAGGCGGACGGTACTACCGTGCGCGCTTGCGGCTCGCTTACCCTGATTGATGAACAGGTCCTTCTCGAGCAAAGCGCCAGGAAGATCGCCGAAGAGGATCAAGGCGTTATTGCGGCGCTACGTGACGCGGTAGCAGCACTTGCGGCCGGCGATGTAACGTATGTCATCTCAAGGGCTTTCCCTCCGCGATCGGAACTGTTGAAAAGTGACTTCAATCAGTCCCTGTCCAAGCTGGGCGCGACGCTCGGCTCTATTAGAGATGCGGCTGCCAATGTCGACGTGGGCACCAGGGAGATAGCGACCGCCGCGCAGGATCTTTCCAGACGAACGGAGCAGCAGGCGGCATCTTTGGAAGAGACCGCCGCGGCGGTTGAAGAGATCGCGTCGAACGTCGCGAACTCGACCAAACGGACGGAAGAAGCAAGAGCCGTCGCCAGACGGGCAAACGATTCGGCGGCGAAATCAGCTGATGTCGTGTCCCATGCCGAAGACGCGATGAGAAAAATCGAGAGTTCATCGCAGCAGATATCAAACATTATCGGCGTGATCGACGAGATTGCCTTTCAGACAAATCTTCTCGCACTGAATGCCGGCGTGGAGGCAGCCCGTGCCGGCGAGGCGGGTAAGGGCTTTGCAGTGGTTGCACAGGAGGTGCGCGAGCTGGCCCAAAGGGCGGCCCAGGCCGCCAAGGAAATCAAGGGCCTAATCCAGAATTCGTCGTCTGAAGTCGAAAGCGGGGTTAAACTGGTGCGCGGCACTGCCGAAGCGCTGAAAGCTATTGGCTCCTTCATCCTTGAAATGAACGGGCATATGGAGTCGATCGCGACATCGGCGCGGGAACAGTCAATAGGGCTTGTCGAAGTCAGCAAGGCTGTGAACTCGATGGACCAGACGACACAGGAAAACGCGGCGATGGTTGAGCAGTCCAATCGGGCGTCCTTTGCCCTGTCGGAAGAGGCCAGGAGACTGAGAGATCTGATAGCTCGGTTCAATCTCGCCGACGAAGCACCCCGGCAGGCCGGAAATCTCTACCGGGTCGCTTAGGCCATGGCCGCTACGCCTTTACCGACGCAGCCCCGGTCCTCAGCGCCAAATCAGAGGAAGAGGTAGAGCGCTACCAAGCTTATACTGTGCGGCAGGAATGCTGGCAAAGCTCGCGGTTCAAGCCCAAGACCCCCGAGATCGTTGACGGGATTTGCCGTTGGACACACACACGCACACACGGTCCCGCCGCTCGGTGCCGGTTTCTGGCATCTTGGTAGAGATGCAAAGTTGCCGTTCCAAAGCCAACTATCGATCGTTGAGCGGTTTCGGCGGCAGTGATGGCGCCGTCAGAGCCGGACCCGTGCCAAGGGGAATTCGGCAGTACCTACTCCGCTTTCTCCTCGTCCGAAGAGAACTCGAGCGGTCCTGCTGCGATCAGGATCGCGTCGACGTCTGCATAAATCCAATCGCCAGGGGCGATTGTCACTTCGCCGAAGCTGAGAGCGACGCCGAACTCACCGGGTGTCGGCTGAAAGCTTCTTCGGGCTGTTGCCCCAAGAGCTTTCACACCGATCGCCAATGAACCTATCGCGGCGCTGTCGCGAATAACGCCGTGTATGATGACACCCGCCCATCCGTTCGCAACGGCGATTGCGGCAAGCCGGTCCCCCATCACACCGACGCGCGTGGACCCGGCGGCATCGACGACGAGCACACGCTGGTCACCGGCCTCGGAAACGGCCTTGAGAACGGGCGTGTGATCTTCGAAAACACGCAAAGTCGCTGCTTTGCCAGAAAAGCAAACTTGATTTCCGAAATTGTGAAACTGAAGGCTGCACACCTGCAGCCGTTCATGGTGCTTGTCGTAGATGTCTGCCGTATTGAACATGTCTGCTATCCTTGGGTTCACCCTGTCGACTTATTGTGCAAGTCGCTCCTCTCCCACTTCGGACCCAGCCGGTCGATGACGAATTTCATTTGTGCCGACATCGAACCGAGGCGCGTCGGCGCCCCATGCTGACGACATCGTGTCCGGCGGGTTCTTCAGGTTGAGCTACGTGGTATTTCCGGATTGAGTGGAAGCTTGGCCAGTAAGAGGTTGCGCCAGCGATCTCTGCTTCAGCCGTCAATTCCGGCACATGTCGCAGGTCGATTCGACAAAGTGTGCCTCGCTCCATCGGCATGCGCTTGAGCAAGCCTCATCGTACTGCCGCTTCCCGAGTGGAAAAGCACGATAAGCCTTCGCTTCACTGCTCGTCATCGAGCATTTTTCTGTCGCCATCCTCGGACATCGCGTGGTAATCACCAAGTATTGCGGCGGCGCAATCAAAACCTGCATAGAAGGTTGCCGAGCCCCGGAGTGCGTCTCTGATGAGACTTCCCGTAAGCTCAATCCCTTGTCGCATTAGTCCCAGGAAGTTCCTCTGCACAGGTCGCTTCGCCGTCTCGGGTCCTACTGGGGCCGGCCTTGTCTGCCGGCGTATAACATCTTCCAACTCACGAGCAGCCTGCTCGATCTTGTTTGTTTTTTTCATCTTGCGGAGACCTCATAGATAACCTGCCAAAGGGACTTGGGCCAAATCTGGTTATGGGATGGATCCGGCGTGCCCGAGCACGGCCCGGCCGGCTGGTAATGGCACAGCGATTAGAGACATTGCGCCATTACCTCCGCCTCGTCAGTTACGCGGTCGTTTCGATGCTTCTTCGACGATAGTCGGGTCGAGCACGTCCGAAACCTTGATGGCGCCCTTGGTAAATCCGAGCTGCTGCATCAGATCGAAGCTGGCCTGCAACGCGGCAGCATTCGGCATCATATCAGGATTGCGGTAGTAATCCTGCTTCGTGAACACCCAACCTTTCCAGAACTCGACCGGGAGCTTCGTCGCGGATGCGGCGATCTTCTCCACTTCCGCGTGATTGGCAGGGTCGGAAAACCAGTATGCGACGCGCTGCATGTCGGCCATGAAATCGACGAGCGCCGCCCGGTTTTCTTCAACGAAGCTTTTCTTGGCTACCCAGACGATGAGATCGCTTTCACCCATCCCGTCTTTCCCGGTAAAAAGGACGCGATTTCCCTCCCGGAACGCAGCCTGGGCTGAGAACGGCCGTATCGCGGAGAACGCATGGGCTTTTCCGCTCTTCAGCATCTCGCCCATGGTTGCAGGTGCCGCCTCAATAATCGTTACATCTTTATCGCTGATCTTGTTCTTGTGCAGCATGGCGCGCAACATCAGGTCGTTCGCGCTCCCGATAGCACTCACTGCTATGATTTTGCCTTTGAGGTCCGCCACCGAACGGATGTTGCTGTCGTCCCGCACCAGGAACTCGGTGGAATAATAGCCGTTCACGCCGTCTTGTAGCTCATCGGCTATAATACTGATATCGGTTACTCCGTTTTCATATGCGGTCGCGAGCCCGCCGGCAGAAATGTCTGCAATGTCGAGGTCGCCCGAGGCGAGCCCTTGAAGCGCCTCGGATGTGCCACGAAAGCGCGCGACCTCAAGATTGTAGGTCTTGCCCAGATTTCGCATCAGGTCCTTCTTTTCCAGCACGATCGAGCCCCAGCTTGTCACTGGCACGACCCAGGAAAGCTTGATTGTCACAGGCTCTGCGGCTGCTGGCATGTGCAACATGGTCGTCAGTCCGACCATGAGCGCGATCTTCGACAATAGTTTCATTGCATTCCTCCCTGGTTGTTGAGGCCTCGCTGCCCCCAAATCGGCGGTACGCCACCGTTATGTTCCGCGGTCCGGCGGTGTCCTACCCCACCCGTCGGACCAGAGTTTCGCTAGACGGTTGCCGGGGGCGCCGTCTCTGGATGCCAGCGCAGCAAATGTTTCCGGGCAACGGCAAGAAGCTTGATCAGGACAAAGCCAACGACAGCAACCTCGACGATTCCGGCGAATAGCGCCTTCGAATTGGAAAAGCGCGAGGCGTTGATCATGTCGGCACCGAGACCGCCCCCCGCGGTTAGCATCTCCGTCACGATGCAGATGATGAGGGATAAGGGCAGGGCCACCTGCAAGCCGGTCAGGATTTGGGGCATCGACGCCGGCAGCAAGACTTCCCGAACCAGTTCGGTCCGGCTTGCGCCCATGCTCTTTGCTGACCAGACGAGATCGCGCTGCACGGTGCTTGTGGCAGCAATGGTCGCGGTTAGAACCGGAAGAAACGCGTCGATGACGATCATGAAAATTTTCGTGGTGTCACCGAACCCCAGCCACAGAATGACGATAGGGAGGAACACGATCTTTGGCACTGGAAACATGATCGAGATGAGGGGATCAAAAAACCAGCGGATGGTTCGGTTCCGAGCCATAAGGACGCCGAGAGCGATGCCAAGCGTGCTTGCTATCAGAAACCCCGACATTGTGCGATAAAGCGTCAGCTGGACGCTCTGCCACAATTCGCCTGAAAGCGCGGAGGTGTAGATCGTTCCAAGAACCGATGTGAGAGTCGGAAGCTGAAAGGGCGTCACCAGCCCGCTTCGCGCGAAGAGTTCCCAGACGAGGGCGAGTGACACAAGGCCAATCCAGCTTTGACCGACGGCTGCCGCCCGCAATATCATCGCGTTGCGGGCACCCTGGCCTCGTCGGGAATCGTTTTTGACGTCCTCTATTGTTGCCATGCCAGTACTCTCTTCGAAAATGTCTGAAAGAGGCGGTCGAACAGGAATCCAAGGGCGGCGACCGACACGATGACCGCATACATTGCATCATTGGCCCCGGCCGACCCGTACAGACCGATCAGATAACCCAGCCCGTTGCTGGCCGAGATCAGTTCGCCGGCAACGAGCAAGACGAACGAAAGAGCCAGCGCCGTGCGGATGCCGTTCAGGAGTTCCGGAAGCGCGCTCTGCGCGACCACATCACGAAGCACACCGAATTTTGACGCGCCCATGCTGCGAGCGGACCAGACAAGCGCGGATTCGGTCGAGCGGGCTCCGTTGAACGCACCAAGCATGACCGGCAGCAAGCAACCCATGAAGACGAGCAGGATCTTCGAGGCGTCCCCGAATCCGAGCCAAATCGCGGTCACGGGAATGAGCGCCGACTTTGGAACCGGATAAAAGATATGCACCAGAGGGCCGACGGTGGCATTAAGGGGGCGCCACCACGCCATAAGGATCCCGAGCGTGCCACCGAACAGAATAGCAAACGCCAGCCCAGCGCCTGCGCGGGTGAGCGATGCCAGGCCGTTGGAAACGAGCTCTCCCTCGCCCAGCAACTGCGCCCATGAGATGGCAACCGCGCTGAGTGGCGGAAGGATATTGGCCGAAACGATACCCAGACGTGGCGTTATCTCCCACAGCAGGGCGACGATCAGCAGAGGAGAATAGTGAACTATCGCGTGTCTCATCGGCCGATGGCATCCTCAGCCCGCTTGGCTTCAGCACGCACCAGACGCTGGAGCTCGTCAACCTTCTCAACAAACTGAGTACTGCGCACAAATGCCGGGTCGGAGCGATCGAAATCGCACGACACGATTGTCTTGATGCGGCCCGGCCGCGCCGACATCACAACAACCCGCTGGGAGAGATAGGCCGCCTCATGGACGTCGTGGGTGACGAATATGACGGTCTTTGGTGAGCGCCTCCATATCGCAAGCAACTCGTCCTGCATCAGACTTCGAGTTTGTGCATCCAGCGCGCCGAAGGGTTCATCCATCAGGAGGATCTTGGGATCGATTGCCAAGGTCCGTGCAATCGCAGCCCTCTGCTTCATGCCGCCAGACAAATGCGAAGGGAAACTGTCTTCGAAACCTTCAAGCCCGACAAGCTTCACGAAACTACGCGCGTTGTCTTCGGCATTGGCCTTTGACATGCCCTGCTTGCGCAGGCCGTAGGCGACGTTCTGCAACACGGTTAGCCAGGGGAACAATGCAAAACTCTGAAAAACGATGCCCCGGTCCGGACCCGGGCCGGCAATCTGCTTCCCGTCGACGGAGATGGTGCCTTCGACGATCGGAAGAAAACCTCCGATAAGGTAGAGAAGAGTTGACTTGCCGCAGCCCGAAGGGCCAAGCAACGAGATAAATTCCCCGGCCTTTACCTCCAGCGAGACGTTTTCCAGCGCGGTGACTGGCCGTTTGTTTGCCGGCGCGTAGATATATTTCAGATCCCTGATATCGACGCTGGTAAGAGCGGGCGGGGAAGAAATCATCGGCTGCGGTGGCCCCGCCGAACGCGATTCGTTGAGTGTGTGAAGCATGCATTCCTCCGCTGCTGTTCAACGCGTAAGCCAAAAATCCTCCGATTTTTGGCGCTTTTGCTGGCAGAACGACCTGTGCCAGCCAAATGGGCCTGCTGCATTTTCCCGCGCCACGCTATGCGAAGACTGGTCAGGTCCGACGACGGGCGCTCATAGAACAAAACTCTCCGCGTTTTGTCCTGTGGCACAAATTTGTATTTCGTCCGATTTTAGACTGAAACTTGCGGCTTGCCAAGGTTGATGAGCACGACCGTCGGGTTCCGCCTCAACCTCATCGGACGATATCATTTTCAGAATAGGCCAGAGGGCTCCATTCCAAGCGCGTGCCGGCCGGACTGGGTCGCGTAGGTCTCCCAGTTCAATCCGATATGTCTGGCCGCAGCATTGATGTCCCGCCATGCGCGCTGCGTCTGATGGCTCAGCGAGGTGGCCGCCGCACCCGTGCATTTCAGGACAAGTTCGGCAGCTTCAGTCGACATCCGAGTTGAGAAGGCAAAATTTCGGCGGATCCTTATTCGCTCTTCGACCGTCGGCTGCCTGCCCGCATGCGCTGCTGCTGTCAGCACATCCATGCTTGTAAAGATCGCAAGCTCTGCAGCCTCGATATCCGCCAGCGCTTCACCGATCCAGGCGTGAGCCAAAACATGGTCACTGAACTTGCCGCGCGCCGAGTCCCGGTCGCCGGCGGCGGCCGTGGAGATCAGGACCTCGAGCGCGCCACGGGCGATGCCAGGCAGCGTTGCTGCAATGCCGACAGGCGTCGCGGACATCAAGGGCAAAGCGTACATTGGATTGGCGTTGGCAGCCGAACCGGGGGTCTTGCCGCTATTCATCAATGGGTAGGCAAGCGTCCTGTGTGCCGGCACGAAGACGTCGTCGAGGGAGACCGTCTTGCTGCCGGTCCCAACGAGACCCATGACATACCAGTCGTCTTCGATCGAAAAATCACTGCGCGGCACAAGTGCGAAATGGGCGACCGGAGGTTTTTCTCCGTCCGCAGGAGCAAGGAATTGCGCGAGATGCCAATCGGCGTGGTCACAGCCGCTGGCAAATCCCCAGCGCCCAGACAACCGGAACCCGGCATCGACCCGTGTGGCCGATTGTACCTTGGGATTGATCCCATAGGTGGCGGAAATCACGGTTCTCGCACCCCGAGCCCAAACTTCTTTCTGCGCCTCGAGATCGAAAGTGGCAGCAATCCAGTTCTGCGATGCTGCGACCCCGTAGACCCAAGCGGTGGAACCGCAGCCGCGGCCGAGTTCTGTAATGACCCGCGCCGCCGTGGTCAGGTCGGCCTCATGACCACCAAACTGGCGCGGCACGAGAATTTCAAGGAGCCCGGCATCCCGCAGACGACCTATGGTCTCCTCAGGAACGCGTCGTGCCCTCTCCGTATCAAGGGCGGTCTCCCGGAGATACGGGACCAAAGCCGAGGCCGCATTCACCAGCTCTTGGGTCTTCTTAATGTTTGAGTGCATCATGAATATCCTCCTGCACATTCCTATTTCATTAATTTTGTTATTTGTCCATTTTTATTTCTTCGCTTTTTGGCGGCTCTGTTTCGTCGGCTGGCGAAATCCGTGCGCCTCCGGTAGGACGATAACTAGACTCGACGCCACAAAGAGGTTTCCACTAAACGACTGTTTTATATGAATAGTTATTCATATGAGGTGATCTTCCACCTCTGAGAACCTGTGGTCGAGGGCTGACGAGAATCTGGTGGGTCGCATAAAAAAGTGGACAAAATTGAAAAGCGGTCATATATCATTTTAATAGGCGGGGGAGAGCTGAGAAAGCAGATTCGGCCGAGCAGGCGTTCAGAATGCCTGTCCGTCCGCCGGGAGGAAGAATGATGCTGGATTTCACCAACGGTCCCGTCGCGATCAGGTTGTTGGGTGCAGGAGCGAACTTTTCGAAATACGGCGGCACGGTCGATCCGGCCGTCCTTGGCTACTTTGGTTTCTCGCGGGCCGGTTCAGCGGCTTCCCAACAATATGCATCCGGAAACTTGCATGCTGTTCCCCGACTTGTTGACGAGGGGCATCACATCGCGTTGACGTCGCCGACCTGGCTGCGGGAGATGGCTGTCTCTGGTCCAGGAATCCTTGGTTTTGGTGGATATCCTGGCTCGAACGGAGACCAGGTACCGTATACGCCGTGCGGTCATTCCTCGGCGTTTGCTACGCGGCCTGGAGGAAAACGCTCCCGTTATCGATTTTTCTGGGCACGTTCTTTTTTGCCGCCAGGATCTTCCAGACGACCTCGTCTATTCCACTCTCCGCGGCATCGATCGACAGAAGACTCAGATCAAGTCGCTGTTTCTCCCCGAGTAAGGGCTTACAGGAACAGTCGATCTTTCTCGGTCATGTGGAAAAACACCTTTGTCCCGCTTCATCAAGGTGCGGAGAGGTACTCCCGCGAGCGGCGATACTAAGTCCGGTGCTGATCCCGCACCATGCAAAGGGATGTACAGCACCACAATAGGAGAAAGAACAAATGCTTAAGACAGAACAGGCGCGGCCCGATACCGGCCACCTGATGAACATCAACCCCCGTCATGGTGGCCGCGAAGACAAGAGCGACAACGCCTTCGGGCTCTGGGGCGTCGATCATATTGCGCTGCCGGTGACAGACATCGTTATGATGGAGCAGTTTATCCGGGAGTTCCTCGGAGGTGAACCTTATTACTATGCTGGCTTTGACGACTACGACAAGGGAACGAACCGAAAGCCGCACCTTTTTGTCCGGATCGGCCGCACTCTCCTGCAAATCACGGCGGAAACAGGTCCATCCACCCCACAGGCCGACGATCCGAACATTGCTCCTCATTGGGCCTTCCGGACAAGCGTCGAAGGGCTCGATGCGAACATCGAGCGACTGAAGAACGAGGGCATCCCCTTCTTCGGGCCGATGGCCCATCGCGATATCGATGTCGTCTCGGTCTACTTCCGCTCTCCGGAAGGCCACAAGCTCGAGTTCTGCACCTGGGACGAATATCCGGTCGAAAAGACAAAGATGATGGGCGCCCCGGGTGTCGGCTTCATTCGCTGGAAAGAGCTCATGCACAACTGGCCCAACAACCGATAGTAACGAGACGGCGCGACATCGGCGGGATCGAACCAGCAAGGTCGGCCCGTCGAGCGTCGCTTCCCGCACAGGGCATCCAGACAGAAAGCGAGTTGAGCAATGAAGACCATCGATGCGCCGATATTCGTCGTGCTCGTGCGATATACGCAGCCAGTGGAAGCGGTGATGAAACACTTGGAGGCCCATCGCGAATTCATCGCATCAGGGTACGCGCGCGGTATTTTTCTTGTTTCCGGACGTGGCGCGGATGGCGATCCCGGTGTGGTGGTCGCTTCGGGCGTAAGCCGGCAAGAACTGGAGCAATTGATGAAGGAAGACCCATTCCACCAGCATTCGATGGCCACTTACGAGATTCTCAAGTTCCACGCGTCACGCGCGTGCGACGAACTCGGCCAATTGTTTCCGTCCCTATAGGAGGGACAGCTTCGCGCTGCGCTTTGGCGTGAGCCGCTGTTGGACGCCGGTTGGACGGCCGACGTCCATGATGACAGGCAGACAGGTCTACGGCGTTCTTTGGGAGGGAGCGTGTCATGAAACAGGATAGACAGAACTGTACTCCGACAGATGAACTCGCTGCGCGGCAGGATCAACTAGAGTCGGCGTTTCTGCGGGGGACGATTGGTCGTCGCCGCTTCATTGCGACTTCTCTCGCTCTGGGCTTTCTCTCAGCGTCTCGGGTCAAGTCCGTCGCCCAGACACTGGAGGAAATCAAGACCAATCAAGCCTCTCAAGTCCGGTCACTTGCTGGCAACTACGACTACGTTGTCTGCGGTGCGGGTAGCGCGGCCTGTGCCCTGGTGGGCAAACTGGCAGCCGACGGAAGCAAAAGCGTTCTCCTGATAGAAGCGGGAGGCTGGGACGACGCTCCATCAGTTCTCGATCCGCGACTGTGGTTCACCAATCTGGGCACCGAACGCGACTGGGGCGACGCCTCCGAACCTTCCGCTGATGTCAACAATCAACGCGTGGTGATTCATACGGGGAAGCTGTTGGGCGGCGGCAGCAGTATTAATGCAACGATCTGGGCCCGCCCCTTCAAGAGTGATTTCGACTATTGGGCTGAGGTGACACAAGACAGGCGATGGAGCTACGAGTCCGCGCTTTCAACCTTCCGCCGCATCGAAAACTGGCAAGGTGTACCGAGCGAGCGGTACCGCGGCCGGGGCGGCCCCGTCTGGTGCCAGACCGCGCACGATCCGTCACCGCTTGCACTCGCGATGCTCGATGCCTGTCGCGCCCTTGGGCTACCGATCAACAGTAGTTTGAACGGCGTGCGCGAGGAGACCGGCGAAGGCTTTGCCCTGACGGAGCAGATCATACGGGACGGCCAGCGCCAGAACATGGCAAAATCCTATCTCTACCCTGTCCTTGCCCAGGCAAATGTGACGCTTCTAACAAATGCTCATGTGGATCGAATTGCCCTCGATAAAGGCATCGCCACCGGGGTCGAATTCACGCATGAGGGTCAGCGGCGGACAGTCGCGGCGGACCGCGAGGTCATATTGTGCGGCGGCGCCTTCAGTACACCGCAGTTGCTCATGCTCAGCGGCATAGGCGATCAGGATTATCTGAAGTCTGTCGGAATTGAGCCGGCCGTCCACTTGCCTGAGGTCGGGATGAACCTCCAGGACCATATTCTGCACGGGTCCTGCCTGTGGGACGCACCGCAGCAGATGGAACATCAAAACAGCGGTGCGGAGGTTCTCGGCTATCTCAAAAGCGACCCCACACTCGACAGACCTGACATTAGTCTTGTCCAGGTCGAACTCCCCTATGCGAGTGGAGCGATTGCCAAAGCCTTTGGCCCGACACCGAAAAGCTTGGCGCTATGCGCCGGCCTTATGGTGCCGAAAAGCCGCGGTCGCGTCCTGTTGAAGACCAGCAATCCCAAAGATCGCCCCGTTATCGAGGCAAATTACCTCTCTCATCCCGACGACCTCGCAGCGCTTGAACGAAGCATTGCGTTGTGCCGTCAGATCGGCAATTCGGAAGCGATGAAGCCATTTGCCGTGCGGGAGATCGCCCCGGGCAAGGAGCTCAAAGGCGAAGAGCTCGCAAATTTCGCGCGCGATGGGGTAACGACCTACAGTCATCCGAGCGGGACCTGTCGAATGGGCGCCGACCCCGGCGCGGTTGTCGATGCCGAGTTGCGCGTCAACGGCGTCGGCAAACTTCGCATTGCCGACAGTTCGATCATGCCACGAATCCCTGCATGCGCCACGATGGCCACATGCGTCTTCATCGGCGAACGTCTCGCCGAGCTTCTCGAAAGAGCCGGTTAGACGTGGACAGGCCATGACCGGGCGCCCCGCAGCGAACAATCTTCAGCTTCATTCGAAGGAGTAGACGAATGGCATATTCCATCAATTTCACTGTGAATGGTGAGCGGCGACTAGTTGAAATCGAGGATCCGCGTGTGACGCTTCTCGATTTGTTGCGCAACCATCTGCACCTGACAGGTGCAAAGAAGGGTTGTGACCGCGGCCAATGCGGGGCCTGCACGGTTCTGGTCAACGGACGCCGCATCAACTCGTGCCTGGCGCTGGGGGTGGCTATGGACAACACCGAAGTTCTCACGATCGAGGGCGTTGCCGGCGACGGCCGGCTTCACCCCGTTCAAGAAGCTTTCATTGCGAATGACGGTCTGCAATGCGGGTTCTGCACTCCTGGCCAGATCATGAGTGCTATTGGCCTGATAAATGAGGGACAGGCTGGCGACGACCCCGAACGGATTCGCGAATGTATGAGCGGAAATCTCTGTAGATGCGGAGCCTATCTCGGCATCACACAAGCGATACAGGAGGCTCAGAATAGCCTCTCCGGCACAGACCGCAGGAGTGCGGCATGAACCGGTTTGAATATCTGCGCCCCAATTCTGTTTCGGAGGCGGTTGCCGCGGCATCTGAACCCGGCTCCGCGTATCTCGCCGGAGGAACGAACCTGCTTGATCTGATGAAGGCAGGAATTGACCGGCCGACACGGGTGGTCGATGTGACGCGCCTTCCGGACCTCGACCACATCGAACGCCGCGACGACGGCACGTTGAGGATAGGTGCGCTTGTGCGGAATGCGACGCTGGCGCACGACCAGGATTTCGTTCGAAGCTATCCGTCGGTGGCTGAGGCGCTGCTGTCCGGCGCCTCGGCGCAATTGCGCAATGCGGCGACGGTCGGCGGCAACATCATGCAGCGCTCGCGGAATGTCTTCCATGCGGCACTTGCAAGCGTCTCCGATGCCCCGGCTATCGACGCCGCCGAGGACGACGGCAGATACAGTGCTATCCTGGGCTGGAGCAAGGCCTGCAGCGCAGTTCACCCCTCCGATTTCTGTGTTCCGCTTGTCGCGCTGGACGCACTGGTCGAAGTTGAGGGGCAGACTGGCAGACGCGAAGTGTCGCTCGAGAGCTTCTATCATTTGCCAAAGGACTCGCCAGAAATAGCAACGGTGCTTCAACCGGGCGACCTTATCACCGCTGTCACCCTTCCTGCGCGAGCGGGGGCATTTTCAGCAAACGCCTCTTATCTGAAGCTCCGTGAACGCACCTCTTATGCTTTCGCATTGGTGTCTGCCGTAGCCTGCCTCGACATCGAAGATGGCAAGATTGCGGAAGCCCGCATCGCTCTTGGGGGGGTCGCACCCAAGCCGTGGCGCGCGCGTTCCGCCGAGGACGTTCTCAAAGGAGCGGTGCCCAGCGAAGCTGCGTTTCGTCGTGCCGCGGAGGTCGCGTTGGCTGACGCGCGGCCCAGTCGCGACAACGCGTTCAAGATTGAACTTTCGAGGCGCGTCGTCCTGCGCGTCCTGTTGTCCGCCGCAAGCGGAAGCCCGGAAAGGCTTCCACCACTTCCCTCATCGCCGTTCTCAACCACTCCGGGAGTGCACCAATGACGCATGAATACGGATTTGTCGGCTCGACTCCTCATATTCGCCACGGCTCCAACTCCGGCCAGCCGCTGACACGGCGGGAAGGCGTACTCAAGGTCACTGGCGCTGCGCGGTATGCTGCGGATTGTTATCCCGAGGGGATGCTCTATGCAGTGATCGCGGAAAGCACGATCGCGCGCGGTCTCGTAACCTCGCTCTCGCTGGGGGCTGCGAAGGCACATGCGGGCGTCGTGGAGGTGATGACGCCGGAGAACCGGCCACCGCTTGCGGCGGATCCCAATGTCAGGCCGAATCCTTTCATGATGCGGCTCGATGTGCTTCAAAACAACGTCGTTCGCTTCGCAAGGCAACCCGTCGCAGTCGTTATTGGCGAGACTTTCGAGGCTGCGACTGAAGGGGCGATGCTGCTTGCGCCGCGCTACCAGGCCGAACTCCCGCGGATTGATCTGGACAATGCCGAGAGTTTTGTGCCGAAGGTCATCCGGGTGGCGAGCCCGCCCGAACAAGGCACGGGCGATATCGAGGCCGGGCTTGCCGCCGGCGCCACTCATGTCGACGTCAGGTACGAAACCCCCGACCAATACCACAATCCAATGGAGCCCCACGCGGTGGTGGCGGTCTGGGAAGGCGACAGGCTGTCGATCGACATGCCGACCCAGAACCCGGCATTCACCCGTTCACAACTCGCCTATATGTTTGGCCTTCCTGCCGAGAACATCTCAATCCGCAGCCCGCTTGTGGGCGGAGGTTTTGGAGGCAAGGGGATGTTGACCGGCCCCACCGTCCTCGGAATCCTGGCCGCGCGTCTCGTCAACAGGCCAGTCAAACTGGTACTGCGCCGCGATCAGATGTATGGCCCCGTGGGTCACCGGGCGGCAACGCGTCAGCGGTTGCGCCTCAGCATGGACGGTGACGGAAGACTGACTGCGCTGAGCCATGACACCCTTACAGCAACCAGTTCGTTTGACGAATTCATAGAGCCTGCTGGGGATGCCTCACACGTGCTGTATGCGTCCCCCGCGGTTTCGGTCACCCACAGGGCGGTGCGACAAGATCAGGGCACACCAATTTTCATGCGGGCTCCTGGTGAGGCGCCCGGCTCGGCCGCGCTCGAATCTGCGATAGACGAGCTGGCCTGGTCGCGACGCATCGATCCTCTGGATTTCCGGCTTCGCAATTATTCGGAGGTCGAGCCGCTACATCACATGCCGTTCTCCTCGAAGGAATTGCGAGAATGCTACGCTCAAGGGGCGGAGCGCTTCGGCTGGTCGAAGCGCCCGCTTGAACCGAGACAAATGCGTGACGACCGTGGTTTCCTGGTCGGCTGGGGGATGGGGACCGCAACCTTCCCCGCGATCACGTTCCAGGCGGCTGCCCGAGCTGTACTTCAAAGCGACGGCACAGGAATCATCGAAATTGGATCGGCGGATATGGGGCAGGGTTCCCTGACGGCGCTTGCCCAGATAGGCGCAGACAGCCTTGGGCTTGATGTCGAACAGATCGAGTTCCGCGCCGGCACGTCCGATCTTCCCGATGGGGGGATTGAGGGCGCCTCCGCTCACACTGCGACTGCCGGTTCAGCAATCAGCTCGGCTGGAGCGGACGCCATCGCGAAACTGGCGGCCCTGGCGACGGTGGATCAGAACTCGCCTCTCTTCGGTGCGGGTAACACCGGCCTCATCGCGCGCGGTGGCCGACTCTTTCGCCGGGACGACGAAAGCCGAAGTGAGAGTTACGCGGAAATACTGGCTCGCGCAGGGACCAGCGCCGTTGAGGGTAACGGCAAATGCGGCCCGAACCCGGCCGCGCAGTCTTATTCAATGCACTCGCATGGCGCCGTATTCGCAGAGGTTAAGGTCGACCCCGACCTCGGTCAAATTCGCGTCACGCGGCTTGTTGGGGCCTTTGCTGCAGGACGCGTGATTAATCCCCGGATGGTACGCAGCCAGTATTACGGTGGCATGATCTGGGGGCTTTCCTTCGCTTTGCAGGAGGAGGCTGTCATTGATCGACGGACGGGCCTCGTCGTGAACGCTGATCTCGCGGAGTATCGAATTCCAGTCAACGCGGACGTGCCTTCACTCGAGGCGATCATCGTCGAAGAGCACGACCCGCACGTGAATGCTCTGGGCACGAAAGGCGTTGGCGAAATCGGCATCACCGGTACGGTGGGTGCCATCGCCAACGCCATCTGGCACGCCACGGGTGTCCGCGTCCGTCGGTTCCCCATCCGGATCGAAGATATCATGTTTCCGCCAGGCACAGAGGCCTAAGATTTCCATAGCGTGTACGAACTGCTGCGGCAGCCGGCACTCCAACCGAACGAATGAGAATGTCCATGACCATGCCAGCTTTCAAACCCACCGCGCGTCCAATTCCATCGAACGCGGTGCCGACAAGTGAACTCAAGAAATTCGTTCCGCACTTGTCCATCGCCGAACGCGACCGACGATGGTCGAGGACCAGAAGCCGAATGATGTTTGCCGAACTGGACGCCTTGGTGTTCCTTGGCAACGACATCTATTTCGGCATGGGGATGGCCAATCTCCGGTACATGTTTCAGCTGGACGCCCAGCTTGGCGGTGACGCACTGTTTCCCGCAACCAGCGATCCTGTGGTCTGGACCGGCATCATTCACATGAACAGGCCCTTTAACGCCTTCGCGTCCATGCAGGATTGGGTTGGAGATGTTCGTGGGCGGGCGGGCTTGGGTGCGATTGTCGAGGAAATCCGGGCTCGCGGACTGGAGCAGGGGCGTATTGGGATTGTCGGATTTTCCTCCACTATTCAGCGGACACCGACCCTGCTTCACAGAGAGGTTGAGGGACTGAAAACGCTCCTGCCGGGCGCCACCTTTGTGGAAGCGAGCTGGCTGATCGAGGAGTTGCGCGTCGTCAAAAGCGAAGAAGAGATCGAAATGCTTCGCGGGGCAGGACGCATTGCGCGCAAAGCTGTGGATGCGCTGATTGAAACCGCGCGGCCAGGCGTGCCCGAGGCAGTGGTATACGCTGAGATGATAAAGGCGCAGATCGCCAACGGGGCCGAACCGAATATTTTCAATCTTTGGGCGTCCGGACCGGTTGATCACCCGGAAGACGAGCTCTGGCATCTGCTGCATGGGTCGGACCAGCCCATCGCTCCCACAATGCGTCCGCTGGAAACAGGAGATATCATCATTTCGGAGCTTCACACGAAGTATGGTGGATACCGCTGCCATACGGAATACACCGTCTATCTCGGCAAGCAGGCTCCGAAGGAATTGCTCCGCATCTGGGATGTTGCCGTCGAATGTTTGCATGCCAGCAAAGCCGCACTGACAACGGGCCGCACGATTGGTGAGGCAGTGGCGATGATACGCAAGCCAGCCGAGCGGGCCGGGCTGGACTGGGTCGAGCTTGGCTTCCACGCGATGGGAACCGCCTCGCCAGAGCATCCCAGCGTCGTCTATCCTGGCGGATTTGGGGTGAACGCTGTCAACGGTGCGCACGTCTCGGAGATGGAACTTCAGGAGGGCATGGCGTTTGGCAACAACATCAACCTCCATGATGCCAACTGGAAGGTCGACGTCGGGGTTATGCTGGCGGACTTCATGGTCGTCCGCGACAAGGAGGCGGAGCTTCTCGTGAACACGCCGCTTGAGCTGGCGCAAATTGCATAAGTTCCGACTGCAAGACGTTTTCGAAAGATAAGGAGAAACAATGAACACTACCACGCACCCGTCCAGGCTTGGGCTTTATGCAGGGAGCGACGAGCGCGTCGATGCGGCGTTTACGGTGATACACGGCCGTGGCGGCGAGATCCTGAACATCCACAAAACCCTTTGCCATTCGCCAGGAATGTTTCGCGCGATGGCAACCTATGCTGCCGCACTCCGAAGCGAGTCGGCAATAGCCGCTCAGATCCGACAGTTGGTGGTGCTCCGCGTCTGCCAATTGAATAGCGGCGCGTATGAGTGGAGTGTGCATGTCGGCGTGACCACGAAAATGGGCGTACCCATGGCCAAGATCGAAGCGCTCCGCAACTGGACCGAATCTGATCTCTATTCCGACGAGGAGCGCGCGGCTCTCGGATTTGCGGATCAAACGTCCGCCAATACCGGCGTCAATGAAGAGACGTTCCAGACGGCTCTGAAAATCTTTGGCGCGCGGGGCGTCGTCGATCTGGCGGCCCTGGTTTCCTGGTATGTGGGAAATACGCGTTTTGCGACCGCCCTCGAAATCGTGCCGGACGGACCCGGCGTGCTCGAATAGCGGCTATGAGACGATCACGCCGCCGGCGGCCTCGATGGCATCCGGCGTGTCGACATCTATCAACGCGCCGTCGCGGATCTCCACGTCGACAACCGGCAGATCGAAAGCCCTGATCAGCGCACGCGCGCCTTTGTCACCTGTCAGGCCTTTCAGTTCACCAAAAAACGCCTTCGGAAATACGACCGGGTTACCGGGCGCTCCCAGGCCCATGGCCCGAACAATGGATCTTCCACCATCTGCTCGAAACATCGAAATCAGTAAATCGAGGTCCGGAACGGTCAGAGCCGGCATGTCTGTAAGAACGATCATGACACCGTCAGGCTCCTCGGCCTCTGCAGCCGAAACACCAAGCCATTCCCGAGGCGAATGAAGCGTTGTGGACAAGCTTAACGGGAAGATCCGCAATCCTCAGCTGAATGTCGGAATGCCGGTATCCAGTGACCACGATCACCGACCGCGCCGCGCTCGTGGTCGATGTCAGCGTCGATCGAGGGATGAGCGGCATGCCCTGGAACGTGGAGAGCAGCTTATGCGCGCCACTCGCCCCCATGCGGCTTGAACGACCTGCCGCAAGCAGAACGATCGATACGGAAAGCTGATCTGATCGTCCATGTCCATGTGATCCGTGATCTTCCTCGGTCATCCGTATATAGCCAATCGGCAGGCCACGACGTCGGCCATGACAGACAAGGCCAATGAATACGCATCGCGCGTCGGTCCGAATATCCCGATCGGCGCCTTGATGCGAGCAATATCATCATTGCCATAGCCGAGTTCTTTCAGGCGCTCGACACGTTTCCGGTGCGTGCGCGTGCTTCCGAGCGCTCCGACGTAGAAAGCCGGCGAACCCAGAACCCTCCGTAGGAGCGACTCCTCGCGGTCGAGATCATGGTGCAGGAACAGGATTGCTGTATAGGCATCGACCTGCCGGACGGTGTCTCGCCCGGACTCGCCATTCTCGTATACAAGAACATCAAACTGCGAGGCTGCGGCCAGGCGAGCAACGGCACTTGCCTCTACCGTCTGTCCGGAGATAACAACGCGTGTGCGCGGACGGTAGTTCGTCAAGAAATCTCCGCCCTGCCAGCCTGCCCGCTCCGGAGGCTCCACAAATTGAAGCGACTGCCACTCACGGCAATAGCGCAGACCCGCTGGCCGGCGTTCATCGATACGACGGAGGACTTCTTCGATCGGCCTGCCGTCTTTCAGCAAATGGATGGCGATGGTGATGCTGCCGCCGCAAGGAAGTACGATGTCGAAGAAAGGCGAGCCGTCGCCAAACGTCACGATCCTGTCGCAGCCCTTCACCAGGGCGAGAAGCGCTTCGCGAGCGACTGCCGCTTCGACACAGCCCCCCGACACATAGCCACAGAACCGCCCGTCCGCTGCCACGACCATATGCGACCCCAGCGCGCGCGCGGCCCCACCGCGGATCTCGACGAGCGTCGCCAGAACGACGTCGCTGCCCTCTTTCAAGCAGGCACTGGCAAATCCAAGGATCTCGATTGTATCGTCGGTGGTCAACGCCCTTACAGGTGCCGGCGTCAAAACGTCAATTGTGTCCTCGTCCATTTCGTTTCCCGTCGGATCGTCGGTTTCGATGGCTCGGCTGCAGAACCAGGCCGGAACGCTGGATGCTTCCCGAACCAGAAATCTTCAGAAACGCCGCCCTTATGGCTGACTTCGCTACGCCGCATTGTTGCCGTTCCAGCGCGAGTGGCTCCAGGATGAGCGGCCTCGACAGGCTTCTACACGCCTAGTCTAATGCGAGCGACCTCTGCCGAAAAGTGCCGGGCCATGATACTAACTTTCGCCCCGCGCTAGCCTGCCATCGATGCGTGGAAGACCAGATCTTCAATTGGCTGTCGCTCACTGGGAATTTCCTGGCTTCGAAGCTGAGGGACGAGTATCGAAGGATCGCCCAGCTTGCCGACTGCTGCGACGGCATTGATCGTGTGGCCGTCAGGAACTTTCAGAGCTTCCGCCAATCTCCCTCGGTCGAAGCCGCCGATACAATGGGTGTGCCATCCAAGAAGACTTGCCTGTTGGGCAAATGACATCCACGCTGCGCCTGTATCAAAGACGTGGGATCGAGATTCCATCGTCTGGCCATCGCGTTCCAGCGTTTTCTTAGATATGAAAGCGACCATCGCTGCTGCCCGAAATGCCCAGTCGCGATTGACCTCAAAGAGGCATCCGAGAAAATCTTCCCAGGCAGGTCCGCCCCGTCTTGAATAGACGAACCGCCATGGTTGCGCGTTGTGTGATGAGGGGGCCCATCGGGCCGCCTCGAACATCGTCATTAGTTCCTTTTCCGCAATCGGCTCTTCAGAGAAAGCGCGGGGCGACCAGCGCTCCAGGAAAAGCGGCGAAACCTCATAGGAACTGACACGTGGCGTCAGACCCTTGTAGGCGCCATCGTGATACAGAAGCGGACTGGCTCCTGAGACGCCGCCGCCCACAACCTCGCCAATGAAGATCGTATGTGTTTCCGCATCCGTTTCGCTCACCAGTTCGCATTCCAGATGCGCTGCAGCTTGGTCAAGGATTGGCGTTCCTCGCCATCCGAAACGGTGCGCGACATCCTCAAACCGGTTTTCAGATTTGCTGGAGAAGCGCTCTCCGAGATCCTTCTGATGGTCAGCCAGAATGTTGACAACAAAATTCCTGCTACCGGAAATCAATGAGTGACTGCGAGTGGAGCGATTGACCACGATCAATATCCGCGGCGGGCTGGCCGAAACGCTGCTGATGGCCGTCGCCGTCATGCCGTGCAATTGTCCCTCATGTGACGTCGTTATGACACCGACGCTCGAAGCGACGTGTCGCATTAAAGTGCGGAACAGTCCGACATCGATCGGCGTGATTCTTTCATGGATCATAGTTTCTCCTCCCAGGTTAGGCGGACGAGGGCTGAGACCTGCGAAATCGCGAGTTTCAGCAGTGCTTGCCGCAAAACAGCCAGTGATTGGAGACAATATCCAATACCGGTTCTAAAACTATGATATGTCCGTTTTTTAATTAGTCAAGTCACGTCCGCCGCCGGCGGAAGCGCCGGTCGCAAACTTCGCGTTAAGCTGTTGCGCCCCTCATTCCGTCCAGGAGCAGCGCGATCATGCTCTTCAGCTCGCTAAGCCCGGCTTCGACATCCGGCTGGTCGGTTGATATCCAGATCCGCACTGCGGCAAACATGAGGAGAAAAATAGTACGCGCGCTCAACGTCGCGTCCATGTACGGCCTGATCTCTCCCCTTTCACGTGCCTGCACAATCATTACCTTGACGTCGTTCAGGGTTTCGCCGCGGACGCGGTGGAATTCCCGCGCATGGAGTGAGTTGGTGTGGAATACGTTTTCGCGAAGGAGCACGCGGAACAGGCCGGGCTCCTTTGCATAGGCAGTGTAAGCTGGCCTGAAATAACCGGTCAGCGCATCGAGAAGATTGCCTTCCTTCTTTGCTTCCTCCCTGCACTTGGCGATCAGCGATGGCATCCCTGCATTAAACACGAGCAGCACCAGTTCGCTCTTGGTCTCCGCGTATGAGCTGAGTGTCCCCAGCGCAACCCGTGCTTCTTTCGCGACGTCCCGTAGTGTAGTCGCATCGTAGCCGACGTCCGCGAACTGCCGGCGCGCCGCCAAAAAGATCCGTTCCAGCTTTTCGACCTTGTTCTGTTCTCGCAGGCCAAACCGTTCAGAATCGATCCCGAGCAAATCCCGAAGGCGATAAATATCGAGGCCATCGCTGTCTTCAATGTTGATGTCGTCGTCTACCGGTTCCTCTCGAGGGACCTGTTTTACAGCTTTCATGGACTTTACTAACCTTCATCTTATGCGGCCCGGAACCACGCCATCAAGTACGATCCGGACTGCCATTTTAGAGCCATCGGTGGTGAAGGCAACTATAGCACAATCTTTCGTACTGCGCCCAACAAAAACTTGACAAGTCATGAAATCGTACACGTTATAGAATTTCCGAGGCCGTGGAATCGAGGGAGGCGGTTGCTTTGGTTGTGGAGAGAATTGACTATGCGGCGGGCAGCGTCGTCGGCCGTGGCGCGCTCGTGTGGAATGACAAGATCGAACGGCCGCGTCCGCTTCTTTTGGTTATGCCAAACTGGCTGGGAGTGACCGAGGCTGCGATCGCCCGGGCAGCACGGATGGCCGGCGACGATTATATCGCTTTCGTGGGTTGCATGTATGGCCTGGGCAAGACCTGCGATGGACCGCCTACGTCGAAAGCGTGGGTGGAGGAGATTGCCTCAGATCCGGCAGAACGCAGAACGCGGGTAAATGCAGCCCTCGACACATTGGTCGCCGAGGGTACCAGGCGTGGAATCGGAGATCCCTCGAAAACGGCTGCGATTGGCTTTTGCTTTGGTGGCGCCAATGTACTGGAACTGGCGCGGAGCGGAGCCGACATCGACGCGGTTGTTTGCGTCCACGGGGATCTCGCAGGAGCGCTGCCAGCGCGCAAAGGCGACATTAAAGCCGCCTTGTTCATATTACACGGGACGAAAGATCCGGTGGCACCCAAGGCTGACCGCGATGCATTGGAGGCGGAGCTCGACGCCGCGGAAGCCAAATGGCAAATGCTCAACTTCGGTGGGCTGCTCCACGCTTTCGCCGAAGAGGGGATTAACGTTCCCGGTATTGGCGTTTACGACCCCGGCGCCGCACGCCAGACCTACAAGATGATTGACGACTTCATCGGCAATGTGTTCGCAAACCGGATTTGAGATTCTTTTTGCGACCTAGCATCGCGCGTTGTCCAGACAGCGCGTTCGACGGATCCCATCGACCTGCAGAAAAGTACGGGTCGCCCGTACAATGTTCAGTTCTTCAGCGGGTCCTGAGCAAGTACCTTTCATCACAATCGACAAGGAGAAGAGTGATGTTGTTGTTAACAGCCGCGAATGGCAACCAAGGAAAACTACTGCTGCCGCGGCTCCTTAAGGATGGCTTCAATGTGCGAGCCTGCACCCGGTCCGAAAGCTCCGCTGACGCTATTCGCGCTCTGGGTGTCAAGGAGGTGATCGTCGGAGACATTGCCGAACCGGATATCCTGGAGCGAGCCGTTGAAGGCGTAAGTCGGGTCTATCACATCGGGCCATCTGCTCATCCTCGCGAGCGCGAGATGGGGCTTCGTATGGTGGATGCCGCGCGCCAGGCTGGCGTCCGACATTTCGTGTTCAGTTCGGTTCTTCACCCTATTATATCGGACCTGGTGCAGCATGAGATCAAGCGCGACATAGAAGAACACCTGTTGTCTTCCGGACTGGAATTCACAGTTCTCCAACCGACTAACTACATGGTGCCGTGGCGGTTTCTGCCTGCCTTCAGAGACGGCGTGTTCCGGTTGTTCTGGTCGCTCGATCGGCGGCAGTCGATGATCGATCTACGCGACATTGTTGATGTTGCGGCGCGCGTGCTCGGCGAGGGCGAGCGCCACTATGGTGCAACCTACGAACTGAGCGGCGAAGGGCGATTTACGGCGCATGAGATCGGTGCGGTGATCTCCCACGTCGTGGGGCGCGAGATCCGCGTCGAGGAAGTGAACTCTGAAGACTATCGCAAAGGTCTGTTCGGAGATGGTGACCGGAGCAGGTTTGCTCATCAGGACCGGGTTCTGAAGAGCATTAGCGACCACTATTCAAATCACGATTTTGTCGGAAACCCCAACGTTTTGACCTGGCTTCTCGGGCGAAAACCGAGGTCCCTCGAGGAATTCATTCGCGGTCAATTCGAGGCATATCGAATGGGCTAGTCTGACATCTGTTTCGCCGATGAGAGCCTGTGCCGCAGATCGGGCGGGTAGACATTGGACTGACACGAATTGCCGCAATCTGATAGGGAGGGTATCTTTCAAACCCTCCCTCTCTTCGCATCGGTCGCGACAGGAGGGGATCAATCGCGAGCGGGCGGACAAATACCGGAAGGGCGGATATGGTGGGCTTGTGGCTTCGAACTCAGGGGCGGCAAGGAGGCGGGCAGCGCCTTCATCAACAATCTCAAACTTCTTTACCACGTGGCAAATATCGGCGATGCCCGCCGTCTCGCTATCCACCCTGCGACAACGGCCCACTCGCAACTGACCCTGGAGGAACAGATCGCGAGCGGGTGTCGGACGGTTATGTGAAGCTCTCAATCGGCCTCGAACTCGATGATATTCTTCTTGATATCGAACAGAGCCTCACGACCGTGGCTTCAATCTGAGCCGCCGGCGGATTCAGCGGCTACCAATCCCATTGGAGGAACCACGATGACATTCCGGTTCAAAGACATATTCAATGGCACGCAATCAGCGCTACGCAACGCACCGACAAAAGCGGTCGCCGTCTTCTCGACGCAATCGCGCCAGGGCGACGGCGTCGACAGCAGCGTCCAGGCGTGGCAGTTCACGGTCAAGGTGGATGAGCCCGCAGCCCTTGGCGGCAACGACCCGCCCCCCCAAATCGCGTTGAATATATTCTGGCCGCGCTTGGATCATGTCAGGAGATTACCGACAGGCTTACGCGGACGCCCTCGGCGTCCCGTCAATGGCGTTTCGGTCAAGCTCGATGGCGAAATCGATCTGCGCGCTCTTTTCACTGCGGACAATTCAGTCCGCCCAGGATTTCGAAACATTACCGGCACTGTGACAATCGATAGCCCTGCCACGGAAGAACGGCTGCGAAGGCTGAAACAGATCGTTGATCAGCATTGCCCCGTGCTCGATATCCTGTGGAACTCGGTCCCTGTGACACTGGGCCTGCAACATGAGCCGTTGCGTGAAGCGATATCCGCCGAATAACGCGCCTGCGACCAGGAGGGCAGGGGGCCGCAGGCCTCGGATTGACCTCGCCCCAAGCCCATCTGGAATCGTTCGTCGCGAAGCTGGGGCGATGTCGAACCGCCCTCCTGTCAGAGAGCAGCCCTCAAGAAGCGGTAGAACTCCCAGGCCATAACGCTGCCGCAGGCGGTGCTTGCCATCACACGCGTTTTGGCTCCTCGCCAGCACCCTAATGCCATGCCCGGATCGACAGAACAACGCAATGCGGGTGTCAGCGGCGTGAGTGTTTCTGTATGTCGCGCTGCCACGCTACGACGGCGGCGATCTTTAGCCTTGATCGGGCCGTTGTTGCCGCCTGGGCAGAACCCCGACATTCCGTTGCGCGTCAAGGAGCTCGCCAATGGGAAACGCGGTTTTGTACTTGACCTGTTTAAGAGCGAAGCTTGAACGAATATTGGCAACACCCGGTGTTTTAGAGAGTTTCTCGACAATGAAATGCTGAAGCGCCCCGACATCGGATACCACGACACGCAACATATAGTCTGAATCGCCGGTCATCAGATAGCACTCCATCACCTCCGAAAAAGTCTGGATCGCGGCTTCAAATCGTTCCAGTTGGGCTTCCGCCTGCCTCTCCAGTGTTACCTGAATGAAAACGCTGATGTTGGCGCCAACGCTATGTGGATCAAGCAAGGTGACGCGCCGGGCTATTACACCGGAAGTCTCAAGCGCACGGACGCGGACGAGGCACGGCGATGGAGATAGTCCGACGCGCTGAGCCAGTTCGACATTCGACAGGCTGGCGTCTTCCTGCAATTCGATCAAAATTTTCACGTCGATCGTATCCATGCGGATCCTCGGCACTTCGTGCTGCATTTTGCGGTCTATACGGCATAATAACCTTCAAACGATGCAAACATCAACATCTTCAGCATGACCTGCGGTGGCAACTCTGCTATTTTTATAATATGTCCGAAAATAGGGAGGGCTCAACTATGCATTCTAATCTTAAGAATCTCGCGGTCGCAGCGAGGGTGGGAGACACGGATCCGCCCGAGACTCACGATTGGCTGGCCTCGCTTGAGTCACTCCTCGGAAACGGTGGAAAGGAGCGCGCCCGCTTTATCCTTTCTGCAATTGAGGAAAGAGCGACAGAGTTGGGCGTCCTGCCAGACCTGTTGCCATTCTCCCCGTATCGAAACACCATACCGATCGACGAGCAGCCGCGCTTTCCGGGCGACATTGAAATGGAAGAACGGATTACCGCGATCTTGCGGTGGAACGCGCTCGTCATGGTGATGCGGGCCAACAAAGCTTATGGCGAACTAGGTGGGCATATTGCGAGCTATGCCTCGGCAGCCGAAATATTTGAGGTTGGCTTCAATCACTTCTTCCAGGGACCAGACGCCGAAGGGGGTGGCGATCTCGTTTTCTTCCAGCCACACTCCGCCCCCGGGGTATATGCGCGCGCCTTCCTTGAAGGCCGGCTATCGCAGCAGCAGCTAGAACGTTATCGCCAGGAGATCGGCGGCCCCGGACTTTGTTCCTACCCTCACCCATGGCTGATGCCCGATTTTTGGCAGCTGCCAACCGGATCAATGGGTATCGGCCCATTGAGCGCAATCTATCAGGCAAGGTTCATGCGATATCTTCGCGATCGGGGGCTGGCCAATACAGACGAACGGCGCGTCTGGGGCGTCTTCGGCGACGGCGAGATGGACGAACCCGAGTCGATCGCTGGACTGTCGCTTGCCGCGCGGGAAGGGCTGGACAACCTGGCCTTCATCATCAATTGCAATCTTCAGCGTCTGGATGGACCTGTCCGTGGAAACGGCCAGATAATTCAAGAATTGGAAATGCTGTTCCGCGGTGCCGGATGGAATGTCGTCAAGGTACTTTGGGCTTCCGAGTGGGACAGCATCTTCTCACGCGACGTCAATCATGCGCTGCTTCGTCGCTTTGCCGCAACGGTCGATGGAAAGTACCAGACGCTCGGCGCAAAAGACGGCGCCTATAACCTCGCCCACTTTTTCGATGAGGACCCGGAAGTTCGGGCGCTTGTTGCTCACATGTCGGATCGCGATGTTGATGCCCTGCGTCGAGGCGGGCACGATTTCCGGAAACTCTACGCTGCATTTGAGGCGGCGCGCCAGACCAAAGGCAGGCCCACCGTCATTCTCGCCAAGACCAAGAAGGGCTATGGCATGGGGGGCGCAGGCGAATCCAGGATGACCGCGCATCAGGCAAAGAAGCTCGATATTGAGGCCCTTCTCGCATTCCGGGACCGGTTTGACCTCGCTTTGACCAATGAGCAGGTGGAGCGCCTGGACTTCTACCGCCCTGCAGAAGACAGTCCTGAGCTGACATACTTGCGGGCAAGGCGAGAGGGGCTCGGCGGATACCTGCCGGCCCGTAAGCGCCAATCATCTGCCGTCCCGGTCCCGGCCATCGACAGCTACGCTGAGTTTGCATTGAGGGCAGACGGCAAGGAGATGTCGACCACAATGGCAGTCGTGCGTCTGTTCAGCAATTTGTTGAAAGACAACGAGCTTGGTCCGCGCATCGTGCCGATCGTCGCCGACGAGGCGCGCACTTTCGGGATGGCCAACATGTTCCGTCAGGTTGGCATCTATTCTCCGGTCGGACAACTCTACGAGCCCGAGGATGCCGGCTCGATGCTCTACTACAAAGAGGCGAAGGACGGACAGCTGTTGGAGGAGGGGATCACGGAGGCCGGCGCAATTGCTTCCTGGACGGCGGCCGCCACCGCCTACAGTGCACACGGCAAGGCGATGCTGCCATTTTACATCTACTATTCGATGTTTGGATTCCAGCGCGTGGGCGATCTCATATGGGCGGCGGCCGATCAGCGGGCGCGAGGCTTCCTGATTGGCGCGACCGCTGGACGGACGACCCTCGGCGGGGAAGGCCTGCAGCATCAGGACGGTTCCAGCCTGGTGATGGCCGCCGCCGTCCCCAACTGCCGCGCCTATGATCCCGCCTATGCCTATGAAATGGCAGTTCTCCTCGACCATGGAGCTCGCTCGATGCTGGAGGCGCAGAAGGACGAATTCTATTACATCACTGCGATGAACGAGAACTACGCCCAACCCTCGATGCCTGAAGGCGCAGAGGCAGGCATCGTTAAGGGTCTCTATAAGCTCGCGTCCCATTTACCGCAGAAGGGCCAGCCAACCGTCCGTCTACTGGGTTCCGGCGCAATCCTGCCGGAGGTCGTGGAGGCAGCAAAACTTCTGAAGGACGATTGGGGTGTTGGCACAGACGTGTTTTCGGCAACCAGCTTTTCCGAGCTTGCTCGAGACGCCCGCGATGTCGAACGCCATAACAGGCTGAACCCGCTTGCGGAACCTCAAGTGAGCCATGTTGAGGCGTGCTTGCGGGGCAGTGCGCCGATCATAGCGGCAACTGACTATGTCCGAGCGTGGCCTCAGCTTATCGCGTCCTATGTGAACGCACCTTTTTCCGTGCTTGGCACGGATGGCTTTGGACGCAGTGACACCCGAGCAGCCCTGCGTGCCTTCTTCGAGGTTAACCGCCATCAGATCGTGATAACGGCGCTTTCCGCGCTCGCACGGGAAGGTGCAACCATGCGCGAAACGGTCGCCGAGGCAATCGACCGCTACGGGGTCGCGGCTGACGCGCCTGCACCCTGGACTGTTTGACCCCCATTCTTCCAAGGCTGATCATGAGCAACCTCATAAACATTTTCTTGCCGGACATCGGCGACTACAAGGACGTTCCCGTCACTGAAATTCTCGTAAAGCCCGGCGACAGCATCTCCCGCGATGATCCGCTTCTCAGCGTCGAGTCCGACAAAGCAACGATGGAGGTCCCGGCGACCGACGCCGGCACGGTGCATGAGTTGAAGGTCGAAGTCGGCAGCAGGGTGTCGAAGGGCTCGCTGCTCATGGTGCTGGAGCTGACGGCCAGTCCCGCCCCGGAGCTGGAAATACGCAAGGCGGATAACGACACACCCGCTCGACAGGCGTCGATAGCAGATAATCCTGCACCGTCAGCGCCCGAACCGGTTCCGGCCACAGAAAAAGCCGCACCGGCTGGATCTGTCCCCAACGGCGCACACGCGACCCCCTCGGTGCGCGCCTTGGCGCGAGAACTCGGGGTGGATCTCGGCAAGGTCAAGGCCACCGGGACCAAGGGCCGTGTCCTGCATGAAGACGTCACCGCGCATGTGAAGAAAGCACTGGAAGCGCCAGCAACGGCAAACGGGATGGGCATCGGAGCGGATCTGCCACCTTGGCCGTCCGTCGATTTCGAAAAGCTCGGCCCCGTGACCCGCGAGCCCTTGTCGCGCATTCAAAAGATCTCTGGCGGCAACCTTACACGCAATTGGCTGACGATCCCGCATGTCACCAATTTCGATAAGGCTGACGTGACCGAGATCGAGACGTTTCGTCAGACGATCAACTCAGAATCGCGTTCATCCGATTTCAAGCTCACTATGGTCGCGTTTCTCATCAAGGCGTCCGCTCGCGCACTGAAGGCATTCCCCCGTTTCAACGCTTCGCTTGTTGGTGATGAACTTATTCTGAAGAACTATGTCCATATCGGTTTTGCAGCCGACACGCCAAAGGGTCTCATGGTCCCGGTCATTCGTGACTGTGATACAAAGGGTCTTCGAGACATTGCGACGGAAATGCGCGCACTCGCGGACAAGGCGCGTACAGGGACGCTTGCGGGTGCAGACATGCAAGGTGGGTGCTTCTCGGTCTCTTCGCTCGGAGGCGTTGGCGGTTCTGGGTTCACTCCCATCATCAACGCGCCGGAAGTGGCGATCCTGGGAGCCGGTCGTTCGGCCACAGAGGCGGTCTGGGACGGGACTGGTTTCCGGCCACGTCTGATCCTCCCTATCAGCCTGTCCTGGGACCATCGCGTGGTGGATGGCGTCGCAGCCGCAAATTTCCTCGGCCATATCGCCGCAACCCTTGCCGACTTCCGTCGCGCAGCGCTCTGAGGACATGACATGACCGATATACGCCTTCCGGACATTGGGGACTTTACAGATGTTCCGGTCATCGAGGTGCTGATCAAACCGGGAGATGACGTCCTTCTCGACCAGCCAATCCTGACGCTTGAATCCGACAAGGCGACACTTGAGGTGCCATCGCCGCAGGCTGGGCGTATCGAAACGGTTGCCGTCGCAGTCGGTGATCGCGTTTCGATGGGTTCGCTGATCGGGACGATCTTGCCTGCGCCAGGAGCCGCGCCGGAGACCGTGCCACAAGCTGCGGCAGAGCTCCAGCGGTCCCGAGTAACGAAAGAAGCGCCGGTCTCCCAAGCGATGCTGGTGGTAAAGGATGCGGCGGAGGTTGACTTCGACGTGGCGGTCATCGGCGGCGGCCCTGGAGGTTATTCAGCTGCGTTCCGCGCGGCCGATCTTGGGCTTCGCGTGGTCTTGATCGAAAAGGATGAGACCCTGGGTGGCGTCTGCCTCAATGTGGGGTGCATTCCCTCTAAGGCATTGCTGCACGTCGCAGCGCTCAAGCTTGAAATGGAGGGACTCGCGGAACACGGGCTAGCCTTCTCCGAACCGGCGATCGGTCTCGGCAGGCTTCGGTCCTTCAAGAATGCGACAGTGTCACGTCTCACAACGGGGCTCGCGCAAATGGCAAGCAAGCGCAGCGTCGAAGTCGTCCGGGGAACGGCGACATTCGCCTCGTCCCGTAGTCTCACCGTCGACGGCACGGGTTTGATCAGTTTCGCCCATTGCATCATCGCGGCGGGCTCCTCGCCGGTGCGGCTGCCGTTCCTGCCTGAAGACCCTCGTATCATCGATTCTACAGGTGCGCTCGAGTTGCCGCTCATTCCAAAGCGCATGCTGGTGATCGGCGGTGGGATTATCGGCCTCGAAATGGCGACGGTCTACAGCGCGCTAGGGGCAACGGTCGACGTCGTCGAGCGCCTCGATGGGCTCCTCGCGGGGATCGACCGCGATGCCGTAGCGATCTGGCGGAAGGAAAACGCCAAGCGTCTCGGCGATATTTTCCTTGGCGCAAGCGTCGAGAAGGCGACCGCCGGGCCAGAGGGTATAACGGTTTCGATCGGCAGCTCGCCGCCGGTGGACCGGACATACGACCTCGTTCTTCAGTCTGCCGGCCGCAGACCCAACGGCGCATCTCTCGGGCTCGAGGCGGCCGGCATTGCAGTGGACTCGAGCGGCTTCATCACAGTCGACAATCAGATGCGTACACGTGCGAAAAACATCTTCGCTATCGGTGACATTGCCGGCGACCCTATGCTGGCGCATAAAGCCGCTCATGAAGGTCACGTTGCCGCCGAAGTCGCAGCCGGCATGAAAAGTCACTTCGATGCCAAAGTCATCCCGAGCGTCGCCTATACCAATCCCGAGATTGCTTGGGTCGGCGTCACTGAGGATGCAGCCAAGATCTCGGGCCGAAAAGTGAAGACAGCAAAGTTTCCCTGGGCCGCGTCTGGGCGTGCGATTGCCAACGGCGCGGCGTATGGAATGACGAAGCTGATCTTCGATCCTGATACGCATCGTCTTGTCGGGGGTGTGATTGTTGGACCCAATGCTGGCGATATGATCGGTGAAATCTGCCTCGGGATTGAGATGGGAGCGGATGCCGTAGATATCGGCAAAACAATTCACCCGCATCCCACCCTCGGCGAGACGATCGGCATGGCTGCCGAGCTCTTTGAGGGCGTCTGCACAGATCTTCCGCCCAGCGGACATTCGTCAGGAAGGGTGGGCGCCAGTTGAGCGCCCCCTGATAACGCCAGACAATAAAAAACTGATGCATATATCAGTATTGTGATTTATCACAGTTATATGCATAATTGCGTTGAGGAAGAGCTTGATCGCCATGATCCGGCACAGGGAGGCAAAGGCAACCACCATGAATTTTGTATTTGAGCACCAGCCGGTACCAAGTGTTGCGGTAGAAGGCGAGTCCGCCCGTTTTCCAGTTCGCCGCATCTTTTGTGTTGGCCGAAACTATGAAGCTCATGCGCGCGAAATGGGGAAGGATCCTTCGCGCGATCCTCCGTTCTTCTTTACAAAGCCTGCCGATGCCGTTGTGGACGATGGTATTGTGGTGCCCTACCCGCCCCTCACGCAGAACTTTCATCATGAGGCGGAATTGGTGGTTGCGATCGGTCGCCCCGGTTTCAACGTGACGGAAGGCGATGCTTGGGAGCTCATCTGGGGCTATGCGGTTGGCAACGACTTAACTCGGCGCGATCTGCAGCTCGACGCACGTGACAAGGGAAGACCGTGGGACTGGGGGAAGGCTTTCGATAACTCGGCGGTATGCGGACCAATCCGCAGGGCGCACGAGACCGGACGACTGGAAAAGGGTGCGATCCGACTTTCAGTAAACGGGACGGTCAGGCAAGAGGCAGACCTGTCCGACCTCATCTGGTCCGTACCCGAAATCGTGTCGATTTTGTCTAGCGCTGTGCAATTGCTTCCCGGAGATCTTGTGTATACGGGGACTCCCGCAGGTGTCGGCGCCTTGGTTCCCGGAGATGTCTGCAAAGTTGAGATCGAGGGACTCCGTTCCATTACAACGCCGATCGGTGCGGCGCTATCATGACCGCCTTCATCCTTCATAACTATTTCCGCTCGTCCACGTCGGTCAGGGTCCGCGCTGTTCTCAACTGGAAGGGTTTGCCATACGAATACGTCCCTCACCATTTGCGCAGAGGTGAGCACCGCGAGGCATCCTACCTCGCGATAAACCCTCAGGGTCTGGTTCCTTCGCTTGTATTGGAGGATGGCACGACCCTAACCCAATCGCTTTCCATCATAGAATATCTGGAAAGGGAGCATCCCGAGCCGCCGTTGTTACCCAAGACGTCAATCGACCGGGCGCGCGTCCGTGCAATCGCCTACTCAATCGCCTGCGAGGTTCACCCGCTGAACAATCTTCGTGTTCTCGAGTATCTACGATCCGCTTTCGGCGCCGATGAACACGCCATCGCCCTGTGGTTCAGACACTGGGTTAATGAAACATTCAAGCCTCTTGAAAAAATGCTGGCCGAAGATGCCAAGACAGGCCGCTTTTGCCATGGAGACGCGCCGAGTATCGCGGATGTCTGCCTCTACGCCCAGGTGATCAACAACCAGCGCTTCAATGTAGATATGTCTGGTTATCCAACGATCAGCCGGATCTTTGAAGCTTGCGCGCAATTGCCCCAATTTCAACAGGCAGCTCCGGACAATCAACCCGATGCGGAGTGATATCAACCACGCCGCCGGCAATGACAGTTTCAGCTAAATCCAACGCAACCAGGCACGGCGGCAGCCAAAGGTTCATTGGTTCATCGGGAAAAGACCGCAAGGAGGAGAAGATGAACGAGGCAAGCCACAGCAATGTCATGAAATCCGAGGATACCCCTGAACTTCGTCAACTCTATGCGGATTTTGAGGCGGGGCACCTGATGCCTCTCTGGACTCAGATCGATGACATCATGCCCGTCGTCCCAAAACCAAAAGCGGTGCCGCACGTCTGGAAGTGGTCTCACCTTTTCCCGCTGGCTGAGCGCTCAGGTGCACTCGTTCCAGTCGGTCGCGGTGGCGAACGGCGTGCAATCGGACTGGCCAATCCTGGTCTGGGTGGCAAGGCGTACATCACACCCACGCTTTGGGCCGCAATCCAATATCTCGGGCCACGAGAGACAGCACCAGAGCATCGACATGCCCAGAACGCATTCCGCTTTGTTGTCGAAGGTGAAGGGGTCTGGACCGTTGTGAACGGCGATCCCGTGCGGATGAGCCGAGGCGATCTCTTGCTGACGCCAGGGTGGCACTTCCACGGACATCATAATGACACGGACCATCCCATGGCCTGGATCGACGGTCTCGATATTCCATTTTCATACCAAAACGACGTTGGATTTTTTGAATTCGGGGCAGACCGCGTTACCGACTATGCCACCCCCCGGTTTTCGCGCGGCGAGCGCCTGTGGGCACATCCCGGCTTACGGCCATTGTCGGAACTCAAGGATACTGTGAGTTCGCCGCTGGCTGCTTATCGGTGGGAAAACACGGACAAGGCGCTGACCGAACAATTGCTTCTGGAGAACGAAGGACAGCCGGCAACGGTTGAACAGGGCCATGCCGCAATTCGCTATGTCAATCCCACCACCGGCGGGGACGTCATGCCCACTATTCGGTGCGAGTTTCACCGGCTACGCGTGGGAACGATAACCCCACCCCGCCGGGAGGTGGGCTCGAGCGTGTTTCAGGTTTTCGAGGGAGCAGGCACTGTTGTGCTGAACAATATCGAAAGCAAGCTTAATAAGGGCGATCTCTTTGTCGTCCCGTCCTGGGTGGCCTGGTCACTCAATGCCGAAACCCAATTCGATCTGTTCCGCTTTTCGGACGCGCCGATAATGGAGCGTTTGGGCTTTGCCCGCACCCAGGTGGAAGGGGTAGGTCGCTAACCAGGAGACTGATGCAGGGGTCCGGAATGACTGATCAGAATGAGATAGCGGCTAAGGCCTGGTTGCGTGACAGGCAGGGGCAGGGCGCGCGTTACGATGCGCCGACGGCTCCGG
>NZ_JACHBI010000018.1:0-101672 GCF_014200235.1 Martinezella paranaensis | reverse complement strand
ATCACGCCGAGGATCCAGAGGATTTCGCGCGGCGCCTTGTAGGAGCCGTAATAAAGACCGCGGGCGATGTGCAGATAGACCGCCACGAAGAAGAAGGAGGCGCCGTTGGCGTGCATGTAGCGCAGCAGCCAGCCGTGATTGACGTCGCGGACGATCTTTTCGACCGAGTTGAAGGCGATCGTCGTATCGGCCGCATAATGCATGGCGAGAACGACACCGGTCAGGATCTGCAGGACCAGCATGACGGCCAGCATGGCGCCGAACGTATAGGCATAGTTCAGATTGCGCGGGACCGGATAGGCGATGAAACTGTCATACATCATCCGAGGAAGAGGAAGTCGTGAATCGACCCACTTCTCAAGCGTGGTCGAAGGCTGATAGCTGGAATGCGCGCTCATGGATTCGTCCTCAGCCGATCTTTACGACCGTGTTTGACACGAACGCGTACGGCGGGATCGCCAAATTCTGCGGCGCCGGTCCCTTGCGGATGCGACCGGCGGTATCATAGACCGAACCGTGGCAGGGGCAGAACCAGCCGCCATATTCTCCGGCCTGACCGAGCGGCACGCAGCCCAGATGCGTGCAGGAGCCGATCATGACGATCCAATTCTCCTTGCCCTCACCCGCCGAGCGTTCTGTGCCTGTAGCCGTGGCATTCGCCGGCAGGTTGGCATTACGCGCGGTAGGATCCTTTAGCTCCGAAAGAGGCACGGCAGCAGCCACAGCCACCTCTTCCGGGGTGCGATTGCGGATGAAGACCGGTTTGCCGCGCCATTTCGCCGTCAGCGACATGCCAGGTTCCAGGCTCGAGACGTCGACTTCGATGGAAGCAAGAGCGAGCGTGGACGCGTCGGGGCGCATCTGGTCGATAAACGGCCATGCAACGGCGGCAACGCCGGCGGCACCTGCCGCGCCAGTCGCGAGATGGAGGAAATCGCGCCGGGTCGCACCGCCACCCTGCCCCTCATGTTCATTTTCAATGTTCAATGCCCGCACCTTTCCGGTCTTGATTGATCAGTGGAGACGGACGTGCCGACTCCAGCGCTGGCGACGTGTAAGATGCGGGAACAAAGCCGTATTTGCGCTGGGTCAAAGATCGGGACGAAGCGCTTGTTCAGGCGAAGAACGGGGTCGAGGCAGCGACCGAGCTTCGATCGCGTTCCCGTGTACGCTGGGAGATATCGTCCAGTTTGCCGCACTCAAAGCCCGGATACTAAGCGGCTTCCGTGGCGACGTCAGTCCGTTGCGCTAGTGCCGCGGCCTCGAGCGCTTTGCGGATTCGTCCGATGAGCTGTCGCTCCTCTTTGATGTGACTACGCATCGGGCAGAAGAATGAGCGCAGGAGATGGCCGACAGCATCCCACGAAAGCGGGCACTTGCCCGCTTTCAATGCGACGAGCACGTCCACGACATCCTGGGCCGACTTGCGTGCGAACATCCGGCTCATCTTCATACGTTCGATCGCGCCGGCCAGTTCTTCGCTTGTCATTATCAGAACAAGGCGCGAAGCTATCTCCTGCTCTTCCATATCGCAGGTGCTGTCCAGGCAAGAGAGCAACCCTTTCGTGATCGTTTCACAAAACCGCTCATCGATATGGCAGGGAAGGAAGTCGGCCACAGCCTCCAGAAGATCGCACCAGGAAAGAAGCTGATCATAGCAGCCTTCGAGGCCGTGAAAGGCATTGTTTGAAGATCGCATGTCTACCTCTGCATATATAGGCTGGCCGCGATGGCGACGGCAGCCAGAACGGCGGAAACAACGCCCGTGCGTTGCAGAACGCCCATGCGGTAGAGCGCTAGCGCGAACACCACGATCACCGGGGTCGCTATCGATAGTCCAATCTGTGCGTCGGTCATTGGGCCTCCAATCGTGGCGACCATAGGAGCGCTCAGCGGACGTTTCATTGCGATCGATCAAATAAACCGATCGGTTTCGGGAGCCCCGGCAGTCATAGGCCACTAACTCAGGGTTCTCAGTAGTCCCGCGACCATGTTCGTCGTTGCGTTACGGCAAAGAAGGAAGCAGCGAATGGACATACAGCTCTTCCATGACCATGACCGCAACATCACAGCCGGACGGGAACGTTGCGGACACCGACGAGGGAGACCTGCTCGTTTGGATACTCGCCTGGAGCGAGCTTGTGGCATTCGGCGCGCTTCTCGCTGCATTCGTTGCCGCAGGGTGGCTCCATCCTGCCGATTTCGAGGCCGGAAGAGCGCATTTGCATCAGGGCATCCCTGTATTGAACACCATAGTTCTGCTCACAAGCGGCTGGCTTGCAGCCTCCGCCGCTTCCCCGACCTCGCGAAGCAGACTTCGGCTCCTCGGAGCCGCAGCGGGCGGTCTGCTCTTCGTCGTCATCAAACTATACGAATACCAAGTGGAGGGGATATCGATCGTCGCGACTGACACCTTCACCCAACTCTACCTGCTGCTGACAGGGTTCCACCTCGCGCATGTTTTCTTTGGATCTGTGATCCTGGCGATTGTCGCGTGTTTCCCCAACCGGCAAAACGCCCATCTCATCAGCACGCTCTGGCATGTCATCGATATCGTTTGGCTGGTGATGCTCCCCGTGGTGTATCTGATATGAAATTTCACCGGGACGAGACAGCGCTCACGCAGACCTTCGCACTCCTCGTGCTTCTGACTGCCGGCGTCTTGGCGTCTTCGTGGTATTTGACCGGAGCCATGCCCAAATATCTTCTGCCGGCCCTTATCGCCTCGATGATCGTAGCGAAGGTGAGACTCGTCGTGCTCGACTTTTTGGACCTTCGACGGAGCCGCTCTCCCATTGGTCCGGCTCTGATTGCCTGGGCGGCGGCTATCCTGCTTCTTGCGCTCGCGAGGCCCCTGGTTCTCGCCGTCTGGCAGTAAAGCGTCGATAACCAAGGACGCGACCGCATTCGCCCGGATGCTTGCGAATTAACAAAGACCCCTCCCCCGAATTCAATCATGCAGAGGTCACGAGCAGATGGCTCGAACTTCGACGTCACGGCGGTTCCGCCAATGACATGAAAGGGTGATCGATGGCTGAACGCCTGACAAAAACCGCGGCCCGCAACGTCTTTTACGGCGGTTCCGCCTTCTTCTTCGCAATCTTCGTGGGACTGACGGCCCACAGCCACTACTACATTCGCACCGTTGCCACCAACGAGGCGACACTGACGGACGGCGTCGCCCGCGGAAAGCGGATCTGGGAGCGAAATTCCTGCATCAACTGCCACACGATCGATGGCGAAGGCGCCTACTTCGCGCCCGAACTTTCCAACGTGTGGATCCGCTGGGGCGGGGACAAAGATCCCGCCAGTGCCCGCGAGGCACTGCATGCATGGATGGCAGCTCAGCCATCCGGCATCGAGGGACGCCGGCAGATGCCCCAGTTCAACTTGACGGACCAAGAAGTGAACGATCTCGCCGACTTCCTCGAATGGGTCAGCAAGACGAAGACGCAGAACTGGCCACCGAACCAGGCCGGCTGAGACGCGAGAGGACAAAATCATGAGATACAAGACACAGAGCGTCGCAATGCTCTATTTCTACGGGGCTCTCGGCCTTTTCATGGCCCAGCTCCTGTTCGGCGTGCTGGCCGGCACGATCTACGTGCTGCCGAATACCCTTTCGGTGACGCTGCCATTCAATATCGTCCGAATGATCCACACGAACGCGTTGATCGTCTGGCTTCTGATGGGTTTCATGGGAACCACCTACTTCCTTCTTCCCGAGGAATGCGAGACGGAATTGTACAGTCCCAAGCTGGCGATTGCGCAGTTCTGGCTGTTTTTCGTCGCTGCGGGCGTGGCGGTCGTCGGATACCTCTTCCACATCCATGAAGGCCGCGAATTTCTCGAACAGCCCTTCCCCATCAAGGTCGGCATCGTCGTCGTCGCGCTGATGTTCCTTTTCAACGTCACGATGACGGCGCTCAAGGGCCGCAAGACGACGATCACGAACATCCTGCTCTTCGGCCTCTGGGGCGTGGCGATCTTCTTCCTTTTCTCCTTCTACAATCCATCAAACCTTGCGCTGGACAAGATGTACTGGTGGTGGGTCGTTCATCTGTGGGTGGAGGGCGTCTGGGAACTGATCATGGCCTCGGTTCTCGCCTTTCTGATGATCAAGCTCAACGGTATCGACCGTGAAGTCGTCGAGAAGTGGCTGTACGTCATCATAGGCCTCGCACTCTTCTCTGGTATCCTCGGGACCGGCCATCATTATTACTGGATCGGCGCGCCTGGTTACTGGCAGTGGATCGGCTCGCTCTTCTCGACGCTGGAAGTCGCACCGTTTTTCACGATGGTCGTCTTCACCTTCGTGATGACGTGGCGGGCCGGACGTAAGCATGAAAACAAGGCGGCACTGCTTTGGTCTATCGGCTGCTCCGTGATGGCGTTCTTCGGAGCGGGCGTCTGGGGATTCCTCCACACGCTGTCATCGGTAAACTATTACACCCACGGAACACAGGTCACGGCAGCGCACGGGCACCTCGCATTCTTCGGCGCCTACGTCATGCTGAACCTTGCGGCCATGACTTACGCGATCCCGCAGATACGCGGCCGGGCTCCCTACAATCAGTGGCTCTCGATCGGCAGCTTCTGGATCATGTGCGGGGCCATGTCCGTAATGACCTTTGCGCTCACCTTCGCCGGCATCATCCAGGTGCATCTGCAGCGCGTTCTCGGTCAGTCCTACATGGACGTCCAGGACCAGCTCAGCCTGTTCTACTGGGTGAGACTCGGTTCCGGGATATTCGTCTTCATCAGCGCGCTCATGTTCATTTGGTCGGTCCTTGTTCCAGGCCGCGAGCGCGTCATCAACGCCACAGTTCAGCCCGCCGAATAGGCGGGCTACCTCACGGAGATCGGAAATGACGATAGCTCTCAATCTTCCGCTGAACCCAAAGGCGGAAATCCCTCACTATACGCCTCAAGGCAACGAATGCGCACTGTTCGAACGCGCATGGACCCGGCAGTTGCCGGTCCTCCTTAAAGGGCCGACAGGCTGCGGGAAGACTCGGTTCGTACATCACATGGCCGCGCGGCTTGGACTGCCAGTCTCCACCGTTTCCTGCCACGATGACCTCACGGCCGCCGACCTGACCGGCCGCTACCTGCTCAAGGGCGGTGAGACGGTCTGGGTCGATGGCCCCCTTACAAGGGCGGTCCGCGACGGCGGCGTCTGCTACCTGGATGAAATCGTCGAAGCGCGCAAGGATGTCGCGGTCGTGCTGCATCCGCTCACCGACGATCGTCGAATCCTTCCGCTTGAACGGACGGGCGAGATCTTGGAGGCTCAGTCCGGATTCATGGTCGTCGTGTCCTATAATCCGGGCTACCAAAACCTGATGAAGGCTCTGAAGCCGAGCACCCGTCAGCGTTTCGTGTCGATCGAGTTCGACTTCCTTGCCCGTGAAAAGGAGATCGCCACGGTGGCGACCGAGAGCGGACTTCCGGAAGGAAAAGTCGCTCCGCTCGTCGATCTGGCGCGGCGCCTGCGCGCGCTCAAGGGGCAGGATCTGGAAGAAGGTGTGTCGACCCGACTGCTGATCTACTGCGCCACACTCCTCGACGCCGGACTGCCGACCTTTGACGCCGTCCGCGCCGCCATCATAGAGCCGCTCACAGACGAGCCCGACGTGAAGGCCGCGCTCCTTGAAGTGGCCAAGGCAACGTTTGCATAGGATCGGATACGATGCTGGAATTTCTGGAACTTGAAGAAACCGTAGGGCGCGCATGGCATCGCTTCGTCGGCGACACGAGCTCATGGCCGCGCCATCCGGATCAGGCGGTACAACTCGCGGACGTCAAGTCGCAGCTCGCCGTCTGCTTCCGCGCCTTCGGCGGCGAGTCTACTCTTCAGATCCAGAAGTCGAGGCAGAAGACCTCCGCCCATCGCCTTCGCCTGCGCCAGGTCGTAGGCCTCGGCGAAGAGAGGAGCGATCATCCGACCTGGGACAACTCGGCGCTGTACCTTCCGGCGACGATCGAAATCTTCGACGACACTCAGCTCAATCGCGACCTATACTTCTGGCTGGCGGGATATTTCGCGGTCGCAGTCGCGGTTGCGCCTGATCAGATGTCCTCCGACCTAGCCGTCCGGGATGTCGCCCGCGTCGAAGCGGGCCGCCGTAACTCACGGTTATTGGTGGAGACATTTCCCGGCATGAGCAGCCGGTATGCACGCCTGAGCCATGCTCTGGTTTCCTGCCGGCAGCGAGGCAGGCTTCCCTCGGTCGAGGCTCGGATCGAGACCTTCGCAATGACGGCCCTGTCCTTTCCGATCGAGCATGATCTCCCGCCCAACGCCCGGCCCGAGATTCATGCGGCGCCGGCGGGTTATCTCCCGATGCTGCCGATTCCACTCTGGCCGGATTTCCGGGGCGGGGCGGACGGCATGAACGCGGAGCGCGACGATCTTCCCTCCGATGCTTCGCAGCGTGACGAAACGGAAAAGCCAACACATGAAGGCAAGCGCCAGAAGGACGCCGACGATCGCAAGCGCGATCCGTTCATACTGAACCGGTTCGAGAAGATTCTCGCCATGGCGGAGATGGTGGCTGTGGACCGCCCAACGGATGACAGGGAAGACAACGAGCCCTCCGCCGCGGACGATCTGGACGAAATCACGCTCAGCGAGACGAGGGAGAAGCCGAAATCGAAGTTTCATTTTGACCTCGATCTTTCCCCCGAAGCCGCTGATCCCAGGCGCATTCACGGGGAATTCGTCTATCCCGAATGGAACTATCGCAAGGGGGAGTATCTCCCCGATCATTGCCGGGTCGTGCTCGGGACGGCTCAGGACGATGACCGGATGGCACTGGCCAGCGATCAGTCCGTCATTCGCAAGGTGAAGAAGCAGTTCGAAACACTTCGTCCAAAGCGCGAAATACGACGGGCGCAGTTGGACGGAAGCGATCTCGATCTCGAAGCGGTCGTCCGCTCGCGTATCGATCTTCTCGCCACGGGGCAGCCGAACGATCACATCTACGAGTGCGCCCGACCGGCTGCGCATGAACTCGCAACCTCGCTGCTCGTCGACGTCTCCCTGTCTACGGATTCATGGGTGGACAACAGAAGGATTCTCGATGTGGAAATGCAGGCCCTCGACGTGCTCGCACGCGGTCTTGACGCCTGCGGCGACAGGTTCTCCATCGAAACCTTCACCTCGCGCCGACGCGACTGGATCCGTATCGATTCGGTCAAGCGCTTCGACGAAAGCTTCTCACCGGCGGTCGCCTGCCGCATAGCCAGCCTGAGGCCCGGCTACTACACCCGCATGGGCGCCGCGATCCGGCACGTCTCGCAGCAGCTCGACAAGCAGGGCGCTAGGAAGAGACTGCTGATGATCTTGACCGACGGGAAGCCAAACGATGTCGATCACTATGAGGGAAGGTTCGCGCTGGAGGACTGCAGGCGGGCGGTCATCGAGGCGCGGGGCCGTGGCCAGGTCGTTTTTGCGGTCACGGTGGATCGAAGTTCGGGCGACTACCTTCCCGCGATCTTCGGCCGCCACGGATATGCGCTTGTCTCTGATATCGCCAAGCTGCCAAGCACCCTCCCTGCGATCTACAGGAGCCTGACGGCGTAGCCGGTGCCTTCGGGTGCATAGCTTCAAGAAAGGGAAACGACCTTCCTGGGGGAAGGTCGCGCATGGCTTTCGCGTTGTGGAGACGGTCATATGAAAATCGAACGTCTCGGAGCCAGCGGTTTCGCCGGGGCTTTACGACCCAATCAGCAGTGAAGGTTGCGGCGGCGCCTAAGCCGCCTTGCTATGCGTTCGTCCCAGCGCTCCTAAATAGGCATCGAACACCGCTGCCACAGCACGGACCATAAAGCGCGAGTCCTTGGAAACGGTGACGCGGCCTTCGACAATGGCAACCACTCCGTCGGCCACCAACTCGCGAAACCTGTCGTTCCGCTCTAGCAGGAATCCTGCATCGTATCCGGCCTCGCGGCTAAGCGCCTCGAGATCGACCTCAAAATCACACATGAGCCGTTCGATGACCCGGCCGCGGAGCCTGTCTTCCTGGGTGAGAAGATAGCCCTTCGCAGTTGGAAGGATGCCGGAAGAGACCATATCGGCATACCGTCCGATCGCGACATGGTTCTGGTAGTAACCGGATGGCAGACGTCCGATGGAGGAGGCCCCCAGGCCGACGAGGGTTTCGCAATCGTCCGTCGTATATCCCTGGAAGTTTCTTCGCAGCGTGCCGGAGCGGGCCGCGATCGCGAGTTCGTCATCAGGCAGCGCAAAATGATCGAGGCCGATTCGGACGTATCCTGCGGCGACGAGGGCCTCTGCAATGGCTTCAGCCTGCTCGTTGCGCTCTTCGGCCCCTGGAAGCGCGGACTCGTCGATGAGCCGTTGATGCTTCTTGAATGCGGGGACGTGAGCGTATCCGAAAACCGCGAACCGCTCCGGCCGCAGCTCGATCGCCATCTTCACCGTTTCGACGCAGGAGTCGACGGTTTGAAAAGGCAGGCCATAGATGAGGTCGAAGTTGATGCTCGAAACGCCGTAAGCCAGCAGGCCTGCAACCGCCGCCTTCGTCTGGCTGAACGTCTGGATGCGGTTGATCGCCTTCTGGACGACCGGATCAAAGCTCTGGACGCCAAGACTTGCTCTGTCGACGCCGTTCTCGCCGAGCGCGATGATCATTTCGCTTGTAAGCGTCCGAGGGTCGATCTCGACCGCCACGCTGGCTTCCGGCACAAAGGAAAACGACGTTCGAAGCTTCGTCATGAGAGCTGAAAATTCGTGCGGCTTCATGATCGTCGGCGTGCCGCCGCCGAAATGCACATTCTTGACCGGCATGTTGCCGCCGGCAGCCTTCGAAACCAGTTCGATCTCCCGGCTCATCACGTCGAGGTAGTCGAGAATAGGGCCGTCGTGGCGGGTGATGGTCGTATGACAGCCGCAATACCAGCACATGGCGCGGCAAAAAGGGACGTGGAGATATAGCGACACCGGGCCGCCTGTCGCAGCGGCTGCCAAGGCCTGCTCATAGTCCTCTGGCCCCACATTGGCCGCGAATGCAGGCGCGGTGGGATAACTCGTGTAGCGTGGCAGGCGGGCTTCGCCGTATTTGGCCACCAGGGCGTTGGACATCTTCTTTTCCCTTATGAAGCTCATGGCTCCTTATGCCCGCCGGCGGGAAAGCCTTCCTTGTCATAAGTCAATGAAGGGGAACTCCGACTATCCGAAACTTTCCTGATGTTTGTTCGCTGTCAAAGTTCGCAGATTCCCGAACGCGTATCTTGAACATCGACGAACGGGCGAGCCGTCGTCCACGCACTTCATGAGCAGCGGCAAAAGGAACCAGCATGACCGACGCCTATCCCACCCAAATCGACATCGCGCATATCGACGTCCGAGTTCTTCGGCCAGCCGAACGTCATCCGCGCATTTTTGGCGCTCTTCATGCGCTGACGCCGGGTGCAGTCCTCCACATTACGAGCGACCACGAGCCACGACCGCTCCAGTATCAATTGGAAACTGCCCTACCCGGCAAGTTTTCCTGGGAATATCTGGAGCAGGGACCGGAGGTGTGGCGTGTCGAGATTACGCGCCTCGACGCCGGCTGCGACTGCTGCTGCGGCAGCCACTGACGCGGGGAGGCACGATGATGCCAATGGGCACGAGCCTGTCGCGATGGACGATGTCCTATTTCGCAGCGGCGCTCTTATTTCTGCTCTTCGCGGAAGGCTTGCTTGCGACCGGAAGCCGGGTGCCGTCACTTGATATCGCCGAGCCCCGTGCGCTCATCATCGTGCACTCAACGACGATCGGATGGCTGGGCCTGCTGATGATCGGAGCCCTTCTGCAATTCGGACCTGTCGTGACGGGGCTAAGCCTGCCGACCGGCAATCTCGGTCTGACGGTCCTTGGCGGCGTGGTTTTCGGGCTGGGACTGCTTCTGTGCGGTTTCAGGCTGATCGAAAACGGCTCTGTGATGGCCGGTCCAGTCATGGTCACCGCCGCGTCAGTTCTGGTTATTTCGATCCTGTCGATCGCCTCCGTGCTCTTCGCACTTCTCTGGCGCGGGCGAAACGCCCATGAAGCGTCGCGCTTTCTCCTCATCGGAATTTGCAGCCTGGCGGCGACTGTCGCTCTGGGCGCGCTCTTTGCGCTCGTGATCTCCGGCACCATCGGCATACCGTCCGTCGTGTCCTTCGTGGTCGACGCCGCGCCGTTGCATGCCGGCCTCGGACTGGGCGGCTGGATGACGTTCGGTGCGATCGGGGTCACCTATAAGCTGCTGCCGATGTTTCTGCTGTCGAACGACATGAAGCGGTCCGTTTTGCTTTACAGTGGCGGGTGGGCAGTGGTTGGCCTTCTTGTCTGCGCTGCCATCGCGCTCGTCTTCGACGCCAATGTCGCCGCGGGCACGTTGGCCCTTCTCGCGCCCTTCTTCCTTTTGATCGCCACCGCGGCATACCTGGCCGAACTGTTTCGCACCTATCGCGGCCGTCGCCGGAAGACTCTTGAGCTAAATACCTTCTGGTCTCTGCCAGCGTTCGTCCTGCTCGGCGCTTCGGTTCCGCTTCTGGCTTTCGCGCTTGTCTTCCACGCTGGCCAACATGCCATCATCGCACTCTCCTATCTCTTCGTCTTCGGCTGGCTGAGCGGCCTCGGGCTCGCGCAGCTCCTGAAGATCGTACCCTTCCTCACATGGATCGAGGCGTTCGGTCCGCTCCTCGGACGGCGTCCGACGCCACGCCTGGCGGACCTTGTTGCCGCCGGCCGGTCGTCCATTTGGCTCGGTGCTTTCTACGTGGCGGTCGTCTGCGCCGCGGCCGCGATCTTTCTACAATGGGATGACGCCTTCCGCATGGCTGCGTTCGTTCAGGCGCTTTCGACCGCAGCGCTTGCCGTGGAGCTCGCACTGTCGCGAGGCCTCGTTGGCGTAGACGCCGAAGCCAAGCAATTCCCGTTCAAACATCCATCATTCTTTTTTGCCGGCAACAATAGAGGTAACGCCAATGGTTCAGCTTCGTGAACTCGACGTACGACAGATCCTGCGCGATGGCGGGATGCCCTTTCAACTGATCATGGATACCTTTGCCAGCCTTGCTCCAGGCGAAGGTGTCAGGCTTCACGCCATTTTTGAGCCCAGGCCGCTGATCCGGCAGCTCTCGCAGCGGGGTTTCACCTACACCGCGCGGCGGCTCGCGGAAGACGATTGGGAGATCGAGTTCCTTCCCGTTGCCGCTGCAGACGATGCCCGGAAAGGCGACGCGGAAGCGATTTGGCCCGAGCCAGTTTGGAACCTCGACCTCACCGATCTACCTCCCCCCGAACCCATGGAAAGAATCCTGGCAAGGCTGGAGACGATGGCAAGCGGCGAAGTGCTTTTCGCGCTGTTGAACCGCGAGCCGGTCTTCCTGTTCAACGAGCTGAAGGAACGAGGGCACGAGTGGATCGGCAACTTTGATGAGACGGGTAGCGTATACCGGATCATGATCCGGGCGACGCCGATGGATGGCAGCGATGCGCGGAACTGACCCGACACGGGAGGACGTGCTTGATGCCCTCCGGGAGATCGACGATCCCGAGGTCGGAACCAACATCGTCGACCTCGGCCTGATCTATGATGTCTCGATTTCAGATGGCGGCGTCGTAACGGTCGAGATGACAACCACCACCCGCTTCTGTCCGGCCTCGGAATTTCTATCCCAGGCGGCGAAAGCCAGGATCGAGACGCTTGCGAACGTCAGCGAAGCCGTCGTCAACCTGGTCTATGATCCGCCGTGGTCACCCGAAATGGCCGATCTAATGAGCTTTTGAACGGGGTCTCGATGCCGATAGGCTGGGAGGGCTCCTGCAAGGGCGCTCCAGGCCGCCTGTCCGTATCCTTGCCACCAACGAATTTCGACAACACCCTTGTTTACGGCAATATGATCGTGAATCCGCAGGTTCCTATGGCTCTGTCCGTCCTCTCTTCAGTTGGTGAGCGATAGACTTGTGGACTGCCCTGTTAATGTCCGAACCCGATTGAACGGATTTTCGTTCAACAATGAGTGGATACTGGTGTTGTGGCAGATTCGGATGCGTTGGTGCACCGATGCGCGTTCGCGCGCGGCGATCGGATGCCTATAACACAACGCGTGTTCCGGCAGCTTCAGCAAATTACGGCATCGGACGAGATGACGGCAGGATTGATGGGGCGCAAGTCCTTGCGGCTCCTTATTCCCATGTTAGCCAACGCAGACGCCTGCCTATTTGGATTGTGACCATCAGTATAGCGGCATAGGCCAGCGCGCCTGCGCCGATCTGGAGGATATACCCAACTCAACGATCGTACCGGCTCGCCCAGCAGCTCCGAAACAATGGCGACGATACTGCGCTATTCCGAGAAAGCTTCCGACGACGAGCGTGCCCGAATACGAGGCGAGAAATACAACCAGACGATTGCCGACGATCTGGCGCGAAAACGCCATGTCCTCAACAAGAATGGGTTTGGTCACATGTAGGCGCGGTAGCCGCCTCGCGGCGCGCGCCGATCCAAAAAGGAGAACGAGCTGGCAAACTATTTTGGCCCCGGCGAGCGCCGACGCATGGGCATGGAGGTGGAGCAACACCATTGCGGTGGTCAGGCCCGACGTCTCTCCCGTAGTCCTGACGATCGCGCGTTGACGCAGGCGGCCGAGGACAACGAGCGTTCCATCGAAAGCCGCGGTCACTGCCGCGGGCAGCATCCAGCAACATGAACAGAGAAGGCAGGGCACTCTGCTTTACGTCGCCCGTCAGGCCGTAGAAGGCGGCAGTGGCAAGGATGCCGACGGCGGTGAAAAAGCAACCGCTGAAAAGCGAGATGGGGGTGACTTGGTCAAAGCAATCCTCCTCATCACCCGCTTTCATCATATATTCCGACCTGGATCTGGTCAGTCGTCCGTGCACCACATTCCAATGATCGTAGAGACGACCGTTGTCCCCACAGTATGTTGGAAGGGGCACTTGAGACGGTTGGCGTTTGGTACCCCAAACCGTCGTCGAATCCGCGCCGGCGCGGCATGATTTAGCATCTAGAAATTCGTCTTTTGGTAGTATAAAATTAGGAGGCGGACAAGTTTCCCCGACACTTGAGCGCACTCAGTGAGCCGTTGTTCGGTTCCCGGCTCTGCCTTGCCCCACAAGGCGGAGCCGAACCTTCCACGGTATGTGATGGAAGACGGAAAGCGTCCAAGCGGAATCGGAACTACGCTCAGGATCCATTCGTCCGCGTGACGCAATAGTCGCTGTGAGGCTCACGCCGAACCCGCTCCTCGACGCACGGCTAGATTTTTGAGCATTTTGCAGCGTGCTTGTGGACCACGAAGACCGCTAGTACAAATGCTCGAGGGGTTCTTGCATGGGGGATGATCATGGACGTCGATAAGGCGATTGCGCTTGTCTCTGCGGCCGGTATCGAACTAACGGACAGGCGCCGCCTAGACGCCGATGACGGCTGGTCCCTCAGCTTCTCAAACGGAACTGAACTCCAAATAGGCGATAGCGGCAAGATAACGGTTTCTGGCAAGGGTGCGGAAACTATCGCCCGGCTACTCGATCTGCCGAGCAAGCGACAGCATCGGGCAAATCATGGCCGCTCACGCCCTCACTCCGATGGTTCGTAGCCGTCAGTGAGCGTGCCGAGGAAGGCTACGACGTCGTCGATTTCAGCGGGAGAGAGCGCCGGCTCGTCTCCTGTCTTGCGATCGAAAGGTGGGTCGGTGTTGATGTTGGCCTTCGCCGCCGCCGGCAGATCATCGTATTTGTCAACGCTCCCGTCGGGCCTGCGAGGATACCAGCGCTCCGGATGGGTCTCCCGTTCCACGTAGAAGCGTACGGCGTCACGCAGAGAGTGAATGTCGCCATTGTGGAAGAAGGTCTTGCGAAGAGCGACGTTGCGCAGTGTTGGTGTGCGAAAGAGCCCGCAATAATCCTCACGCCCAATGAAGTCGGTGCGCAGGGGACCGCATAGGCCGAGATCGTAGAACGCCGGATCCTTGTTCGCAGGAATGTCGCGATTGCGGGGAACGCCGATGGCGATCAGCCCGTAATCGGTGAACTGCGGCGGCGTGCCATCATTGCCGCGCTGACTGACGTGACAGGAAGCACAGTTCCCCTTCTCGGCTGCATTGAACACGTCGAGCCCCCTTGCCTCTTGTGGTGTGAGCTGAGCCTTGCCGGCCAGCACCGCGTCATATTTGCTCGAATAGGGATAGAAGGTCCGATAGTCCTGCTGAAAGACTTCCAACGCCTTGACCGCCGTTCGAAAGACGATCGCCGGATCACTGCCGGCCTTTAACCCGGCAATATCGGTGATCGCCTTGCCGTAGCGCGCCGCGAGCACGCGGCCAGCCACGTCAGCTTCACTTTTATTGCCCATCTCGAAGTCAGACAGCAGGGGAATCTTGGCTTGCTCCCAGCCGCGATCGACCCGGCCGTCCCAGGTCAGGCCACCGGTCGGCCCATTGTCGACACTTTCGTCGGCTTCGTCCTCGGATTCGAAGAAGTGCTCGGTGAAGGGCGGCACCACCTGCAGATATTTGAGCGAAGGCACCGCCCGCAGGCCCGGCTGATGCAAGTCGCCGCCGCCGAGTTGCACGGCCTGGTCATTGGTCGGCCCGAAGGCGTGGTTGGGATCGTGGCAGGAAGAGCAGGCCATCTTGCCGGATGCTGACAGGGAGGGATCAAAGAAGAGGGCTTTCCCGAGCGCGTTCAATGCTTGTGCTTGCCGTCGCACGTCCGCCCGCGACACAGCTTGACCCGTATGGACCGAGGTCGTCGTCAACAACAATGCAGCAGTACAAATCCCGACCCACTGTCTTGTTCGCGATTTGGATTGCATCGTTACGGTCGTGTCCTTCACTGCAATCTCAGGTCCGTCCAAAATATCGTTAGACGGATTTTAGAATCATTTCAATTAGAGCTTGCGTTAGCTATTCGCCCGGATAAGCTGTCGTCCGCGGTGGAGGTACACCCACCGAATTCTGGGGAGGCCAATCCAAATGAAATCGATCTCTGCTGCGGCCGTCTGCGCCTTAAGTCTTTCTGTGACGGCTTTTGGTCCTGCCATCGCCGGCGGTAGCGCCTCCGGCGCAACGGCTGGGTCTGCGCGGAATACCACCGGTGATCTGAAGCTGATCGATACCGTGGTGGTAATCTATGCGGAAAATCGAAGCTTCGACAATCTCTACGGCAGCTTCCCAGGGGCTAACGGGGTTTCGAAGGCGCCGGCAAGTGCCCGCATCCAGCGCGATCGCGACGGCAGGCCTTTCCGTGAGTTACCGCCGATCTGGGAGGGCCTCACCGCCAAAGGCGTCACACCGCCGGTGACCCAAGCGGAGACCGAGCACCTCCCCAATCGGCCGTTCCGCGCAGACGACCCCAAAGGGTTCAACCTCACTTCGAATACAATCACGCGCGACCTCTGGCACCGCTACTATCAGAACCAGATGCAGATCGATGGCGGACGCAACGATAAATTCGTCGCCTATGCCGATTCAGGCGCGCTAGCGATGAGCTTTTGGGACGGCTCGAAGACGGCGATGTGGAAAGTCGCTCAGAAATACGCGCTGGCCGATAATTTCTTCATGGGCGCTTTCGGCGGCTCCTTCTTCAACCACCAATGGCTGATTTGTGCCTGTGCGCCCTATTATCCCAACGCCGACACCAGCGCCGCTAAGCCTTCGATCGCAGTGGTCGAGCCGGACGGGGTGACGCTCAAGGCCGCCGCCAACTCGCCAAAATCCGCGATGGATGGCATTCCGAAGTTCGCCGGCGATGGCAATCTCACGCCCGATTTCTACGCCGTCAACACCATGCAGCCACCCTATCAGCCGAGTGGCAATGGTCCCGCGCCGGACGGCGACAAAGCACTGGCAGACCCGAACAAGCCAACAACATTGCCGCCACAGATAGAGCCCACCATCGGCGATATGCTCAGCCTCAAGCATGTGACTTGGGCTTGGTATAGCGGGGCTTGGCAGGATGTGCTCGACCATGGCAACAAGGAGCCGGTGCCGAATCTTCAATATCACCACCAGCCTTTCAACTATTATGCCAATTTCGCTCCCGGCACCGCGGCCAGGGCCGAGCATCTGAGGGATGGCGGCTTAGGCGGCACTGAGTTCATCAAAGCGATCGATGCCGGCACGCTGCCGCAAGTCTCTTTCTATAAGCCCCAAGGCAATCTTAACGAGCACTCCGGCTATGCCGATATCGAGGCCGGCGATGCCCATATCGCCGACCTGATCGCGCATCTTGAGAAGAGTCCACAATGGCCTCATATGCTGGTCGTCGTCACCTATGACGAAAATGGCGGCATTTGGGATCACGTGGCGCCGCCCAAAGGCGACCGTTGGGGACCGGGTTCACGTATTCCAGCCATTATCGTCTCGCCCTTTGCGCGGCACGGCTTCGTCGATCACACGCCAATGGACACGACCTCGATCCTACGTTTCATCACGCGCCGCTTCGAACTCCCGACGCTCCATGGCATCACCGTGCGCGACGCTGCTATCGCGGCGCGCAAACAGAAGCCGCTCGGCGATCTGACCAGTGCACTTATGCTTACGCAAAAGTGAGGCAGGCGATGTGTTGATTGTGGAATGGGCCAGTCCTTCCATAATCAGCACCCACCTAGAACCAGAATCAGGAAATCGAAGCCGTCGGTTTTCAAATCGAACCATTCCGAATCGTCATCGACGTGGTCTCGGGCACGATGCATTCATATGTTCACTCGAGGCAGACACCGGCCTACATACGCCTAAACCTTGGGCCTGCGCCGCCTCCGCAGGACCAACACGCCCGATATCTAACGATGTCAGCGTGTTGGTCATTCTGACGTTGAGGCTAAACGGCCTGCTTTAGACGAAGCGCTTCCGGGTCGTAGACCCGTCCAAAGCGATTGTTGAGGAAATCGGCTAGAGTGACCTCTTCCTGCCGAACGAAGCCCTTCTGAGGGAGCTTTCCAGAAGCAAGAAGATCAAGAACCGTCGTTATGCCAGCCGCCGTCGTGACCTGGATGGCACTCATCCTCTTGCCAGCAACGACCCCTGCGTAGACCTTGTTTGCATAGGTTTCCTGAAGATAGCGACCGTCCTTCCAGCCGCAAACGGTGACGAAGATCACGACGACGTCCTGCATGGTGGCAGGAAGTGCGTGCTCGAAAAGATCCTTCAGCACATCACGACGGTTTTTCAGGTTAAGGTCGTTCAGAAGCGCCTTAATTATAGCCTGGTGGCCGGGATACCGGATCGTCCGGTAGTTCATCGTGCGCACGCGGCTCTCGAGTGTCTTGGCCAGCGTGCCGAGGCCGCCGGACGTATTGAACGCTTCGTAGGTGACGCCATCGAGGGAAAACTCTTCCCGCTCTTCCATGGCCGGAACAGTCACCAGCTTGCCTTCGACGATCGCTTCGCAGGGCTCGATGTATTCGTTGATGAGCCCATCGGTGCTCCAGGTGAGATTGTAGTTCAGAGCATTAGACGGATACTGCGGCAGTGCGCCCACCCGCATGCGGACGCTATCCAGAGTGTCAAATCGCTTGGCAAGATCGTTCGCCACAATTGAAATAAAACCGGGAGCCAAGCCGCACTGGGGAATGAAGGCCAGGTCGGAACCCTTTGCCAATTCTTCGACCTTTTTGGTCGTGGCGACATCTTCCGTGAGATCGAGGTAATGGACCGATGCCTCAAGAGCTGCTTCGGCCACCTTGCCGGTGAGATTAAATGGTGCTGCCGAGAGGACAGCAAACTTGCCGCGGAGCACATCGACAAGTGCCTTCTTGTCGGCAATATCGACCACTGCACCAGATATCGCCGGATGATTGTCCAGCTTTGCTAACTGAACCTGGTCGCGATCCGTCACGATCACATTGTAATCGCCAGTTTCAGCGAGCATCACAGCGATCGCGCCACCGATCTTGCCGGCACCAATTACCACTATGTCCATCATATAAGTCCCCTCGGTTTGCATATAGGATTTTTATAAATGTGAGGGGAGTTCGATCGAATCATAGCGACCAATAGCGCATTATGCTGCATATTATTTGGCAGATCGACGAGGCTGATTATCATAATGTCGAGGAAGCGATGAACCTCACAGACAAGGATCGGGAATTGCTGGCGTTGCTGGGCGACAATGCCCGGATGCCAGTGGCGACATTGGCAAAAAAGCTGCTTCTATCGCGAACGACGGTACAGGCCCGCTTGGAGCGACTGGAAAGAGAAGGCGTTATTGCAGGCTATGGCGTCAGGTTGTCAGATGCTTATTCATCGAGCCTGGTGAGAGCGCATATCATGATCACGCTTGCACCGAAGGTGCTCTCACAGGTTTGCAGCACGCTTCAGCGCATTCAGGCGGTCAAGTCGCTTCATTCCGTGAGCGGTACGTTCGATCTTATCGCGGTTATTGAAGCGCCATCGATCTCGGAGCTTGATCGACTTGTCGACGAAATCGGCATGGTCGATGGTGTCGAGCGCACACTCTCGTCGATTATTTTGTCCACTCGGATCAGTCGGTGATCGATCCTATATAGTGGTCCCTCGTTCGACCGAGACGAAGGGACGAAATCAGTCGCTGAATTGAAACTGGCCGAAGCAGCCGGCAGCCAAGACGCCCCCATATCAATCAGGGCGTCAGGCGCGCGGGGCCCTCCTCTCCTGAAGACCTTGCCGACAGATGGGATCGGGCGGTTGATCTCGGGGCTATGCCAGAAATTGATCTCAGCCCGGCGGGACGAAGGCGTCCAGCCGGGCCTATTTCGGTCATTATTTTCCCATCTGCTTTGCGTTGCCAGGTGTAATGGTCGTGGTGTCGACCGGCACCGTAACCGCGAGGCAGACCCTCCAAAGGCGAACGTCATTTCTGGATACAGGTATCGACCGTATCCTTGGTGCATTCGTCAAGGCCGGTGAAGACTGGATCATCGACCTTCTTGCCGGCAATCAGATCCATCATTACGGAAGGTGCCTTGTAGCCCATTTCGAAAGGCCGTTGGCCGACGAGAGCGGTAACCAGACCTTCGCGTGCGATCGCTACTTCGTCACCGATGGTGTCGGCGGCACCGATGACGAAATCGTTGCTGGCGAGACGCTTGGCCATGGGCTTGAACAGATCCCGGTAGGGCTGCGGCGCTCCGAACAGCGGCCAGCCGCCTTCGATGGCGAAACCATCGAGATCCGGATTAGCGGCGAGGATGTCGGTCATCGCCTGAACGCCCTTGGCACCGTCGTCATTGGTGAAGACCGGGCAGCCTGCGACTTCGGTCCAGCCGCCTTCGCCCTTCAGCGCCGTTAGCCCTTTCTTGCCGGTTAGGGCATCGCGTGTACCCTGGGCGCGGCGCAGAATGTTGTCGGCGCCGGGATTGCCTTCGATCAGGCAAATTTTCCCGCCATTGGGTTTGGCCTTCTTAATATATTCTCCGATACGAACACCCATCAGGTAGTTGTCCGTTCCGAGATAGGTCTTGCGCAGAGCGGAATCTTCAGCGGCAAGATCAGCGTCGATCGTCATCACCGGGACCGATGGATTGGCCGTCTTGAGGGTCTGGGCGATAAGCTTTGCATTCGACGGCGAAATCGCAATCGCAGCCGTGTCGGCCTTGCCGAGCATGTCCTGGACGATCTGCGCCTCTCCTGCCTCGTCGGATGTCGATGCCGGGCCAGTGTAGAAGCACTCATATTCCGCGCTGGCATTTTCCTTGTTCCACTTCTGGCACCCCTGGTTGATTGCCTCGAAGAACGGGTTGTCGAGGCCTTTCACCACGATGACGAGCTGCTTTTTGGCAAGGGCATCCCCCGCGGCCAGTGCCAGCACTGCGGTGGCAATCAATAACGTTTTCTTCATTGGTACCTCCACTTGAAACAGGCGGACACGGCGTGTCCGTCATGCGATCAACCCGGATACCAGACGACGCGCGGATCATTGCGTGGCCGCTCGTAACGCCAAGCCGAGTCGATGAGCATTTCCAGATCGTATTTGGGTTGCCAGTCCAGCAGGTACTTGGCCTTGCTGTTGTCCATCCAGTTCGAATAATATCGGCTTGGTATGTCGACGGAGTCGAGGCCTCGCGTGCGGGCAAGGTAAGCAGCGACTTCCCCATAATCGACCGGGCGGTCCATGCAGATGTTGAAGAGCTCTTTCTTCGCACGCGGATTGTCGATCGCCGAAAGGATTGCCGAGACGAGATCATCGACATGCACGAAATTGCGTTTCAGCGGCCGGCCGTCGGCATCGCGCAGCAGAGGCACGGTCCCCGTTCGTGCGTATTGCTCGGCGTCGGCCTCCGGAACCAGCGTTTTCCAGCGGGGGCCGCCGAATACGTCGTCGCCAAAGGATAAGCTGCATTTGAAGTCATCCTTTTCCATGATCCAGGGCGCACGGAGACAGCAGCCATTGATGCCGTATTGGATCGTGAACTGCTCCAGCATCACCTCTTCCAGCACTTTCGACAACGCGTAACATCCGGGATAGGCTCGGTGCGGCGCATGCTCGGTAATCGGACCATCATGGCGATAATAGAAATGGCCGATGCCGGCATCGCCGCCGATGAGGATGAACTGCCGCGCGGTCGCGCTTGTGCGGAATTCCTCAAGCAGCCAGAAGAGACCCTTGACCGTCACGTCCATGACGTCGTCGGGCGTTTCCTTACAGGTGGCAAGATGCAGAATATGAGTGACCCCGGAAAGCGCCGCAATCACCACGTTCCGATCCGCGATCGAGCCGCGTGTCACCTCAACGCGGTCGTTTTCAGGACACAGACGATTATGGCAAAGCGCACGGATGCGCGCTTTCGAAAACCGCGGGTCGTCAAGCAGCTCGGCGATAAAATGCTGCCCGACCTTGCCCGTCGCTCCGGTGACAAGGATCAGCATACCCCTACCTCTATAAATAGCTAATATTCTAGCGCTTCGCTCGTCAACGAGTATTTGCCTTTGCTAAACAATTTTTGAGTTAGTTGAGCCAATTCATCGGGCGATTGATTGACGCTCTCACCAGGTTTTGCATAAATATAAGCAGTCGCTTTTCTAGGAGGAGATCGGGGAAGCGAACCGTGGTCCGAGACGAGCATGGGCATCTGTCCCAAGCCGGCAGGGTTCGGGAGGCTAGAAGGCTGGTGGCGGTTCTCGAGCTTACAAATATTTCCAAGCATTTTGGTGCAATCCAAGCGGTCAACGACGTTTCGTTTTCGCTGGAGGCAGGACAGGTCGTCGGCCTCATGGGCGACAACGGCGCCGGCAAATCGACACTGGTCAAAATGATCGCCGGCAACTTCCGGCCGAGCCACGGAATGATGCGGCTCGATGGCGCCGAACTTGTACTCCATCGCCCGGTGGAAGCGCGGCAGCACGGCATCGAGATCGTCTATCAGGACCTCGCGCTCTGCAACAATCTGTCGGCGGCGGCGAACGTCTTTCTCGGCCGCGAGCTACGGCATGGCATCGGCCCTTTGCGCGTGCTCGACTATAAGGCGATGTACAAGCGAGCCGGGCAAATCTTCAAGGAGCTCAAGTCGGAGACCAGGCCGCGCGATCTCGTCAAGCAGATGTCCGGCGGTCAACGGCAGGCGGTGGCGATTGCCCGCACCATGCTGTCCGAGGCAAAGATCGTGCTGATGGACGAGCCCACGGCGGCAATTTCGGTCCGGCAGGTGGCAGAAGTTCTGAACCTGATCCGTCATCTGCGCGACCGTGGCATCGCTGTCATCCTGATCAGCCATCGCATGCCGGATGTCTTCGATGTGGCCGATAGGGTCATCGTGATGCGGCGGGGCAGAAAAGTCGCCGACAAGCCAATTGCAACAAGCTCCCCGGAAGAGGTCACCGGGCTCATCACCGGGGCTATCGAACAGGTCTAAGGCGGCAAGCGCGTTTCGCGAAGAAAAGAAGGTCGACAATGGCAATTACCCTGGACCGGACGATCGAGCAGAAGCAGCAAAGCTGGCTGGCCACCATTTTGGCGAGCCAGACCTTCTGGGTGCTGATCGCCGTCATTCTCGCCTGTCTTTTCCTGTCCTTTGCGACGGATTCCTTCGCGACGGCCAAGAACCTCTACAATATCACCCGGAACGTCACTTTCATCGCCATCATCGCTCTCGGAATGACGATGGTCATCGTCACCGGCGGTATCGACCTGTCGGTGGGGTCCGTGCTCTGCCTATGCAGCATGGTGCTCGCGGTGGTCATGCATGCCGGCTACGGTATCGAGGTCGGCATCGCGGCCTCAATCGGCACTGCGCTCCTGATCGGCGTCTTCAACGGCATATTGATCGCCTATCTCGGTTTTCCGCCCTTCGTCGTGACGCTGGGCATGCTGTCGATCGCGCGCAGCATTGCCATGGTCGCCTCAAACAACACCGTGGTTTTCCAGTTCGGACCCGATCACGACAAGCTGCTGGCGCTCGGCGGCGGCGCCTGGCTTTTCGGCATCGCCAATCCTGTGATCTACATGATCGTGCTGGCGCTGATCACCGGCTTCCTGCTGCGCTGGACCAGGTTCGGCCGCTATATCTTCGCGATCGGCGGCAATGAGCAGGCGGCAACGCTCACGGGCGTGCCGGTCAGAAAGATCAAAGTTGCCGTCTACATGATATCCGCCCTTTCGGCAGGACTCGCCGGCATCGTTCAAACGGGCTGGCTCGGCGCCGTCACCACCAATATCGGCGCCGGCATGGAACTCCAGGTCATTGCGGCCGCCGTCATCGGCGGCGCCAATCTCGCCGGCGGCGTCGGCACCGCCTTCGGTGCACTAATCGGAGCCGCGCTGATCGAGGTGATCCGCAACAGCCTCGGCCTGCTCGGCATCAATGCCTTCTGGCAAGGGACCTTCATCGGCGGTGCGATCGTGCTTGCTGTGCTCTTCGATCGGATCCGCAATTTCCGACAGAGCGAATAGCGAGAGCAATTCCAGAAAAGCAGCAAGTCTTAGTCAAACTTGTTCTGGCGTCCAAAATCGATCCCTCGCGGATAAGTGCATGCCCGCTCGTTCGCTGCGAACTCCAAAGATTAGCGTTCGCCTGGACTAAAAGCTGTCAAACGTCGAGTGGTTGGCATGCTCCATACGTGGTGCGCAACAGCTCATACGGGTCTTTCCGAAGCAAAAAGCTACTCAAAGGCTGCACTTCACGACGATGGCCGGCGGACAGCTTGCACCCGAATTCATTCACCGTTACCGAGACTACCTGCATGCCGGCGGCCGCTCGGCAGCGGTGCGATTCAATCGCGGGCGGAAGGAAATAGGAGAGAATAATGAATCTGAACGCGGCAAATCGCGTGAACCCCGAATTCGGCACATTTACCGTCACTGACGACAGTGTGGAGATCGAAGCGCTTGGCGGAACGAATTATTTCGTCAGCCCGGACGGGTCCGCGCCGGAGCTAAACGCGCCGTCGCTGGAGGTTGCCGTGGCCTCGCATGTCTTTGTTCTCCAGGTGAAGGTTACCGCCGCTCTCGCCACGATCTATGACGCCGGTGGGCTGATTATCCGCGCCGCGTCTGGCCACTGGGCCAAACTGGTCCACGAGCTGTCCGCGCTCAATGACGCTACCATCGTCTCCGTTGTAACGCGGGACACGTCCGATGATTGCAATTCGGAGGAGCCGAATACCGAGTCGGTCTATCTACGAATCCACAAGAACGGCAATCTGGTCGCGTTTCATTGGTCGCTCGACGGGCGCTTCTGGAAGATGGTGCGAATCTTTGTGCTCGGCTCCGCGGGCGAGCCCTTTTGTGTAGGGCTGATTGCTCAGGCGCCGCTCGGCCAGCCATGTAGGGTGAAGTTCGAGGAAATCGCCACGTCATCCGTGCGGATCGAAAACTTGCGCGACGGCATCTAGATCGGCGAAATATTCTGATTGAACCTGTTTCTCGTTATCATTCCGGCTGTAGGTGACGCCGGCGCCAAGCGGCGGGCGCTTCGCCGATCCGCTTGCGAAAGAAACGTGAAAAATAGGCCGGATCCTCGAAGCCGATCTCACGACCGATGTCTTCCACCGGTCGAACGGTAAACATCAGGAGACGCTTCGCCTCCAGCAGCCGCCGCTCCAATAGCAACTCCTTGACAGACCGCCCGAAGACTTCGCGGGCTGCCTTATCGAGGAGATGCGGCGTGGTCGCCAGCAGGTTCACATAGGCTCCGACGGGCCAATCCTTCTTGTAGTGAAGATCAATGGCACGGCGCAGCGCAAGCCCAAGCGCGACCGTCGGCGAGGTGGATGGTAACGCCATGCGGCCGCCGATACGGCCCATGAGGGACAACACGACGCCGATCAGGCCGCCCAGAACCTTCTCGCCTTCGGCTCCCCGCTCTCGATATTCTTCCGCAATCATGTCGAGAAGCGTGCCGAGCTTTGACCATGCCGGATCCGACGGTTGGCCGGTCAGGAAAATCGGAACGTCGAGGCTGAGATCCACCTGTGGCGCGAGCGCCTTCAACATGTCGTCGGAAACCGAGACCACAATGGCATCCGATGTGTCCTCGACGTCAAACCCGTGGACGACATTGCTCGGGACAAAGCTGATCGCCGGAGCAGAAAAGTTCCAAGTCTCATCTTCTATTCGATAGGTTCCGCCACCCTGGAACCAAAAGGTGATCTGCCCCATCAGCGGATGCTGGTGGGGCGCAACATGGCCGAAATGCAGCGTTTTGCGCTCCATCACCGTTTCGACATGCAAAAAGCCGACCTCAAGCGAACGGCTCGGCTCGCCATAGACAAAGAAATTCGGAACTTCGCTTCGCAACGTCATGCCGGAAAAAGTACCAGCGAATTAGAGAGTTTGTCCATGGCCGCGCGTCGCGTTCCGAATTAGCTTTTGTCAATATCTCAATGGAGGAATACGAGATGCGAGCTGAAGATCATCGCAGCGACAAGACCCGTCCGTTTACCGGCGCCGAATATCTGGAAAGCCTGCGCGATGGTCGCGAAGTCTATATCAATGGCGAGCGCATTGCCGATGTGACGGCGCATCCCTCGATGCGCAATTCCGCACGCTCCATCGCGCGCATGTATGATGCGCTGCACGACGAAAAGTCCAAGGAGCGCCTGACCTCACCGACCGATACCGGCAACGGCGGCTACACCCACAAATATTTCCGGGTCGCGAAGTCTTCCGCTGAGCTCGTGGCGCAGCAGGGCGCCGTCGCCGATTGGGCGCGCATGTCCTATGGCTGGATGGGCCGCACGGCTGATTACAAGGCGGCGCTCATGAACACGCTCGGCGCCAATGCCGACTGGTACGGTCCGTTCAAGGACAATGCGCTTTCCTGGCACAAGCGCGCGCAGGAATCCGTGCTGTTCATGAATCACGCGATCGTCAATCCACCGATCGACCGTCACAAGCCGGCCGATGCCGTCAAGAATGTCTTCGTTCATATCACCAAGGAAACCGATGCCGGCATTTACGTCTCCGGCGCCAAGGTGGTGGCGACGTCTTCGGCGCTCACCCACTACAATTTCCTTGCTCAGAGCTCGGCAACGGTCACGGAAGACCCCTCGCTGTCGGTGATGTTCATCGTGCCGATGAATGCGCCTGGCATCAAGATGTTCTGCCGCGTCTCCTATGAGCAGACCGCCAATACGGTGGGACATCCGTTCGACTATCCGCTGTCGTCACGCTTTGACGAAAACGACGCGATCCTTGTGCTCGACAACGTCTTCGTGCCTTGGGAGGATGTGCTCGTGCTGCGCGATGCGGCGAAGATCCTCTCCTTCCATCCGGCTTCCGGCTTCATGCATGGCTATTGTTTCCAGGGCTGCACGCGTTTCGCCGTCAAACTCGATTTCATCGCCGGACTGCTGGCCAAGGCGCTGCGGGCCACCGGCGGCGATGCCTTCCGGGGCAATCAGGCCGCACTCGGCGAAGTCATCGCGCTTCGCCACATGTTCTGGTCTTTCTCCCACGCCATGGCCTACAATCCTCAGCCCTGGGCCAATGGCGCGGTGCTGCCAAACATGGAAGCCGCCCTTTCCTACCGCACCTTCATGTCGGAGGCCTATCCGCGTGTCATCGAAACGGTGCGCAAGGTCGTCGCCTCGGGCCTCATCTACTTGCCCTCTTCAGCCAAGGATTTCAGCAATCCGGAGATCGACCGCTACCTCGCCCAATATGTGCGCGGCTCCAACGACATGGGCCATATCGAACGCATCAAGATCATGAAGTTGCTCTGGGATGCGACCGGCACCGAATTCGGCGGACGGCATGCCCTTTACGAGCTCAACTATGCCGGTGCGCCGGAAGAGGTCCGGCTGCAGGTGCTCAAGGGCGCCGAACGAGGCGGCCGTTTGAAGGAGATGGAAGCCCTCGTCGATCGCTGCATGAGCGATTACGACGAAAACGGCTGGACTGGAGACACCTGGCTCCCGCCGCTTGGGCAAACCTCCCCCATCCGCAATGCCGCCGAGTGAGGCCGCTGCCATGGAGGAGCAACTCTCGAAAACCGAATTCCGCAACGCGATGGCGCGGGTCTGCGCGCCGGTCAACGTGATCACCACCAACGGCCCCGCCGGCCGCGGCGGCTTCACCGCCACGGCCATGTGCAGCGTCACCGACGAACCGCCGACACTGCTGGTCTGCATGAACAGCCGCTCGACACAAACAGCCCTCTTCTTCGAAAACCGTCGCTTCTGCGTCAACGTCCTGACGCAGGAGCACAAGGAACTAGCCGGCTACTTTGCCGGCCAGCGCGAAGACATGGACGACCGCTATGCCGCAGCGGAATGGATCGACTTCCGTTCCGGCAGCCAGGCGCTTTCAGACGCGATCGTTTCCTTCGATTGCCGCTTGACGGAGGCACGTCTCGTCGGCACCCACCATATCTTCATCGGCGAAGTGATGGATATTCGCAGTCGCAGGGATGGGCACGCCCTTCTCTATTTCGACCGTAACTATGTGCATGTGCCAACCCAATCAGGCAGCTTCGGCGGGTAGACCTCCGCCTGATCGCTGGAAACAAACAGGGTGCCGACGATCGCGCGGCACCCTGTTTGCATGACAAGAAGAGCATTCCGACAATCTGGACTGCCGCGTCGCCTAAATTGAAACGACGCGGTCCCGCATCACGTCAGAGCTGGATCCACGCCGTCTTCAGATCCACGTATTTGTCAAACGCATGCAGCGACTTGTCGTGGCCGTTACCCGATTGCCTGACGCCGCCAAGCGGCACGCTGTTATCGGCGCCGCCATAGGTGTTGACATGCACCACGCCGGCGCGAATTCCGCGCACCATTCGATGGGCCCGCGACAGGTTCGACGACCAGACAGCGGAAGCCAGACCATATTCCGTGGCATTGGCAATCTGCAGAGCTTCAGCCTCTGTTTCGAAGGGAATGATCGACAGGACAGGCCCGAACACCTCTTCGCGTGCCAAAGTCATGGACGGGGTGACATCGAAGACGGTCGGTCGCATGTAGTAGCCGCCGGTTTCCTCAAGAATGCGCGAGCCGCCGCTACGCAACGATGCGCCCTCCGATACCGCCTGCGCGACATAGCCGAGGTCCTTCTTCAATTGGATCTCGCTGGAAATAGCGCCCGCTTCCGTCGTCAACTGCAGGGGATCGCCGACTTTCATGCTCTCGGCGATGCGGGCGACCTTCTCCGAGAAGGTGGCATGGATCGACTTTTCGACGAGTAGCCGGGAGCCGGCGACGCAGACCTGGCCGGAATTGCGGAAGATGCCGTAGGCCGACACCTTGGCCGCCTGATCGAGATCCGGCGCATCGGCAAAGACGATGTTCGGGGACTTGCCGCCGAGCTCCAGATAGACGCGCTTCAGATTTGAGCGCGCCGAATATTCTAACAGTCGCCGTCCAATGGGACCGGACCCGGTGAAGGCGAGCACATCGATATCCATATGCAATCCCAGCGCCTCGCCGCAGATGGCGCCGCGCCCGGTGACAACGTTGAACACGCCTTCAGGCAATCCGGCCTCAGTACAAATTTCGGCAAGTTTGAGAAGCGTCAGCGATGCACCTTCAGCGGGTTTCAGCACGACGGAATTGCCCGCGGCGAGCGCCGGAGCAATCTTCCAGGCGCCGATCATCATCGGGAAATTCCACGGCACGATCGCGGCTACGACGCCCACCGGCTCGCGATGGATCAGACCCAGAATATTCTCTGCCGTCGGGGCGATCTCGCCATAGACCTTGTCGGTCGCCTCAGCATAATAGCGGAACGTGCCCGCGGCGCTGCCGGGCTCGGCCTTCAGGGCCATAGAGATTTCCGTGCCGTTGTCACGTACGCCAAGCACGGCCAGTTCGAGCGCGTTCTTCTCGATCAGCTCGGCGATCTTCAGCAGCACCTTCTTGCGCTCCGCCGGTGCGGCTTTTGACCAAGTCCCCTTTTCAAAGGCATGTCGCGCAGCCTTGACCGCAAGATCGACATCTTGCTTGCCGGCATCGGCGATGGTGGTCAGTCTCGTTCCATCGATCGGCGAAACAACGTCCATCGCAGCACCGCTGGCCGCCTGGCGCCATGCACCGCCGATAAACAATGCCTGTGGGGGAACGGGTAGTGCCCGGAGCTGGTCGATCTTGTCCTGCATCTCATTTTCTCACAAAGAGGGTGGCGGGTCTTTCCCGCCACCGCGATTGGAACGGCTTCAGGCTTCCTGGCCGGCGCCGAGGCGGGCAAAGCCTGCCGCATCCGAAGACTTCAGGCGGGCCGCTGCGACAAGCCCGATGACTGCAGCGATCAGCACGAGGCCCGGCAACAAGACGGCGAGCACGCCATTGGCACCAGCGATCGCGCCGAAGTTCGCCGAGATGTAATAGACGAGCGCCAAAAGGATCAGGCCCGTCACGATCGGCAAAACCTTGACTGCCAATGCGTTGCGTTCCAGCCCAGGATTTCGGGTGAAGAACACCACGATCGAGAAGGCCGTGAATGCCATTAGCAGAATGATTGCCAGCGTGGCGACATTGGTGAGCCAGGAGAAGAGCGCCAGCACCGGATCCTGACCCGTCACCGCAAAGAGCGCGACCACGAGCACGGCGATGACGGTCTGGATGGTCGAGCCGACATGCGGGCTCTGGAAGATCGGATGCGTGACGCCGACCGACTTCGGCAACAGGCCCTCGCGACCGGCGACATACATATAACGTGCCACGCCATTGTGGAACGCAAGGACGCCGGCAAAGAGGCTGGTGATGAAGAGAACGCTCATCACGACCGTAATCCAATGACCGACATAGCGCTCGGCAAGACCGAAGAGGAACGTGGTCGGATCGGCAAGGCCTTGCAGGGTCGGAACGAGTTTATCGACGCCGGCACCGTTCACCATCAGCCACGAGGTCAGCATGTAGAAGAGGCCGATGATGAGAACTGAAATATAGGTTGCGCGCGGTACGGTCTTTTCCGGCTCGCGGGCTTCCTCGCTGTAGATGGTCGTTGCCTCAAAGCCGATGAAGGCGGCGAAGCAGAACAGGAGGCCGATGGCAGGCGTCCCGCTCCAAAAAGCGGTCGGGGTGAAGGGTGCTGCGGAGAGACCGGCATCGCCGCCCTGGACGAAGATGGCAGCGTCGATGATGAGCACGACCAGATATTCGAGAATGACGAGCACCATCAGCACCTTGGCCGATAGGTCGACGCGTCGGTAGCCAAAAACGGCAACGAAAGCGATGCCGACAAAGCTCCAGACCCACCAGGGAAGATCAAGGCCGAGCTGCTCGGCAAAGAAACCCTTCGTAGCCGCCCCGAAAAGCCCGAGAACGCCGACCTGCATGGCATTGTAGGCGAGGATGGCGATCAGCGCGGCAGCGCCGCCCATGAGGCCGCCGAGACCTTGGGCCGTATAGGCATAGAAGGCGCCGGCATTGCGGATATGGCGCGCCATGGCGACATAGCCGACGGAAAACAGCAATAGAATCCCTGTCACCAATAGGAAGGTCAGCGGGATGCCCGGCCCGTTGCCAAGCATCATCGAAAGCGGCACGCCGCCAGCGACCGCGGTGAGCGGCGCTGCGGCCGAAACCACCAGAAACGTCACGGCACCCACGCCGAGGCTATTTTTGCGCAACTGGTTTTCAGCCGGCCCTTGCGAATTTTGTGTGTTCATCTGCGTTCGTTCCCCTTGTTGAGAATATCCGATCATCGCTGCGATTGCGCGCAGGCGACCTCCACCAAAACCGGACTGACGAGCGGGGCTTGAGCTTTTGTTGATTTTACCGCCATCAGCGCTTAAGGTTCATTATTTGAACCGTAGCTTCAAATATAGACTTGCAAACATTGCCGGCCTCTGTCAAGTTATTTCGCATGTTAAGTATCTTGGGTCGCTGCTATCGTGTCGCGGCGCAAGGTCGGCGACCTGATGTGACGGAAGCTTCGGCCGGACGCACGAAATCAGAACCCGACCCGCCCAAGAGGAGGAACGATGAGCACGATCGGAAAGGCGCTTTCATTGCTCGATACCCTGTCACGGCTGGACAAGGAGGCGGGCCTCACCGACATCGCCCGCCTGTGCGCGCTGGACAAGGCAACCGCACGCCGCTTTCTGGTGGAGCTGGAAAAGCACGGCTTCGTCGAGCAGGATCAGGATACGCGCCGCTATCGCATCGGATCGGCGCCGGTTCGCCTCGCCCGCATTCGCGAAGCACGCTTTCCCCTGTTGCGGGTCGCGATCCCGTTCATCAAGTCGCTCGCCGAATCGTCAACCGAAACGGTACATCTTTCGGAATTCTCCGGTGGGCAGCTCTCGACCATCCATGTGGAGGATTCGCCCCGCGCGCACCGCATCATGATCGATGTCGGCAGCCTCTTGCCTTTTCATGCCACGGCGTCCGGCCTCGCTTTCCTGGCATTCTGCCCGCGGTCAGAGATCGAGGAAGCCCTCAGAAAGACGCTCGAGAAATTTACCGATCACACCGTTGTCGACCCGCAGCGTGTGCGCGATCTGCTCGATGAGACGGCAGCACGTGGCTTTTCCATCAGTGACCAAGGTCTCGAAGCCGGCGTCATCAGTACCGCGGCGCCGATCCGCACGCCCAACGGCCATCCGATCGGCTGCGTTGCTGTTGCGGCACCGCTCTCTCGCACCGCGAAAGCAACCATTCACGAATTCGGCGCGCAGGCAGTCGCTGCGGCCAATGCGATCTCAGAAAAATATTACGGGTCGGAAAGACCCATGGGAACCATTCCATCATAGGAGGACAGATTGATGAGCCCTGATGAGGCCCCCTCGCCAAGGATACTCGTCGTCGGAACCGGTGACACCAAATGCGATGAACTGCAATTCATGGCATCCGTCATCCAGGAAGCCGGCGGCCAGCCGGTCATGGTCGATGTCAGCGTTCTCGGCGATCCGCCCTATAGAGCGGATTACTCCAAGCACGACGTTGCAAACGCCGCCGCAACCTCGATCGAGGCAATCGCCGAAAGCGGCGATGAAAACAGCGCCATGGCGGCCATGGCAAAGGGTGCGGCTGCGCTGACCCGCCGCCTCTATGACGATGGACTGGTCGACGGCGTCATCGTGCTCGGCGGCTCCATGGGAACGGATCTGGCGCTCGATGTGGCTGCCGTCCTGCCGCTCGGAGTCCCGAAATTTGTAGTTTCGACCATCGCTTACTCCCATCTCATCCCGCCTGAACGCATAGCTCCCGACCTGATGATGATCCTCTGGGCCGGCGGCCTCTATGGCCTCAACAGCATCTGCCGCTCGGTCCTTTCGCAGGCCTGCGGTGCGGTCGTCGGCGCGGCGAAGCACGGCACCAAGCCCGATCGCAAACGGCCGCTCGTCGGGATGACTTCACTCGGCTCGTCCTGCCTGAAATATATGAAATATCTACGCCCTGAGCTGGAAAAACGCGGCTATGACGTCGCCGTGTTCCATTCCACCGGCATGGGCGGACGCGCCTATGAAGCGATCGCCTCTCAGGGCGACTTTGCCGCCGTCTTTGATTTCTGCATCCAGGAAGTCAGCAATCATCATTATGGCACCGTCGTCACGTCCGGCCCGGACAGGCTCGAAAATGCCGGACGCGCCGGCATTCCGCAGATCGTTGCACCCGGCGCGGTCGACATGGTCGATCTTCAGGCGTGGCAGGCCCTGCCGGAGATTTTCGCCGATCGCCCCTATCACGCCCATAACCGGCTGATCGGATCGGTGACGACATCGCCGGAGGGACGACGGGAGGTCGCCCGGTTGATCGGGCAGAAACTGCAACGCGGCGGTGCGAAAGTCGCTTTCCTGCTGCCGACCGAAGGACTGCAGGAATGGGATAAGCCGGATGAGCCGCTGCATGACCCTGATGGCCTCGAAGCTTTCATAGACGAAATGCGCCGGGCCATTCCGGCTACCGTTACGCTGCGGGAAGTCGATGCGCATATCAACGCACCAGCCTTTTCGGCGGCGGCGCTTACCATCTTCGATCAATGGGTAGCCGAAGGCGTCATTCCGGAGGGGCGGCCATGACACAAGACCGCGCTCTTATCCTCGACTTCGGCGGCGTCGTCACCCGCACCCTTTTCGAAACGCACGACATCACCGAACGCACGCTCCGCCTTCCAAAGGGATCGCTGACCTGGCTCGGCCCGTTCGACACGACAACGGACCCGCTCTGGGTGGCGATGCAGAACCGCGAAATCACCGAACGCGACTATTGGCTCACACGTGCCGGCGAAGTCGGCGATCTGGTCGGCGAGAACTGGACGGATATGCAGACCTTCGTGCGCCGAGCGCGTGGCGCTGAACCGGAACTGGTTCTCCGGCCGGAAGCGCGCGACGCCATCCTGCGCACGAAGGAGGCGGGCCTCAAGCTGGCGATCCTGTCGAACGAACTCGATCTCTTCTACGGCATCGAGTTCCGCCAGCGTTTCCCCCTGGTTGATCTTTTCGATGTCATCGTCGATGCCACCTACACGAAGATCCTCAAGCCCGATCCGCGCTCCTACGAGCTCGTTCTTTCCGAGCTCGACCTGCCGCGCGAGGCCTGCGTCTTCGTCGACGACCAGAAGAAAAACATCGAGGGCGCCAAAGTCGTGAACCTGCCTCACGTGCATTTCGACGTGACCTGCCCTGCTGAAAGCTACGCCCGCGCACTTGCCATGCTCGGGCTCTGAACCAAGAGGAATCGATATGCGTGAAACCAATTTCATCATCGAAAACAACGCCCGCCACCTGTGGCATCCGATGGCCCATCCGGCGGAAATGCAGGCAAATCCACCGCGGATCATCAATGCCGGCGACGGCGTCGAGATCGTCGATATCCACGGCAGGAAGGTGCTGGACGCGGTCGGTGGCCTCTGGAACGTCAATCTCGGCTATTCCTGCGAGCCGGTAAAGAAGGCGATCCGCGACCAGCTCGACGAGCTGCCCTATTATTCGACCTTCCGCGGCACGACGAACTCGCCGCTGATCGAACTCTCCTACGAGCTTGCCGAATGGTTCAAGCCGGATGGCCTCAGCCGTTCCTTCTTCACCTCGGGTGGCTCGGATTCGGTCGAAACCTGCCTGCGGCTGGCGCGCCAGTACCACAAGGTCAACGGCGAGCCGGAGCGCACCAAATTCGTCGCGCTGAAGAAGGGCTATCACGGCACGCATTTCGGTGGCGCCTCGGTGAACGGCAACCAGAACTTCCGCCGCAATTACGAGCCGCTGCTGCCGGGCGTCATCCACCTGCCCGCTCCATTCACGTATCGCAACCCGTTCAACACTACCGACGGCGCGGAGATTGCGGCTGCTATCGGCAGGCTCTTCGAGGATGAAATAGCCTTCCAGGGTGCCGATACCATCGCCGCCCTGATCGTCGAGCCGGTGCTCGGCGCCGGCGGCGTTATCGTCCCGCATGACACCTTCCTGCCGCTGATGCGCGAGATCTGCGACCGACACGGCATCCTGTTGATCGCCGACGAGGTCATCACGGCTTTCGGCCGCACCGGCGCCTGGACCGGATCGCGCCTCTCGGGCGTCCAGCCGGACCTGATGTCGACGGCCAAGGCGATCACCAACGGCTATTTCCCCTTCGGCGCGGTGATGATCTCCGACAAGGTGGCGCAGGTCTTCGAAAGCAGCAAGGGTCCGGTCGGCAGCATCGGCCATGGCTACACCTATTCCGGCCATCCCGTCGGTGCCGCCGCAGCACTCGCTACCTTGAAGGAAACCAGGCGGCTCAATGTCGCCGATAATGCCTCGGCTCGCGGCGAAGAACTGCTGGCCGGGTTGAAGAAGCTGCAGGACAAGCACGAATTGGTGGGCGACGTGCGTGGCAAGGGCTTGATGTGCGCCCTCGAACTCGTCAGCGACCGCGCGAAGAAGAGCGGTGCTGCCAAGGATGTCGTGCAGAAGGTTCAGGATGCGACCTATGACGCCGGCGTTCTGGTTCGCACGTCTGGCACCAACGTCATCATGTCGCCGCCGCTGATCCTGACCGCCGAGAATGTTCAGACCATCCTGACCGCGCTCGACGCAGGTCTCGCCGCAGCGAGGGGCTGATCATGTCCGAGAACGCAGCCCTCATCGCGCGACGCGAACGGCTTCTTGGCCGAAACATGTCGCTCTTCTATGACGACCCGGTGCATCTCGTGCGCGGCGAAGGCGTCTGGCTTTGGGACGCCGACGGCCGCAAATATCTCGACTGCTACAACAATGTGCCGCATGTCGGCCATTGCAATCCCCGCGTGGTCGAAGCGATCACGCGGCAGGCGTCGACGCTGAATGCCCATACGCGCTACCTGCACGAAGGCATTCTCGACTATGTCGAGCGGCTGACGGCAACCTTCGACAAGAGCCTCAATGCGGCGATCCTGACCTGCACCGGTAGCGAAGCGAACGACGTGGCGCTACGCATGGCCCAGGCCGTGACCGGCAAGACCGGCGTCATTGCTACGAACCATACCTACCACGGCAACACGACCGCGGTGTCGCAGCTATCGACCCGCATGCCGCCGGTCGGCGGCTTCGGCGGCCATGTCCGCCATGTGCCGGCGCCGGACAGCTACCGTCCTCTCGGTGGCGAAGGTGGCGATGCCTTCGCCACGGCATTTGCAGCCGAAGTCGAGAAGGCGATCGCCTCGCTTCAGGATAGCCCGCACGGTTTCTCGGCCATCATCATCGATCCGTTCTTCGCCAATGAGGGCTTTCCGGATCTACCGCTTGGCTTTCTCGACAAGACGATCGCAGCCGTGCGCAAGGCCGGCGGTCTGGTCATCACCGACGAGGTCCAGCCCGGCTTCGGCCGCACCGGCTCGCACATGTGGGGCCATCAGCACGCCGGCATCGTTCCCGACATCGTGACGCTCGGCAAGCCGATGGCCAATGGCCATCCGGTCGGCGGCGTCATTGCCAATGTCGATACGATAAATGCCTTCCGCAAGGCGTTCCGCTATTTCAACACCTTCGGCGGCAATCCTGTCTCCTGCGCGGCGGCCATGGCCGTGCTCGATGTCATTGAGGATGAGAACCTCATCGAGAATGCCCGCAACGTCGGCGAATATACGCGCGATGCGTTCAAGAGATTGGCGCAGAAGCATTCGATCATTGGCGATGTGCGCGGCAGAGGCCTCTTCATGGGCACGGAATTCGTGTTGGACAGGCAAACGAAGGAGCCGGCCTCCGCAGAGGCGACCCGGATCGTCAACGCCATGCGTGAACGCGGCGTGCTGATGGGCAAGATCGGCATTCACCAGTGCGCTACCAAGATCCGCCCGCCGATGCCATTCTCCAGGGCAAATGCCGACTTCATGTTGTCGATCTTCGACGACGTATTGTCCGGCCTGTGAGGCTGATATGGCTGATCAGTTGCCGCAGACTATACGGGATGCTCTACAAAAGCGTGCGCTGGAGGCACTGGACCATTGGTCCGCGCAGGCTCGCGAACCAGTCCTGATGAAATATCGGGAAAATGCCGTCTTCCGCATTGTGCTGAGAGACGGGCAATTCGCCGCGCTTCGGTTGCATCGGCCGGGCTATCACGACGAGACGAGCCTGCGCTCGGAACTGCATTTCATGGCCGCCCTTAAGCTCGGCGGCCTCGACGTGCCGAGCCCGGTTCCGACGCGCAACGGGCAAAGCCTCGTCCTCCTGCCGGCTAACAAGCATTTTCCCGAACAGCATGCCGACGTGGTGAGCTGGATCGATGGCCTTCCGCTCGGCCAAACTGGCATGCCGCTGTCGCAATCGGCTGAGATGCAGGTGGACGTCTTCTTCCGCGTCGGTCAAGGCATGGCAACCATGCACGAGCTTGCCGATACCTGGGAGCCGCCGGAGCGCTTTCGCCGGCCGGCATGGGACGCCGAAGGCTTGCTCGGAAAAAAGCCGCTCTGGGGGCGCTTCTGGGATTGCCGAGGCCTTTCATCCGACAGCTCCGCCGCGCTCTCGGCATTGCGAGATGAGCTGCGTCATGCGCTTGCGGCGATATCTCCAGACGACCTCGACTACGGCCTAATCCATGCCGATCTCGTGCGGGAAAACATCTTCCTGACGGAAAACGAAAGCAACGTTGCCTTCATCGATTTCGACGATGCGGGACATGGCTACCGCGTCTTCGATCTCGCGACCACCCTGTTGAAAAACCGCAACGAGCCGGCCTATCCCGCAATCGAGAAAGCGCTGCTAGGCGGCTACCGCAGCCGACGCGCGCTTTCCGGCGCAGCGCTGGCAAGCCTGCCGCTCTTCATGGTGCTGAGAAGCCTCACCTATATCGGATGGCTGGCCGAGCGTCCTGAAACTCCGGACGCCCCGGCGCGCCTGTCGCGTTACATCGCTGAAAGTCTGGAGATGGCAAGAAAGCTCTAGGCCGCCGCTTGACATCTTCGGCATAATTGTTAACGTGTTAAATAAATGAGGGGTTGGGAGGACTTCATGCCACATCTCGCCATCGAATATTCGGCCAATCTGGAGGGCCGTGCCGACATCGGCGCGCTCTGCGAGATGCTGCTGAAGACGGTCCTGGAGACGGGCCTTTTCGAGGTTGGTGCCGTGCGTGTGCGCGCCTTTCGCGCCGACCACTACGCCATCGCCGACAAGCTGCCAGAGAACGCCTTCGTCGACCTGAACTTCCGGATTGGGAAGGGCCGCACGGACGAAGAGAAAAAGCGCACCGGCGAAGCGATCTTCGCCGCGGCCATCGACACTCTCGGCCCCCTCTTCGAGACTCCGCATTTCGCGCTGTCGCTGGAGATCCGCGAGATCGATGCGGAACTGAGCTGGAAGAAGAACGCCATTCATCCGCGGCTGCGCGGCAAGTGACACTTCCCCTCACGGGACGACATAACATCAAAGGAATAGACGATGTCCAAACTGCAGGAAAACATCGCAAAGGCGGAAGCCTATCTTGCCCGGTTCAAGGAGCGCGGTGTCCTGAACCGCATCAATGGCGAGGATGTGCCTGGTGATGATGGCTCGACCTTCGAGACCATCTCACCGGTCGATCTGAAGCCACTTGCCACCGTCGCCCGCGGCAAGGCGGCCGATATCGATCGCGCTGCAAGGGCCGCAAAAGCCGCCTTTGCCGAATGGGCCGCCATGCCCGGCGATACGCGCAAGAAACTCCTGCACAAAATAGCTGACGCAATCGTTGCCCGCGCCGAAGAAATCGCCTTCGTCGAATGCATGGATACCGGACAGTCGCTGAAGTTCATGGCCAAGGCCGCCCTGCGCGGGGCGGAGAACTTCCGCTTCTTCGCCGACCGCGCGCCGGAGGCCCGTGACGGAAAAGCGATACGCGCTGACGGTCAAGTGAATTTGACGTCCCGCGTGCCGATTGGCCCCGTCGGCATCATCACGCCCTGGAACACGCCCTTCATGCTGTCGACCTGGAAGATCGCGCCGGCGCTTGCCGCCGGCTGCACCATCGTCCACAAGCCGGCCGAATTCTCGCCGCTGACCGCGCGCCTGCTGGTGGAAATCGCCGAGGAAGCCGGCTTGCCGAAGGGTGTTTGGAATCTCGTCAACGGTTTTGGCGAGGATGCCGGCCGCGCGTTGACAGAGCATCCGCTGATCAAGGCCATCGGCTTCGTCGGCGAAAGCCGCACCGGCTCGATGATCATGAAGCAGGGTGCCGACACGCTGAAGCGCGTGCATTTCGAGCTTGGCGGCAAGAACCCGGTCATCGTCTTCGCCGATGCCGATCTGGAGCGCGCCGCCGACGCCGCTGTCTTCATGATCTATTCGCTAAACGGCGAACGCTGCACCTCGTCCTCGCGCCTGCTGGTCGAGGAAAGCGTCTATGACAAGTTCACCAACCTCGTCGCCGAGAAGGCCAAACGCATCAAGGTCGGCCATCCCCTCGATCCCGAGACGGTGATCGGCCCTCTCGTGCATCCGGTGCACGAACAGAAGGTGCTGGAATATATTGAGATCGGCCGATCGGAAGGCGCAACGCTCGCCGCCGGCGGTGAGAAGGTCAACGGCCCGGGCGGCGGTTGCTATGTCTCCCCCACTCTGTTCACCGGTGCCAACAACAAGATGCGCATCGCCCAGGAAGAGATATTCGGGCCGGTGCTGACCGCTATCCCCTTCAAGGACGAAGCCGATGCGCTGGCGCTCGCCAACGACGTCCAATACGGCCTGACCGGCTATCTCTGGACGTTGGACGTGACCCGCGCCTTCCGTTTCACCGACCATCTCGAAGCTGGGATGATCTGGGTGAACTCGGAAAATGTGCGCCACCTGCCGACCCCCTTCGGTGGCGTGAAGAATTCGGGCATCGGCCGCGACGGCGGCGACTGGTCTTTCGATTTCTACATGGAAACCAAGAACGTCGCCTTCGCCACCAAGCCGCACGCCATCCAGAAACTCGGCGGCTGAGCCGTCAATACACATAAATGCGCATAAAGAGGAGGAACCCATGCCCCTGCCGAAACCCAATCTCTATCCACCCTTCAACATCGTGCGCCTTAGCCATGTCGAATTCGGCGTCACCGATCTTGCCAAGTCCCGCGCCTTCTATGTCGACACGCTCGGCCTGCAGGTGACGGACGAGACCGCCGACACGATCTATCTGCGGGCGATGGAGGAACGAGGCCATCACTGCATCGTGCTCAAGAAGTCCGACAAGGCCGAAGCCCGCGATCTCGGCTTCAAGGTGTTCGGCGACGAGGACCTCGACAAGGCCGCGCATTTCTTCAAGGACAAGGGCCTGCCGGTCGAATGGGTAGAGCGTCCCTACCAGGCGCGGACCTTCCGCACACGCGATCCACATGGCATACCGCTCGAATTCTATTCGAAGATGGACCGGCTGCCGCCGATCCATCAGCAATACGCCCTCTACAAGGGCGTGAAGCCGCTGCGCATCGATCACTTCAACTGCTTCTCGACCAATGTCGACGAAAGCGTCGCCTTCTATAACGAGCTCGGCTTCCGCGTAACCGAGTATACCGAGGATGAAGAGACCGGCCGTCTTTGGGCCGCCTGGACCCATCGCAAGGGCGGCGTCCATGACATCGCCTTCACCAATGGCCGCGGTCCGCGCCTGCACCACACCGCATTCTGGGTGCCGACGCCGCTCAACATCATCGACCTGCTCGACCTGATGGCAACCACCGGCTGGGTCGCCAATATCGAGCGCGGTCCCGGGCGTCATGGCATCTCCAACGCCTTCTTCCTCTATATCCTCGATCCCGATGGCCACCGCATCGAGATCTATTGCTCGGACTATCAGACCGTCGATCCCGATCTTGAGCCGATCAAGTGGGATCTGAAAGATCCGCAGCGTCAGACACTTTGGGGCGCACCCGCTCCCAAATCCTGGTTCGAACATGGCAGCTTGTTTGCCGGTGCTGACGTGGCCGAGCCTGACTTGAAGGCACAGCCGATCATAGCGCCTTGAACGGCTACTCCAGGTGCGGGCGAAAACGCCCGCTTTCTACCGTCGGCAGGAGACAGTCATGGATTTGAAAGACGCAACATTATTCCGGCAGGCCGCATTGGTCGGCGGCGACTGGATCGAAGCCGATCCCTCGAATGCGATCAAGGTCGACAATCCGGCGACGGGCGAGATCATCGGCCTCGTTCCCAATCTCGGTGCTGCCGAGACCAAGACGGCGATTGCCGCGGCCGAGATCGCACAAAAGCAATGGGCCGCCCGCACCGCCAAGGAACGTTCCGGCATTCTGCGGCGCTGGTTCGAGCTGATGATGGAAAACCAGGATGATCTCGGACGCATCCTGACGGCCGAACAGGGCAAGCCGCTTGCCGAGGCCAAGGGCGAAATCGCCTATGGCGCCAGCTTTGTCGAATGGTTCGCCGAAGAAGCCCGCCGCGTCTACGGCGACATCATCCCCGGCCACCAGAAGGACAAGCGCATTCTGGTGATGAAACAGCCGGTCGGCGTGGTCGCGGCGATCACCCCTTGGAACTTTCCAAATGCGATGATCACCCGCAAGGCCGGTCCTGCCTTTGCCGCCGGCTGCGCCATGGTGCTGAAGCCGGCCTCGCAGACGCCGTTTTCGGCAATCGCGATCGCAGTGCTGGCGGAGCGTGCCGGCCTGCCGAAGGGCCTCTTCAGCGTATTGACCGGCTCGGCCCGCGCCATCGGCGGCGAGATGACCGCAAGCCCGGTTGTGCGCAAGCTCACCTTCACCGGCTCGACCGAAGTCGGTGCCGAACTCTATAAACAGAGCGCACCGACCATCAAGAAACTTGGGCTGGAGCTCGGCGGCAATGCGCCCTTCATCGTGTTTGACGATGCCGATCTCGATGCAGCCGTCGAAGGCGCGCTGATCGCCAAGTTCCGCAACAACGGCCAGACTTGCGTCTGCGCCAACCGCCTCTATGTGCAGGACGGTGCCTATGATGCCTTTGCCGAAAAGCTTGCCAAGGCCGTCGGCGCGCTGAAGACCGGCAATGGTTTCGACCAGGGCATCAATCTCGGCCCGCTGATCGACGAGGCGGCCCTTGCCAAGGTCGAGGAGCATGTTGCCGATGCGCTCTCCAAAGGCGGCCGCGTCGTTGCCGGTGGCCATCGCCATCCGCTCGGCGGCCGCTTTTATGAGGCGACGGTGCTTGCCGATGTCACGCCGGCGATGGCTGTCGCGAAGGAAGAGACCTTCGGGCCGGTCGCTCCCCTCTTCCGCTTCAAGGATGAGGCCGATGTCATCGCCCAGGCCAACGACACCGAATTCGGTCTTGCCTCTTATTTCTATGCCAAGGATCTTGCTCGCGTCTTCCGGGTCGCCGAGGCACTGGAATACGGCATGGTCGGCGTCAACACCGGCCTGATCTCGACGGCCGAAGCCCCCTTCGGCGGCGTCAAGCTCTCCGGCCTCGGCCGCGAGGGATCGCGCTACGGCATCGAGGAGTTCACCGAAATCAAATATGTCTGCCTCGGAGGCGTCGTCTGAGGTCAAGGAAGGCCCTAGATAAAGCATAACCCATCCTGGATTCAGTCTCATGTCGAGGCAGCGGCATTGAAATGCTCAGCCGGCTGTTCGCCTCGAAAACATTGCGCAAGGGATGGCCCGGCGCCGAGATAACGCAGTACCAAGGGAATGATATATGGACAGCGAAGAATTCCGTCATTGGTCCCGAAAAGTCGCCGACTGGGGGACCGATTATCGCGCGGGCCTGCGCGAGCGGCCGGTGCGGGCGCAAACGAAGCCTGGCGACATCGCCCGACAAATCGCTGATGCGGCACCGGAGGCGGGCGAGGCCATGGAGGCGATCTTCGCCGATTTCGAGCGCATCATTCCTGATGGTCTGACGCACTGGCAGCACCCTCGCTTCTTCGCCTATTTCCCGGCGAATGCCGCGCCAGTCTCGGTAATAGCGGACTACCTTGTCACCTCCATCGCCGCGCAGTGCATGCTGTGGCAGACCTCGCCGGCGGCGACGGAGCTTGAAACTCGCGTGGTCGATTGGCTGCGGCAAGCTATGGGACTTCCGGACGGTTTTGCCGGTGTCATCCAGGATTCCGCCTCAACTGCGACACTCGCAGCCGTGCTTGTGATGCGCGAAAAAGCTCTCGGCTGGAAAGGCAACCGCGAGGGGCTTTCAGCGCACAAGGCCGTACGCGTCTATGCCTCAAAACAGGTGCACACTTCCATTGACCGAGCGATCTGGATAGCGGGCATCGGCGAGGCGAATCTCGTGCGCATTCCCACCAAGGGCCCGCTCAATGGCATGGACCCCGAAGCGCTGGATGCCGCGATCAAGGCCGACCTTGCCGCCGGCCATATTCCGGCCGGCGTCATAGCCTGCACGGGCGGCACCTCGATCGGTGCCTGCGACCCGATCCGCGCGGTTGCGGAAGTCGTGAAGGCGCACGGGCTCTACCTGCATGTCGACGCCGCCTGGGCCGGCTCCGCGATGATCTGCCCGGAGTTCCGCAGGCTTTGGGATGGTGTCGAGGCCGCGGACTCCATCGTCTTCAATCCTCACAAATGGCTCGGCGCCAATTTCGACTGCTCGGTACAGTTCATCCGCAGTCCGGAAGACCAGGTACGCACGCTCGCCATTCAGCCGGAATATCTGAAGACGCATGGCCATGACGGCATCATCGACTACTCCGAATGGTCCGTGCCGCTCGGCCGTCGTTTTCGCGCGCTGAAACTCTGGTTCCTCTTGCGCTATCACGGGCTTGAAGGGCTGCGCACCATGATCCGCAACCATGTAGCCTGGTCGGAAGAGCTGGCTAAACGGCTTGCCGCCGAACCGGATTTCGAACTCGTCAGCGAGCCGGTGCTGTCGCTCTTCTCCTTCCGCCATAAAGGCGGTGAAGACGCCGACCGGCACAACATTGCACTGGTCAACGCCATCAACGACGATGGCCGCATCTATCTCACGCAAACCCGCGTCGACGGGCGTATCGCTATCCGCTTCCAGGCGGGCCAGTTCGAGATGACCCACGATGACGCCGACACGGCCTTCACGGTGATCACCGAGATTGCCCGCAGTTTGACATAGGAGACCATTTTGACCGAACGGCCCCGCCTCGCCAGCTTTTCCCATCACGGCACCCTGAAATATGGTCTCGTCAAGACCGATGGCGTCGTCGACCTCTCCGCGCGCCATGGCGCGACATGGCCGACGCTCCGCGAAGTGATCGAGGCCGGTCGCCTCGTTCAACTCGCCGAGGAGGCCAACGCGCTAAAGCCGGATCTCGCCCTCGACGACATCCGCTTCGAGATTCCTATTCCCTCACCGGAAAAGATCATTTGCGTCGGCGTCAACTTTCCCGACCGCAACGAGGAATACAAGGATGGGCAGGCGGCACCTTCCAATCCTTCGCTCTTCATCCGCTTTCCGCGTTCCTTTACCGGACACGACCAGCCGCTGATCCGCCCGCCGGAAAGCGCGCAGCTCGATTATGAGGGCGAGATCGTCATCGTCATCGGCAAGGGCGGCCGCCGGATTGCCGAAGCCGATGCCTTCTCCCATATCGCGGCCCTGTCGCTCTGCAATGAGGGTACGATCCGCGACTGGGTGCGCCATGCAAAGTTCAACGTCACACAGGGGAAAAACTTCGATCGCACCGGCGCGATCGGCCCCTGGCTGATCCCCTTCACCGATGCAGCGCAGCTCGAGGACATCGAGGTTAAGACCCGCGTGAATGGCCAAGTGCGCCAAAGCGACCGCACCAGCCGGATGATCTTCTCCTTCCGCAAGATCATCAACTACATCTCCACTTTCACCACCCTTGTTCCTGGCGACGTCATCGTCACGGGTACGCCGACGGGCGCAGGCGCCCGCTTCGATCCGCCGATCTGGCTGAAGCCCGGCGACATCGTCGAAGTCGAAGCCGATGGCCTCGGCACCCTGAAAAACACCATCGTCGACGAGGTGCTCTGATGCTGTCTCATGACGAAATCCAAGCCGCCGCCGAAAACCTCGACCAAGCCGAGCGGACGCGCGTCCAGGCCGGGCTGCTGTCGCTCAAGCACCCAGAGATGACCATGGACGATTCCTATGCCATCCAAAACGCCTGGGTGCAGAAGAAGATCGCACGCGGACGCAAGCCGATCGGCTGGAAGATCGGGCTGACGTCGAAGGCGATGCAATATGCCCTCAATATCAACATCCCCGATTCCGGCGTGCTCTTCGACGACATGGTGTTCGAGGACGGCGCGACCGTGCCGGCCGACCGCTTCATCCAGCCACGCATCGAGGCCGAGATCGCCTTCGTGATGAAGGCGCCGCTCAAGGGACCGAATGTCTCGATCTTCGATGTGCTGAACGCCACCGATTTTATCACCCCTGCCCTCGAGATCCTCGATACCCGCATCCTCAGAGTCGATCCGGAGACGAAGAAGGCGCGCACCATCGTCGACACCATCTCCGACAACGCCGCCAACGCCGGCATCGTCACCGGCGGCCGCGCCGTGCGGCCCGACCAGATCGACATGCGCTGGATGGGCGCGATCGTCAGCCGCAATGCCGAGGTCGAGGAAACCGGCCTTGGCGCCGGTGTGCTCAACCAGCCTGCACGCGGCATCGCCTGGCTTGCCAATCGACTGTCGCAATATGGCGACGGTATCGAAGCCGGCCAGATCGTGCTTGCCGGTTCGTTCATCCGCCCGATCGAGGCACGGCACGGCGATACGATCAATGCCGATTTCGGTCCATACGGATCGGTCAGCCTGTTCTTTGCATGAAGGAGTGAGACATGCCTGCGCCTAGGAATCTTTTCAAACAGGCCCTGAAGGGAGGGCGGGCGCAGATCGGCCTCTGGCAGGCGCTCGCCAATGCCTACACTATCGAAATCTGCGCCGGCGCCGGTTACGACTGGCTGCTGCTCGATGCCGAGCATGCCCCGAACGACATACCGCTTCTCGTCTCGCAATTGCAGGCGATGAAGGGCACGGCCAGCCATGCGGTGATCCGTCCGCCGATTGGCGAGACCTGGATCATCAAGCAGATGCTCGATATCGGCGTGCAGACCCTACTCATTCCGATGGTCGATAGCAAGGAGATGGCCGAAACCATGGTCAGGGCGGTGCGGTATCCGCCGCATGGCGTGCGCGGCGTTGGTGCGGCCCTTGCCCGCGCTTCCGCCTTCAATCGCATTCCCGATTATCTGCAGACGGCCAATGACGAAATCTGCCTGCTTCTGCAGGTGGAAAGCCGCGCGGGGCTTGCCGCAATCGATGAAATCGCTTCGACCGAAGGCGTCGACGGCGTCTTCATCGGACCCGCCGATCTCGCCGCCGACATGGGCTATCTCGGCAAGCCAGGCGCACCGGAGGTTCAGGCAGAGGTCGAAAAGGCGCTTGCCAGGATCCAGTCGCATGGCAAGGCCGCCGGCATCCTGATCGGCGACCTCTCGCTTGCGAAACGCTATCTCGAGCTTGGCGCGACCTTCGTCGCAATCGGCAACGACGTCACGCTGCTTGCCAATGCGACGACCAAGCTCCTCGACGATTTCAAGAAGGCGGACGCCGCCAAGCCGCCCGCAGACGCAAAAGTCTACTGATTTCCCGAAGCTAATCTCCTTGGGCGCCTCGCGATCGGCGGCAGTCGATCGTGCGGTTTTCCGCGTCCGGCAGCCTGCGTTGTGCACGCTCAGTCAAAACGGAGTGCAGAGCTGGACGCGACGCGTCTGCACGCATCCGCCATGATGATCCGCAAAGCCGAGAGGAGGAAACATGCGTTTCAAGAACAAGACTGCCTTGATCACCGGTGGTGGCACGGGCATTGGCGCGGCGGTCGCTCGCCGCATCCGGCAGGAGGGTGGCAATGTCGCGCTTGTAGGGCGTCGGCCCGAACCGCTTCGCGGCGTTGCGGAGGAAATCGGTGCCGCTGTCGTTGCAGCCGATGCGGCTGACAGCGCGGCCATGAGGGCCGCCGTCGAGAAAGTCGTCGAGACCTTTGGCGGCCTTGACATCCTGATCGCCAATGCCGGCGGTCACGGTGTCGGACCAACGGTCAGCATGTCGGATGAAACATGGGATCTCGCCGTCCGGCTCAATCTCAACACCGCTTTCGTCAGTGCGCGCGAATCCCTGCCCCATCTCATCAAGAGCAAGGGCAATATCGTCGTTCTGGCCTCGATCGCAGGCCTCTTTGCCGGGCCGGATGCGGCGGGTTACGTCACCATGAAACACGGCTGCATCGGCCTCGCGAAATCGCTGGCGCGCGACTATGGCCGCAAGGGCGTGCGCACCAATTCCGTTTGCCCCGGCTGGGTTTCGACGGTGATGGCCGACGAGCAGATGGAAGTCATCGTCGATAAGTTCAAGCTGAAGAATATCAAGGAAGCCTATGCGCTCGTCACCAAGGACGTGCCGCTCGGTCGCCCGGCAACCGCCGAGGACGTCGCCAATGCCGTCTGCTTCCTGGCTTCGGCAGAGGCATCGATGATCAACGGCGCAGTCCTGACCGTCGATGGCGGCGCCGGCACTGTCGACCTGCCGACCCTCGCCTTTGCGGATTGATCAAGAGGAGGAGACACCGATGAACCAAAATCCAAAGGATTGGAAAACCTACGACGAATTCGCCTACGGCATCGACACGAACCGCTTGCCCGCAACCGAGGCCCTCGCCGGCCCATCTTACAAAATCAGCTTCGACGACGGCCGCACGTTTGAGCTGGCCTTTGCTAACGGCGAAATCAAATGGTCTGAGGGCAAGGATGGCGGCACCGACAAGGCGGAAGTGATCGAAGTCGCGCCGAAGACCTATTTCGTGGAGATCGTCTTTGCCGGTCGTCCCAAGGAAGCCGAAACGCTGATCCTCAATATCGAAACGCGACGCGTGCTTTCCATCTATTCCCTCGTTCGCGATGCCAAGGATGCTGTCGGCGAGCCGCAGGTCGCCCAGATCTTCCGGCCTGGTGTCATCGAGGGCGGTGCAGTGAGCGGGCCGGTGCCGCACGAAAGCCGCGACCTGATTGGGCTCAGGGCACATTTCACCTACAGCCCCAATCACGTCTACGAGCACACTTATCTGTCGTCGCAGCGCTACGCCTGGCAATGCCTGGTCGGCGTTCAGCGCGGCCATGGCGACGTCGATCTCGCCACCACTTACAAGTTCGACGACAACCTGTACATCTTCACCTTCCGCGAATTCAAGATCCCGGTCGCATCAACATTCTTTTATAATTTCAACGACATGCGGTCGACAGGCAAGTTTCTCGGCATCACCGGAGATGGCCGCATCCAGAACAGCCCGGCCGGCGCCTTCATCCGCAAGGCATCAATGACCTATTACCTGCCCGGCCAGGAACCAGTGTGAGGACGCAATGCGCAGAGCTTTCGATATCGTAAAGGCACATTACGACGCCAACGACCGCCGCGACATGGACGGCATGCTTGCCGACATCGCTCCGGACTGCCGCTGGACGGAGATGGACGGTTTCCCCTGTGCGGGCACCTATGTCGGTCCGCAGGAAGTCTTCGAGAACGTCTTTCAGGCGCTCGGCCAGGCCTTCGACGGATACACCTTCAAGCTGGAACGTCTTCTCGACGCCGGCGACGAGGTGATCGGCGTCGGAGATTATAGCGGCACGCATAAGCGCACGGGCAAGGCCTTCAAAGCCCGCGTCGTGCACGTTTGGGACGTGGCGGGCGACAAGATCCGCCGTTTTGAGCAGTTCACGGATACGTTGAGGGTCGCCGAATCCATGCGATGAAAAATCGAGGTGGCCCAGCGTTCTGTCGGGCCACCACCCTCAGTCTATGAAATCCGGGCCTTGCGCCATTGCGACGGCGAAACGCCATAACGATGGCGGAAGGCTCGCGAAAAATGCGCGCTGGAGGAAAAGCCGAGCGCGAAAGCGATCCCGGATATTTCCCCCGCATAGCCTCCGGCATCTCGCAATTGCTCCGCCGCTCTCTGCAGACGCAGATCCCAGATGTAGTCCGAAGGCGTCAGGCACTCGACTTCGAATGCGCGATAGACATAGCGCACCGAGCAGCCCATACGGCGCGCGATCATGGTAACGCTGAGGTCCGGTCGCGCGAGGTGGATGTCGATGAAATCCTTGATCCGCTGCAGCAGCAGGTCCAACGGATTGACGACCGGCCTTGCCGGCTGAAGGTCTGCAGCCATCATGGTACGGACAAGATCGACCATGGTCTGGCCGACGCTGGAGCGCCGTGCTTCGTCGAGATGGTCGATTTCATGCATGGTCGAATCCATCAGCGACAGCAAAATCCGGCACATGCCGTCTCGCTCGGCATGCGCGGTAAAGGGCCTCGTCAGGCGTTCGACCGCCGCGTGGGGCAATGCGTGACGCGGCAATTGCAGCAGCAATTGGCGAACCGGCGTGTTGTTTGTCAGCATGTAGGGACGGCGCGGATCGTAGATCACCAGTGCATTCTGCGAAACCGGCGCATGCAGCCCGCTTTGGGCAAGCAAGGCGCTGCCTTCCGTCTGCAGGAGCAGCTTGATCGCGTCCGGATCATCCGGCCCAGCCATAACTCGTTCCCCAAAGACGACATGCCGATCCGCCTCCAGCCGCGTCAGCCGGCAAGCGCCCAGCATGGCCGATGTCATCCGGCTTTTTTCCTCATCGGCGGTGCTGAAGTCGATCCGAACATTTCCGAACGGGTTGCGAGCCAGTCCCGCAAACGCTCGCCCATTGGCGCTCTCGACATACCGTTGAAGTGCTGCAGCCATGCTAGGTGTCCTCCAGAGGTGAAACCCTCCGCTTCAGCTCGCCAGGTAGGCGCCGTGGAGAATATCCGGCTGCGCTTTGAGGGTTGCAGCGGCACCGGTAAAAGCAAGATATCCGCGCTCGAGGACAAGGGCCTGATCGGCGAGATCCAGTGCGAGGTTGGCGAACTGCTCGATCAGCAGGACGCCGATGCCACTGGCGGCCGCGATCTTCAGCGCCTCCGCCAAGCGCTTGACGACGGCCGGCGAAAGACCGAGCGACAGTTCGTCGACGATCATGAAACGGGGCTTGGCGACAAAGGCCTGCGCCATCGCCACCATTTGCTTCTGGCCGCCGGAAAGATCCGATGCCGATTGACGGCGCCGCTCGGCAAGCTCGGGAAAGATTTCATAGGCATGTTCCAGCCCCCGCCGGCGCGCTAGCGCCGAACCCGCGAGCGCCGCCACAAGAATATTGTCTTCCACGGAAAGCTGCCCAAGCACGCGATGTCCTTCGGGGACGAGCGCAAGACCGGCCCGGCGAATGCGGTCAGGCGAAAACCCTTCAAGCGCCACATCGCCCAGACGTACGGAGCCGCCGCGCGGCAAAACGCCCGCCATGGCCATCACCGTGCTCGACTTCCCGGCTCCGTTGGCACCAAGCAATGTCGTGATCTTGCCGGCCGCGACCGAAAAGGAAACACCATGAATGACGCGCTTGCCGCCGCGCTCGACAACGAGGTTCTCGACGCTCACTTCCGATGTGACGTTCATGTCAGAACTCCCCCAGATAGGCACGCCGCACATTGGGATCGGCCAGCACCGTATGTGTTGCCCCGAGCGCCAGAAGCTTGCCGTAGTCGAGCACCATGGTTTCGCTGCAGATGGAACGGATGAGATCGACATCATGGTCGATAATCAGGACCTGTGCCCGGAACTCCGAGGGGATGCGCAGCACCAGTTCACGAAAGGCTTTGCCTTCCTCTTCGGTTAGGCCTGCGGCCGGTTCGTCGAGGAGGATGAGCTTCGGTTCACCGGTAACGCATTTTGCCAGTTCGACGAGGCGGCGCTGGAAGAGATTGAGGGATTGGCCGAGCCGGTCGGCAATCGACATCAGGCCTACAAAGGCCAGAGCCTGGTCGACAGCGCGGGAACAATGTCCGGTGCCGACGACATGATCTGCGATTGCGGCAATGTTGCCGGCGACCGTCAGATCCTCCACGACCTGCTCGGTCTGGAACGAACGGCGCAATCCGGCCCGCACACGCTGTAGCGGCGTCATCGGCAGCAAAGCCCGCTCGTCGAGCAAGACCGAGCCCTGGATGGGTTTCACGAAACCGGAAAGCACGTTGAGCAATGTGGTCTTGCCCGCTCCGTTCGGGCCGATGAGACCGGCCACCGGCGCCGTGAGCACGGCACTGAGTTCATTGATCGGCCGGACACCGCCAAATTGAACGATGAGATTATCGATCTTGATCATCGTGTCCTCCGCCGGGAAACACCAGCATTCAGCCGGGCAATCAGCGCCGAGATCTGGCCGGCGATGCCGGTCGGCGCCGTCGCCAAAGCATGAAACAGGGCGACACCGAAAATCCCGATCGTAGCGTAGCCGTCGATACCGAGGTCAGTCAGAAGCGCCGGCACAGCGCGCAACAGCAGCCCCGCGATGACAGCGCCGTACCAGTTGAAGACCCCGCCGACGATCGCAAGCGCGAAGAGATTAAGGCTTTCAAAGGCACCGAAGGCGCGCCCGTCGAGCTGACCGACGTTGCCTGCAAGCAGTCCACCTGCAAGACCTGCGAGAAAGCCGCTCAATGCGAATGCCCAGGCCTTGTAGATCAGCACGTTGACGCCGCTCGCCACCGCGACCGTCTCGCCCTTACGGATCAGCGCCCATGCCCGGCCGGGACGGGCAAGTTTATGCCACTGCGCAATCAGCAGGCCGATTCCAGCAACCGCACAGACATAGAGGAAATAGGAGACTTCTCCGTCGGCCATTGCCGGCCTTGCCAACATCGCGCGGCCGGAGCCGTCAGCCCTTCCCAGGAAGCCGGGACCACCATCGGGAAAGCCCCAGGCGCTGATGACGATCTGAAAGGCACCGGCAAGCATGAGCGTCACGAGCGCGAGATAGAGACCGCGCAAACGCAATGCGGGCACGCCGAATGCCAGTCCCACCACCGAAGCCACGATGGCGCCCGCAAGCAGGCTTGCCTCGAAGGGCGGGTGGAAGGCATGGCCGACGCGAAGTGTCACCCAGCCGCCGACCCCGACAAGGGCAAACTGGCAAAGAGAGACGAGACCAAGCTGACCATAAAGGATGGCAAGACCGGCAACCGATAGCGACAGTGCGATCGCAGAGGTGGCCGCGGACAGCCAGAAGGAATTGGCAAGGCTGGCGACGACGACCGAAAAGGCCAGCATCGTCACCGGCACATGAAGAAGTTGCCTGGGCAGACGCACCATCGATATGCCTTCGGCGTTTGGGGCGATTGTTTGCTCCTGAATGGTCATCGGTCCTTCAACGCGACTTTCGCGGTGCCTCCCAGAATTGTGACCGCGATCAGCGCGATGATGAAGGGTGCCGCCGCGCGATAGGGCGATATCCAGGCAATCGGCGTCAGCACCGCCTCGGCAATGCCGATCAGAAGGCCAGCCACGGCCGTTTGCCACAGCGACTGCAATTGACCGAGGATCGCAGCGGCGATAGCAGGTATGACCAGCAAGGTCAGAAAGGTTCCCTGCAGCCGCACGAGGTCGGCAAGCAACAGGCCGGCAAAGCCAGAGAAAATACCGGTGATGATCCAGGCGGCAGTTTCCGTATAGAGGATACGCACGCCGAGGACGGCGCTGAGATCACGATCGTTGGCAAGAGCGCGCATATCAAGGCCAAGACGCGTACGGTTCAGCAGCATCGTTATGGCTACGACCATCACGATGGCGAGGATAATGGCGATGACACGCGTGAAGGTCAGACGAACGGCGAAAAGAGAAATGAACATCTGATCGGTCGGGAACTGCAGACGACGTGGCAGTTCGCCCCAAGTGACGCCCATGATCGCGATCAGGATAAGTGCGGGCGCCAAGGTTCCGACGGCCCGCACGACAATATCGCGATGCGCCAGCATAGGTGCGAATATCCGTCCATAGAGAAAGCTGATCGTCGTCGAGACGGCAACGGCAGCAAGAATGGCCGCGGCGAGCGGCATCTTCCACTCAAGCAACTGCCAGGCACAATGCGCACCGATCGCGCCGAAGGCGCCGAATGCAAAGTTGAGAACGCCAGTCGCTCGAAACAAGACGACGAGCCCGACGCCGGACAGCGCATAGATTGCACCGATCCCCAGCCCGGAAATGACAAAGGGTAGAAGGTTCATGGATCGATCCCCTCGGGTCGCTCGGCTCCGCGGCTTTTGCGCCGCGGAACCGAGGGCAAACGTCAGCGCTCAGTTGATGCCGGCGGACTTTTCAAAAGCGCGGATATCCTTCAACTCCGGATCCGGCGATGGTGCGCAATCGGAAACGACCTTCCACTTCCCGCCTTCGCTGACAGCCATGCGAGTCGTCGAATTGGCGTTGTGGCGCGCCTGACCCTCACCGAAGTACCAGGGAGCACAGAAGATATCGCTCTTGAAATCCTTGATCTGGCGCACGGCGGCAGAAGCCGTCTCGCGATTGATGTTGGACGGATCGAGCGTCATCAGCGCCTTCTCGGCGATGCGGGCAGCCAAATAGCCGGCCTGGGCGAAGGTGTCGCGCGGGTCAGACTTCTGACCATATTGGTCCATGACGGCCAGCCAGTTCTGATTGTCCGGGGTCGCGGCGTTCAGATCGTTGAATTCCATGTTGACATAGAACTTGCCATCCCAGCCCGAGCCGATGGTGGCGGGAACGGAGAGATCATAGGCTGAGGCGGCGCTCAGGAAGGTGATCGACTGGTTAAGGCCCTGCTCTTCGGCTGCCGTCAGCAGCGGCACGGTAACACCTTTCGGCAGACCGAGAACAATGACGTCAGGTTTGCTTGACGCCGCCTGAAGAATAATCGACGTGGCATCCGCTGAGCCCGGATCCATCAGGATCGTCTGAGCAGCAAACCCCTTTTCCTTGGCAAGCAGCATCACGCCATCGCAGGACCAGGTGCCGACATTCGGAATATTCGGGCCGATGCAGACGACGGATTTGGCGTTGAGTTTATCCAGCGCATAACCCATGGCGCCCAGCATGGAAACACGGGGGCCGGCGTTGGCCGGCGCGTAATTTTCTGCAAAGTAGCATTCTCGCGGCACGCCGACGCCGGCGAGCACCAGAATGCCAGCCTTCTTGTAAAAATCAGCATTGGCACCGCATTCAACAAAGCTCGAATTGCCGACCATCAGCACAGCCTTCTGGTCGTTGACGAGTTTTGCAGCGAGCTGCGCGGCGATTTCCGGATTCCACTGGTCGTCCTCGACCAGATATTTGACCGGCCGGCCCTTGATGCCGCCATTGGCGTTCAGGCAATCGAAATAGGCCTTCGCCGCCTTGGTGGAATTGGAAAAGTCATCCGGTCCGGTCTTGCCGGTGATGGCGCCAATCACAATCGGCTCGCCCGTTGCCGGCTTGCCGCCATTGTCGCCGCAGGATGCGGCCGCATGCGCGCTGAACGCCGAAACGAGCGTCAGAAAAAGGCCGATTGCCAGCCCTCTCAGTTTGATAGGCATAGTCTCCTCCAGTTTGTTGTCCCGCTCCCCACGGGCTCTTTACTTCCCCGATTTACGGCTCAGCCGGAAATCGACTTTCCTGTCATGAAGGCGGCAGCCTTTGCCGCAATCATCATCGTCGGGGCGTTGGTGTTGCCCGACACCAAGGTCGGCATCACCGAGGCGTCGCAGACGCGCAGCCCCTCGACCCCTCGCACCTTCAGGTCCGGCCCGACCACTGCCATGCGATCGTCGGCCCGGCCCATGCGGGCCGTTCCCGCCGGGTGGAACACGGTCTTGCAAGACTGGCGAATGTAGTCGCGCAGGGCCTCCGGGTCCTTCTCAACGCCGGGCTTCGGCAGCACGCGGCGCTTGACCAGCTTGGCAAGGGCCGGCGCGTCGAGAATGCGGATCGCCGTTTCGACGCCGCGCACCAAAGTCTCGATATCGCCCGGATCGGAAAGCAGATTGGCGTTGAAGTCCGTCTGCTCCTTGGGATCTGCGCTCTTCAGCCGGACCCAGCCGCGCGAGCGCGGTCGCAGATAGCACGGACCGATGCTGAGGCCGTGACCGGGCTCGGGGTCTCGGTCGACAAAGCCGATCAGGACCGGCAGGACATGGAACTGGACGTCCGGCTGTCCTACCCCGGCCGTGTCGACGAAGCCGCCGCACTCGACGACGTTGGAAGACAAGAGCCCACGATGCGAGGTCAGATAGCGCAGCAGGTGACCAGCAGCGCGAAGACCCTTGTCGTGGCCGAGGATCGAGATCGGCTCGCGCGTCTCGCCCTGCACCGGCACTTCCAGATGGTCCTGATAGTTGTCACCTACTCCCGGCAGGTCGGCGACGACCTTGATGCCCAAAGAGGCGAGATGCTCGCCATCGCCAACGCCAGACAGCTGCAGGATCTTCGGCGTTGCGATGGCACCGGCGGCAAGTGCGATCTCACGAGATGCCTTAAATACCGTTCCGTCGAGCAACTCGACGCCGACCGCCTTCTGCCCCTCAAACAGGATACGGGCGACCTTGCGCTCCGTCAGCACGGTCAAGTTCGGCCGCTTCTCCGCCTCGCGCAGGAAGGCCTGGGCCGAACTCCAGCGACGGCCGCCATAGGTCGTGCTTTGGTAGAAGCCGACGCCAGCCTGATCCGCGCCGTTGAAATCATCATTATGAGGAATGCCAATTTCGGTTGCGGCCTTGATGAAGGCTTCACTCAACGGATGGCGATGGCGCGGATCGGAGACGCGCAGCGACCCCTTTCTCCCATGGAATTGGCCGTTCAACCGCTCGTTGTTTTCCAGCGAGCGGAAAACTGGAAGCACATCCTCGTAGGACCAGCCCTGGCAGCCCATTTGCGACCAGGTGTCGTAATCGTTGCGATGACCGCGAATATAGATCATCGCATTCACGGAACTGCCGCCGCCCAGCACATTGCCCTGCGGCACGATGCTCGGCCGGCCATTCAAGCCCTTGTCGGGGTTCGATGCATAGGGATGAATATCGATGCCCTTGCCCAACACCTTGAAGAAGGTTGCGGGAATGTGGATCCAGGGGTCCGAATCCCGCCGGCCAGATTCGATCAGCAGCACCTTATGCGCCGGATTTTCCGAAATCCTGTTTGCCAGCACGCAGCCCGAGGAGCCGCCACCGACGATGATGTAGTCATAAGTCGCCATGGCTCAGCTCAATACCGTCTGGATTGTGGTGAATTCCTTCAGCCCTTCGATGCCGAACTCGACACCGATTCCGGACTGTTTCACGCCGCCGAAGGGCGCATTGGGCTGGATCGTGCCATGCTTGTTGATCCAGACCGAACCGCATTCGAGCTGCATCGCATAGCGCTTCGCCTTCTCCGCGTCGGAGGACCAGACGGAACCGCCAAGGCCGGCGGGATTCTGATTGGCACGGGCCACCACCTCGTCGATGTCGCTGTAACGGATGATCGGCAGGGCTGGACCGAACTGTTCTTCATCGACCAACCGGACGCCATGGTCGACATCGGCGACGAGCGTGATCGGATAAAAATAACCGGGGCGATCCATCGGTGCCCCGCCGGTCAGGATGCGGCCACCACGGGCACGCGCATCGTCGACAAGCTCGCGCACTTTGTTGTACTGCATCTCGTTCTGTACCGGCCCTAGGATACTGGACTCGTCCAAGCCATCGCCAACGATGATCCTGGAAGCGTAATCGGCAAGGCCGCGGCAGACATCTTCATAGATGCTGTCGTGAACATAAAGACGTTTCAGCGCCGCGCATGTCTGGCCGTTATTGATGAAGGCGCCCCAGAAGAGACCTTCGACGATGGCTTTCGGATCGGCATCGGGCAGCACGATGCCAGCATCGTTGCCGCCAAGTTCCAGTGTCAGGCGTTTCAGGGTCGCGACCGCGGAGGCCATGACCTTCTTGCCGGTTTCCGTCGAGCCGGTGAAGGTCATCTTGGCAATGCCGGGATGTGCGGAGAGGGCCGCACCAATGCTGTTTTCGCCGGTGATGACATTGACGACGCCCGGCGGCAGAACCTCGTTCATGATCTCGACGAGGCGGATGGTCGAAAGTGGCGTCAGAGGCGACGGCTTGATGATGACGGTGTTGCCGGCCCGCACAGCCGGAACGATATGCCAGCAGGCAATCATCACTGGCCAGTTCCAGGGCGTGATCGAACCGACGACGCCGACCGGCTTACGATGTAGCTCTACGCGCCCCTCACTATCATCCTGCAGGATCTCGACGGGCAGTTCGAGCTCGGCGGTATGGCGTGTCCAAGCAATTGCCGCGCCGATCTCGAAGCGCGAACCGAGACCGTTGAGCGGCTTACCCTGCTCTCGGGTGAGGATCTGGGCGAGCTCCTCGGCATGCTCGTTGATCTTCTCCGCGACGTCGCGGCAGGCCTTTGCGCGCTCTTCGTTCGAGGTCTGCGACCAACTCTTGAAGGCCTTCGCGGCTGCAGCGACTGCCTGGTCGAGGTCGATTTCGCTGGCAAGCGGCATATAGCCGACAACGCTGCTATCAGACGGATTTGCGACCGGTGCATGATGGGATGTGGCGACAGGTTCGCCGCCGATAAGCAGGGTATACTGCTTCACGATATTCTCCTCCCGTGACTTCCGGGAGGACTATGGCTATTGCTGCAACACCCGTCTTGGGGAGAAACGCGCCTCGTCTTGGACTGGAGCGCAGAGTGCGCATCAGTCCGATTTATGGGCCGGCTCGGGGGAGCGAAGCAGTTCGCTCGGCGCACAATCGAACAGATCCTTGAAGCTGCGATTGAAATAGGAAATGTCGTTGAAGCCCGCAGAATAGGCGACTTCGGCGATCGTCGTCGGGTTGCGTTGCTCCTTCAACTGCTCGATCTTTTCACGCGCGAAACGCAGCCGCTTGTCGCGAATGACAGTCGTGCAGGTCATCCCCATCCCCTGGAAATCCTGCTGCAGGGTGCGGATCGACACACCCAATCGTGTTGCCAGCCATTTGGCGTTGAGATCGGTATCGGTCAGGTGTTTGTCTATCAGAATGTCGACCATTTGCATGCGCCTTCCGGCACTGTCATGCAGCGAGTTCAAGCTGGCGGTCTGGATGCCGGTCGACAGGAACGCCTGACGGGTCGTATCGAACATCAACTGGCGCAGATGTGGAGAAGCCACATCATTTTCCGGCGTCGTCATCATCTTGGCGATCAGCGCACGCAGCATCATCGCCATCGGATCGCTCGCCACAAGCTTACGGGCGACATCGAAATCGACCTTGCGGTCCGAATACATTAATTGCCGTGGCAGATGCAGCGACAGATGATTGGAGAAGTGTCCGCGAAAATAGAAAGTGGTCGGCCGGGTGGAATCCACCAGAATGCATTCGCCGACATCGAGGATGTTCTGTTGCCCGGAATGCTCGACGCCACAGACGCCTTCAAGCTGCAGGATCAGGAACAGGTGCTCATTGGCATCCCGGCGAATATCGTCCCAATCACGGTGAACATAATCCAAATCGTTGGAAACATGGGCGAACTCCATGCCGCAGACATCGATGCGGCTCGCCATACCGACCACACTATCGCCGCGCTTCATCGTATGCGGGTTGAAGTTCCCACAGATGCTTTGAAGCTCATCCACCCATTGATCGTAAGGCGTCGGCGACCAAGCGCGATCGACGAGGTTGCGGTTCTGCAAGAGATCCAACTCTGCCTCCCAACAGCGTTAGCATAAAGGAAGACTGCTATAGTTCGGCTGGATCGTCAATAAATATGTTTAACACATTAATTAGTTCAACGCTGAGAACTCAATCCTCCGCGTAAGGTCCACCCTCAAGCCTCAGGGATGCCAACTCGTCGAGCATATCGAGAAGCTGCTCCATCCGCTCCGCCCCAAAGCGGCTGTCGATATCGGAATATACCTTCAGGCTTTCCGGCATGACTTCCTCGACGATCGCCTGTCCTGCCGGTGTAATCTGCAACAATACCCGCCTGCCGTCTGCCTCATCCTTATGCTTAGTGATGAAACCGCGCTCCTCGAGCGATCGGATCATCCGCGTAAGGCTCGGCGCTAGGATCGACGCCTTGTCTGCCACCTCGGTCGCATCGAGCCTGCCTGCCTCACTGAGAACGCGGATAACCCGCCACTGCTGTTCGGTCACGTCATGCGCAGCGAGGATCGGCCGAAAATGGCTCATCACCGCCTCGCGGGCACGCAGGAGCCCAATAGCCAGAGAACGGCGGCGGTCCCGATGCGGTTGGTTGGACGTTGCGGATGATGTACCCAACTCTGACGGCCCCTCTGAAATCACTGTACATTTTTGTTTTTGCATCTGCGCGCCCGATAAGATTCGGATCGTCAGTTGATTAACATGAGAATAATGCCGTGCAAGGCAATGGTGGGAATCTCATTGCCAGTGATCGCATTTGAATCCCAGCGCCGCACACTTATTTGCACCCAAGCGACACTTTCAAAGATAAGCATATCCACGATTGCCAAGCCTACTTCAGGGCCGCTCCCCGCCGCCGTTCGGCGATCTGCAGCATCTCGATGAACCGCCTTACCTTGGCGGGGCGAAAACGCGCGATCGGCAGCACCGCATGAATCCCGCCGGCCGGCAGCGTCCACTCGGGAACCAATCGCTGCAGGTGCCCGGCCGCGATGTCGTCATCGACCATGTAGTCCGGAAATACTGAAACGCCAATGCCCGCCTTCACACAGGCATAGGCTGGCGGTGTCTTGTCCGTCCGCACAGCAGAGCGCATCTCAACGATCTCGGATTGACGGCCTTCCCGAGAAAATACCCAACGCAAGGGCTGGCGTAGGACCGCGTTCTCGACCCAGGGCAGCGCCGACACGTCGGACGGCTCCATAACTCTGGGAAAGCTTGCAGCCAGCTTCGGTGTCGCCACAAGATACTGCTGGAAAGTGCCCAGGCGCCGGGCTTTGTTGCTCATATCAGTCAGCCAGCCGACCCTGATCGCCAGATCCAGTTGGCCATTGGCGAGATCAATGACGCTGTCATCGAATATGAGATCGACGCGCATTTGCGGGAAGCGCTCGCGGTAGGACGCGACCACGGAAGCAACGACTGCAGCGCCGTAGTCCAATGGTGCCGTCAGCGTCAGCGTGCCGGCGGGTTCGCTGGCGTGAAGGGACATTTCTCCATAGGCGGCTTCCGCCTCTCGCAGGATGATCACACAGCGGTCGTAGAAGACCCGGCCCTCTTCCGTCGCATGCAGCCGCCGTGTCGTCCGCATCAGCAGTGAAACGCCGAGTTCCTCCTCCAATCGCGCCACCTGATGGCTGACCACGGCCTTGGCGACACCAAGTCGCTCGCCGGCGGCGGTGAACGACCCGGTCTCCACGACGGAGGTGAAGAAAACCAGCCTGTTGAGATTGAGGAGCTCACTCATGTCATTGTCTGATTAGTTCATACAGTCTGTACGATTGACCGATATTTTTCTACCCGGCAAGAGCTGAGATGATCTGGCCCAATAAACAGAGGACAGGATCCATGCAGGAATTATCAGCCACTTATCTCTTCGACCCCTTATGCGGCTGGTGCTATGGCGCAAGCCCGATGATCGAGCGTCTGCGTTTAGCGGGCGTCAACGCCCGCCTTCTCCCGACGGGTCTGTTTTCAGGAGCCGGCGCGCGTGAGATGGATGCGTCGTTCGCGGCCTATGCCTGGTCGAACGATCAACGCATCGAACGCTTGAGCGGCCAGCCATTCTCCGAGGACTATCGCTCAAAGGTCTTGAACAAGACCGGCACCCTGTTCGATTCCGGCGCCGCCACGCTCGCCATTACGGCGGCTGGCCTTGCGGATCATCGCAAGCGCTTCGATGCGCTGCGCCTCATCCAGCATGCCCGATATGTGACGGGACTGGATATCACCAGCGTTGCTGTCCTCGCCGATCTGCTCTCTGCCGCAGGACTCGGCGAGGCCGCCCGCCTCCTGACCGAAGAATCGACCGCGTTGCTCGAAGCCAATCGGCAACTTGTCGCGGAGGGACAGAATCTATTCCGCCGCCATGGTTCGAACGGAGTTCCGGCCCTGGTGATCGAAAGAAACGGCCATCAGCGCCTTCTGGACGCGAGTGCCCTCTTCAGCAGCTATGACAACCTCATGGCGCATCTCAAAGCCGCATAATCCCACAAACGACAAAGGAACCCGCATGTTTACCAGACGCGATGCATTGAAACTTTCCTTGGCCGCCGGCGCCGTCTCGATTGTGCCCCTCGTCGCCTCCCGGGCGGCAAGCTCGAAGCTCAAGTGGCAATATTTCCAGGCACCCGAGACAGGATTTCGCCGCACGCCAGTGCTGCTTACCGGCAAGAAGGAGGCAATCCTCATCGATGGCGGCTTTACTCTGTCGGACGGACGCGCCGTCGCGGACGCCATCAAGTCGACGGGCAAGCATCTGAGCACCATTTATGTGAGCTGCAACGATCCCGACTATTATTTCAGTCTCCGGCCGATCGCCGAATCCTTCCCCGATGCCAAAGTCATCGCCAAGCCTGTCACGGTTGCAGCCATCCATGCCAACGTCGAAGGCAAGCTCGCCACCTGGGGACCGCAACTGAAGGAAAACGGTCCGCAAAAGCTGGCTGACGTCGTCATTCCGGCAGCGTCGGATCTGAAGGCACTCGAACTCGACGGCGAGAAGATTGAGATCGTCGAAGTTCCAGACATGCACGATCGCCGTTACCTGTGGGTCCCGTCGCTCAAGGCCGTCTTCGGCGGCGTGTTGGTTTCTTCGGGCATTCACGTCTGGGTCGCCGACGAAGCCACGCCCGAAAAGCGGCAGGCCTGGATCAAGGCGCTCGATGACCTGGCGACTCGCAAGCCGAAGATCGTGATCCCCGCCCATCAGACCGAAGGCGCGCCGCAGGGTCTCGACGCCGTCAAGTTCACGCGCGACTATCTCGTCGCCTTTCATGAAGAAGAAGTGAAGGCCAAGGACAGCGCTGCTCTGATCGCCGCAATGACCAAGCGATATCCCGATCTCGCCGACATCGGCTCCCTCGAACTCGGTGCCAAGGTTGCAAAGGCTGAGATGAAGTGGGGGTAAGCTGAATCGCGTGGTGCGAGGGTCATCCCTTTAAGGGGCGACAATCCGTCAAGGCGGTCGGGCAACGTCGCCCGATCGTCTTGATTTGACTGTCACGGCCTACCTAATCGACCGTGAAGAACGCCATTTTCGTTGTGGCGGGCAGGATTATCTGTCGCCACATTGAACGGCGATCGTTTCAGGATGATTTTACGTGGCAGCCGACAAGCTTCCATGAAGCGGCTTTTGCTGTTGAACGGCCTCGAACCCGCCGCGGGCGCCATGGCCCTAAAAAGCGCCTGTATTCAGCCGGAATGATCGATCTCCGTAAGAAAATTCGACCATGTAGCTCAGCCGTGCAGGTAGCGCTTAAAAAATGTACTGATCTGGCTGTTGAATTCTTGATGGAAGGCGGCCCGGTCAAAACTCCTGCCGTCTGTACAAATGGCCGGCTCGCTCGCGGTAAGTGCTTTTGAACATGGCGCAAGAAAAGCAAAGTGGGCAGCTTCCGGAACACTGTGGTAATCCGGTTTAGTCGGCAGGTTGGCGGCTAGCGCTGCGACGTTCTGCGGTAAGACGCCATCTCCACCATATTCGGATGCCCAAAGCTGGATAGGCCTCTCGACAGCCTGCAGACTCTGCTTTGTCGGGAAGAAGCTGAGCGGATCTGCCAAAGCGAAGACCTTGATGCGCTTGTCCTCGGTCAATGGTTGGGTAGGCAACTCGTTGCGCCGGATTTCTCCGCAAATTGGCGCTGGCTCCGGGCATGGCACACTTGGGTCGCGAAAGTCCGGCGTCGCTCCGGCCAAGACAAGGCCGGTGTAACCACCTCTTGAAAAGCCAAAGAAACCTATCTTGTGAGGATCGATTTTGCTGCCGTAAGACGATTTCGCAAGCACGAAATCGATCAACCGCCGGATGTCGGTCGGCCGCTCGACCATTGCCGATATATCGCCCGATTGGCGGAGATCGGCGTAGTTGTCGCCCGGATGATTAAGGGCCACGACGATGAATCCGGCGTCGGCGAGCGTTTCCGCCGTGTCGTGGTGGCCCAGCGCGCTGCCGGCATGGCCATGAGAGATGACGATAAGGGGTAGGCTGCTGCCTTCGATCGGACATCCTTTAACCCCGGTAACGACCACCGGCCCGAACGAAATTGACGACGCTTCGACGCGACAGGGTGTCCACACGAATGCCTGTAGCGCGGGTCCGCGCTCATCTGCCGGGACGGTCATCGTTGCCAGTCCGGCTGAATGAGCAGAGCATGACATAATAGCCAGCCACACCGTGGTGAAAAAAGCCTTCGCGCGCATCCACGCCTCCAGAGTTAGCTTCTTATGAAATCGGATCGATTACAGGGATCAGCAGATCGGTGATAAGATTCTGATCTGGGACAGTTCCCGGATGATTGCGGTAGATTTCGATTACGGGTCGATGGTCAGGTTCGAGACCACTTTGGGGCAACCATCCGCCGAACAAGGTTTGCAAGGTCGAAGAAATCAAGGTGTACTGGCCAATGAGGCGATAGGAAGCGTAGCACCCACCCGACAGCTCGCATCGATCAAGATCGTTCGGCGCCTCCTGGCTCTCCGTGAGATGGATACCCGCGAAATATCGGAAGCCGTTCGATTGCTCCGGGTCTCCAAAGGATGCACCAAAACGGCGGTAATCAGACCAGACGTATCCTCGCTTCTCAGCCCAATTGCGCAGCCGCCGAAAGGTATGGGGGATCGTTGCGCTGGGACCGTCGTGCCATATGCCGTAGATGACTATCGCAGATGCTGTCATCAGCGCCACCGGCGGCAAGGTCCCAACAATGGCCTGCTGCGCTTGGAAGCCCGTTGGCGATAGACCTGTGAACTCTCGAAAGGCTCGCGCAAAGCTTTGCGGGCTTTCGTATCCAGCTTCCAGCGCCGTAAGGATGACCGGGGAAGACGTCCCCGCCAACTTGTGAGACGCCTGCGCAAGCCGCATCCGGCGAACGGTCGCCGCAACGCTCTCGCCCGTAACCGCGCGGTAAATGCGGTGGAAGTGGAACGGCGAGAAATGTGCGACATCCGCGAGTCGTTCGACAGAATGATCTGCGCCAGGGTCTTCCACTATCGCGGAGATAACCCTGCTGATCCGACGACGATAATCGAGTTCTGTGCTGCCTTCATGGGCGCCTGCCTAGCACGCCTCGCCCTTTTAGGCAGCGCAGCGCTTGCGCAATCTCAATGATCCGTTTTTGTACAAAAGACATATGCGGACCGGACCCCGTTCCCAATTACCCACCTCGCTCGCAAGAAAGTCCGACCTCAAGAAAGCAATAGCGCCAGGATACTACTGAGAAATCTGTCGGTCGCGAACCGAGCGAACCGAGCGGACCGGGCGTTTATCGCCAACAACGCGGTCGATTCTCTCTTGCCGGGCAGCCGTTGGGCCGCCTCCGGTGGCCCGATGGAAACCGGAGCCCCATTTCGAGGCGTCGATTCTCCAACCTTGTTCACGGACGCCGCGCTGAACGGCACGACTTTCGGTAGTCAGGCAGGCGGCAAGACCGACCGCGGAAGTTTTGGAAGCGCTATGAAGAGCGTTGCATCTACCCCAACCGTTGACTCGATTTAAACCCGTAAGGGCCAATTGACAGCGACCAATATCCGTCACGTTCGCGAAGATAAAAATGCTTGCCATCAATTAAACCGGTCGTCAGGCTGGCTACCGGTTGGCCGTTCCATCAATATACCCGGCATCAAAGGGCCGAGTTCGATCGGAACCACAACATCGGGTCCCGACGGCACAACATAATAGGTGTCGGGGGCACTTTTGGAAGCCGTGATCTGAACAGCATCCGGCTTCCAGCGCCAGAGATTGGAAATTTCCGGGGCTACAACGTCGGCAGCGTGCACACGAGCCTTGGCCAACCTGATCTCAACCAAGATCGCTCTGAGCAATGGCTCAAAGTTCTTTCTTGCCCTCTGTCTCCCTGGTATCGTGGAAGTGAGGAGACGGCGCCATGAGCGAGAACCGAAAGTTGGCTGCAATCCTGGCCGCGGACGTGGTTGGGTACAGTCGGCTTGCCGGTGCCGACGAGGACCGCACCCTGGCGAGGTTGCGAGCACTGCGCAGCGATCTTATCGATCCGACGATCGCCGTACACCATGGCCGGGTGGTGAAGCGGACCGGCGATGGTGCGCTGGTCGAGTTCCGCAGCGTGGTGGACGCCGTGCGCTGCGCCATCGAGGTGCAGAACGGTATGGTGGAGCGTAATGACGGCGTGCCGCAGGACCGTCGCATCGAGTTCCGGATCGGTATCCATTTGGGCGACGTCGTCGAGGAAAGCGACGGCGATCTGATGGGTGACGGCGTCAACATCGCCTCGCGATTGGAGGGCGTTGCCGCGGCGGGCGCGATCTGCCTGTCCGAGGATGCCTATCGCCAAGTCAAGGCGAGGCTCGACCTCTCGGTCAGCGACCTCGGCCGGACGCAGCTCAAGAACATCGCCGAGCCGATCCGGGTCTATTCGCTGCAAGTCGGCAGCGCCGGGACCAAGGCAGCCGCGACCTCGGAAACCGCGACGAGCCAACCGGCGACGACAGCGTCGCCGAAGCTGTCGATCGCCGTCCTGCCCTTCGCCAACATGAGCGGTGACGCCGAACAGGACTACTTTGCCGACGGCATCTCGGAAGACATCATCACGGCGCTATCGAAGCTGTCGCAGCTCTTCGTCATCGCCCGCAATTCGTCGTTCACTTTCAAGGGCAAGAACGTCCATGTGCAGGAGGTGGGGACGAAGCTCGGCGTGCGGCATGTACTTGAGGGCAGCGTACGCAAATCGGGGAACAGGGTACGCATCACCGCGCAGCTCATCGACGCGACCACCGGCGGGCATCTATGGGCGGAGCGGTTCGATCGCGATCTGACCGACATATTCGCGGTTCAGGACGATGTCACGCAGCAGATCGTCGACGCGCTGGCGGTCAACCTGACAGAGGGCGATCGGCAAAGACTGGCGCCGGGGCAGACCCGGCATCCCGAGGCGTACGACTGCTTCTTGCGTGGCCGGGAGCTGTGGCACCGGCTGACGAAGCAAACGAACAGCGACGCCCGCGATCTTTTGCAACGCGCGGTCGAATTGGACCCGAACTTCGCCTCGGCACACGCCTTCCTCGCCCTTACCCATGGGCTCGACTACCTGAACCAGTGGAGCGACTCGCCGCAGCGCTCGTTCGAGCAAGCGCAAGACGCTGCAACTTTAGCGGTAGCGCGGGATGATAGCGATCCCGTGGCGCACTGGGCGCTGAGCGTGGTCAACCTTTACTCGCGACAGCACGATGGAGCGATCAGCGAGGCCGAGCGTGCGATAATGCTCAATCCGAACTTCGCCGAAGGGCAGGTCAGCCTCGGCGAGGCCCTTCTCTATTCAGGCAGATCTGAGGAGGCACTCGCCTATTTCGATCGGGCGAGGGTCCTGAACCCGTACTTTCCGGATGTCGTTCTCCACTTTCAGGCCTGGGCCTTGTTTCAACTGGGGAGGTACGACGAGGCCGTCGAACTCTTGCTGCAGCGCGTGAGTCGCAACCCCGTCACCGATGTCTCGCGTGCGCTTTTGGCCGCCTGTTACGGGCACCTCGGCCGTTTCGAAGAGGCTCGCGCGACCTGGCAAGAGGTGCTGCGCGTCAATCCCGGCTACTCTTTGGAATACCGTCGCAAAGTCTTACCCTTCAAGAACCCCGCCGATTTCGAACTCGTCATGGAGGGACTGCGCAAGGCCGGTGTCGTACAGTGATTAAAGTCCGATCTTGAACCTGTTGCGCATAGGATGAGTAATAACCAGTGCCGGCGCAACCACGACCTCCAGCGTGATCGCCAACGGATTTCACGAAGCTGCGAAGCCGCCCTCTACGGCAGACCGCAGTCGGCGCTTCGCAGACAAAGAAGGTCGCATCGACGAATGTCAGCTCGGCGCCCTCTTTTTCCGTTTACTGCCAGCTTCGCTGATCCTAAAGAGGGTCGCTCGGCGACCAGCGGGATAGTTGACCAGCAGCGATATGTGATGCTGGACAGATGACCATAGCGCATTAGTCGAGCCGTTCACGCCTCCCACGTGGAAAAAGGCAACGGATTACGACCAATCGCTGCCAGCCGATTTCGATGGCCTCAATCGGGGCCACCCAGTCAAAGGGCGCATCCCTTGCTCAAGATGTCCGGCGGCGCTTGTTTGATCTTCAGGATCGCGTAGCGCTCCAGCACGCGCTTGCCCGCCCGACGCGCCACTTCGCCGACGGGTTCCATCTGTGGCAGGCAGCTTCTGAGCCGTTCGAGTATATCACTGGCCGCTGGAACGACCAGGAGGCCCGGTGTTTCAACGAGTTTCGGATCGATAGTTTCGAAGGAATAGCGTTTCCGGCTGGCAATCTCCTGCACATGCTGCGGATCATCGGTATTGAAGGCAAGCTCGCCCGTCACGCCATAGTCAATCGTTCCGATCCAATTTGCATCGTGAAGCAGCTTGTACTGTGCGATATCCGCCGACAATTCATTCCAGCCCATGAGCTTGTCCGCCGGTGATGGAAAAGGCGCTTGCTGTCCGAGTGGCGAGGCGAAGTAGAAGAAGAAAACAGCGATCAGGCCGATACCGGCGGGTGCGGCCCATCTCATCATGCGGTTCAGGTGGTGCGAATCTGCGGAATGCTGCGCGGCCTCAGCTGCCATGATAGCCATCGCTGGGTAGACCGGGGCCAGCCAGTTGCCCTGAACGCGGCTATGGAGCGAATGAAGCGACATATAGATGAGCAGGGGTGCCGATAGCACAAGCAGAAATGCGGCAGGTGAGAAATCGGCTTCGCGCCGCCGTTTCCAGACTGTCCTGACGGCGATCGCGGCGAAGATGACAATAGCCGGATTGGCAAGCCCGAATTGCCCGGCCAGGAACTCCAGCGGATGCCAGGAGGGCGGCTGCCCATTGTCGATGCGGCCGAACTGTTTGGCAAACGACACCCAGTGGTGTTCGAAATTCCAGATGATGGTGGGCGAGAAGACTGCAAGAGCGATCACGCCTCCAATGAACATGTAGGGGCCATAAAGGCGTTTGCGCGCTTCGGAATCCAGGATCATCCAGAGAAGGATGCCGAGGCCGAGAAACAGATTGGTGTATTTGGACAGACAACCGAGACCGGCCAGCACACCGACGAGCAACCATATGCGCCTGTCTCCGCTGCGGCGCAGCCACGCCAAGGCCCAGATCGTCAGTGTCCAGAAGAGCGTAGATGGTGCGTCAGGCGTGGCGAGCAGCGCGGCAAAACCGATGAGCGGCATCGCATTGACCCACACCCCTGCTCTCATGGCGAGCCGGCGATCGCGATAGAGCTCCCATGACGTGACAAAGGTCGCCCCCGAAACGACTAGCACGGACAAGATGGGAAATAGACGGACGCCGAGGGAGTTGTCGCCCAGAAGCCGTGTCGAGAGCCAAATCCACCAGGCGATCATCGGCGCATGGTCGTAATAGCCAGCCGACGGCACCCGGGACCAAAGCCAATAGTAGGCTTCGTCAGGATGGAGGCCGATCTGCGCGAGTATGATCAGCCTGTAGAACGTCAAAGCCACCAATAACAAGATGGCAACTTTCCACGGGTTGATTGATTGTGCTTCGGATTCAGTGCGCACGCCAGGTAATCGCCGAGTTGGTGACATAATTCCACAGTGCGCCGACCAGCGCGCCGGCGATGCCGTCAAGCCACCATTGCGGCGAATCCTGATAAAGGGCTGCCGACACGCCAACACCGGCGATAACCCCGACACTGCAGAGACTTGCAAACAGGATCAGTCCAGTCACGAACCGCCAACCGCGCCGCCGGCGATCACGATAAGTCAGCGCGTTGTTTAACGTGAAATTAAACAACATTGCGCCGAGCATCGCGCCTGTTTGGGCGACGACAAACGAAAGCTCCTGCCTCAGGAGGAGATAGAGAACGGTGAGGTGTACAATGACACCACAGAAGCCGACGAGCCCGAACAAAAGAAAACGAGCCGAAATCAGATCGCCGGATGCCTTAGCCACTACCAGCCCCAGGTATTCCGTGACGACCGATGCATCGAGCTTGCTCTCTCCGTGGAGGCGCGGCGGGAATGTGAACGGCACTTCCTCGGTCCGGATTGCTGCTGGCGACGAGGCGACGATATCCAAGAGGATCTTGAAGCCATGCTGGGAGAGCCGCGGCGCCACCCGTTCCACAATTTCGCGCCTGGTCATGAAAAAGCCGCTCATCGGGTCCGTAAGCACTACGCCAAGTAGTATCTGCGCCAAACGGATCGCTAATCGGCTTCCCAGATGGCGGATTCGGGATAGACCGCCATTCGCGCCGCCGCCGTCGTCAAAACGTGTCGCAACGACAAGATCGGCTTCTCCGCTCTTCAAGATCGCGAGCATTTCCGCGAGCCGTCTTTCGTCATGCTGCAGATCGGCATCCATGACTGCAACAATCGGAGCCGAACTCGACAAGATACCCTCCATGCAGGCGCCCGCCAAACCGCGCCGCCCGATACGCCGGATACCGCAGATGCGGTGATCGCGAAGCGCAAGCCTACGGATAAAGTCGATAGTTCCGTCCTTGGAGTCGTCATCGACGAAAACGACCTCCCAGCTTATCCCCGCCAGAGCTTGTCGCAGACGGTCCATCAGAGTGCCAATGTTGCCGGCTTCGTTAAGCGTCGGGATGATGACGGCAAGCTCGGGAGATGGCTGGATTGCTCGTTCCTGTTCGCAACTCGCCGACAATGGTTCATCCCTTTCCCTCAAACCACAGGGGACATCGGCTCGGTCTATTTGAAAGCGAGCGCTATCCATGGCTGATGAGGGTCTCAGTGCCCGGAAGAATTTGAAGGTTGTCGCAGAACGCAAGCGCCTGGAAGGCGAACAATCGAGGATGCATGGTAATTCCAATCGAGGCCGCGCGCACTATTTGCCTGGTTCTTTGCGCGGTCTTGTTTGGAAACTTACAATTCCGTAAAGCGACCTGGATAGCGCGGTACATCATGCGCTTCTCGCTACGGATCTCGCCATGACACTCTACGCCGCGGTTAACCCATCGACCCGAAAACCGGCGCAGGTTTTCGGGTCGATGGACAGATTCAAGACGTTGGCGTGTCCCTTCAGCATCCCATTCGAACGCACGGCGCTTTAGCTCCAGCCGGCGTAGAATACGCCTGCCAGGATGATGATGCCCAAGCCGCCGCGATAGATCACGAATGGCCAGGTGGAGAAGCGCTCCAGAAAGCGCATGAGGCCCCAGATCGTCACGAAGGCGGAGATGCTTCCGACGATCAACCCGACGGCGAGGATCGACCAGCCTTCGAGCGACAGATGCGCACGGTAGAGCTCGAACAACTCCTTCAAGCCCGCCAGGGTGATGGCCGGAATGCCGAGCAGGAAGGAGAACCGGGCCGCCTCGTCTCGCTTGAAGCCGAGAAACAGGGCAGCGGTCAGCGTCGATCCCGACCGCGAAACACCGGGGACAAGTGCCCCGACCTGCGCCAAGCCTACGATCAAGGCGTCGAGGACGCTCATCTTATTCATGTCCCGTCGGTGTCTGCTGTAGAGCTCGGCCAGTGCAAGGAGGCCAGCCATCACGATGCAGGAGACGCCGATGACCCATAGGCTGCGCAGGGGCGAGCCACAAGCGTTCAGGGACGAGGACAACAACAGGCCTCCGATCACGATAGGCACTGTTGCAAGGACGATGCCCAAGGCGAGCCGTAAGGCCGGCGAAGACCAATGTCCCTTCCTTACCGCGGCGATCGATTCAAACGCCACGTATCGGACGTCGCTCCAAAAGTAGGATACGATGGCGGCCAGAGCAGCCAGTTGCATCGCCGCAGAGAACGCCGATCCCGGGTCCTGCCAGCCAAGAAGCGCCGGAACGAGCCGCATATGGGCGGTCGATGATATGGGTAGTAGCTCGGTCAATCCCTGAACGACTCCCAAGGCCGCCGTTCGCGTATATCCAAGGGCAACAAAGCCCGTATCCAAGCCTTGCGTGCAAATGTCAGCCACGTCTCTGCACCTCCGTTTCTACCGGCATCGCTGCGCCAATCTGTTTGATTGTCGGCGCCAATTGCCTGTGCTTGCAGATCAAGCTGAAATGTACCTTAAGAAATGAAGGCCCCGTCGAGACCGGCCTCGATATATTCCGGCAGTTGGCGCCGACCCTGCGATGTCAGCCCATACTTGATGCTCAGGCGAGCCGCCGGTTGGCGAGCCTCGTATATTCTAGCTTGAAGGCGGAGTTCGCCGCTTCAGCCAGGCGCATCAGTCATACTGATCGAAATGCTTCTCCAAATTCTGCAGGCTTTCGTCCATTGAGAATGCGCCTGACAGATAGGGAATTCCGATATGGCCATAGACGATGGAAAGCTGGCGTGCGGCCGTTTCCTGGTCGATACCAGCGATCTCCCGGCTGTAGATTACGGCAACCAGACCGGTTCTGTCGGCTCCCGATTGACAATGTATGAGGATAGGCTTTGGCGCCGAACGCAGAATGCTGACCAGTTGATCGGCCCTATCCGGCGTCAATATTTTCGATGCAGACATCTTAAAGTCGATATGCTCGATGCCCAGACGTCGCGCTGTCTCGATTTCGTGAGCGTACCAAGCTCGTTTTTTGTTCTCGCCGCGCAAATTGATGATCGTGCGGATGCCGTTGTCGCGCACGTACGTTTCGAGCGCCGACGATGAGAGCGGGGCGGAGCGATAGAGCTCTCCGGGGATTACCACGTGAAAATTGTCACTTAGCTGCAGCGCAGCGAGGTAAGTGCCGATCACCAGGACTGGCAGGGCAAGCATTGTCGCCAAAGCGCCTGCGATTTTCGCCCCGCGTGATCGTGTCCAGAGCCACCTTTCCTTTGCCGCTTTTCCTTTCCCCTTCTGTGGGGCATCAGCATCTATCGACCGCACTGGACAAGGGCTAATCGTATCTCCTGATCGGTCTGGCACAGCACTCACCCCGGTAAGTGGTTGGAAGTCCGGAGCACATTTTGGTACGAGCACTCAGCGTGCCAAGGCTGAACGGCTTGACAAGACAATCAGCCGCGCCGAGCTGAAGACTTCTTTGCCTGTCGGTAACTTGATCATCTGCTGAGATGACGATCGCGGGCGTAGCGGGCAATCGCGCCGACAAATGCGCGAGCAGCTCTAAGCCGCAGCCGTCAGGTAGACCAGGATCGAGTAGGATCAAGGAATAACATGCAGCATCATCGGCGCGCTTCGCCGCTTGTAGGTCGACGACCCAATCGACATCCCAGCCGTCGGCCGCACCGAGGCCAGTCGTTTGTACGGTGCCACACGCATTTGCTTCCAGACCGTCTATCGCCGCATAAGACACTCGCCACTCATGGCAGGCTTACACATGCCTCGCTGAGGTCTTACGCATTTGTAAGGTCATGGTCAGGGGGTGAGCGCTCATGCACCATCTAGGTGAAGATGACGCCTGGTAAAATCGACCGGTGCTCAGTTGTCGCACTAACCGCCGCCACCCCGTCCGTGATTGGCAACGTCCTTCAACATGGAGCGGCACCCAATCGTGTTGATATGCCGGCTTTGCTTCCCATCCCATCCAGCATGCTCAAAACGGCATTTTGGTGCTCTGTCGTACTGAAAGCTAATTGAAAGCTTCGGCCAGTTACGGTCACCTGCGGATATCGTAGAGGACGCCGTGAGGAGCGCGGCAGGCGATATCCCTCAGGAGGAGTCTATAATGTTTTCACCCCGCGTTTCTATCTATTCTGCGGCCCTTTCGCTTGTTGTCGCCACCGGCACACTCGGCGTCACCGCAGCTCATGCTGCCGACAAGATTTCCATCATGGTGGGCGGCTATGAAAAACAGATCTATCTGCCGGCAAAGCTGGCGGAATCCCTCGGCTACTTCAAAGACGAAGGTCTGAATATCGAGCTTCTGAACGAGCCTGCAGGCGTCGATGCGGAAAACGAAATGCTTGCCGGCGCCGTTCAGGGTGTCGTCGGTTTCTACGATCACTGCATCGACCTGCAGGGAAAGGGTAAATTCGTCGAATCCGTCGTGCAGTTCAGCCAGGCGCCCGGCGAAGTGGAACTGGTGTCGGCCAAGCATCCCGAAATCAAGTCGCCTGCCGATTTCAAGGGCAAGAACCTCGGCGTGACCGGCCTCGGCTCCTCCACGAATTTCCTGACGCAATATCTGGCGGTGAAAAACGGCTTGAAGCTTGGTGACTTCACCTCCGTTCCGGTCGGCGCCGGCCAGACCTTCATCGCCGCCATGCAGCAGGACGCCATCCAGGCCGGCATGACCACCGAGCCGACGGTCTCGCGCCTCCTGAAGACCGGCGAGGCCAAGGTCCTCATCGACATGCGCACGATGGACGGAACAAGGGCCGCTCTGGGCGGAACCTATCCTGCCGCGTCTCTTTATATGCAGGAGTCGTGGGTTAAGGATCACAAGGAGGAGACGCAGAAGCTTGCGAACGCTTTCGTCAAGACGCTGCATTTCATCAACACCCATTCCGCTGCCGAGATCGCCGACAAGATGCCGAAAGACTTTTATGTCGGCGACAAGGAAGGCTACGTGAAGGCGCTCGAAAACGGCAAAGCGATGTTCACCGCCGATGGCGTAATGCCGGAAGATGGGCCGAAGACCGTGCTTGCCGTGCTCTCCGAGTTCTCCAAGAATGTTCAGGGCAAGTCGATCGATCTGTCGAAGACCTATACGACGGAGTTCGTCAAAAAGGCCATGTAACATTCTCAAGCTACCCGTTTCCCAGTCGGCAGCGGGTAGTCCTCTCACAACTAGGCATAAAAGAGAGCTGCCTCGGGAAATTTGAACAGCGGGGATAAGTAGAATTTCTGCCTGAGTTCGGGTTAGGTGCCAGGAACAGGAGAGCATGACGAGACGGCCGCGGCTGGAATCTCGGCCAGGGTGTACCTGATTGAAATCACCACCCTTGTCGGATCACGCGTGCGTACCACATTACGATTGTCGCTTGGTTCTTGCTCGATCCCCGGTGGCAAATCCTAGTCCCAATTGAATCCGGCGATGAAGCAATCCGTCATCAAGAAAACGAATAAGGCACTCCGGACGCGTATCGTCGCCGGAATCGGCGGCCTTCTGGCTGGTGCGCTATCGCTCGGACTATCGATCTATGAAACCCGCACGGACCCGGAGGTTAAGCGTGTAACGGCCGGCGCCGCCGTCGATAGCGGTCAGTGGAAAGTCACACTCAATTCCGCCCGTCTCGCTGCCCAAACACCGGATGGGCTACGCCTCTCCGACGGGAAGAAAGCGTTGACCGTGGATCTGACGGAGGAAGTGAATCAGACTTTGCGGATTATGTCGAGGGGCTTGTCGATGTGATCGGCCATGCCGATCGCGCCGAGCCGCTGAAGGATTACTGCCTCGGCCTCATGCTACCGGTGGAGCGCAAGAGTGTCGAGCCTCTGGCTGCGGTAACTGCGCCGGCGCGGGTGTCGTCCAAACATCAGTCGTTATCGCATTTCGTCGGCCAGGCGCCGTGGTCGGACGAGGCGCTCCTGCGGCGGGTTGGCGATTTGGTGCTGCCACTGATCGAGCGACATGGGCCGATTGAAGCGTGGATCGTCGACGACACCGGCTTTCCCAAGAAGGGTAAGCATTCGGTCGGGGTCGCGCGGCAATATTGCGGTCAGCTCGGCAAGCAGGACAACTGCCAGGTCGCGGTTAGCCTTTCGGTCGCCAACGTCGCAGCGAGCTTGCCAATTGCCTACCGGCTGTATCTGCCCGAGATTTGGGCCGGCGATGCCGAGCGGCGGCGCAAGGCGAAGATCCCTGACAGCGTCGCATTCCAGACCAAGCCGGCAATCGCACTCGATCAGATCCGCGCCGCCCAAGCGGCCGGAGTCGCATCCGGCGTGGTGTTGGCCGACGCCGGCTATTGCGCCGACGGCGCATTCCGCGCCGGCCTGTCGGCACTCGGTCTCGACTATGTCGTGGGTGTGCAACCGACACTCAGTGTCTGGCGACCCGGCGAGGGACCATTGCCACCCAAACCTTGGCGCGGAAAGGGGCGACCAACTTCGCTGATGCGTCGCAACCGCGAGCACAGCCCGGTATCGGCCAAGGCGTTGGCGCAGGAACTGCCGCAAGATGCCTGGCAGACGATTGGCTGGCGGGAAGGAACCAACAGTGATCTCAGTTCCCGCTTCGCCGCCGTGCAGGTGAGGCCCGCGTCCAGGGATTACAATTTGACCGAGCCCCGCGCCGAGGAATGGCTGCTGATCGAATGGCCGGAGGGCGATGCTGAACCGCTCAAATACTGGCTCTCCACGCTTGCCGCCGACATTTCGCTCGCAAAGCTCGTCAGCACCGCCAAACTGCGCTGGCGCATCGAACGCGACTATCAGGAACTCAAGCAGGAACTCGGGCTCGGCCACTATGAGGGACGCGGCTGGCGCGGCTTCCATCACCATGCAAGCCTCTGCATCGCCGCTTACGGATTCCTCATCTCCCAAAGGGAGACGATTCCCCCCTCAGCACCGACCGAAACCAAAAACCGCCCGCAGCCTGGCCTTCCCGAAAGTTGCCGACCCCGTGGAGCCCCCGATCCGACCCGAGCGACACGTGCCGAATTCGATCGCCACTATCCGGAGACACTTGACCGTCGCACTCAGTCGCAGCCTGCAGCGATGTCCATGCTGCTCCCGGATGAAGGATCGATAAAATCAACAAACTTGTGACGCAGTAAGACTACCGAAAGGCGTTCTGAACCAGCACGGGAGAGTGACGATGGCAAATGTCGAATTGATCAAAGTTGAGGAGCGGCTTGGTGGCGAGCTTCTATTTAATGTTCGCGTGACCGCGACCGCCGGCAAGATGGAATTGCCGATCGCAATCAAGGACCAAGGATCTGTCGCTTCAAATGAAACGATGGTTCTTCAATCCGCGCTTGGTTTTGCTAAAGAACTAGACGGTTCGATCCGACGTCGTCTTGGAGTGGAGCAACAGGGTCTTTAGCGACGCGCCCACCGCATGCCAATCATGCCCCGAATAGAAGGAAAAGCCCTCGGCCGTCGCTCGACGCTGAGCGACAAACAAAATCAGGATGTGGGCTACGATCTCGCGACGGGACGAGTACAGCGGCGAATGCGATGAACTTCAGGACGAGCCCGCAGGCCATCATGCGGGTTCGCGACGAGAGTTCACAATCCATTTGACTGTATGTGTGATTTTGCTGCTGTTGTCCCGACCCCTCTACGGGAGATTTGAAGTGAAATCATTGCTTGATGCTTTGGCTCTGCTAGCTTCCACGAGGCATGCCGCGCTAGCTGCAGATGCAGCTCTGGCTTTCGCAAGAGGTGATTACCGCAAAAAAGCTCTGGGAGCATCGAGCCCGAGAAAGATGATCCGGAAGCCGAAAATAGTCTCGGGCAGTTGTCTATGACGATATGAGCGATAGCGGGTGCAGCGTCCATGAGCCTGACGACAACGCGGCAGTACTATGGTTGCGAAAAGCAGCAGCTCAGAATGAGCAATCCATTCGAATCAATCGTGCGTCCGCAGACTATTCCTTCAGGACGTGGTATGTAGAGAGGATCGATGAGCGCAAGACCATCTCGGCCGTTGCCATCCTTCAAGATGACGCGATGGGAAACCAGACCAGACGATATGCCGTACGCCAGGAAGTAGATTCTTCATGGGCGGTCTATGATGTATTCACTGGCATGTCGGCTAAGCCGTCCACTTGGAAACTGGAGGGTTTGCCAGAACAGGAAGCGCGCGTCTTCTGTGCTATCCTGAACGAAAAAGACGCTGCTCGCCGTGTTATCAACGATCGGAGATGAAGCCGCTTACTTCTTGCAGCAGAAGCCTACAGCTTTTAAAGACAGCCTTATGTAAATCTCTTTCCCGCGGTGGCTCGAACCCTTTGTCCCGATTACTTCCAGGGATGGCGCAGGCAGTCTAGTCGGCATCGATCCGAGCATCGTCGCATGCGAAAAGAAAATATTGGCGGGCAACGCTCGGTGCGGAGCGATATCGAAGGGCAGTCACGCAGGAAAAAACGGCGTCCCAGTAGAGTTGACCGGTGCGCTGGTCGAAATCCTTCTTCAGATATCGAAGAGCTTCTCTGGGACCGCTTATGGCTCTGGTACAAAGGCCGCCCTCATGGATGAGGACGGGCTTTTCCCAGGTAAGCGAGAAGCCAATCTTGATCACAGAGTTCATTGATTTCCTCCGACATCGCAGAAACTTCTGCGATGATTGCCAGTACGGCAAGCGGATAAGTCAGTGTGGGACACTCAAGAGTCTGCGATTTTTCAAGTTTAATTCTTCCGCGAGCGTCGGCAACCGCTCCACCGAGCTAGCGTACACAACCATTAAATGCGTTGGACTACCGTCTCACCGCTGTACCTTTTGCCCATCGAGATAGCCGTGTTCGAAGGCTTTCGCGAGTTTGCTTCCTTCTGGATAAGGATTTTCTTCACATTCGGTCTCACGCATGCCAGCATGGCCTCCCCGCTCGTAGGCTTCTCTGGCTGCCCCATCGGAGACTTTCAAATTCACAGGTTTGGTCACTCTTTCTTTCATCGGATCAGAAAGCTTTGGTGCCATACCGAATCTGGGTAGCTCGGCGAGATGCTCGGTTTGCATAGCGATTTCCTCTTTGCTTTGTAAGGCGATGCCAGAAATGTCTCGGGGCCCCTGTGCGGCCGCCACAAAAGCCCGCCTTATCAGAGCCACGCTGCCGCCGAAGCGTCGCCATTCGGTAGAGGCAAAAGGAGAGCGCCGCTGGCAAGCGACTCTCGCTCTCCATTTAAGGCTATTTGATGCGCGGAACGTGCTGCTTTATCGTTGGCGATCCGGGCCGGTCGCTGAAGACCGCGCGGTCGGATCGGCCAGATATCGCCGTCATCTCACCCCCCGTTGTTTCGGGCCCCGCGTACCATATGGATAATGGTGTAGTCCGATCGAAACGAGCGATCATCGCAAGCGCCGCGCGTCGGTGCCTGCTTGTGAACCACAAGGGTTTGAATCAAACCCTCTGTTCTCGCCATAGTCGACGAATTCCAAGTCATCATCACCGACCAGGAACCGCCGGACGACGCCCGGGTGGCTTTAGAGAGAGCCAAAGTGCCGCTTCGACACGCTATCGCGCGCCGTAGCAGAGCACGGCGTCGCAAGCGAACCTCCACGTGCGACGAGCAGTCCGGCGCGCTTGCCCGATAGGGGCAGGTCCGCGACCTCGCGACAATAACGATTTCGAACCGTTCGCTCGCGAGAGCAGAACGCAAATCTCATCGCCAATGTGGGTGACGCGTTCGAGGATGAAGCCTGATGGGCCACATCAGAGAGGCGAAACCTGGTGCTCATCGTACTAATTCCTTTCTAAAAATCAGCACCGCAGCATCGCTACAACTGCATCAAAACTGCCAAACTTGCGTATTGATTGACAGGACACCATTCCCGACGCCTTCCAAAAGGCGGCGACATCGTCTCGGAATCAGGCGGCGGATTGCGTCCGAATTTCCAATCAACGCTACGCAGGAGCAGCCGCCGCGCCGTCGAGGCGGCCCATCCTCTTGCAGAAGATTTCATGCAAACCCTCTACGATGGCTCAAACACCGCCCGGAGCCGGGACAGGGTATCAGGCTAGCCAGTGCGGTCTGTTCTACGAGACCACGGGAACGAATTCACCGTTTTCGGCGCCGCAGGCGAACGTTCGCTTGTTGCTTTCTCTTCAGCAGAAACAGCGTCGCGCAATTCCTCGCGAAGAGCGTGGCCTTGGGGGTGATCGCCGAAGAGCTCCAGAAAACTGGACACCGGCCATCTTGTCTCAGTACCGCCGGAGGCGGCGCTGGCGCGGTGGATCACAAATTGCTCGTCCGCAGTCTCATTATGTAGGAGAAACCATTTGTCGCCGTTTGCGCTTGCTGCAAACTGTTTCGGTGCCTCTGGCATTCCAGCCTCCTCTTTTTCCCCGACTGACTGAGGTTCCATTTATGCCTTCGGGCTGCGCCAGCAGCAAGTGGCCCCGGCTTAGATAGCCTCACCAATGCTGCTTCTCACCCGCCACCTGCTTCGGTGGCCGATTTGCCGAGGAGCCTCCTGCCGCGTGGTCGCCGGAGTGCCGCAGGCGCCTCCCGGAACGTCCAGCGCACCGCGTTAGCCATTCGGCTTCTCACTTACGTCGAACACCGCCAACTACTTTAAGCTGCCTGCGATCAGCATATCGCTCGGGGTTGATGATCAGCTTGGTCCGATTGACCTGCAAATCGTCGGTCCGGCTGGCGCAGACGTCAGCGTTCTTGACTTCGCCAAACGAGTGCAGGAGCACTGTAGGCCAAACCCTTCAGGTCCATGGCGACCGCCTGATCCAGGCCACAGCGCCAAAGTCGGAAACGCCTGTCACCGATAGTCGACGTACGTTGAAACTCGCTCGATGATTAAAACCATAGGCATTGGTCAGAACCAATGTGTCCCTGTCGCGCGTTCCGATGGACAGCATCTTCCAGTGCCGGTCCCGTGTTCCAAGTAGCGCAGCAATGATCGACGATGTCGCCGTAGGATATGAAAACGCGGTCCGGCAGCCAGTTGTCGCGCAGGATTCAGTTTCGGGGGATCGCGGCGGCAGGCTAATCCAGCGATGCCTCATTCTCGCAAAAGCTTGCCTAATACTGCCAACCTCTTGACCTCTTGACCTCTTCAGGCGGATTTTGCATCAGAAAGATTTGTCGGTGTCGGTGATCGTTGGCCGATATGCCGATGAACCCGCGAAGGGATAGCTCGACCGCCGAGGCGCGAAGGCGGTTTTTTGGCCGCTCACCTTGGTTGAACGCTACCACTTTTTTGGCAGACGGAATCTTTTGTTGGATACAACCATAAAGAGATGCGTGATCGGCGGGAAAACTAATCGTTGACGGGGCGGATCAAACCCCCTATAAGCGTATTATCGATTTTGCTTGCTGAGCTTTGGTTGCCGCGTGATTAGCACCGCGCCCTGAACGAACCTTTTCTTTCAAATTCGCTATGACCTTCCGCACCGCCGATCGGCGTTGTGGTCCCTCACTCTATGCTTTGAAAGGGTTCATCATGACCACTGGCACAGTAAAATGGTTTAATTCCACCAAGGGCTTCGGCTTCATCCAACCTGACAATGGCGGCGCTGACGCCTTTGTTCACATCTCGGCTGTCGAGCGCGCCGGAATGCGCGAGCTGGTCGAAGGCCAGAAGATCGGTTTCGAGCTCGAGCGCGACATGAAGTCGGGCAAGATGTCGGCCTGCAATCTGCAGTCCGCTTAATCGGTATCTGCTTCCCTTTGACCACGGATGTACTGGCACTGCCGGAAGCACGCTATCAGTTGGGGCCAGGCAGTTCGCCTGGCCTTTTCTGTTTCATCTCGCCCGTCGAACCCATTAGGAATTCAATGACAGAGACATATAGTAAATCTCGCCAGCAGGCGGAGATCGCCTTCGGCAGTCTCCAGACGGAGTTTTTCGCCAAGAACAATGCGATGGAAGAGCTCGAATCCGTCGCCCAGGCCCGGAACGCCAAGACCCTGAGGCTGCGAGCGGCACGTCTTGCCAGGGAACTGGCTGAACGAACGTCTGCAACGTCAGACGTCCTCGCCAAACGCAAACTGCGCTGATCCGTGTGGCAACACCCTCGTCAGGATAAAACTTTGAAGAACGCCAGAAACAATGAACTCGCTGACGGTGGCGCCGCAGCCTCGGACGCGGACGCGGACGCTAGATTGTTCTCCTCCAACGCCTACCATGCGGCAAAGACTGCGGTCGACCCAGCTAACGTGGCAAGGCAGGCAGATCGCATTGCCATTGCCTCGCGAGCTCCTGAAGATAATCGAGGAATGGGAGCGCCTAAGAGGGGGGCGTGAGGGCTGAACGCGAACGGCGTTACGCCACCGTAAGGCAAGCCTAGGCTTTCGGCGTCGCCTCAATCACGAAATCGACGACACTGGACAAGCCGGCAGCATGGCGAGGTCATGCTGAGGTGCACTCGTACCATAGGGAGCCTCCATGGCAGAGGATATGAAAGAGCTCCAGGCGATCAATACTGCCTGGCAAATCGCAATTCAGGAAATCCTGCGCATCATTATCCGTGATATGTATCATGCCGGCGGCGAGATGGCGTTCAAGACGCATATCAAACGCATCGAAGAAGCGGCTGTCGGCAGCATTTACACCGACCTGAAGCTTCGAGGCACTGACGAATGGACGGAAGTGCTTGTTAAGGAACGAGCGAGTAACTTCGTGACCACTCTGCTGACATCATTTACGTATGACCGAGCCTGACGCGGGAGGCAAAGGTGGGGCAACCTAGCGAGAGCGTCTGATAGTCAGTCAGTCAGCGATCAGGCTTGGCCGCCCCGGAAATGAGTGCAGGCCTTTAGCGTATGAGGCCTTGAGTGTCGGTTTTGCGTGCCGGGACAAACAGGCGATCGACCATTTTTCGCGCAATGGCGAAGTTTATGGAATGGCCCGCCCTTTCACCCAGCATCGAGTAGGATGCTGATATCGGGAAAGAGAAAGGAACCAGCGAATGTCTATTCGCTATCCTCGGTTTTGATCTGGGCAAGAACTCTTGCAGCATAGTTGGCGTCGATGCGGCCGGTGCGGTGGTCGTTCGTCGAACAATGCGCCGACAGACGCTGATCGACTGTGTGACGAAGCTTCCGGCGTGTGTGGTCGCAATGGAAGCATGCCGCGGTGCGCATCATCTGGGACGCCTGTTTATGGTGCAAGGCCACCAGATCCGGTTGATGTCGCCGGAATACGTTCGCCCATATATCAAAGCGCAGAAGAATGATGACCGCGATGCCGAGGGGGGATCGCCGAGGCCGCCTCACGACCGACAATGCGCTTCGTCGAACTCAAGAGCCAGGAGCAGTTAGACATCCAGACGTTGCATCGGGTGCGTTCGCGCCTCGTAGCCGAACGAACGAACCTACTCAACCAGTTGCGGGCGATCCTGCTGGAACGGGGGGTGATCTTCCCGGCGGGCCGGCGAAGATTCGAGCTTGATTTGGATTGTATGCTCTCCGAAGGCAATGAGACCCACATGGGCACACTCAGTGTCAAGTTGATTATTGCATCCCGGCATTCCTTTAAAAAATCGGGTCGCGTCCCGTGGGACAGTTTAAATCTACGGTAGCTAAGCCGCTCGCTTGCGCGCCCCCAATCGCGCCGAAGCGAGCGAGCGGCTTAGCGGGCGGTCATGGGGAGACACGCGCGGGAACAGTAGACTGCGCGCATCTCCCAAATTTGGTTCCGAGTTCGGGCTCAATACTGCGTGACACGGCTTGTTTCGCCAAGCCTGATCAAACTCACATCCGGCGGCCGACGATTGCCGGCTGTACCAATTTCCCGCTTGCGGCGGACTGAGCCCGGGAGGACGAGACCATTCTTTATAACGGCATTTCAGCCATGCCTCATACCGGTTCGTCACCCGGATCCGCCGGGGTTCATGAGGGGCCCCGGTAGATTTCAGAAAGATTGAAGTCGTGTCGATGCTATGCGGTTTTCACTTTGGCGCCCTCGATCACGACCCCGGAGTTCACGTATTTCCAAAGCGCCACCAGCAGCTTGCGTGCCAGCGCGACAATGGCCGTTTTCTTCATGCGCCCGCCATTACGCTCCACGCGTGCCTTGAACCATTTCGTCAGCGCCGAATCCGGCTGATGCCGCAACCACAGCCAGGATAGACCCTCCTTACTTGGGGAGCTGGTTTGCCTTGGCATAAACGGGATGTGCCCTCTGCGAGATCGGGAAATCGTCCTCTCAGGTCGCGATCCGGCCTATCGAAATCGATACTCACCTTCCCTGAGGCAGTTGCGGCCAGATCGGCCGCAAACTCTTCTTCACACTTACGCATTGTTCAGTGCGCGGTTTGGGATCGTGTAGGCCGTTCCCTCTCGATTCTTAGAGCTTTGAGAAGCGCGGCCGTTTCAAGCCTGCCGGCAACGTCGCCAGTTGTGATCTTGCGGAAGACGGTATCGGTCTTCTCCCGGATCGGGCACCTGAAGCGCTTTGCACGTTTGGACATAGTCACAGCCAAGGGCGAACGGACGGAAGGCCGACGATGAGAATAGCGGCCACGCCAGCGATCAAAACAGACGTCTCGATCATTAAACACGTCAAACGGCGCGCAGCATTGGAAAAAATAACGTTTTTCATTTTCTCACCTTGTTGTAATTATTTTCTAGAGAAGGCGAACCATAGCACGGAATATTGGAAAATTATAATAAATTATCAAAATTATTAATTTAGCTTTCACTTATGTTTTCAGCAGGCGGCCCCATCCTCTTCTTGATTTGTCGTTCTTGCGTATCCCTTTCCACGCCTCGAGTGCTTTTGGCGGAGAGCCAAGCCCTGGGCGTGTCATGCGGCTCGCAGAAGTCGGAAGCAGACGCATGTAGAACAGCGCAAGCAATGGATCATAGTAGATTTCATTCGAGGGAGGCGCCCATCCATCGTCACACGAGGGATGGAGACGACCTGCGGTGCCATGCACATAGGTGCGCTGGCTGTAGCTTAAAAGCCGGCAGCTCGCGCTCATGGTTGCTACGCTTTGGGACCTCTTGCCGAACCCGGTTTGGAGCGGCTCGTCTTTTTTGGGCTCTCCACCACAGCTTGAGCCAAACGAAGTGCACGAAGTCTCTCCGTCTTTTTAGCCCTGATCGCAGCCTCTGCATCGAGGATCTCGCGTGCGTTGGCGTCGGTCTGCGCCAATTTCGTTTCGGCGGTGGTTATGGCCGATTTGAAAAACGGTCTTTTGTCGCAGTCATGTAGTACCTCTGAGATGATAGATCCTATCGAGCGCGGCGTATGGGCAGAAAGCGAGCAAGGACGGTACGCTCACCGCGCCCTTGCGATTGCCTTCTTTTTTGGCGCAGGCAGAAGGCCCTCTCGCTGCGCCTGCTTGCGGGCGAGCTTGCGGCTCCGGCGGATCGCATCGGCTTTCTCCCTCGCGCGTTTCTCCGAGGGCTTTTCATAAGCGCTGCGGGCCTTCATTTCTCGAAAGAGACCTTCGCGCTGCATTTTCTTTTTCAAAACGCGAAGCGCCTGATCGACGTTATTATCTCTTACATCTACTCGCAAGATTGCTCCTTTGCTTGGCGTTTTTTGATTTCGATTGCATTTGAATTGAGCCACTTAGAGTGCTTTGCCTGTGTGAGAGAACGCACTTCTCGCATAGGACCTAATTTAGGCTTTGCTATTTCGTTTTGAGGGCATGATCTGCCCTGAGTAGGAACGCGTCACGCGCGATCATACAGGCATGGTCGCCCGGCATGCAGGCCCGGCAAACGTCGGGCCGAACATCATAGACGAGACAGTATGCCCGCGAGCCGACACGGCCCGAAAGCGCAGAGCAGCGTGAGCCCTCACACCGCATCCCTCGTTGATCTTTGGCGACGAAGTGGGCTGGAACCAACTCGAGAGCAGCATCGCTTTCAGTGGTGAACCTGGGCCAATCAGATGAATACGCGCAGCAAGCGCCGCATGTCTGACAGTCAATGTCGGGTGTTGAGGTCATAGGATTCATTAAATAAACACTCCCAACGTCGACCGACAGAGAATGGCTCTGCCGTCTGCTTCCAGTGTCACTTGTGTTTCAGAAGCCACATCTTGCCTGCCATCGTTATGGCATGGACCGGTTCTGAGGAACCAATATCGGGCTCAAGGCTTCGTAGAAGCCCGTAGTCTCGCAGTTGCTCCAGGGTTGTCGTCGTTACGAACTTCACCTTAATCGGGCGCTCCTTGAAGCGGTCAGATCTTGCATAGGTGACAGTGGCATTGAGATGCGTCCACCTCTTCGCATCCTGAGGATAAAGGTCGCCATCGCTTGCGAGCTTCAGGGCCCTGATCTCGGTCGGGGTGAGTGTGATGTTCAAAGGGATTGCGTTCGTGGTAGTCTTCGCGCTCATATTCAAATTTCGATCCTAAACACGGGTGAGTTTGTAGCGACGCTCCTTGTTGAACGTCATTAATGCGTTTCTGCCTGCGCAGCATCGCAGAAGGAAACGAGCCTGCCGCTCTTTTCGTCCCAGAGAACGAGCCGGACGCACCGGAGGCTTTGCCACAGCGTGATGCGGCCGATATCGACCAGTTCCGGATGGTTGCGCAAAACTTCCGGCAGCCGGTAGTAAGGAATCCGGCTTGCAAGATGGTGTATGTGATGGAGGCCGATATTGCCCGTCAGCCATCGGAGCACCGGCGGCAGATCGTAGTGCGATGCACCGTGGAGGGCGGCTTCAGGAAATTTCCATTCTCCGGTCCGAGACCAATGGGTTTCTTCGAACTGATGCTGGACATAGAAGAGCCAAACACCCGCCGCCCCCGCGAGAAGCACGACCGGCAGATGGACCATCACAAAGGGTACCGGTCCAATAAGCAAAACCATCATGATGGTCAGGATCGCGATCGCCAAATTGGTGGCCATCGTGGAAATCCACGGCAACGCGCCCGAGTTCATCATCCCGAAAGGCAAACGCTGCTTGAAGAGAAAGAGCCAGGCCGGCCCAATGCCGAACATGACCAATGGATGGCGATACAAACGGTAGGCAAGACGCCCTGACCAGGAGAGGGAGTTATATTCGGAAATCGTGAGCGTGGAAATGTCGCCCACGCCTCGCTGGTCGAGATTGCCGGCCGAGGCATGATGGGCCGCGTGCGCGCGTCGCCAGTAATCATAGGGTGTCAGGGTCAGGACGCCGAGCGTACGCCCTATCCAGGTATCGACCCCCCGCCGCGCGAAGAACGATCCGTGTCCGCAGTCATGCTGGATCATGAAGAGCCTGAGCAGGAAACCAGCAGCCGGCAAAATCAGGACAAGTCCCGGCCAGAAACCCTGAACGATGGAGATATAGGCCCCACTCCAGAAGAGCGCGAATGGTACGATCGTAATGATCAACTCGAACACGCTGCGCCCCACGTGAGGCCGCCTGTATGTCGCGAGAATTTTCAGCCAGGCACCGGCATCGTCGAAGCGCGCTTCAGTCGCATGGGTACGAACATTCATGGATTGATATTCCTACTGTGACTGCCGCGCGGGCGGCAAAACTTTGCTGCATGGCGGGATCGGTCAGTTTCGCCGCAGACGCAAATTTCGTCAAAAGCTCTCGCTAGGCATTATCCGTAGTCTTGCGGCGTTCGGCGAAGCTGTTGTCGTTCAGATGCCTCAATAGATTGTCCTTCTTGGCGCCATAGGCCAGCAAGCGCCAGGCCTTGTTGCAATCCGCACGATTACCGGGCGAGATCTTATCGCACGAAAAAAGGCCAGACGTCTGTCTGGCCTTCAAATGCCCTTGCCCGCCACGCCAGTACATCCGTGGTCATGGCGGCTATAAGAGCTTTAAGCAGCCTGAAGCTGACCGGCGGACATCTTGCCCGATTTGCGATCGCGCTCCAGCTCGAACCGAAGCTTCTGGCCCTCAGCGAGCGAGCTCATTCCAGCTCGCTCGACGGCAGAAATGTGGACGAAAACGTCGGCGCTGCCTTCGTCAGGTTGGATGAAACCAAAGCCCTTTGCGGCGTTGAACCATTTAACCGTGCCAGTGGTCATAACGAACCCTTTCATAGCAAAAATTAATGTCCCTCCGGGCGGCGCACGGCGGTGTTTCGACTTTTGAAAGGGAAGTTGATCAAGAGGCGCTAAGCGCAGCCAAAACAAATATCGGCAAACAAAGTATCGAGCGCTATCTAATACACAAGCCGACCTTCGCCGTCTACCTCTTGTTTTGACTCTTGTAAATTTGCCGTACAGAAGGATACTTGCTGGATCACCGCAGCAAGCTGCTGTGCCAGATCGAGCGCGCAAAACATCATCTTGCCGGCCTGGAAGCTGGCGAGGTCAAGATCATTTGCAGCGAGACGTCCCTGCCCGCGGCCGATATCGCCATCACAAACGGGATTTGATCGATCAACGATGCCGCGTTCGATTACCTGAAAGAACGCCGTGCGGATGTGGCCATTACTGCTAAAGCCGACCTATCGACGGCTAATACGGCTTCTCATTGATCAGAACGCATTGGCCCATTCTCTGCGTCCGATGGACATGATGCGCCAGGGCTGACTTTCGAGTTTTCGCCATGCGTCGCAACAGTGATTGACGATATCGTCGTAGGATTTGAAGACTCGGTTCGAGAGCCAATTCTCGCGCATGAAGAGCCAGAGGTTATCGACCGGGTTCAACTCTGGCGATTTCGGCGGGAGCGGCAGGATCGTTATGTTTTCGGGCACGACGAGATTGTTGGACATGTGCCATCCCGCCTGATCCATGATGAGGATGGCATGGGCATCATCGGCGACATGACGGGCGATTTCGGCCAGATGCTGCGTCATCGCGTAGGTGTCGCACCACGGCATGACCAGCGCTGCCGCTTTGCCGAGCTTCGGGCAGATTGCGCCAAAGATGTAGGCCGATCTGGTGCGTTGATCATGCGGCGCTGAAGGTCGCGTTCCGCGCTTGGCCCAGCGGCGCGTGATCTTGTTCTTCTGACCGATGCGAGCTTCGTCCTCGAACCAGATTTCTATTTGCTTGCCTCGTGCCGCTCCAGCGGCAATTTCTGCCACCGCGGCGGGGAACTTTTTTTAAATTCCTCAATGGCTTGGGGGTCTTGCGCGTGATGTTTGGGCCGTGCGGCCAGCTTGCGATAGCCCATGGCCCGCACCTCACGGCTCAGCGTTTGCTCGCTCACCGAGATGCGAAACTCTTCCCAAAGCCATTGAACCAGATCGCACAGACGCCAACGCACAACGCCGTCAAGATAGGGCGTCGGTCCGCGCTCGATGGCCTGTGCCAAGGCCGCACGCTTCTGATCGTTTAATCGCGACTGCGGACCGGGAGCCTTGCCGTTGATCAGGCCTTGGGGACCACGCTCGTTGAAGCGCATGACCCAGTCCCGAACGATCTGGAGCGTGACATTGCCGAGACGGGCGGCATCGGAACGCGAGCCTCCGTCATAGATCGACGCGAGCGCCAACAAACGTCGTGCCTGGGCGGCGTCCTTCGTCTGCCGCGCCAGCCGCCGCAGACCTTCTCCGTCAAAATCCTCACGCAATGAAATCCCTGATCGCATCGCAGACCTCCGGTTTGCTCCAGAGATTCAGATTCACCGCGTTTTGGGAAGGCCAAAGAGTCAAGTTAAACGGGACGCGGTATAATTGCGGGGCAATGCGCGCACAGATAGCGTGACGTCGGGCGAGACAGTGCCTTTCCGAGCACCTGAAACGTATGGCCGCGATTGCCTACCTGACGGCAATCGCCTGTTCAGGAGTTGCGTCAGGCGGCGCGTTAGGAGTGGCGATGCGGCCACGTTGTCGCCTCTACCGGCGCGGCTTTACCAGTGTTTCGGGGGTTATCAGATGCAGATGCTCGTCTTCTTTCGCCAAACTCTCGACATCGCTTGAAAAACCGCTTCTGCTGAAAAACAGGTAGTGCTTGCCCGTCGCTCCTTCCCCGTAAGTCGTTTTCTCGGATCGCTCGCGCAACAATCGGACGTGGCCAAGGTCGATCACGCGCGATCGCCATTTGCATTCGCCATAGAAAAATGCACCATCCAACAATCGCCCCGCGACATCGATGTCGAAATCGGCGTGTCCCCAGATCTGGCCAACCTCCTGCGTCGGCACCGCAAGGACCTCCTGCAGATGAAGCCTTGCAAATTGAAGGGCGATCGGTTCGAACGCAATCCCCATATATTCGGAAAACCGAGGCTCCACGACACGGTCGTAAACCTCCCCGCCAAACCCGCTGCTGATCGCGCTCAGGTTTGGTCGCACGAAGCGATGCCAGAACGACATCAGGCTGTCTGCAACGCGATAGCGGCGATTTCTGCCCTTTTCGTCGGCATCCAGCGATTTCGAATTATCGATCAATTCAAGCGCGAGCAGTTTTGCCAGGTACGGTCCAATACCGTCTGCTTTGACACCCAGTCGGTTTGCGATCTCCGACTTGGTGTTGCAGCCGTTAGATACCGCCGCAATAACGCTTGAGTAAAAGGACGGTTCTCTGAGTTCGGTCTGAAGCAGCGTGTTCGGTTCGTCGATCAGCGTGCCTGTCTCCGTGAGCAAGAGTTTGATGACGTTGTTGCGGAGCGGCTCCTGAGCGTCGCAAAGCTGAAGATAATAGGGAATGCCGCCGAAAATCGCATAGGTTCTGATAATGTCGTCGGCCATGTACTCCGGGAAAAACTTGGCGACATCGACAAGGGGCAAGGCCTTCATGTCGAGCGACAGGGTTTTTCGCCCGTAAAGCGGGTTCCGTTCCGCCAGCAGGTCTTCCATTTGAGAAATGGCAGAGCCGCAAAGGATCAGTTTCATCGCCCCCTCACCAAGCGCGCCGGAATCCCAGAATTTCTGCACGATCGATGGCAGCGCTGGCTCGTTATCAAGCAGATAGGGAAATTCGTCGATCGTGACGATCAATCCCGGATGCTCGACGGCACGCTCGGCAACATAGTGCAGCACCCCCTCCCAGCTTGACAGGGCTTCGAGCTGTGGCTTTGACCCGATTGCCTTTCCGACATCGGATTTGAACTGCTCCAGGTTCAAAAGGGATGAGACGCGGGTCGCCTGAAAATAGATTTCCGGGTGATTCTTGGCGGCCTCCCGAAGGAAGCGCGACTTGCCGATCCGCCGTCGGCCAAATACGATGATGAGGGAAGGTCGTTGCGAATCCAATTCGCTCCGCACCAGCTTGAGTTCGCGCTCGCGCCCTAGAAACTGCATATGCCTTCCTTTTGGTAAATATAATTAGCTTAATCGTGATTACCTTAATCATGATTACCTTAATCGTGATTACCTTAATCGTGATTATCTTAGTGACGATCCCTTCTGTCAAGTCCTGCGCGCTACGGGCTCTCCCTGACCTTCTTCAGGTTGCCGATTTTTCTGCAGGCAGCAGGCCAAGGATCATCAATCGACGGTATAGCCTATGCCGCTTGGAATCCGCCGCCACCCTTAGTCTGAGGCCTGAGCGAGGCGTGTCGGCCCTGAGGCGTCAAAGGATGTCGAGCACTGACGGTTGTTCTTGCCCTTGAGAAGTTCCGTGACGCGGCCGCTTGTCGTTTCGCGTGAGAAGGAGCGGCGGGTCTTCTAAGGCGACGCGCCCACTTCGAAGCCGGGTTCGTAGACCTTGATCACCTTTTCGAGCGCCGCCTTCCGATCATCGAGAACGGCGATCTCGCGCCGCAGCTCTTCCACCTGGCGATCGATCTCGACCAGCTTCGCTTTCAACTCGTCTACAACGTCGACCATACACAGCACTTCCGAGGCACCCTCAGGAGGTGACATCAGCCCTCATCGGAATCTTGCGGCGACTGCTCCATAATGCCGGAAATTTGAGCAGAAATATCGTTTTAGTTCAGCGACATAAATCGCTTTTGGTGGTCTTTGCTACCTAATGCCGAATTTACGGGCGCTTTCCGTTGCGTACTTACGCGTGTGCGCACGATGGCTATTCTATCTCTGTCAGGATCGATGGGGCCCTGATGAGGATCTTCGCCACTTTATGGACGTCGGCGAATTTCGGCACTTGCCGGATTGGATCGAAGATCTGCGCCTAGGAGCGGCGGCTCCGAGCATCGCCGGGCGCGGAGATTTGTCATTTGACCGCCTCTGTTGCCAAATTTTCGAATTGAACCTATGGTAAGACTATCGACCATTGCTTGAGATGTCGCTCAAGAGCCGCTGCGCTCTCGTCAGATTTCCTTCCAAATAATCGATCTAACTCCGCAAGGTATCGCGGAACAAACAACGATTGCTTTGAAAGGAAATCGTTATGAACACTGGTACTGTGAAGTGGTTTAACTCCACCAAAGGCTTCGGCTTCATTCAGCCTGATGATGGCAGCACGGACGTCTTCGTCCATATCTCGGCTGTAGAGCGCGCCGGCATGCGTTCGCTCAACGATGGCCAGAAGATCACTTACGACATCGTACAGGACCGTCGGTCTGGCAAGAGCTCGGCTGACAATCTTCGAGCCGCATAATTTGTCACGGCTTCGCGCGACCACAGATGTACTGGCGCGCTCCATGACCGAGGAAGGTCGGGATACGTCCCGGCCTTTCGTTTTTTTATTTCGAACGGAGAACGACATGACACGTGGTCGTTACCGGCCGGGCGACAACATCGTCCTGAAGCCTGGAATTTTTGGAAACGTCCAATCCGCTGGCAGCGTCGTGTCTGTCATGCCGGTCTCACAGGGCGTTGTTCACTATCGCATCCGCTTCCAGAATGAGAATTTCGAGCGGAGTATCCGTCAGGACGATATCGACGTTGAGGCCTCGCCATCGTCGCTTTTGCCAGCGCAAGCCGAGATACCGCAAGCATCGAAATCGAGCTGGATCAACTCGAATTCAATCCGTACCAAGAAATAAACACAGCGCGAGCTGAGCAAGGAGAAATTTTGCAGGTTCTGGTCAGAGACAATAACGTTGATCAGGCGCTTCGCGTCCTGAAGAAGAAGTTGCAGCGCGAAGGCGTGTTCCGGGAAATGAAGGCCCGCAGCGCCTATGAAAAGCCGTCCGAAAAGCGCGCTCGCGAAAAGGGCGAGGCGGTCCGCCGTGCCCGAAAGCTTGCCCGCAAGCAGGCTCAGCGTGAAGGCTTGCTGCCGGCGCCGAAGAAGAAAGTCATAGCGCGAAGTCGCTGACGTTCACCGTCTTTTGGAAAACGCCCCTGCTGAAACGGAGGAAGCATGACAAAGACGAAAGACAACCTGTTCAATCCTGAAAAACTGTCAGCACAGACCAAGTCCGAGCAGACGACGTCGATTGCCAAGGATATCCTGGCTGATGAGGCGTCTGCGCGGCAGAAAAAAACGGATAGGCTTCGTGCGCTCCGATTGGCGCAAGAGACGGAACCAGCATCGAAGTCGAAAAAAAGAGCGGGAAGGAATAGGCGCTGCCCGAGCGCGGCTGCGCTCCCCTCCTGACCCACCTGAAAGTCGTTGGGTAAAATTGCCCGTCAGATTTTCAGATTAGCGCTTCAATTGAAATTGGTAGCTAATGGCCACAGCCCGTGTGGCTTTTAGTTTGTGATTTCAAACCCAAAAAAGTTATATGTCTATTAGGGTTAGCCGATAAATACGACACGATTTTCCGCTAACAATTTCAATGAAGGGCCAAGTTGGCTAGTAACTTCATGATCGGCTCAATGCCCAACTCGCGCTAGCTTCTGGCCAGCGATGATTGAGACTCCGCCATGGCAGATAGGCTTTCCGACAAGACTAAATTAGCCACTTGCGGGCCGCATGACCGCAAGTGGCGACGTTTGACAGCTTCGGCAGAACTTCACTTTCCGAAGCCGAATGTCTTGCGCAAACTCTTGTCGACCGCGTTCGCCGGCATGAATCTGCGTAAGCGGCTGAGAAGCGTCGCTTGACCGCCCGCCGGTTGACGCATGCGGTACGGACCGTTGATCGCAGCCAGAATTTTCGTGGCAACCGCCTGCGGCGAAGGCGCTGACTTGATCTGCGCCTGGACCGTCTCGATAGTCGCATACGCTTGTGTTTCGTAGACGCCCAAGGGGGCCTCTGTATGTGCCGCATTTACGTCGAGCTTCGTGTTGGTGAAGGTGGGTTCGAGCAGCACAACCCTGACGTTGAACTCGCGGATTTCGTGGTCCAGCGATTCCGACAGCCCCTCAAGCGCATGCTTGCTGCTAGCATATAGTCCCATGAACGGTGCAGGCAGGAAGCCCAAAACCGAGCTGACATTGATGATGAGCCCGCTCCGGGCGGCTCGCATGGAGGGTAGAGCAGCACGCATCATACGCAACGGGCCGAACACGTTGGTATCGAATACTCTTTGCGCTTCCGCGGTTGAGGTGTTCTCGACGGGGCCGAACAGCGAAACGCCGGCATTATTGATCAGAATGTCGATTTTACCCGCTTCGGACAGAACCCATTCCACAAAGTTCGCAACCGATGTGTCATCGTTGACGTCAACGGTTTCGAAGCGAACGCCAGGGATTGAATTGACGCGGTTCGGGTTGCGTACGCCCCCAAACACTTTGAAGCCATTTTGTGCGAGAAGGCGCGCGGTGGCCTCGCCTATTCCGGATGATGCGCCGGTGATAACGACGTCTTTCTGATTGGACATGCATGCTCCTGAGGTTGTGCGAACGAGTGCTCGGAAGCTTTCAGCGGGATTGGATTATCTGTTCCTTTGTCAGATGGAGATCCCGCATATTGCTTCACAAAGTATTCCGATTAGATTTCGATCGCAATCTAACTTGATTTTGGATGTCGATCAACATATAAAATGAAGTGCCGGCTATTTTTGGAGTACTTTCATTGGAGTGGCGCGGTTGCCCGTGCCGGGGTCCGGCCGCAACGGCTGAAGCTGCCCGGGAAGAATTGTTGCTCGGTCGATTGGTGACCGCTGCAACATGGCCAACTTGCTTAGCACCACCGCGTCGGATTGTGTTCGAGGCGGCCACGAGGTTGGCGCGCTATGATTGACGATCGAGCAAACGAGGAGAGGTTCCTTGCCTGACACTACGCTGATGAATGGTATCGAGTTTGTGACGGGCCTCTCGCAAGGAACCCTCCCTCGACCGCCGATGGCGGATCTGTTGCCATTCACACTTCTTCCGCCGGACGAAGGTCACGTTGAGCTTCTCGCCAGGCCGGAGGCGCGTTTTTTCAATGTGATGAATACCGTCCACGGCGGATGGATCATGACGATGCTCGACACGTCCATGTCGCTTGCCGCGCAAACAACGTTGATGTCCGGCGAAGTTTGCCCTTCGCAAGAAACCTCGGTTAAATTTGTACGTCCAATTTCTGTCGACTGCGGCGAATTAAGGATCACCGGAAAGGTGATCTCTCGCGGTCGGACAGTCATCACTTTAGACGGCAGGATCGAGAACTCCCAAGGCAAGCTCTACGCTCACGGCACGTCAACCTGCCTGATCGTTCGACCCGGATTGTGATGTTCGAGCAGTTGGTTTCGAAACTGACATGGAATTTGGCGGCGGCATGTGTCAGGCTTTCGCCTGCTGCCGTGAATCCCTTCGTATATACAGATCAGGATGTCGGGACAGAATTTAGGCGCTTGGCATTGCTTCCGAAGCCTCGGCACCCCGCCAGTCAGATTTGCCGAGAGCTCGCATGATGAACCGGATTTGCGCGTGTGCGGCTCCAGCCGTGCCCTTCCCCTCCTGAACACATTGCTCAAGCGAAACGGGGTGGAAGAACGGCAAGAACGCGGTGATCACTCCCCGTGTGGCATAGTCGGCATCTTCCACCTGAAACTCACCCGCTTGCAAACCCTGACGGATAATCGTGTCCAGGATTGCCCGGATTCGCTCATCATGCGCATTCATCGATGGCCAATTTTCGTTCGCAGCAGCGACAAGCAGCTCGTGAATGGGTCTTTCTTCCATCAGCGTCATTCTGCTATGCCGGTGAAAGACGTTCAAAAGTTCAATAAGCTTTTTACTCGCCGCCGCGTCTGTCCGTGCGATAGAGAACGCAATTTCGGTGACCTTTTCGACGATACGCGCGCAGACAGAATTGTTGATTGCCGCCCTTGTGGGAAAGAAGCGGTACACGTTCGCTCGGCTTGTACCCAGGTCGGACGCAATGTCTGCAACAGTTGTCTTGCGATGACCGATACGGCGAATGTATTTTTCCGCAATATCCAGGATCCGATCACGTCCTTCCTCTAAAATTGCTTCATCCGAAGCTGAGGAATAAGGCCCTCGTTCCTGAGGTTCCGGTTTCTGTCGATCAGGGATCCACTCAGCATCCCGGACCATCGATGCTGAACGGTTCGTTTTCTCCTTCGCGTCCGGGGCGGTCACGTCCGTACACATCCTAAACATGATGTCACTCCGCAGCCATAGCGCGTTGCAGTTCCGAAGCATTTTGCTCCGTATGGTGTGTTGCTCCCTCAGTCGGCTTGATGCGGAACCAGGTGGCATAAAGAGCGGGAAGGAAGAGCAGGATCATTACGGTCCCAACTGCTGTCCCGCCAATCAGCGTGTAGGCCATCGATCCCCAGAATACCGAATGGGTGAGAGGGATGAAGGCAAGGACGGCCGCAAGTGCCGTCAACATGACCGGACGTGTCCGCTGCACCGTCGCCTCGATGACGGCGTGATAGTCGTCCAGACCGGCTGCCTTATTCTCCTTGATCTGTTCAGTGAGGATCAACGTGTTGCGCATAAGGATTCCTGCAAGACCGATCAGTCCGAGAATGGCATTGAAGCCGAACGGTTGATGGAAGATAAGCAAGACGGGAACAACGCCGGCAAGACCAAGAGGTCCCGTCAGCATGACCATGGTCATCGTCGAAAGGCTACGGACCTGCAAGACGATGACGATCAGCATTGCGGCAATCATCGCCGGGAAGATCTGAATGAGGGCAATATTAGCCTTTAAGGATTCCTCGATGTTTCCGCCCATCTCGATACGATATCCGACGGGAAGCGAGGCGATCAGCGGCTGAAGCGCCTTCAGAATTTGTTGCGAGACTTCCGGAGGCTGTGTCGCCTCGTTGATGTCCGAGCGGACTGTAATGACAGGCGTTCGATCACGCCTTTTCAGGATCGGCTCTTCAAATCGGACTTCGGAATGACCGATCTGATCGAGTGGAACCTGCCTGCCATCTCGGCTCATCAGCGAGAAGTCTGCCAGTCGTGACGGATCAAGCCTGTTTTCGCCGGCACTGCGCGCGATGACGGGCACAGTGCGAATGTTCTCGCGAACCTGCGTGATCGGAATGCCGCTCAACAGCAATTGCATCTGCTGGGCTGCCTCCGCCGGCGAAAGGCCGATCAGGCTCAGCCGATCCTGGTCAGGAACGAAGCGCAGCACCGGCGTGCGGTTGCCCCAGTCGCGATTGGCCTGACGGACATCCGGCACGCCCTTCATGATGTCGAGGGCTTTCTCGGAGATCTCGTACAATTTCCTGGGATCAGGTCCCATGACGCGAAACTCGACCGGGAACGGTGTGTAGGGACCGAATACGAGCTGCGTGACACGCACATAGGCTTCAGGAGCGAGCCCCTCCGAGACGGCGGCGCGGAGACGCTGCTTCAGCGCTTCGCGCGTCTCGGCGTCCGGCGTCAGCACGACGATCTTGGCAAAGGACGGGTCCGGCAATTCCGGCGCCATGGCGAAGAAGAACCGAGGAGCGCCCTGCCCTATATAGCTCGTGACGGTCTTTGCCTCGGGCTGTTTCTGCAGCCATCCTTCGAGCTTCTCGACTGTCGCCGTGGTCGTCTCGATACTGGTGCCCTCGGGTAAGCGGACCTCCACCAATACTTCGGGACGGTCCGATGTCGGGAAGAACTGTTGCTTGACCGCTCCCATGCCAACGACGGACACACCCATAGCGATGCCGACCACCGCGCAGGTGACGAACTTGTGCCGCACCGCAAATGCGATCATCCCACGAAGGCGGCGATAGTTCGGCGTGTCGTAGATGGCGTGATGGCCACCATCGATCGGCTTGATCGCCGGCAGCATCTTGACGCCGAGGTAGGGTGTGAAGACCACGGCGACGATCCAGGAGACAATGAGGGCAAAGCCCACCACCCAGAAGATGTTGCCGGCATATTCGCCGGCGGTCGAGCGCGCGAAGCCGACCGGCATCAGCCCGATGATCGTCACCAGCGTACCAGATAGCATGGGGGCAGCGGTATGGCTCCACGCATAGGCGGCCGCCTTGATGCGATCCATTCCCTCTTCCATTTTCACCACCATCACCTCGATGGCGATGATTGCATCGTCGACCAGAAGACCGAGCGCCAGGATGAGCGCGCCGAGCGTGATGCGGTCGAAGAATCTGCCAGTCTCCAGCATGATGAGGAAGACAACGGCAAGCGTGAGCGGAACGGCCAGGGCGACGACGATACCGACGCGCCAGCCGAGGCTGATGAGGCTTACGAACAGCACGACGCCGAGCGCCATGGCGAATTTCAGCATGAACTCGCCGACGGCTTCCTGGATGTTGACAGCCTGGTCGCTGACCTTGGCGAGCGTCATGCCGAGCGGCAAGGTCTGTGCGATCGCACCGGATCTTTCTTCCAGCGCTTTGCCGAGTTCCAGGCCGTTCCAGCCCTGCTGCATCACCACGCCAAGCATGATGGCCGGTTCGCCATTGTGACGGATGAGATAGGTGGCCGGATCTTCATAGCCGCGGCGAATTTCCGCAAAATCTGAGAGTTTCAGCGTGCGTCCGGCCGCGACGATCGGCGTGTCAGCGATCGCCTGGATGCTGTCGTAAGCGCCATCGAAGCGGATGAACACCTGCGGGCCGCGTGTATCGATCGATCCTGCCGGCGTCACGGTATTCTGCCGCTGCAAGGCGGCCGCGATGTCCTGCGCCGAAATTCCGAGGGTCGCCAGTTTGGCAAAGGAGAATTCAACAAAGATCTGTTCGGGCCGTTCTCCGAGAATGTTGATCTTCTTGACGCCGGGCACATGCAGAAGGTCCTGGCGGATCACCTCGGCTTGCCGCACAAGATCGCGCATCGGCATGCCCTTGGCCTTTAGCGCACAAAGACCGAAGCTAACGTCGGAATACTCGTCGTTGACAAAGGGACCCAAGACGCCCTGGGGCAGGTTTCGCGCCTCGTCTCCAAGCTTCTTTCGTGCCTGATAGAACTCCTCTTCGACCGCCGTGGGTGGTGTACTGTCCTTCAGCGTGACGGTCAAAAAGGCGTATCCCGGCCGCGTGGTCGTCTCGACGCGGTCGTACCATGTTAGCTCCTGGAGGCGTTTCTCGAGAGGCTCGGCGACAAGATCCTGCATCTCACGCGCTGTGGCGCCCGGCCATACGGCTGTCACGGTCAGCGTCTTGATGGTGAACGAAGGATCTTCCGCCCGTCCGAGCTTGGCGAAGGCATACACGCCGGCGGCGGCAAGCAGGACGATGAAGAACAGCGTAACGGCTCTCTCGCGGACCGCGAGCGCGGATAGATTGAGGTTCATTGATTGGCCGCCTCTGCTTGTTCTGTCGTGGTCCGGACGCTCGCGCCGTCCTGCAGGAGATGCGCCCCAAGAGCGACAATGGGCTCGCCCGCCTTGAGGCTGGAAACCACCGCGACCTCCTCACCCATCTTCTCGACCTTCACTTGGCGGAAGTGGACGGTCGATGTTTTTTCGTCAAAGACCCACACGCCAGTTCGGCTGCCGTCGTCAAAAACAGCGCCGACCGGCACCACCGCATGCGCCTGGCCGGTATCGTTGGAGATTTTGATGGTGACTGTCGCGCCGAGTGGGGCCGAGGCTGCGGCGCCATCCAGAACCCAGCGTGCTTCATAGGTGCGGGTTTGCGGATCGGCGGCATCCGAGATCTGCCGAAGCCGCGCCTTGTCCTGCCGGTTTTCGCTTCCGTAGATGCTGGCTTCGGCAATGTCTCCGATCTGCGGACGAACGGATTCCGGAAGCCAGACCAACGCCTCACGAGGCCCGGCCTGGGCAAGCCGGACTACGGTTTGTCCCGCGGTCACCACTTGCCCCGGCTCTCCAAGTGTTTCGACGACGGTGCCATCGGTATCGGCGATCAGCAGCGAGTAAGTCGCCGCGTTTTCGGCGACGCTTGCATCGGCTTGCGCTGCGGCAAATTGGGCGGTTGCCGTGTCTAGTGCTGCCTTTGCCTGTTCATAGCGCTGCGGAGAAGCGGCGGCCAACCCGTTTTTCACCGAGGCAGCGTAGCGTCTCTCGTCAGCCTGCGCCTGGGTCAGGACGGCTTGAGCCGCAGCGACCGCATTGCGTTTTGCGGCAAGCGCCAGGCGCAGATCGGTCTCGTCAATGCGCATCAAGAGCTGACCCGCCTTGACCTGCTGGCCGACGTCAACGTAGCGCTCGATGATCTTGCCGGGCACCCGAAATCCCAGATTACTTTGCACACGAGCGGCAATCGTACCGGTGAACGTGCGCACAGCGGTATCTGGCCTCTTAGCATCCACCAAACTGACGAGCGTCGGCGCGACGCGGGGGTCTGCGGCTTGTGCTCTTCCTTCCGAAGATTCGGCAAGGAGAACGAACGCAGTGGCGCCAACGGCCACCAGTATGCCCACGGAGGCGAGGAGAATTTTGCGGTTCATGTCATTTGACCCTTGTTGACGGGTGCAGCGGTTATTTTAGATTGCGATCTAACTCTAAACGTGCTATAGATGTCAAGTGAAATCTAAATGGAGATCGATATGAGAGTCAGTCGGGCTCAGGCAGAGGCAAATCGCGAAGCGGTGATCAACGCGGCAAGTCGGCTCTTCCGGGAGCATGGATTCGATGGGATTGGGCTGAAGGACTTGATGAAGGGCGCCGGCCTCACGCAGGGAGCGTTCTACAAACAATTCGCGTCGAAGGACGATCTTGCCGCCCTTGCATCGAGGCGGGCACTGGAAAGCGCCACAAGACGATGGTCGACCGCGGCCGCAGACACCTCCGATCCCTTGGAAGCTGTCATGGCATTCTATCTCTCCAAGGATCACAGAGGAGAAAAGGCGGAAGGTTGTCCCCTGGTGGCGCTGGGAGCGGATGCGGCTCGGCAAAGCAGAGAGGTCAGGCGCCCGTTTGAGGATGGTATTCGAGCTCACTTCGAGGTGCTGGACGAACTAATGGGTGACGCCAACACCGCAGGTCCTAGCGACAAGGCGATAGCGATACTGTCTTTGATGGTGGGTGCCGTGACGCTGTCCCGCATCATCGAGGACGAGAGCTTGTCACAAGGCGTGCTCGACGCGGCCAGTGGCGAAGTCAGACGTATCGCCAACCGTGATGATGTTGCCTGAGAGCTTGTCGGGTTCAAGTATCCGGCGGGAACATGGGCCGAAATTTCAGCTGCGTCCGAGTCGGGTGAAAGCGTCTTAGGTCTTTGAGTAAGCTGCATGTTTTGAGAACGGGCCTTGACCCATTGTGGGTCGGGACGACGATTGTATGCCTATTTTTTAATGCGAAGACAGGTGGAAAGCAGATGCGTCGCATTGTTGTCACAGGTATGGGAGCTGTCAGCCCCCTTGGAGCAAACGTTGATATTTCCTGGTCGCGGCTACTGGCGGCCAAAAGCGGCATTCGGCGCCTGGGTGACGATGTGGTCGGGGATGTGCCTTCGAAAGTGGGAGGCGTGGTCCCCTCTCTCGCCGAAGACCCCGAGGGAGGCTTCGATCCGGATGCGATCATGCCGCCAAAGGATCAACGCAAGGTCGACCGGTTTATCATTTTCGCGCTGGCAGCCGCGGAAGAGGCACTATCGCAAGCGAACTGGAGGCCGTCTTCGAATGAAGACAGGCTGAGAACCGCGACGATCATCGCGTCCGGCATCGGTGGCTTTCCGGCAATAACCGAGGCGGTCCGCATCGTCGATCAACGCGGTGTACGCCGCCTCTCGCCCTTCACCATTCCGTCCTTCCTCGTCAATCTCGCAGCCGGGCAAGTCTCAATCCGCCACGGCTTCAAAGGCCCCCTCGGTGCACCCGTGACGGCATGCGCTGCCGGCGTTCAGGCTATCGGCGATGCCGCCAGGCTTATTCGATCCAATGAAGCCGACATTGCCATTTGCGGCGGAACAGAAGCCTGCATGAACATCGTCAGCCTTGGCGGTTTCGCCGCGGCAAGATCGCTGTCGACCGGTTTCAACGAAACACCGAGCAATGCCTCGCGCCCCTTCGACACGTCGCGTGACGGCTTTGTGATGGGCGAAGGGGCAGGCATACTCGTCATCGAAGCACTGAGCCACGCTCTTGCGCGCGGTGCCACCCCGATCGCCGAACTCGTCGGATACGGCACGACAGCCGACGCTCACCATATCACCTCCGGTCCCGAAGACGGAAGCGGAGCGCGCAGAGCAATGGAGCTTGCCGTCGCGCAAGCCGGCGTGGCCCCTCACGACGTGGGTCATCTGAACGCGCATGCCACCTCGACACCGGTGGGAGATCTCGGAGAAATTAGGGCTATCAAGGGTCTATTTGGCGGCGGAAAGTCTGTCGCGGTGAGTGGAACGAAATCAGCAACCGGACATCTGCTTGGCGCGGCCGGGGGGCTGGAAGCCATCTTCACGATTTTGGCGCTCAGGGACCAAGTCGCACCACCGACCCTGAACTTGAATACGCCAGATCCTGAGGCGAACGGCATCGATTTCGTCGCAAATGAAGCCCGCCGCCTGAACGTTGAATACGCGATATCCAACGGCTTCGGTTTTGGCGGCGTTAACGCCAGCGCACTTTTTCGACGCTGGCCGACGGAAAGCAATCGTCGGACATCCTCCATCGGCTGATGGTTCATCACCACCTTCGCAGCATCATGAAACCTCTATCTTTGCCCAGGAGCTGACCTTCCATGAAACCGACGGAGGTTACTATCCAGAACATAACGCACCTCAAACCAAGGATTGCCGTCATTGGCGTCGGCGGCGGCGGTGGCAATGCTGTCAACAATATGATCGCGCAAAATCTCGAGGGGGTAGAATTCATCGTTGCAAACACCGATGCCCAGGCTCTGTCGACGTCAAAGGCACCGCGGCTTATCCAACTTGGCCTGGCGGTCACCGAAGGACTTGGCGCCGGATCTCTGGCCGAGATCGGACAGGCGGCAGCGGAAGAATCGATCGACGAGATTATGGACCACCTGGCCGGAACGCACATGTGTTTTGTCACCGCGGGCATGGGAGGCGGGACTGGAACAGGCGCAGCGCCCGTCATCGCTCGGACTGCGCGGAAGGCAGGCGTGCTGACGGTCGGTGTCGTCACCATGCCATTCACCTTCGAGGGTACACATCGAATACGGACGGCACGGCAGGGGATTGAGCGTCTCAGCGAAAGCGCCGACACGGTGATCGTAATTCCCAATCAGAACCTTTTCCGGATAGCCGATGCCAAGACAACCTTCGCCGACGCCTTTGAAATGGCCGATCGCGTTCTTCACGCGGGCGTCAGCTCCGTTGTCGATCTGATCGTCAAAGAAGGGTTGATCAATCTGGATTTCGCTGACGTAAGGTCGGTGATGCGCGATATGGGTCGAGCGGTGATGGGCACGGGCGAAGCGGCGGGGGACAGCCGCGCCAGAGTCGCCGCAGAGGCAGCGATTGCCAATCCGCTTTTCGACGATACGTCTGTCAGGGGAGCGAGGGGACTGCTCGTTTCCATTTCCGGCGGGCCGGACATGACGCTCTTTGACGTTGACGAGGCGGCCACACGTGTCCGCGAGGAGGTCGATGCTGAGGCAAACATAGTCGTCGGCGCGACATTCAACGGAGAACTTGAAGGACGACTGAGGGTTTCTGTCGTTGCAACCGGGTTGCGGCAACCGGCAGAAGTGATCTCTCTTTCGGAACGGAGAGCATGACGCTCGTGATATCGCCGGGATGAAGCCTGAAGTCGTGTAGCATTCGATTCTATTGCAGTCGAAAGGACTCGAACCGACGACCCTATTGGCACAAATTGTTATCCGTCTGAATCCCTCAGTCGCGACATCGGCTTTGGAATGACCGATTTGGGGGCCGGTAGCGAACTGGCAGGTTCTGACAGTCGAATGGTGCTAGCGGACGTTCAAGAAGGGGTAAGGCGGCTAAGCCCGTAAGCAATGGCAGCTTCGATTTGGTGTTCAAACACTTCGGCATCTCCCTCTTCGACGATGCCCATGATAGCGCGCTGATAGGCGTCCCCTAGTGCTAGCGCCACGATCCCGCCTGGCGGATGCAGCCGTGCTGCAGTTCTGGGCCTAAGGATGCAATCCTGAATATCGCGGCCATTGATGTCATACAACGGCGGCAGTGAGAGCTGCTACCGTTTCGCTGCAGCCGACCTCCGCTTTCGGGGGGAGGAGGCGCGCGACGGGAGTTACAGCATTCTAGCTATGCGGCCACTCCTGGCCGTTCTTCGAAACTCGAGCCTTCTCGTCACGCACGATCATCAAAGTCGCCAAAGAGAGCCTAAGGCACTGTTGATAAATTATCGCACCGGTGGTGGGATGATTGGGCTGATTGTGTAGTTCCAATCGCCATGGAATTGATGACGGTTGATGTTGATCGCATCCATCTCGGCATCGCTGACCTTGATGCCGGCG
>NZ_JACHBI010000017.1:0-106341 GCF_014200235.1 Martinezella paranaensis | reverse complement strand
GATGCATGGCGCAAGCTTCAACGCCAGCCTTGGCGCATCATGTCAATCGGACGCAGGAAATGGGCCAATGAGTTCTAATCATCGAGCTTTGGTATTAGGTATGAAGGTTCAAAACCTCCAGAGGAGACCAGTCGATGCGGCGGCACTGGGAGGAAAAGACCGCCACGCCCATCAGATGCAAGCATAATGCCTGATTCATAGGCGATGGGAATCCTTTTATTGCGTGACGCAGCTATGGATGTGCTGCATCGCACAATAGCAATTCGCGTTCACGCCGACGTGTGGAGCGGCTGCTTCAAGTTGCATCGGGTACGGTCACCAAGATCGCGTCTTTTGGAGAGGTGTAGCTCGGCTTGGTGATCGCCGTGCTTTCCGGGAGAGCCGGACCATGGTCAGCGGGCCGCAGCGGGCAAGCTGACGATAGGATCATCGCTCATTTGTGCGATGGTCTCAAGGGTCATGTAGCGAGAACGCTGAACGGCCCATTTGTCATTCTGTTCGAGCAGAAGCGCGCCGACGAGTCTGACGATGGCATCGTCGTTGGGGAAGATGCCGACGACATCGGTGCGACGCTTGATTTCGCCGTTGAGACGTTCGATAGGATTGGTGCTGTGTAGCTTGGTCCAGTGCTGTGTGGGAAAGGTCATGTAGGCGAGTACATCTTCCTCGGCATTGTCCATGAGGTTGGCAAGCTTTGGGACTTTCGGCCTGATCTGGTCTGCAACACTGCGCCATTGGGTGCTTGCCGCCTCCGGCGTATCCTGCGCGAAGGCCGTAGCGATGAAGGCGGAAACCACCCGTCGGCCGCTCTTTCCGGCATGGGCGAGAGCATTCCTCATGAAGTGGACCCGGCAGCGCTGCCAAGTGGCCGAGAGGACCCTGGAGACAGCAGCCTTGATGCCTTCATGGGCATCCGATACTACCAGCTTGACGCCCCTCTCCACGCGCATAGGCTTCTCTGGCTGCCTCATCGGAAGCTCTCGAAGATGAGGCACCGATCGTTTCGACTTTTCCCGGACCACGTAGCTTCGGCTCCAACCGGGATGGGGAGAGGGTTTTCGGCACGCATAGATCTTTCCTCCCGAAAGTAAGAGCGGTCTGCCGTGGACGATCCGAGCGGATTTGTCGGCTTTCTGAAACGTCGACCTGCAAGGATCTCGCTGCCGCTAGAGCCGCAACCGTACTTTCGATAGGCTACGAAAAAGGAGAGCGACGTATCGCTCGCCGTTTAAGGCTATTTGATGCGCTTAGGCTTAGCCCGCCTCCACTTGTCGGCGCATTCGGTACAATACGGGCTTGAGTGTGTTAGACGCTCGGCTCATTTTCCTGCTTGCTCGTCCGCGGTGTCTGATCAATCCCTCAACTGGCACGGGACGAATCCGGGCGTGGATCGGGAGATCACAGCTCTGGCCACCCGCCAGGACCTTGATGCTCTCTTGCTGGACAGCCGGACCGAAGCTATGAGCGGGTGACGCCCTTTGTCAGACGATTGACCGAAGCCTTTTTCACCGCGACTGCAACCTTTTCGAGAAAAGCAGGACTCACATTGCCGATCGGTTTGGTTGACTCGAAGTCGAAAGCCTTGTCCAGCTCGACGCGGTTATATTCGTCGAGAATGATCCAGCAGGGAGAGGAAAGGCCCGCTCGGCGGCACTCCATTTCGGGAAAGGAGAGGGCGACACGCTCCGGCTGCGGCTCCTGCGAGGTGATCGGAAACAGATAGACGGCGCCGGGATTGCCGGGTGTGCGCACGACGATGCAAACCGGCCGGGCTTTGCGGCCAGATTCCTCGCCTACCTGTGCCTGGTGCGCCCACAGATAATGGAAGCGGACGATCTGTCCCCGCTCAAGCATCGCGATGCGCTCCGTCAAGGATCGCGTCGATGCCCTCCATCAATTCGTCGTGGATGTGTTCCGGCGCATCCGCCAGCCGATAACTCTGCACTTGCTGCTGTCCCTTCAGCCGATCATAGGCTTCAGCCGTCAGGATCACCAGCTTCTGCTTGCCACGCTTGGTGAGTGCGACCGGCTCAATCAGTGCCGTCTCAAGGATTTCCCCGGAGGCGCGGTTCATATCGGAAAAGGTAAACTGCTTCATCGGGACCTCGTGAATGGTTTTACCTAAAATACGTATTTCATGCGAAATGTGCAATAGACGTTCGGATCGTTGAGATTGGAATAACCGAACTGGCATCATCTGTTCCCGCCGATAGCACGGGGATTTTGGCCTCAGCGTCGACTTCTGTCGGTCGGGTGGCGTCAAGAACGTCGGCCATTTCGCGATGCTGCGCCGGCCGTAGCCGGTGCGCCATGCGATCTCCGAATAGGACAGACCTTCTTTGTTCAAAGCGTGCACAGTATCGAATATCGCCTGCCGTGATTGTCGATGAGCGCGACGCACCCGGCGCCAGTGCGTTGCGTTAATGAGTGTGGATCGTCCTGAATCAGATCGATTTGCGTGCTCCCGATACTTTTATCCGGCAGCAACGCGCGTCCGATGACGCGGTCGGAAAGGAAGTCGGTCAACAAGACGATCCTGCTGCGGACATTGGGGGTCAGCATGACCGTCACGATCGTATGCGCCTTGCTTGGCCTTCCCTATGCCATGCTTGCTGCTTCCGTTGATGGATGGAAGCGTCAACTCGTTCTGGCAGCTGTCCTTCTGCCGCTTTGGACATCGCTTCTGGTTCGTACCGCTGCTTGGTTTATCCTCCTGCAGGACAACGGTTTGATCAACAGCATATTGATATGGTTTGGCCTGACGAGTGGTCCCATTCATCTCATCTTCAACAGGCTTGGCGTGATCATCGCCATGACCCATGTGCTGCTGCCGTTCATGGTTCTGCCGATCTATTCCGTGCTCCTGACAATCCCGCGGAATCTGATGCACGCCGCGGCATCTCTCGGCGCGCCGCCTTGGCGAGCTTTCTTCCGCGTCTTGTTGCCGCTTGCCATGCGGGGGGTGGTTTCGGGATCGTTGCTGGTGTTCATGACCGCGATTGGCTACTATATCACACCAGCATTGATTGGCGGTGCACAGGATCAGATGATCTCGTCAGTGATTGCCTATTACGCCATCAACCCCGCGAACTGGGGCATGGCTGGAGCGCTTGGCGCGATCTTGTTGCTCTCCACAATCCTGCTCTACGGCATCTATAATCGCCTGCAACCGAACGAGGCTCGAACCTGATGCCTCGAACGATGATTATCGCCAAGCCGTTGTTCGGCGCTCTCATGATGGCGTTCCTGCTCGCTCCGCTTGCGGCAATCTTGCCGCTTGCCTTCACATCGAGTGTGTTTCTCGCCTATCCCATCCCTGGATATTCCATGCGCTGGTTTGAGGAACTCCTGACAGTTGATGTCTGGAGGATGTCGATCGTCAACAGTTTGCTGATCGGTGCCGGCACCACGCTTCTTGCAGGAGCGCTGGGAACATCGGCGGCGCTCGGCCTTCGGAAAGGCGGCCTTCTGTTCGCCGACCTATTCCGGACCGTATTTCTCTTGCCGATGGTCGTCCCGGCCGTGGTTCTCGGCGTCGGTATGCAACTGATGTTCGTAAGGATCGGTTTGGCCAACACCTACGTCGGCGTGATCTGTGCCCACACGGTAGTTGCGGTACCGTTCGTGATCGTGACGGTATCCGCTTCGCTGGCCGGGATTGATCGGCGTATAGAGCAGGCGGCAGCCAGTCTCGGTGCACCCGCAATCACCGTGTTCCGTCGTGTCACGTTCCCGCTGGCTTTGCCGGGCATTCTCTCCGGTGCCGTCTTCGCATTTGCTACCTCACTGGACGAGGTGGTCCTTACGCTCTTCGTTGCCGGACCGAACCAGCGTACCTTGGCCCGCCAAACGTTCTCCACGATTCGCGAGAATGTCAGCCCGGCAATTGCAGCTGCAGCGTTCCTGTTCATCATCGGCACTGTTGTTATCGTGGGCGTGGGCCTTGCCATGTTGCTTCGATCTCGCTCAAATCATACCAGTTGAGAGGCCCATGGACTGCTCACTCCTGTTTCCTATCCCCTTGCCGTTATACTGTTTTTGAAAAACAGTATAACGGTGGAGAAGCACCATAAGTGACGGTTTCGGAGTCTGCGCGGCGAGAAGGCTTGGAGATGGAGTAAGGCCTCACGAAAGTACTCCCGTGGTGGCCGGAAATGGCAACCGTCTTCCGTCAGGGCGCTTTTGGACGAAGTACAGCGATTTGCCTTATTCGAAGATGATCGTCGTTATTCGCGTTGATTTCACTGACCCCGCAAGCCGACAAACCTTGTTGTTACGTATATCCGCTTGACATATACAAACTTGAGATATACATCGTGTATATACCCGATGGAGGCCATCGCGATGTCACGAACCACCATTTTTCAATCAAACCGAACCCAGGCAGTTCGTTTGTCAAAAGATGTCGCTTTTCCCGACAATGTGAAGGAAGTGGCAATTCTACGAGATGGCAACCGCCGTGTAATTGTCCCGGCCAACAGTATCTGGGATGATTTTTTTGATGCGCCCGGTATTGATCTTGGCGAGCGTAAACAACCCGCAGCACAAGTCAGGGAAAACTTCTGAGATGTTGCGCTATATGCTCGACACCAATTTGTGCATCAGGCTTCTGCGTGACAGGCCAAAGGGCTTGCGCGACCGTTTCAATGAAAATGCAGACGCACTTTGCATTTCAACGATCATCCTGAACGAACTTCTGTATGGCGCCGAAAAATCTGCCGATCCTGTGAAGCATCGTGCAAGTGTCGAGAATTTTGCTGCTCGCCTCGTAATTCTTCAGTTTGACGAAGCCGCCGCCGCTCATGCTGCGAATATTCGAGCGGTTTTGGAGCGAAAGGGACAAATGATTGGCGGTTACGACGTGCTAATCGCCGGACACGCCAGAAGTGCCGGCCTTTCAGTCATTACGGGAAACCTGCGTGAATTCACGCGGGTTGACGGGTTGATCGCCGAAGATTGGCTTCCCGAAAAGCCAGACTCCAACTGAGTTAAAAGAGGTTGAGGGGATATTCCAATAATATCGAGACGAGATATCCCCGACTTGTGCGGAAGGTTTCCTAGCCGCGGCCGTTGATTTCCGTGACGATTTAACCCGGTTTTGCGTTTGGTTATGACCCAACCGAAAATTTGAACCATCAATCTTTTCAAGGCATTGCGTCTATCCAGGCGGGTTGGTGCAAAAGGACAGTCAGGGTCAAAATCTCGCAGAACTCAACAGATATAGGCTGGAGCAGATTGATTCGGAGAAGTTCATAATTCCTATTCGCCACAAAAATTGTCGCCCAACCACGCCGGCCTCGGAATACAACTCGGACGCTTGGACACCGAGCGGCTGGTCGTAGGGCCGGACACGCCCGAAACCTGCACTTCCTTCATTTCGAATTTTAATCGAAAGCCGCAATCGGAACGGACAAAAGTAAACATCGGTTGAAATTAGTCTGCCACAGCCGCATTTCCGCTAAACGCACTGGTAAGCTTCGCGGTCAGTCGCCGCGCCGGAGATGCCGAAGGCCTCGATGCCGTGCTGGCAGCGGCAATAGTCGCTGGTTTGTTGGGGGCGAACGTCGTTTGAGCGCTTATTCTGAATTGCGACAGCAGTTGGAATAAAGCCTCGGCCTCCGATGCAAGGTTGTGAGCCGCCGCGGTTGCCTGTTCGACCATGGCGGCGTTCTGCTGTGTGCCTTGATCCATCGTGTTCACGGAGGTGTTGATCTCCTTGAGGCCCGTTGCCTGTTCCTTCGATGCTTCGACGATCGCCCCGACATTGCCGTCGACCTGTTGGACCTGGGTGACGATCTCTTCCAGGGCCTTGCCGGTTTCGCCGACCAGGGATACGCCGCTTCTGACATGGTTGTTGGAGGTGTTGATCAGATCCTTGATCTCTTTCGCGGCCTTTGCAGATCGTTGAGCTAGCTCGCGCACCTCCTGAGCGACGACGGCAAAGCCTTTTCCGGCCTCGCCGGCGCGTGCTGCCTCGACGCCGGCGTTCAATGCGAGGAGATTGGTCTGGAAGGCGATCTCGTCAATGACGCCGATGATATTGCCGATTTCGGTCGCAGAAGCCTCGATCTTGTCCATGGCTTCGACGGCGCTGCGCACGACACGTCCGGAGTGTTCGGCGCTTTCCTTCGTCTTGCGCACGAGATGGCCAGCTTCCTGGGCGCGGTTACTGGAGCCTGACACGGTTATCGTGATCTCTTCCAGGGCTGCGGCGGTTTCTTCCACCGAGGCAGCCTGCTGTTCGGTCCTCTTTGCAAGGTCGTCGGAAGCAGAGCGAATTTCCTGTGCGCCGGATGCGATGGCACTGGCGTTCTCTGCGACCTTTTGCATCGCCAGTCGCAGTTTGTCGACAGCCTGGTTGAAATCGACGCGCAATTGGTCGAGCGACGGAATGAAGGGGCCGGCGATCTGGCGCGTGAGGTCACCGTTCGCCAAGGCCTGAAGGGCGTCTGCAAGCTGGTTCACCGCCGCATTGGTTTGTTCGGCAAGAGCCTCGCGCTCCGCCGCCTCGGTCTGTAGCCGGTTGCGTTCTTCGGTGGCTCGCCTTGCATCCGAATCCGCGTCGTGCTCCGCCTTTGCCGAGATTGCGTCGCGGAGCGATGCGACAGCGCGGGCCAGCATGCCGATCTCATCGCTGCGCTTTTCCAGCTTGCGATCGCCCTCCATATTGCCTTGCGCCATCGATACAAGCGATGTCTGGAGTTTAGCCAGCGGTCCAACAATGGAGCGGGCGGTCAAGGCAGCCGCCACGCTTGCCAGGAAAATCGCGATGGCGAGCGCTGTCAAAGCCAGCGAGTTGAAGCCGCCGGCGGCGCTTCGAACGTCACTTCCGATCGATTTGTTGAGCGCTTCCTGATAGTCGATGAACTTGTTGATCGCTTTCAGCCAGGCGACGAAATCAGGTCTTGCCTGTTCCAGAAGGATCTTACGCGCGCCTTCGCCATCGCCTTTTTCCTGACGTGCTATAATGTCGGCGACGAGCGGATTGGTCTTGGCCTGTATTGCGGCAATTTCATCGAGGATGGCCTTCTCCTCAGCCGTCGCACCGGCCGGCGAAGCGACCATATCCGCCATCTTCTTTTCATTGTCGGCATAGGACGAGGCCAGCGTCTCGATGAGCTTTTCAACCGCTTGGCGTTCTTCCGCTGACGTGACGAGGGTCACGTCCCTGATTGCAATCGCTCTGTCGTGAACACTGCCGCGGTAATTGATTGCAAAGCGCTGTTTCACACTGTTGGTGTCGTTGATGACGCTAAGATTGCGGTCGATCGTCTTGACCTGGCCGATCGAGTAGAGCGTCAAACCGATCATCAGGATGAGCAGAAAGCCAAATCCCGTTGCCAGACGCGCGACAATGCCGAATGTTTTCCAATTTACCATATACAGGTCCCCATCCCCGGATTTGGAATTCTGCTGTCAACGCATCAGCTGACAGGATCAAGGGAAGGTTGCGTCGGATAGGTCGGTGCTATCGACCCTTCATCCCGAAAGTTTCTGGGCGCTGAATCATGCGCCCGCACCACGGTTCCCATTTAATGTCACTCTTATGGGGTAACATAGTTTATATTGTGTAAATCGGCTCAATAGAGTCTCTAAAGGCGGTGGTTATACCTGACGGTGATAAATATTCATTCTGGCTACTTTCAGAAATCTACTTATAAAGGTCGTGATATGCAGCATTTTCAATGATTTATACAAAGATTCATTCTGATTTTCGCGGCGCGGAATTAGGCTGTAGCACTACGTCCTGATTCCGGGGCCGCAAACAACGACACACCGGCTTTGAACGATTTTTCAGTGGAATTTATACGGAGGTGTCTCGCGGTTTGCCTTGGGCTACTCAAGCCTGCGGCGGAAGAGCCATGACGCGGCGCTCAGCGTGACCGACGCAATCACCAGGAGCGGCCAGGTCTGATTGACCACCTCGGCAGCTGGGATGTCCTTGAGAAAAACGCCTTTGACGATCACCAGGAAATAGCGCAGCGGGTTGATGACGGTCAGCGGCTGCAGCCAGTCGGGCATATTCTCGATCGGCGTGGCGAAGCCGGAAAGCAGCATGGCGGGAACCAGAAAAAGGAAGGCGCCGAGAATTGCCTGCTGTTGCGTTGCCGAAAGCGCCGAAATGAAGAGACCGAGACCGGCGACGGACGCGAGATAGAAGAGCGAACTGCCGTATAGCAGAAGCAGCGAGCCGCGCAGCGGCACGCCGAAAATGAAGATTGCGGCAAGGATATAGACCGTCATGTGAAAGAGGCCGATCATCATCGGCGGGATGAACTTGCCGATCAGGATTTCTTCGGTGCGCAAGGGCGACACCATGAGCTGATCAAAGGTGCCAAGCTCCCGCTCGCGTGCGATGGAGAGAGCGGTAACGATGAGGCCGATGAGCAGCGCGATGCTGGCAATCAGGTTCGGCACCATGAACCATTGAAAGATAAGATTGGGATTGAACCAGTTGCGCGGCACGACGGCGACGGATCGTGCGGCAGCGCGTGTCCCCGCCGGCGTTTCGGTGGAAAGCGTCGCCACGATCTGGTTGAGATAGCCTGCGACGATTTGCGAGGCGTTCGACCGGCGGCCGTCGAGAATGATCTGCAGGTCGGCGGGCCTGCCTGCCTCGATATTGCGCGAAAAATCAGGGCCGACGACGACAGCGGCGGTGACACGCTGGCGGTCGATCGCATCGCGCATTTCGGCGAGATCTTGCACCGGCGAGATGCTGCGGAAAGTCGGTGAACCTTCGATCTGCTGGACGAGTTCTTGGGCCCAATGGCCGCTGTCGTGGTTCAGCAATGCGATATCGACATTGCGCACCTCCAGGGTCGCCGCATAGGAAAAGACCAGAAGCTGCACGATCGGCGGCCCGATCAAGATCAAGCGGCTCTTCGGATCGCGCATCACCGCCAGCAGCTCTTTTATGATGAGGGCCTTCAGCCTCGACCACCACATCTTAGGCGATCCTCTTTTTTGTGCTGCGCGCGGCAAGCAGGAAGAAGATGCAGCCGATCGCAAACATGATGGCGATCGCCCGCAGGAACATCGGCCAGATATCTCCGGCGAGAAAGACGGTCTGCAGGCTAGGAATGAGGTACCGGGCCGGGACGATGAAGGTGATCCACTGGATGACGGTCGGCATCGAATTGATCTCGAAGAGAAAACCGGAAAGCAGAAAGGCCGGCAGGAATGCGGAGATCAGCGCGAGCTGCGAGGCGAGAAACTGGTTCTTGGTCACAGCCGAGATGAGCAGGCCCTGGCCCAACGCCGGCATCAGGAAAACCGCTGACAAGGCATAGAGCGCCAGGACCGAGCCGCGAAACGGTACACCAAAGAGAAAGACCGCAAGCAGGACGCAGAGCGTCATCGAGGTCAAGCCGAGCAGGAAATAGGGCAGCAGCTTGCCGGCAAGCAGTTCGGCGGCTGTCACCGGTGTTGCCATCATCGCTTCCATCGTGCCGCGCTCCCATTCGCGCGCGACGACCAGCGATGTCAGCAATGTTCCGACCAGCGTCATGACGATCGCTATGGAACCGGGGACCAGGAAGGAACGGCTGGTAAGCTCCGGGTTGAACCAGAAGCGTTGTTCGACGGCGATGGCCGGATTGCCCCTCATCATCTCCGCCTGCCGCTGTAGCTGCCAGTTGGTGACCGCGCCCTGGGCATAGTTCTGCACGAAACTGCCGGTGTTGGGATCGGAGCCGTCGACGATGACCTGAATCTGCGGGCGATTGCCGGCTATATAGTTCGCCGTGAAGTCTGCCGGTATGACGATGATGCCGCGGATGCGTGACAGGATCAGGTCTTCTTCGAACTGCCGGCGATCACGGCCGCTGACGACCGAAAAATAGCGGGACGCCCGGAAGCTCGCGGCAAGATCGCCGGTCAGCGGCGTCGTTTCCTCCATGACCAGGCCGACGCGCGTCAGCTTGGTATCGAGCGAGACCCCATAGCCGAACAGGAAGAGCAGGATGATCGGAAGCACGAAGGCAATCAGGATGCTGCTTGGATCGCGCATGACCTGGAAGCTCTCTTTGCGCACCAATGCGGCGAGGCGGCGCATACGCTCGCGCCATGAGGAAGCCGTAGCTGCCGGGGAAGGGGATGTCATGCCGCCATCCTCTCCTCCGATGCCTGGACGAGGGCGATGAAGGCATCTTCCATGGTCGGATCGGGGTTTTCTGCATTGGCAACCCCAGCCTTCAATTCGTCAGGAGAACCCAGTGCGATCGAATGCCCGCGGTAGATCAGCGAAATGCGATCGCAATATTCGGCCTCGTCCATGAAATGCGTGGTGACGAGGACTGTGACGCCTTTTTCGACGAGCGCATTGATATGGGTCCAGAATTCCCGCCGTGTGATCGGATCCACGCCGGACGTCGGCTCGTCGAGGAAGAGCACCTCGGGCTCATGCATCACCGCGCAGGCAAGCGCCAGTCTCTGTTTCAGGCCAAGCGGCAGATCCTTCGCCGACATGGATAGCCGGGAACGAAAATCGAAGATCGATGTCATCAGATCGACCCGCTCGCGCTTGCGCGCGCCGCGCAGTCCGTAGACGCCGGCGAAAAATTGCAGGTTCTGGGACACGCTGAGATCGCCATAGAGCGAGAATTTCTGCGCCATATAGCCGAGACGATTGCGTGCCTCTGCGGTGTCGCGGCGCAGGTCGAAACCGGCAATCCGGCCTTCGCCGTTCGTCGGCTTCAACAGGCCGCAGAGCATTTTGAACGTCGTGGATTTGCCGGCGCCGTTCGGTCCGAGCAGTCCGAAGATTTGGCCGCGCGGGATCTCGAAGGTAATCTTGTCGGCTGCGATGAAATCGCCGAAACGCTTGGTCAAGCCGCGCGCCTCTATCACTGGTTTGTCGCCTTCAACGGTAAAGCTTCGCTGCGTCTCGGCCAGTTGCGAGCGACCGCCCGGTCCGCCGCCCAGCATGTCGATAAACGCGTCCTCGAAACGCGGCTCTGCAGCCCTGACCTCGGCGTCGCCGGCGGCCGCAAACCGGCTTTGTCCGTCTTTGACCGCAACAAGCCTTATCGCTTCTCCTTGAATGACGCCGTCGACCACGCCGTCTTCGTCAAGGAGTTTTGTCAGCATCTGGCGACGCCTGCCGGCAATGCCGCTGATCCGAAAAACGCGGCCGGCGACGCGTGCGGTCAGTTCCTTCGGCTCGCCGGCAAAAAGCAGTTTGCCTTCATTGAACAGGAACACCCGGTTGCAGGCCTCGGCTTCGTCGAGATAGGCGGTCGACCAGACAACGCCGACACCCTCCTCGGTCAAGTTTTCGACCATCTTCCAGAGATCGCGCCGTGAAATGGGATCGACGCCGACACCGGGCTCGTCCAGCAGCAGAAGCTTTGGTTTCTTAAGAAGCGCGCAGGCAAGGCCGAGTTTCTGCTTCATGCCGCCGGAAAGCTTGCCGGCGAGGCGGCCGGTGAAGCGCTTGAGGTCGGTAAAGGTAAGCAACTCGTCGAAGGTCGCAGTTCTTTCCTGCCTGGGAAGCCCGCGCAGATCGGCATAGAGATCGAGATTTTCCTGAACCGACAGGTCCTCGTAGAGGCCGAAGCGCTGCGGCATATAGCCGATCCCCGCTTGGATTGCGGCGGGATCTTTGCGCGTGTCGAAACCAAGAACCTGCACGGTACCGCTTTCCGGTAGCATCAGACCCGTCATGAGGCGGATGAGCGTCGTCTTGCCGGCACCATCAGGGCCGACGAGGCCGGTTATCTCGCCGCCGCGGATCGCACCGGTGATGGCGTCAAGCGCCGGCTTTGCCGCGTCAAACCGTTTTGTGACCCCGTCGAGCCGGACAAGGTCGCCGCTTCCGGCTCTGTCGACCGCGTCGCTCATTTTTCCGCCGCCTGTAGTGTCGGGAAGTGAATGGTTACCGGCATGCCCTGGCGCAGATCTGGTCCGGGCTTGTCGATGGTGACCCGCAGCCGGTAGACGAGGTCCGTGCGCAGCTCGGGTGTTTCCACGGACTTCGGTGTGAATTCGGCAACAGGCGAAATGAAGCCGATCGTGCCGTCATAAGCTTCGTCCGGCTTCGTGTCCGACGTCACTTTGACCTTCATGCCGGGGTGGACCCGGCCGAGATCCGGCTCGGCGACATAGCCGCGCACCCAGACGGGCTCGGTCAGCGACAGCACGAAGACCGGATCGGTCGGTGCCACGATCGCTCCTGGCTCCTGCACGCGGGAGAGGATCACACCGTCATTCGGTGCGCGCAACTCGGTATCCCCGAGCGAGGTGCGGGCCGTTTCCAGTGTAGCTTCGGCGGCTTTTAACTGGGCTTCCGCTGCCGCGATATCTTCGGCGCGGCTGCCTTCTTCCAGCAACTTCAGCGCCTGATTGGCTGAATCCACGCGCGCGGCCGCCATAGCCCGCGCTGCCGTCGCTTGATCCAGGCTGGCTTCGGATATGTTGCCCGAGGGTCGTAGCTGTCTGGCGCGATCGTAGGCCAGATTGGCATTTTCCAGATCGGCAAGCTGCTCTTGATAAGAGGCGCGCGCCTGCGCGATTTCTGTCGGCCGCGCGCCTGCCTTGAGTTTGTCGAGCGTGGCGCGCAATGCTGCGGCATTAGCCTCGGCGGAGCGGACGGCATAGTCATAGGGCTCTGCATCGAGCCGGGCGAGCACGGTGCCGCGCTTTACGACATCGCCCTCATCGACAAGAGCCTCGCTAAGTTTGCCGCTGACGCGAAATGCAAGCGAGACTTGGCGAATGTCGACATTGCCGTAGAGTGCGAACTCCTTTTGCTGTTGCCATTTCCAGCCGAGTTTTGCCGGCGCGTCGGACCACCACGCGGCCGCACCCGCGGCTATGATGGCTACGACAGCAATCGGAATGATCCTGTTCACGATATTTCTCCTCTCGCCGGCCCGAGGGCGGCGACAAGCCTGCGCGCATGCTGCTGCAATATGGCGATCTCCTTCTCGCCGATCGCATCCCATTCCATCTGAGCGAGCACAGCCGCATTGGCCATTCTGAAAACCATGAGACTGCCGACGAAGGACAGGCAACGCAGGCGCACATTTTCAGATGCCGGGTCATCGGCGATAACAGCTCCGATCAAACGTCGCCCGAGAGCGATCATCGGCCCCATAATGCCGGAGTAGACCCGCTCGAATGCCGCGGTCGGCTCCATCTGCTCGCGGATGATGAAACGCGCCCAGGCTTCGGATCTCTTGCTGACGAAAAGGACGACCATCGTCTCGACGATCTCGTCCAGAAAGAGCCGCGCCTGCGCTTCGCCGAGCTTCGTACCGGTGGCATCGAGCGCCGCAATTTCCTTCGCAATGCGTTGTCGCATGCCGCCGACATGCTGACCGATCATGTCGGCGAGATATTCGGCTGTCGCGATGTAAAGCCCTTCTTTATTGCCGAAATAGTAGGTGATCGCCTGAAGGTTCACGCCGGCCGCGTTTGTAATCTTGCGTGTCGAGGCACCGTCGAAGCCGTATCGACCGAACACGTCGAGGGCGTTTTCGAGCAATTTTTCACGCGTGATGTCGCTGCGCGCAGCCTCGGATTTTGTATCGTTTCTTGGTCTCATGCTCCCATAATGAACCGATTTTGAAATAAGTCAATCGATTGACTGAATTCGCGATAAACCGGCTCGGCTTTGCCGCCCGCAGTTTGCAGCACTAGCAATCTCAATGGCAAAAGCTCCGAGCCAAGCGCAATCGTCGAGCGAATTGTGCTGATGTTCGGTCTTCAGAGCAGAAGGGAAACAATGACGCGAGAATTGCTCGTCATGGCCCAGAGGACGGAAGACGTGACTAGTAAATGGACAACGAGCGGCATGTTCAAACACGATCGATGGGAGACTGCTCATGGTTTTGACCTGCGATCTTTGGCTTGGCAGGCCAGTGATTCGCCCACCGGCCGCTGCGTCCCGGTGGGATCGTCTGTAGATCTTTGTGCGAAGACTCTACCGCAAGTGCAGGGTGAACTGATTAGCAATTGCAGAAATGGACGCTGCGACAAATTTCGGGATGCGTGTCTAACGACACGTCGCACGTAATCTTTTAGAAAATAAGCATAATCGCAGTGCAGGCAAAAACAGACGTGCAGGACAAAATTTTACAACTGGTCAACCTTAAGGGGGACGTATCAATGGAATCTACCCGACCGACAATACAAATCAGCGCCCCTCAACACGCTGCGAACAACCCGTATCGCGTCGTCGAGCGCGAGGAAGTACTCGCCGAGGCATTTCGAGAATTCGTGCTCACGGCAATGGCTGCAGGTTGGAAGGAATCGGAGGTCGCTTTGACCTTGGCCGATATCGCAGATGACTATGTGATGGCTCTCGCTCGAAGAATTGCGGCAAATTAGTATCGAGTTCCATCAGTGTTCGTCCGGAGCGAGCATAAGATGGCTGCCAAAATTCTTCATCCAGCCGACCGGCAAGTCGCTTCCAACCAGGCGGCTTGCCGGCGGGCAAAGACGAAATGCTCAAGGCGGCCGATCGCCCCACGCATCGCCCTTTGAGTTCATACGAGAGGCCTGACGCTCTTCTCAGAAAGGGCAAGGTCGTCAGCGATAGTGACGGTCACCGATACCTGCTAATATCTGGCTATGGCCATCGAAGGTGATCTACCCCACCAACTTCAATTTGACCAAATTGTCGACCGTCTTCCCGCTGATTTCGGTGCCTTGCGCAGCGACGCGGCTTTCGAAGGCAAACGGTTTATTGAACGACTGCATGCTGAATGGCAAAGCGGCGAACAGCGCTTCACTCAAGCACACGAAGTTCTCCTGGTAATCAGGGTCAACCGTGACCTGGCGGGCATTGGAGGCATGACGGTCGATCCTTTTCTGCCGTCTGCTATGCGCCTGCGACGCTTCTTTATACGTCCCGCATACCGCCGTCGTTTCCTGGGACGTCAGTTGGCAGCGGCGATCTTGAACAGGACAATTCCGAGCGGCACGACCGTAACGGTGAATACGGACAACGCCGACGCGGCTATGTTTTGGGAGGCCTTGGGCTTTCAACGAGACCCGAAACTTAGCCACTCCCATTGGCTCATCTGGCAAGGTCTCTCGTGAGACGGCGCACATTACGTGTCTTTACGACTGACCTGCGTTACGTCAGCAAAGCCTGCAGGATGATGGCCGCAAAGAACACGATGATAACGGCTGCGGCCATCGTGATGACCTGGCGGTTGGCTCTTTGAAGGATGCGGGCTTGCCGCCCATGTTTCGCGCGAAGGCGATACCCTCGAGCCGGGGCGGTCCTTGAACGTCCCTGATCTTTTTTCCCGGACATATCTGCCTCCCTGCAGAAGATGCGCGCGGTTTTAATATAGCAGCCGATATTTTTGATGGGCAACGTCTCGCCATTCCGCCGAATGCTTGTGCGGTGGCGCATGACACTCGGGCGCGGCTGAAGTCGGCCGCGCCCGAATGCCTTCCTGTTCAGATCAGGCGATATCGAAACGATCCGCGTTCATCACCTTCGTCCAGGCAGCCACGAAGTCCTGCACTAACTTCTCCGGCGTGTCGCTCTGGCCATAGACTTCGGCAAGTGCCCGGAGCTGAGAATTCGAGCCGAAAACGAGGTCGACGCGGGTGCCGGTCCACTTGATTTCATCCGTACCGCGGTCGCGCCCCTCGAAGACATACTTCGAGTCCGCCGAGGCCTTCCACACCGTGCTCATGTCGAGCAGGTTGACGAAGAAATCGTTGGTCAGCGTTTCCGGACGCTTGGTGAAGACACCGTGCTGGGACTGTCCAGCATTGGCATTCAACGCACGCAAGCCACCGACGAGGACGGTCATTTCCGGCGCGGTCAGCGTCAGAAGCTGCGCCTTGTCGATCAGCAACTCTTCAGGCGAAATGGAGTATTCGCCCTTCTGGTAGTTGCGGAACCCGTCGGCGATCGGCTCCAGAACGGCAAAGGAGCTCACATCGGTCTGCTCCTGCGTCGCATCGGTCCGACCGGGCGTGAAGGGAACCTCGATGTCGTGACCGCCAGCCTTGGCCGCCTTTTCGATGGCGGCTGCACCGCCGAGGACGATCAGGTCCGCGAGCGATACCTTCTTGCCGCCGGGCTGGGCGTCGTTGAATGCCTTCTGGATGCCTTCAAGCGTTTCGAGCACGGTTGCGAGCTGGACCGGCTGGTTGACTGCCCAATCCTTCTGGGGCGAAAGACGAATGCGCGCGCCGTTCGCTCCACCGCGCTTGTCAGAGCCGCGAAAGGTTGAGGCCGAAGCCCAAGCGGTCGAGACCAGTTGCGAGATCGACAGTCCCGATGCGAGGATCTTGTCCTTGAGACCGGCAATGTCCTTTGCGTCGATCAGGGGATGGTCGACGGCAGGGATCGGATCTTGCCAGATCAGTTCCTCAGCCGGAACCTCCGGACCGAGATAACGCACGCGGGGGCCCATGTCGCGGTGGGTCAGCTTGAACCACGCGCGAGCGAAGGCATCCGCGAACTGATCCGGATTTTCGTGGAAGCGCCGCGAAATCTTCTCGTAGGCGGGGTCGAAGCGAAGCGCCAGGTCGGTGGTCAGCATGGACGGTGCATGACGCTTGGACTTGTCATGCGCGTCCGGCACGGTGCCGGCACCGGCGCCATGCTTCGGGGTCCACTGATGTGCACCGGCTGGGCTCTTCGTCAGTTCCCATTCATAACCGAACAGGTTCCAGAAGAAGTTGTTGCTCCATTTTGTCGGCGTCGTGGTCCAGGTGACTTCCAGGCCGCTGCTGATCGTGTGACCGCCCTTGCCTGTTTCGAAGCTGCTTTTCCAGCCGAACCCCTGTTCTTCAATGCCTGCGCCTTCGGGCTCGGCACCAACATGGGCGGCATCGCCCGCGCCGTGGGTCTTGCCGAAAGTATGTCCGCCTGCAATAAGGGCGACCGTCTCCTCGTCGTTCATGGCCATGCGCGCGAAGGTCTCGCGGATGTCTTTGGCAGCGGCAAGCGGGTCGGGATTGCCGTTCGGGCCTTCCGGGTTGACGTAGATAAGCCCCATCTGCACCGCGGCAAGCGGGTTTTCGAGGTCGCGTTCACCGGAGTAGCGCTTGTCGGCCAGCCAAGTTTCCTCGGCGCCCCAGTAGACGTCTTCCTCGGGCTCCCAGACATCCGGCCGGCCGCCGGCAAATCCGAACGTTTTGAAGCCCATCGATTCCAGCGCAACGTTGCCTGTGAGGATCATCAGGTCGGCCCAGGAGATTCTGTTGCCGTATTTCTGTTTGATCGGCCAAAGCAGCCGGCGCGCCTTGTCGAGGTTGACGTTGTCAGGCCAACTGTTGAGCGGCGCGAAACGCTGCTGACCGGCTCCAGCGCCGCCGCGGCCGTCGCCGGTGCGGTAGGTGCCTGCGCTATGCCAGGCCATGCGGATGAAAAGCGGACCGTAATGGCCAAAGTCTGCGGGCCACCAATCCTGCGAATCCGTCATCAGCGCATGCAGGTCCTGCTTGACGGCGTTAAGGTCGAGCTTATTGAACTCCTCGGCATAGTTGAACGCATTGCCCATCGGGCTCGACAGCGCAGAGTTCTGGTGGAGAATCCTGAGGTTCAACTGGTTCGGCCACCAGTCCCGGTTCGACCTGCCGCCATGGGCCGTGTGTGTGTGCACCACCGGACATTTACCGGCTGCATCGGTTTTCGTATCCATATTTCTCTCCCTCGCGATTACTTGGAAATTGAGCCATCCAGAGGAGGATCACCGTCGATCCTCTGAAAAGCAGTAGGGTTGCATGGTCAGCACGATGACGAAGTACCAGACACATGAAACTTCCTTGTTTGTTGGCAAGCAGACCGTCCCGAAGCAACGAGCTTGGGAGGCACCGGTGTCCGGACAGCCTGGACGCCAATGAGCTGCGCATCGTCCCTGGCCATTTTATGGTCCAGACGTGACAATGGCTACACCTCATCGGCGCTTTTGCGACTATAGCCAAGCAGTTCCATTAATTTAAGTTGGATTTACTGATTGCGACGATAAGGTAAGGTTATGACGAATCTGACACTCAAGCAGCTTCGCTATTTCGAGGCTTTGGCACGACAAGGTCACTTCGGACGCGCGGCTGACGTCTGCGCGATCTCCCAGCCTGCCTTGTCGATGCAGATCAAGGAACTGGAAGAATCGCTGGGCACGGAGCTTTTTGAAAGAGGCGCGCGCCAGGTCCGGCTGACCAGTTTCGGGGAAGCGTTTGTGCTGCGCGTCCGCGACATTCTTCGCTCGGTCGACGAGCTCGCAGATATGGCGCGGGCCTCCCAGGATCGGCTCGTGGGGCGGCTGCGCCTGGGTGTCATTCCGACGATCGCACCCTATCTGCTGCCTGCGATCATCGGCAATCTAACGCGCATGCACGACGGGCTCGACATTCACGTCCGCGAGACGCTGACCTCGAAGCTGGTACAGGAGCTGGCCGAGGGCCGGCTTGACGCGGCAATCGTCGCGTTACCTGTATCCGAACCTTCACTGACCGAGGTTACGCTGTTTTCGGAAAATTTCGTCCTGGTCCGGCCAAGCGAGGATGAAGGCAAGCCGGTACCCAATCCCGAAGCGCTTCGCGAGATGAGGCTGCTTCTGTTGGAAGAGGGCCATTGTTTTCGCGATCAGGCCTTATCGTTCTGCAATCTGTCTTCGGCACTGCCGCGCGAGTTGATGGATGGCAGCTCTCTATCCACACTCGTCCAGATGGTCAGCGCCGGCATTGGTGTCACCTTGATCCCGGAAATGGCAGTAGCGGTGGAAACGCGTTCGGCGTCCGTATCCATCGCCCGCTTCCGTAACCTCGAACCGTCGCGAACGATCGGCATGATCTGGCGCAGGACAAGTCCCTTGGCCAAACAGTTCCTCGAGGTTTCCGAAGTCGTTCGCCAATCAGCCGACGCGATGCGCGAGCGGCACAATTTGCTGTCGCAACCGCACGGTCCAGGAGTGAGTACGCGCATGCCGTCGTTCGACAGCTAAATAGCGAACAACGTAATCGGTGTTTTGACCGTACCTTCCGGATCGGGTTACGGCCTCATTTGTTGCCGCTCTTTTTGCGAGAGGTTTTGGCCTTCCGGTGAGTGATGGGCGTGCACCGGTGTCCGACCCCTGATTGCGGCATCAGATACCGCTGCCCGGTATGGTGACCTGCAGACGGGACCCCATCCCGGTTCTGGGCTTGCGGGATCTAGCGGTTACGCGGGCTTTCCTCTTCCAGACATGTTCGATCATTTGCCATCGAGGGCACCGAAGTTCTGGACGATGCAAGCGATTGTAGAGCGCGCAAAGCTGTAACTAATCCTTTTGCTTGGGGTGACGAGCAAATTTCATTCTACTTTAGGCGGAATTGTTCTGCGGGTAGTGAACCATTAGCGTGCTGCGCTAGGTCTGCGCCTCCACCTTAAATTTTCTGGCGATCGCGCGAAGACCGATCCGCAGTGCCCACGAGGGGATGCAAGGGTAACTGCGGCTTGCTGCCGAAAGGACATTATCTCGAAAACGGGGGTTGAGATGTTTGCCGGTCCAGAGGTGTTTCAACAAGGGTTTGACGTGTGCGTCGCGGGCGCGGGACCGGTCGGTATCGCCGCTGCACTGGAACTGAGCAGGCGCGGCATGCGAACGCTGCTGATCGAAGCCGGGCCGAAGCAATCGAAGCGACCCGAACGAAACGAAACTGGGTTCGACATAGGAGAAGATACCCATCACGCTGCAGACCAAGTGACGTCTGCCACCGGACTTGGCGGCACGTCCGGACGATGGGGCGGGCAATGCGTCGAGCTGGATGACATAGACTTCGAGGCTAGAGATTATATCGCACACTCCGGTTGGCCTATTGCTCACGAAAAGATTTCGCCTTTCTATCCACGGGCGCGGGCTCTTTTGAGCAGCAATATTGCCGGCGAGCGATCGGAACCGGAGCCGGAGGCAGATTTTCCAGAATCTCGGGAAACCTGGACACGGATACGCAATACGGCAAGAGCCAACAGGGCAGAGATCGCTTCTTCGGAGAACCTCTTCGTCGCCCTCGACGCCAGGGTCAAAGCTCTGGCGTTTGATCCGGTGGAGGGACAGCTACAGTCCATATCGGTTGCCTGCCGCGACGGTTCGTACAAGGTGCGCGCCGACCACTATGTGTTGGCCTGCGGCGGCAGAGGCAATACGCGGTTGCTGCTGAACCTCCAAGTCGCGTTTCCGCAATTGTTCGGCGGAAGCGACGGGCCGCTCGGGCGCTTCTACATGGGACACATCGCCGGCCAGATCGCGCAGATCGAATTCGCCGCCAAGGAGCATGCCGAACAGTATCTTTTTAAGCGCACATCCACCGGAACCTTCGTGTGTAACCGGTTTCAACCCGGCCCCAAGCTGCAACGGGCACTCGAACTGCCGAATATCGCCTTTTGGCCGACGAACCGAAGGGCCGCTTTGGGCGAGACCGATGCGGCGCTCTCGTTGCTATATCTCTGGAACAGTCGGAAGGCCGTCGTCCACAAGGCGGCATGGGGCGAAGCCGATCGACACCGTTACCATAACGTTCTGCGCAATGTACTGCGCAATCCGCTCGGCGCGACCCTTTCCGCGCTAGGGCTGCTTCGCCAAAAATACGGCGCGGCCGAACCGTATCTTGTGCTGCGCAGGCCTGACATGAGATATGGCCTTCGCTACCACGGGGAGCAAATTCCAAGCAGCTCCAATCGCGCCTTCCTCAAGCCCGAGAAAGATGCGGACGGCCAGTTCAAGCTCGATGTCTCATTCCGATATTTGCCTCAGGATATCGGCGGCACGCTGCAAGCGCATCTCGCTCTCGATCGATGGCTCAAGGAACGCAAAATCGGCAAGCTGATATTCGATACAGCACCCGAAAAGCTTGAAGAGCATATCAATGCGCAAGCGAAAGACGGCTATCATCAGATCGGGTTGACCAAGATGGGCGTTGACCGCAAGCACGCCGTCGTCAATCAAAACTGCCGCGTCATCGACGTTGCTAACCTCTATATCGCCGGCAGCTGCGTTTTCCCGACGTCCGGACAAGCCAACCCCACGCTTCCCGCCGTCGCATTCGCCGTCAGGCTTGCCGACCATCTCGTCACTGAGATCCGCCGTCAAAGTACGCCGGTGGGTCTGTCGATAAGCACACGCTTTGAGCCCAAAATGGCATTGCCTCTGAGTGTCCCGCGACGCATTTGCTGATGTCTCGCAAAATAGTATTGGGGCGTCGAGTGGCAGAGTTGGAGTAGCTAAGCGGGTTTGCGTCACGGCTGTGCGGCCGGATGCGTGCACACGAGAACATCGTTGGTCGCCATCAGAGAGTGGTGCAACACGTGCGTGCGAAAATCTAAGGAAGTGTTTCCGAAGCTTGGATAGTTGAAGAAAACGCTAAGTCCATGTAGAATTCACTATCCTAAAAATATAGAGAGCGGTCCTATGAGTGGCCGATTTGTCAGATTCGCCGAAATCGCCGGTATTTCTGCAGGCTTATCTATCATATTTTCCGATTTTGCCTCGGCTGGCTGTTGGTCGGCTTTAAAAAGTCCGGAATGGCAACAAATCAGTTCAATAATTGCGACTGCGAAACTGTGCGAGCAGATGCCTGCTGGGCCAAATCGCACCAGGAGGCTTGAGGTAACAGGGGTCGACTTCTGCACAGCTCCAAGTGGTGTTTCTGTTACTGCAAACGTATCTCTTACTTGCGGATCGAGCACGGAATCGTTTCTCCAACTATCACCCATGGACGGCAAGGTGGTGGCGACGGTGACGCTGGATATCGGCGCATGCCGGATAACGGATTCGAATATTAATATAAGCGGCCAGGCTGGCGAAGTCTTATCGAAGCTGCCTCAAACACAAGAATTCCTACGCACATGGGCGCAGATACGCCTTTCAAATTTGTGCGGAATGCGATGATCTGCTGGTGCGCTTGGCGCAATCGCCGGCAAGGGTACCACTTCATCGTCAACATGTACCGCGCAAACGCACGCACGTCGCCGCGCTTGCCGCCATCAGCAAGCGCCACCGAAATCGTCTCTTTGTGAACATCCAATCCAACATATGTGATAGTCTCGTTTACGGCCCGTCTCCTCCGCTTGAGGCTCTGTGCGAGGATAACGCACGCAGCCCTCGATACCTGCATATCGTAAGACGGGTCACCCGGTCCCAGGCGAACATTTAGTCCAGCCTTTGGGCGTTAGCCGAGTTATTACAACGCTATTGCAGTTTCGGAGCGACGGTTGACGCTGAATTGACCTTCGGAACGAAGCCGAGCGTGAAGCCGAACAGACCCGCAATCCGCTCAAGGGTTTCGACCGTCGGATTAGCTTTTCCAGTTTCGATTTCGAGGACTTGTCGTTTTGTGATGCCTGTGATCGAGGCGAACTGTGCCTGCGTCAAACCGAACGACCTCCTAATCTCGGCGACGGCCGCAGGGAATATCAGCTCTCCTGCGGCCGCCCTCTCACGAAGGATCGCCCGCCCGGCGCTGATCTCTTCTTTGTTAGGTTTTTTCCACCTTGCCATATCTACTTCCCCAAAGCGTTTTCAGCCACCGAGATACAATCTCTCATTGCGAGTTCGGTCGCTTCTTCCGGAATGCCGACAGCCGCCGCAATCGAAGGCGCGTCCAGAAGGCGTACCGCAAATGCCGAGATCTCTTCGCGGAGCGCGCTCGCCGCAGCTTCGTCTTCGAAAATAGCTCTGCATACCGCATCCCAGTCAGGCGTCGTATCCCGATGCAAATCCCTCATGGCGGCCCACCGAGTTGAGCGCGCGACACCTTCGACGGCAAGCTTCATAGGTGCGAAATCGAACAGTGGAGAAAGTCTAACGCTTTCATCGCCCCGTTTGGACAGCGCGCTATTGCGGCCATGGTTGTCCGGATTGCCAAGCGCTCTGTTGGCGATGTCCCTCTTCACGTATTCGACGATATCGGCAAACGCATTGTCCGAATGCCGCTTGAGCACTCCGATATAGTCTTCATGGCTTGCAAGATGACCGAACGCGGCAACCCCCAGAGCGGAGACCATGCTTTCTTGCCCGATACGTGCCAGTTCGCCGCCCGCAACCTCGCGATCAAAACGCCTGATCATCAGAACGCCGTTCTCGTAACGCGACGTGTCGTGGACGTTCAACCCGAGTGTCTTCGCGAGAACCGAGTAACCCGCCTCAGCTTCGAGGATCAGGCGGTCTCGCTTCTCGCTGCTCCGGAGAAGCTTGACGATATAGTGTTCCACCGCCTCGCCATCGCTCACCAGCATATCGGGGTAATATAATCCGTCGGTCGCTAGGGTAAGCGCAACCTTGGGCCATTCGCCCTGCAGGCCGCTTGACCCCGATGCGATCATCGAGAAACGGTCGAGCACTTCAATGAAGTGCTCGGTGCGCTGGAAGATTTCATCTTCCGTGACTCCTTCCCGATCAACGCGCGCCAACCGATAAAGCTCGTCCGTCACGGCTTCGGTAACTCTCATGTTTCCGACGGGATTTCCACCTGCCCTTAGCAGCAGGGCGACGTCCGAAGCGCGAGCGTCTACGTCGAGCCGCAGATGCTCCGCAAGCTTGCGGCGGGCATGGCCCTGCGGCATGAGGTCGAGGAGAAAGGGCGGCCATGTGTCCCGGTATCGATTTTCGAGATCGACTGGGTGATTGACCGACATAGCTCGCGCATCTGTCACTTGTTTTTCAAGGCGCTACGGCAGCGAAATTCATGAAGTAGTCGATGTCGTATTCCACGATCGACGGTCCACGAAAGCCGAGGCTTTTATCTTTGATCGTAATAAAGCCGCTTTGGTGCCAGTTCCCCTCCAGAAATGTCTCGATGCCGAGTTGCATTCAAAAGCTCCTTTTAGTGGATATATAAAGCGAATATTTGAAATATTCAAACCACCAAAGGGATATGTAGGACGGGCTAGTGTACCCGTCACCGAGATTCTGAGTCGTTGAGCGTGGTGTGGGATAAGACTTAGCCATTTTTTCGCGTGCTTGGTCGATTGAGACCATCCATCGGATTTGGGCGCCGCTATTGGTTCTGCGACGCTCCCATGCCTGAACCTCACTTTCGAGCAAGTTTCGGTTGTCGATGCGGCGGTCAAGACAGGGACGGCGCATCACGCCGATCTCGATCTCGGCCATATTGAGCCAACTCGCGTGGCGGGGCGTGTAGTGGAATTCAAGACGTCGCAAAATCCGACGTGCCTCGGCGGCTGGGAACGTCTGATAAAGTGCAGAGGCCGTGTGGGTCGATAGGTTATCCATCACCACACGGACCCGGTGGGTGTCGGGATAATCGCCATCGACGAGATCGCGCATGCAGACCGCAAAGTCCTCGTTGGCGCGCCGATCGGTGACCTTGACCTTGCGCCACGACCTATTGGCATCGACCGTAACGAAGAGGTTGGCCGTGCCATTGCGCTTGTATTCGGAATCGTAACGGTATCGCTTTCCCGGTTTCTGGACGATCGGCACGCGAACTTCGCCGATGAGCTGGATCGGACTTTCATCGAAGCAGACGACCGGTCGCTTAGGGTCGTGTGGCTCAGCGTAGAGGTCGAGAAGATCCTCCATCCTGGCGATATATTCGCCATCGATTTTGGCGATGCACCACATTTTCTTCTGCCATGGCTTCAGGTCGTTGTCGTCCAGTCTGCGGCGGATGGTTTCGCGTGAGATACTTTCATGTTCGACCACTTCCAGCAGCGCGTTGGCCAGAAGTGTCAAAGTCCACCGGGTGCAGCCCTCGGGCGGATCCGAGCAAGCCAACGCAACCAGTTGTACCTCATCCTTGCCGCTCAGCTTTCGAGCAGCCCCGGGGCGTGGCTCTTCGCTGAGGGCCGCCTCCAGGCTGATCTCCACAAAGCGTTTCTTGGTGCGATAGATGGTCGAGCCGCTGGTCTGCACCGATGCTTCGATCGCCTTGTCGCTGACGCCAGCGTCTGCTGCCAACAGGATCTGCATACGCTTGAGCCGCCGGACTGGCTGCTTGCCGCCACTCACCGAAACGCGAAGCTCGTCGCGTTCGATCTGGCTAAGATCGACCCGATATCGTACGTTCATCACAACAACCCTTCATATTGGAGGGGCTTGGGATGAATCCGAAATGAATCAATTTCTTGACCAAGACAAGCCCGCCAAGCGAGCCATTTTCACTGCCAAACAGGGCCAGTACCTGGCCTTCATATGGGCCTATTCGAAAATCAATGGTCGAGCCCCAGCAGAGGCAGACTTTCAGCGCTACTTCAAGTCACCGCACCCTCAGTTCACCAGATGCTAAAGACCCTCGACCAAATTGGTTTGATCCAAAAGCAACCGGGCCAAACGCGCAGCATCCAACTGCTTGTCCCGCCTCAAGAGCTCCCAATCCTCGGCATAGACAACCCGTCATAATCTCTCAGACGAAACACTAGGCGATGCCGTCTGTGCGGTTCACTGCGGCGACAAAATCCCCAACCGCCCAGACCCGGGCCGGTTTCTTCACGGTGATCGAGAAACCGCATCCGCAGCCCTCGCTCCTCAATGTTGCCCAGAACATTGGAGGTGACCGACCCTCTAGCCATTTTTTGAAGTACTGCGCGAAATTCCGATGTTGGATCGGATCGGGAAGACGCCTATGTTCGACTGCGCACCCGCCAGATCTCGATCGCTCCCTTCGATCGACATGGCAACCAATAGAGGCATCCGTCATGACCAAAGGCTCTGATCTCCTCGTCGCCGCGCTCGAAAACGAAGGGGTCGACCGCATTTTCGGTATTCCAGGCGAAGAGAATCTCGATGTTGTCGAGTCTATCCGCAAATCGTCCATTCAGTTGGTGCTGACCCGGCATGAGCAAGCGGCTGCATTCATGGCTGCGACCTATGGCCGGCTGACGGGTAAACCGGGTGTCTGCCTGACGACGCTTGGCCCAGGCGCCTTGAACCTTTCGACGGGCGCAGCATACGCGCTGCTCGGAGCCATGCCATTGGTAATGATCACCGGACAGAAAGGGATATTGTCATCCAGGCAGGCCCGGTTCCAGGTGGTCGACGTCGTGGCATCGATGAAGCCGCTCACCAAGCTTGCCAGGCAGATCGTCTCGCCGCAGATGATCCCGACAATGGTCAGGGAGGCATTCCGGATCGCACAGGAGGAACGGCCGGGGCCGGTTCATCTCGAGCTTCCGGAAGACATCGCCGCCGAGGAATGCGAACCGGTCGCGTTGATTGCTCCGCATCAACTGGAGTTGCCGATCGCGAGTGGCGCGGCCCTCGATCGTGCAGCCGCGCTCATCACAGCGGCGAAACGCCCGCTACTCATGCTCGGGGCCGCGGCCTCGCGCCCCCGCTCGACGTCGGACATCGCACAGTTCGTCATCCGCAGCGGCATCCCGTTCTTCACGACGCAGATGGGCAAGGGAACGGTTCCAGGTGGAACGGAGCTTTACATGGGCACCGCCGCCTTGTCAGAGCGGGATTATGTCCACGAGGCGATCGAACAGGCTGATCTCATCATCACCATCGGCCATGACACGATCGAGAAGCCGCCGTTCATCATGGGCAAGGACGGTCCGCATGTGGTCCATGTCGGATATCAGCCAGCGACCGTCGAACAGGTCTATTTCCCGCAAGCAGAAGTTATCGGCGATATCGGCCCATCGTTGAAGGCGCTGGCGGATCGTCTCGAAGGCAAGCTGCCGAACGCCCAGGCTCTTCTTCATCTAAGGGAGCGCATCCTCGAGCGTATCGCGACTCGGGCGACGGAGGATCGCTTCACGCCGCAGCGCCTGGTCCACGACATCCGGGAGGTCATGCCGCATGACGGCATCCTTGCGCTCGACAACGGGATGTACAAGATCTGGTTCGCGCGGAACTATCGGACGCGCATGGCGAACACGCTGCTGCTCGACAACGCTCTTGCAACCATGGGCGCCGGGCTCCCGTCGGCTATGGTCGCTTCGATGCTCTATCCCGATCGCCGCGTCATGGCGGTCTGCGGGGATGGCGGCTTCATGATGAACTCCCAGGAAATCGAGACGGCGGTCCGGTTGAAATTGAACCTCGTCGTCCTCGTCATCGAGGACGACGCCTATGGGATGATCCGCTGGAAGCAGGCTGTGGACGAGTTCCCGGATTTCGGAATGACATTCGGCAATCCGGATTTCGTGAAATATGCAGAGTCCTACGGCGCCAAGGGGACAAGGGTCGACGATATCAGTCAGTTCAAGCAAGCGCTCGAAAATGCCTTTGCTGGTGGTGGCGTTCATCTGGTGAACGTCCCCGTCGACTATTCGGAAAACGAACGCGTGCTGGTGAGGGAATTGCGCGAACGGCTTCCCGCCATCCTGGAGGATCAAGATGACGCCTAACCTGAAGGTCTATCAGGCATACGATCGCGAGGTGATTGCGGAAATACCGGCCGATGACGCTGCTGCCCTCGAGCACAAGCTCGACATTGCCGCGAAAGCCTATGCTGATCGTGACGGCTGGCTGCCGACCCATCGCAAGATGGCGATCCTCAGAAGGGCGTCCGAGCTTCTTTCGGAGAACCGTGACCGCTTTGCAATGATGATCGCCCGCGAGGGTGGCAAGCCGCTGACGGATGCCATCATCGAGGTCACGCGCGGGATCGATGGTCTCGTCAATACGGCGGACGAGCTGCGCAATTTCGGCGGCAAGGAAATCCCGATGGGCCTGACCGCCGCCAGCACCAACCGGTGGGCCTTCACCACCAAGGAACCTATCGGCGTCGTGGCGGCAATATCGGCGTTCAACCACCCCCTCAATCTCATCATCCACCAGATTGCGCCTGCTGTCGCCGTTGGCTGTCCGGTCATCGTCAAGCCGGCGGCAACCACACCGATTTCCTGCGTCGAGATCGTCAAGCTGTTCTGGGAGGCGGGACTGGACGAGCGCTGGTGTCAGACGCTCATCACCGAGGACAACGCGCTTGCCGAGCGCTTTGCCACAGATCCGCGTGTCGCCCTCATGAGCTTCATCGGCTCGGCAAAGGTCGGCTGGTATCTAAAAAGCAAGCTGCCTCCCGGCACGCGATGCGCGCTGGAACACGGCGGAGCAGCTCCCGTCATCGTCGATCGTACTGCCAACATCGACCTCATCGTCGGGACGATCGTCAAAGGCGGCTATTATCACGCAGGCCAGGTCTGCGTATCGGTGCAGCGAATCTTCGTTCACACTGACATCCTGGACAACTTCACCGCGGCGCTTGCCTCCAGGGTTGCGAGCCTTCGTGTCGGTGATCCCACTCTGAAAGAGACGGAGGTCGGACCGCTGATCCTGCCGCGCGAGACCGAACGGGTCGCAAACTGGATCCAGGAAGCGACCGATGTCGGAGCAAGGCAATTCGGGGGAGGGCGGCTGTCCGAGACCACGCTCCTGCCTTCTGTCCTGCTCGATCCACCGGCGGACGCCAAGGTGTCGCGACTTGAAGTCTTCGGGCCGCTCACCTGTGTCTATGGTTATAGCGACGTTGACGAGGCGATCCGCATGGCCAACTCGCTGCCATTCGCATTCCAGGCGAGCGTTTTTTCCACTGACATAGCCGTTGCGCTTAAGGCGGCAAGGCATTTGGATGCATCGGCCGTGCTTGTGAATGACCACACGGCCTTTCGAACCGACTGGATGCCTTTTGCTGGGCGCAGGCAGTCGGGATATGGAGTCGGCGGTATTTCGTACACGATGGGAGAGATGGCCGACGACAAGATGGTCGTGTTCAACGGCGTCAATTGATCGGCGTAGTCGCTTCCAGGGGACAGGGTTGACGCAGTTTCAGGCCGACCAAGCCGTCCAGCAAGATCGGAAATGCCACGACTGTAATTGCCTCCGTGGTGTTCATGATTATAGATCCCGTACGATCCACTCGCTCTTCGGCTCTTGTTATGCGCGCGTGCCACGATGGCGTGGCCGTGCATGTGAAAGGACGCAAGATCCGGGCACATCAAGCCTCGGCACATTGCTAAATGGGAGAGCAACACCCGGCTCGCCAAGTTGCCGATTAGGTGGAAGATGGGATATCGCAAGCCCGTATCGGATCAGCCGTGCCCGGGAATTGCCCGTTTCCGTTTTCATCGATGGCGCTTACATTCGCGCGGTTCCGGCCTACCAAATCTGGCAATTCGAGGTCGCCATGGGGATTGTCGCGCTCGCGCGCAAGCTGCTCGTCGCGCTGTGGAAATACGTCAATGCCGGCGTCGTTATCGAGGGCGCGGTCATAAAGACCGCCTGATCGGTTACCCGAACTGAATTCTGCAATCTTCCAGGATCCGATTGGTCCTGGCGGATCCGGGTTGGACGAACCGAGCAGTTGCATGGCCCTGAAAATGGGCCGCTGTGTAGAATGGTCCCGTCCTCCTGAGCCCTTGTCCGCCCGCAAGCGGGATGTTGGTGCGGCTGTCTCGGACAGCGACCGTATATAAGTTGGATTTGGCTTGGCAACGAGCCTCGTCGCGCAGTCGGGCTCAGACCATGGATGCCGCAATAATCGACGGAGTGCAAAAAATGTCACCTTGACGACAGTTCCGTGTTGACCCCCTCATATAAGCAACTGCCCCCAACGAAGCGAGTCTTCAGGCGTGAGCATGCGACATCCTGTGATGGCGCACGCGAACTCCCATTTGTAAATCGCTGCCTTTGAAGGTATATAGGAATGATGTATTTCTATAGGAGTTTGTGATGTCCTCCACCCTTTCGGCGAATGTCGATGGCAGAACGGCCACGAAATTGAAGATGGTGGCTTCGATGGAAAACAGGTCCGTATCAAACGCGGTTTCCAGCGCAATCACGGTCTTCGTTGGGCTTCCCAAGGGTGTCCGCGATTTCTTGCTCGAGTTGAATGCACAAGACGACCAAGACACTATCATCAGGCTTGGCCGCGAAATGATGGCAGCGGCGGCGCGCGTTCGTCTCGAGAAGGCAACTACCGACCTAGCATCCGAGCACCGGTTCGGGGGGCCGGAAGACGCGTCCAGCGAGATCGACATGTTGGAAGAAGCGACGGCCCTCACCCGTGCCGCAACGCACCGGAAATAAGGTATGGATCGTCCTGTCCGAGTGCTGCTCGATGTCAACGTCTTCGTCGGCAGCATAATGGCGCACGACCGTGGTCGTAAAGGAACTGCTACCCAGACCCTGGTGTCCATGATGAGCAGCCAAAAATGGGGCATAGATGACAGAGCTCAGCCAGTCATCTCGTTCGAGATGATCGAAACCCTTGAAACGGTTCTCCGTCGGCTGCAATTCACGGAAGACCGCAAAGGCATATACCGGCTCCATTATCGACATCATGAAATATGGTCCAGATTCGCTTGATCCCTATCTTATCCTAGGTGGAGAAGAGCGCTTCGCCATGTCCGACGTGGAGTATGCAGGCGTGTTAGCTACGGCCTTCGGTGCCGGAGCTGACATTCTTGTTACGGACAATCTGATGGATTTCGCGACCAAGGATGCTTCTGTCGTAGACACGCAAGTGGTGAACACTACTTCTTCGGGCCAGCGAAGCCTGCAGGCTCTAAGATATGAGATTGGCAGCGCGGATCTCATTGTCGCGCACCCGTTCGATGTAATGCAATGGTTGCGCTTGGGCTATGATTTTACGCCGGGCACCCTCTGGAGCGCCATTCAGAAACCCGGCAATGAACCTGGCCTATGATTACGGGCAGCGTTCTCACTTTTGTAGTTCTGGTGGCACTTGCTACATAATTCCGGAAAATCGTTGTGCGTGGCGTGCCATTATTTCTGATGTCGCTGGATATACGTCTGGCGTTGGAGCGGTAGCATAGACCTGCTCTCGTTCGTAAGGTCTTAACGACATCTCTCATCCATCATCGTCTATGGTAAACATTTCGGGTTGTGAATTGAGGAGGGTTCGGGTTTCGACGTCGTGACGAAGGACGAAGGACGAAGGACGAACAAGAAGCTCAAACCCTCCTCGATAGCCCCGGAAACCACTTAGAAATGGGCACCAAACTGTTCAAAAAAGCCGTGCCACTTCTCTGCGCACCACGCAGGCAAGCCCATCGTCCATAAGATGTTGGACGACGAGGTTATCAGGCGGATCTACGATCCGGCCAAGTACCATGGCGGTGGTACCGGAAACGATGCCGGTTTCGGCGAGATCGTTGCCAAATGGCGTCATGCGGAGCTTGATGCCGGGCGCTAGCTCGAGCATTCTCGCTGCAAGCGCGGGCATCAACACAAGCTCCACATAGCTATTGGGCGCAAGCGTGAACAGTCGTTCGGCCTCAACTGGGCGAAACTCCTGCTGGTGGCGACGAATAGGAACGTTGTATGGAAGGGCGGGCGCGAAAGGCCGCCCTCGGTTGTCAGAACCCTTCGAGGACGACCTTGCCGATGGTCGAGCCGCTCTCGAGCTGAGCATGCGCCTTCTTCAGGTTGTCGGCATTGATCGCGCCGAGGCGCACCGTCGCCGTGGAGCGGATGCGGCCAGCATCGGCGGCGGCACCGACCTCGTCGAGAATCCGTCCCTGGTCGATCATGTCGGGCGTCTGATAGATCGAACGGGTGAACATCAGCTCGTGATGGATCGACACAGCCTTGCGCTTGAACAGCATGATGTCGAAGCTCTTCGGGTCATCGATCAGCCCGAAGCGGCCCTGCGGCGCTATCAACTCTGCGATTTCCACCACATGCTTCTCCGTCTGGGTGGTTGAGAATACAAAGGCAGGCGCGCCGATGCCCAGATCCGCGATCTGCTGTGCCAGGGGCTTCGAATGGTCGACGACGTGGTGGGCGCCCATCTTCGTCACGAACTCGCGCGTCTGCGGACGCGACGCGGTGGCGATGACGATCAGGTCTGTGAACTGTCGGGCAATCTGGATGGCGATCGAGCCGACGCCGCCGGCACCGCCAATGATCAGAATGGCGTTCGCAGCACCCGACACCGGCTTCTTCACATTTATCCGGTCGAAAAGAGCTTCCCAGGCTGTCAGTGTGGTCAGCGGCAAAGCGGCGGCCTCGGACCAGTCCAGCTTGGAGGGCTTGTGGCCGACGATGCGCTCGTCGACGAGATGGAACTCCGCGTTGGTGCCCGGCCGAAGGATCGAACCCGCGTACCAGACCTCGTCGCCCGGAGCGAACCTGGTGACCTCGGGGCCGACGGCGGCGACGACGCCCGCAGCGTCCCATCCGACAACCTTCCAGTCCATGCCCTGTGCCGGGGGCGTGCTGCGGCGGATCTTGAAGTCGACGGGGTTCACCGAAACCGCCTTCATCTCGACCAGGATATCGTGGCCTTCAGGGACCGGCTTGGCGATCTCGATGTCTACGAGGGAATCTGCCCCGTCGATGGCCGAGGGGGTCTTATATCCGACTGCTTTCATTTTCTGTGCTCCTTGAACTGCTTTCACTTGGCGAAGTTGCGAAGTGCTTCTTCGCCAGCTTCCTGGTCCTGCGCCCAACTTCCGCCGGAGATGCCGAGGCCGCCGATGATCATGCCGTCTTCCATGATTGGGAAGCCGCCGGCCGCCGCCATCACACGCGGGACGTGGCGAAGGTTCGACGCGCCTCGGTCTTCAAGGAGGTCGACCCACTGTGCGGTCGAGAGGCCGAAGGAGGCTGCCGTGTAGGCCTTGTCGATGGCGATGTTGACGGCGAGGTACGAGCTGCGGTCGCTGCGCTCGAAGGCCTTGAGGTTTCCTGCGGCGTCGACGATGGCGACGACGGGTTCGAAGCCGACGCGTTGCGATGCGGCGATGGTTTCTGCGACGAGCCTTGCGGCGGCTTCGCGTGTGATTGAACGGGAGGTGAAGCTGATTTCTGACATTGGAAATTCCTTGAGGTTGCTTTCCTGGGTGGGGCTTGAGCGGTCCCCCACTTGGTGGGATCGTCGAACCAGTCACCTCCATATAGCCGTACGGGCGTTCTGTTTGGATACGCACAACGATTGCCAATAGTATCCCTCTGGATACCGCGAAGCAGACCGCAGGAAGCGGCGACTGCTCGTCTTTACGATGTAAATTCAATAGATTGCTTGCGCAGATGATCGTCTTTGCGCGGTCGCCGCAGGGCGTGGAATACGAATCTTGCATCTTGCATCCGAGCAGAAACCTGAAATAACTACAATACGACGAACTACATGCGAAGATGCCTCTAAGGATCAAAAGGATACTCTCATGGCCAAGGCCCGTCATTCCCGCTTCGATTGCAATCCGGGCTGCTCGGTCGAGGCGGCGATCAGCCTGATCGATGGCAAGTGGAAATGCGTCGTCCTCTTCCATCTTCTAGGAGGAACCATGCGGTTCAACGAGATCCGCAGGCAGGTGACGGGTGTCACGCAGCGTACGTTGACAAACCAGTTGCGCGAGCTCGAAGACGACGGCCTCATCGAGCGCAAGATCTACGCGCAGGTTCCACCGAAGGTCGAATACACGATCTCGCCGCTGGGACGCAGCCTCGAGCCTATCCTTATCGCATTGAAGGCATGGGGCGACGGGAACATCGGCAGGTTCGGGAAGCCTGTCGCGGCGAACGCTGCCTAGCTCGTCGCCAGCCCTGCAAGGCATGGAAACTGCGTCCCGCACCGGTCTCCATCCGGCCCGGTCATGTGCTTACACCCCAGCGCGGCCCGACGATGAAGCCGCTTGAACGACAGATCAGCTCCGAAGACCTTCACGAGCTCCGACTGCTCGTAAGATCCCTTCCGGTCACAGTGGGCGCACTCGACTTCGATTACGGGCGTCCGCACGTCTCGCAGGGTAGGGCCCCGACGTTGTCGGGTGGGGGGCTTCGTCTTGCCAAGCCATCTCTCCGATTGAAACGGCGGCTCACTACCGGATGCGATTTGACAGGCAAGGCGCCGACGGTGACAAAAATATTTTCAACGGCGGACGCCTCAAGATTATGCTTCTAGGTTTTGATTCCGCTCCAGAATCTGGATTGTCTATGTCCTTTGCCAGTTAAAGGGGTTACGAAGGCGCTTGCGTCAACCGGGCTCTCGCTGATGAGACGCCAGCACTCCAGGCCGCGGCCAAGGCTGAATAGGCTGGCAAGGCCGAAGGGCAGGCGTATATCTGCCCGATACCCGACCATGTGACGCCCGGATCGGTTCATAGTGGTAACTCACGTCATTCTGTTAGCGATGACTAACCCAGTACCTGCGTCCAACCCGCTTGCGACATCACATGGAAACGCACTAAGGGTAGGGAAATCGAATGCGCGGGATTGAGAAATTCCCCGCTATCGAACCTCCAACGACGTCCGAAGAGGCGAAGATGACAAGCTCCGAATGGCGGGTGGGAGTGCTATTTTCCAGAAGTGGAATTAGCGAAATTACCGAAACCGAGCACTTTCTTGGCACTGCGCTTGCGATCGAAGAGGTCAATGCGGCCGGAGGCGTGCTTGGCAAGCCCATCGTTCCGATCGCCTATGATCCGGGCGGGGATCAAACCGCCTATCGTAATCTGGCGCGGCGTCTCTTGGCCGACGACGACGTCAATATCATTTTCGGCGCGTCGATGTCGGCCAGCCGCAAGGCCGTGCTGCCGATTGTCGAGCGGCACAATGGACTGCTGTTTTATCCGTCGATGTATGAAGGCTTCGAGTATTCGGAGAATGTGATCTACACCGGCGCCACCCTCAACCAGAACACCTTCGCGCTCGCGGAATACCTGCTCCGCAACCATGGGCGCCGGATCCTCTTCGTCGGAGCGGACTATATTTATCCGCACGAATCCAATCGGGTCATGCGGGATGTGGTGGAGGCAAAGGGCGGCGAGGTTGTCAGCGAGCGCTATCTTCCTCTCCATGCCGACGAGCAAACGCTGCGTTCCGTTATTTCCGATATCGTTCGTCTCGAACCCGATGCCATCTTCTCGACTCTCATCGGGCGGCCGGCGCAGCGTTTTTACCGCATGTATGCCGAGGCGGGAATCGATCGTAGGCGGGTTCCGATTGCCAGTCTGACCATGGCCGAGAGCGAGATTCGCGAGATCGGAGCCGAGGCGTGCACCGGCCATATTCTTTCGGCGACTTATTTCCAAACGGTCGAAAACGAGGCGAACGAGCGTTTCGTAGCGGCATTCAAAGCCCGTTTCGGCCAGGAGTTCACCACGAGCGTATGGTCGCAACCGGCCTATGCGCAGGTTCACCTGTTCGCCCGAGCGCTTGCCCGGGCCGGATCGCTCGATACCCATCGCATTTCCGAGGAAATTCTGCTGGAAGATTTTCTTGCTCCGGAAGGCCGGATCAATTTCGACGCCGATACCCGTCATCTATGGCTGCACCCCCGCATCGGCGTGGCGCGGGCCGACGGGCTTTTCGACATTGCCTGGCAAGCGCCTGGACCGATCCGACCGGACCCGTACCTGACGGCTTCGCGGTTCGAAGACGTTTGGCTGGAGGCCTGAGATGGCGGGACCGAGCAGGATCGTTCAGGATTTGCGGCGCGCACGCGTTCTGGTTGTCCATCCGCGCGACGAGGACGGCAACTTGCTGATCGCCCACCTCAAGCGCCTTGGCTGCGAGGTTCGGGCGACCTGGCCCCTTCCGCCTGCCTTACCTCCCGACATAGACACCGTCTTCCTGCATGTCGAGGATGTCCATGTCGAGCACGCGCTTGAGATCATCGACCTCCAGCAGACGGCGGTCATCGCGATCCTGACCTATGAGACTCCGACAGCACTCCAGGCGATCATCGACCTCAACGCCCACGGCGTTATCAGCAAACCGTTACGGCCGCTCGGCATTCTGACGCAATTTGCACTTGCACGATATCGGCAAAGCTACGAAAAACGGCTCGCCGGCAAAGTGCAGAAACTCGAGGAAACGTTGAAAAGTCGCCGGCTGGTCGAAAAAGCCGTTTCGGCGCTGCGGGTCATGAATGGTCTCGACGAGGACGCCGCCTATAAGCTCTTGCGCGATCAGGCGACGTCAAAGCGCGTTCCGATGGCGACGATCGCCGAATCCATAATTGCCGCGCAGGACACCATGAAAAGCCTTGGGCTATCCATCGGCGGAAAACCTCAAACTTAAACCCTTAGCTGTATCTACGCACCTTTTGAAAAGGCCCGATAAAGCGGCTTGACGGTCCCATTCTTTCGTGCCAGCCTAAAGATAACGAGCAGGTTTGCTCAGCGGCAGGGCTGCCGTATTCACATCATGGCTATGTAGCCTCTGGTTCACGGATTGAATTCCGTGCCAGGGGTTTTTTGCGTTTGGAGACGAGATTGAGCATCAAGACCTCGACCGCGCGGATGGTAACCGTCGCAACCGTCCAGTTCGAACCGATCGTCGGTGATCGCGCCCATAACCTCACAGCCATCGAGCGGCTGGCAAGGGCAGCGAAGGCCAAGGGTGCGGAAATCGTCGTTCTGCCGGAACTGGCCGACAGCGGCTATAGCTTCCGTGACGGCGACGAGGTTGCCGCATTGGCCGGCCCGGTACCCGGCGGCCCGAGCGCCGAGACGCTTTGCCGCCTTGCCGGGGAGCTTGGCCTTTACATCGTCAGCGGCGTCGCCGAACAGGATGGCGACAGGTTTTACAACAGCGCTCTCCTTTGCGGTCCCGAAGGGTATATCGGCAAATATCGCAAGCTCCATTTGTGGAACAACGAAAACCGCCTTTTCCGAAAAGGTGATATCGGGCTGCCGGTATTCGACCTGCCCTTCGGCCGTATCGGCATCGCCATCTGCTATGACGGGTGGTTTCCGGAAACATTTCGCGAATTGGCGCTGGCCGGCGCGGAACTGGTCTGCGTGCCCACCAACTGGGTACCGATGGCCGGGGCGGAAAGCGCTGCTGAGCCGATGGCCAATATCCTGCACAAGGCGGCCGCCCACACCAATGGCCTTTATATCGCCTGCGCCGACCGGATCGGTATTGAGCGCGGCCAGACCTTCATCGGCCGCAGCCTTATCGTCGGCCCGCAAGGTTGGCCCATATCCGGTCCGGCCAGTGCCGATCGCGAGGAAATCCTCCTTGCACAAATCGATCTGTCGAGCGTCACGGAAACCCGCGCGCTCAACAGCTTCAATCATCTGCTCGGCGACCGCCGAGACGATGTCTACGGGTAATATCAACCCAACTCAAGAAAGGGGAACAAAATGCAAATGAAAACCATCATCCTGACACTGGCATCCGCGGCATTCGCCACCGCAGCTTTTGCCGAGGATCCAATCAAGATCGGCGTGCCGGTGGGGCTGTCAGGCGCCAACAGCGTCGTCGCACCGTCCGTCGTTCAAGCCGCCGAACTCGCCGTCGAAGAAATCAATGCCAAAGGCGGCGTGCTCGGGCGGCCTTTGGCGCTTGAGATTGCCGACGATGCATCAGGAGCAGCTGGCGCGCAAAAGGCTTTCGATTCCCTGGTTTTCCAGAAGGAGGTGAATGTCGTCATCTCCATGGAGACGAGTGCTGCACGCAATGCCGGACTGCCGATCATTTCCAAGGGTGATGTGCCGTATATCTATACGTCATTCTACGAAGGCAAATCCTGCAACGCCAAGCTTTTCGTCGATGCCTGGGTTCCAGAACAGCAGGTGCCGCCTGTCGTTGATAATTTCATCGGCAAACAGGGCGCAAAGAAGTTCTTCCTGATCGGCTCGGATTATGCTTTCGGACGCGGCATGCTGACCTTCGCCAAGGGCTACATCGAAAAAGCCGGTGCTCAGGTCGTCGGCGAGGAATATCTGCCGATGGACGGCAGCGACTGGACCGCCATCATCTCCAAGGTCCGCTCCTCCGGCGCCGACGCCATCATTACCTCGACGGCCGGCGGCGCACCGAACGTGACCTTGACCAAGCAGTTGCGCTCGTCCGGCGTCACCCTGCCTTACGGCAATCTCGCGGTCGACGAAGGTACCGCCAAGAGCATGGGCGCGGATGCCAAGGACATCTTCCTCTCCGCATCCTACGTCACCGGCATCGACAGCCCTGAAAACAAGGCGTTTCTCTCGGCCATGGAAAAGAAATTCGGCAAGGAACTGCGAACGCCGAACGATCTTTCCGTGCCGCAATATGAGGCGATCTACCTTTACAAGGCAGCCGTCGAGAAGGCCGGCAGCGCCGATACGGCTGATGTGCTCAAGGCCCTTCCCGACGTATCCTTCACCGGCCCGCGCGGCAAGATCTCCATGAACAAGCAGCATCATGCGCCGCTGACGATGTATCTTGGCCAGGTAAAGGACGACGGCAGCGTTGCAGTTGTCGATAGCTTCAAAGACGTCAATCCTGGCGATCAGTGCCCGAACCTCTGAAATCAGCGGGGCGGGGCAGGGGCCCCGCCTCCAGCATCGGAGTTCCAGAAATGACCCTCTTTCTCGATATCGTCAGTACCGCGGCCATTCTCTTCATCGTTGCCGCCGGGCTGCTTGCGATCTTCGGCGTGCTGAAGATCATCAATTTCGCGCATGGCGCATGGCTGACCATCGGGGCTTACTGCGCCGTCGTCGTCAGCGGGTTCGGCCTCAATCCATGGCTTGCCATTCCTTTCGCATTTCTGGTCGGAGCGATCCTCGGCGGCGTTGCCGAACGGTTCGTCGTGCGGCCTCTCTATCGTCGACCGCTCGACGCCATTCTTGCAACCTGGGGGCTAGGCATTGTCATCGGCCAACTGCTCACGCTTTGGTTTGGCCGTGACGTGCAATTTACGCCGGCACTGCTGCCCGGCACCGTCGACCTCTTTGGCACCGGTTATTCGGCCTACCGCCTTTTCGCCATTGCCGCGGCTATCGGTCTGGGTCTCGGCTTCACCTCGCTGCTCGATGGGACAAGGCTTGGTCTTTCCGCGCGGGCAGTCATCATGAACGAAACGCTGGCGCGCGGGCTCGGTATCGACACCGAAAAGGTGCGGCTCGCAACCTTCATGATCGGCACCGGCCTTGCCGCCCTTGCAGGCGTGCTGCTCGCGCCATTGACCAGCGTCGATCCCAATATGGGCGTCGCCTGGCTGACCGGCGCCTTCATGCTAGTGATGGTCGCGGGCTCTTCTTTCGGCGCGCTTGCCGCCGCCTGTCTCATCTTCGGCGCCGCTCAGGTGTTCGTCAGCACCTATTTCAGTCCGATCCTCGGCGGCATCACCGTCGCCGTCCTTTGCGCAGTCACATTGCGCATACGTCCAAAAGGATTTACCCGTGCCTGACAAACAGAAACTCCGGCTTGTTCTTTTGCTGGTGCTGGCGTCTGCCGCAATTCTGCTGATCGTTTTCGGACCGATGTTCCTCGGCCGCTTCAGCCTCAACGTCCTCACGCGTTCGATGATCTACGCCATGCTGGCGATCACCGTCGATTTGCTGTGGGGTTATACGGGCGTTCTCACCTTCGGGCAGGCAGCATTCTTTGGCGTCGGCGCCTATGCCACCGCCATGGTTCTCACCCATATCGGCGCAAGCCCGGCGCTTTTCGTCGTCGCCCTTGTCGCCGCCGTGCTCGTTCCGCTCCTGCTTGGTCTCGCGGTCGGCTGGCTGTCATTCTATCACGGATCGACACCGCTCTATGCCACCGTGATCTCGCTCGTCGTGCCGCTCGTCGTCACACAGCTCATCTTTTCGGGTGGCATCTGGACCGGTTCATCGAGCGGCCTCGTCGGTTACGAAACTCTCCCGCTCGGGCTTCCTGGCTATTTTCGCCTGTCAGGCACCTGCCTGCTGGCTTTGGCCGTGCTTGGGATCGTCTTTGTCCGGTCGGACGCCGGCCGTCTGCTCACCGCAATCCGCGACAATGAAGCCCGCGTCGCCTATCTCGGCATGAACCCCGCTCGGTTGAAAATAGTCCTCACCGGCGTTCTTGCCGGCGTATGCGGCCTTGCGGGTTTCCTCTATGCCAATGCGTCCGGTGTCGTCGCGCCCGAGAACACCGGCTTTGTATTCGGAACCGAACTGGTCGTCTGGACGGCGCTTGGCGGTCGGGGAACAATCGTCGGGCCCTTGTTCGGCGCAATCGGCATCGATTATCTGAGCGCCAGTCTGTCGGGCGATCTGCCCTTCCTGTGGCAGCTGATCGTTGGCGCGCTCTTCGTCGTTATGATCATCCTTTTGCCGGGCGGCCTCGCCTCCCTGGTGACGCGTTTCCTGCAGTCCGCAAACTCCAACAGCACGTTGAAGCCCTTGCCGACGCGCATCGTCGCCAAGAATGGTGCGTTGGCAGGCAAGAGCCTTCTGTCGATCCGCGGTCTCGGCAAATCCTATGGCAGCTTCTCCGTCCTGAAGGGCATTGACCTTGAAATCGGCGCCGGAGAACTCGTCAGCCTGGTTGGCCCGAACGGCGCCGGCAAGACCACGCTGATGCGTTGTCTGTCGGACGGCACCCAGGAGATCGACGGTCAAGTGGATATTATCGGCGCCAATATCGCCGGTCGTTCACCCGAGCGCATCGTCGCCCTGGGGGTCGGCCGGAAATTCCAGGTCGCCAGCATCTTCGACAGCATGACCATCGTAGAATGCCTGAAGATGGCGCGTCTCAGCCGCGAGACACCCAGCCTGATCCGATCGATCGCCGAGATCACGCTGCCGACAGCAGCAGCCGAGATCCTGACGCTCACCGGCATGGCTGACATGCTGGACAAACCGGTCTCGCTGCTGTCGCATGGTCAAAGACAGGCTCTCGAACTGGCGATGGTTGTTGCTCTGGAACCACGCATCATTCTTCTCGACGAACCGACCGCGGGCCTTACCAAGCCCGAGCGCATGACCATCGGCGCCATCCTCAAGAAACTCACGGACGAGATGGGTTTCGCCGCCATCCTGGTCGAACATGATCTGGATTTCGTACGCGACATATCGAGCCGCATCGTGGTTCTCCACCAGGGCAAGCTCGTTCTCGACGGCACGGTGAATGACGTGGTCAATTCCGAAACGGTTCGCACCATCTACGCAGGAGGCGCCCATGGCTGACCCGTTCAAACTCAAGCTCAGCGGCGTATCAAGCGGATATGGTGCGGTCGATGTCGTCAATGGCGTGTCGCTCGCCATCCGGCCCGGCGAGATCTTCGCCCTCATGGGCAAGAACGGCATGGGCAAAACGACACTGCTGAAGACGATCCTCGGCTTCCTGCGCGTCGGCAAAGGCAAGATCGAGGTCGACGGCGCCGCTATCATCAACAAGAAGCCAGCCGAGCTGGTCGCCTCCGGGATAGCCTATGCCCCTCAGGAATTGCCGTTGTTTCAGGATCTATCCATCCGCGATAATCTGCGCCTCGCACTCAAAGGCGATCGGGATCTGCCATCCGCACTGGAGCGGGTCTATGGCTATTTCCCGTTTCTGAAGGATCGGCTGACACAGAAGGCCGGCACGCTTTCGGGCGGTGAGCAGAAAATGCTGATCCTCGCGCGGGCACTGATGCTGCGACCAAAGCTGCTGCTGATCGACGAAATCTCCGAAGGCCTGCAGCCCTCTGTCGTCCAAAACATTGCCAGAGCGTTGAGGCACGACCGTGAGCAACGCGGCACGACGATCCTGTTGGTCGAACAGAACCTGGACTTCGCCCTTTCGGTGGCGGACCGCTGGGCCATTCTCAAACTTGGAGCGATCGAAGACGAAAGTCCCAATGGTCCAGACAGCCGCAACCGTGTCCTGCAGCATCTGAAGATCTAGGGAGCGGTCAAATGCAGGACCGGTGGAATGCATTCATGCCCTATCCGGATGCCAATGTCGGGCATGCGGCGACCGGCCCGCTTTCCGGTCTTCGCCTGGCGGTAAAGGACCTTTTCGACGTCGCCGGCTACCCGACGGCGGCCGGTAATGCCGTGTTGCTCGCCGCCTCCGGCATCAAGACATCGACGGCGCCCCTGGTCCAGACACTCTTGGATGCCGGTGCCCGATTCGTCGGCAAGACCAATACGGACGAACTTGCCTATTCCCTTCTCGGCGGCAACCTCCATTTCGGAATGCCGAAAAATCCGCGCGATCCAGACCTCATTCCCGGCGGGTCGTCGTCGGGTTCAGCCGTGGCGGTTGCTGCTGGCCTCGCGGACCTCGGTCTTGGAACAGACACGTCCGGCTCGGTCCGGCTGCCCGCCGCCATCAACGGCCTCATCGGCTGGCGGCCGACACACGGAAGCCTCGACATTGGAGCGTTGCGTCCGCTGGCGCCAAGCTTCGATGTGCCGGGTTTCATGACGCGGAGCCTGGAACCAATGGCCGCGGTGATGAGCGCCGTCGGCATGCCTGAGGCCGATGACCGACCATCATCCATTCTCATTCCCGAGGATGTTTTCGAAATCATCGATGACGCGATCGCCGACGAGATGATCGCCGGTCTTCGATCGGCGGCCATGCCTATTCGCGAAGCGGGCTCCATCGGCTCGTTCAGCTTGGACGAGCTTGCTCTGGCATTCGTCACCATTCTCCAAAAGGAAGCCTGGGAAAGCAACAGAGCGCTTTTCGAACGAAGCCCGCAGGCTATCTCGCCCGACATTGCCGCGCGTCTTCTAGCAGGATCGCGCCTATGCGAGGAGGAGGTGCACGAGGCGCGTCGGGTTCGAGAGCACTTTTCCAGGGAGATTGATCGACTGTTTGGCGAAGATGCCATCGTGGCTGTTCCGACATTGGCTATGCGTCCACCAAGGCGCGATGCCCCGCCGGAAAGCCACGCAACGTTTCGCTCCGCCTGTATCAAACTTCTGTGTCTATCTGGACTTAGCGGCCGCCCGCAATTGGCATTTCCGATTGCCGGTTCTGACAGGAGGATTTCATTCTCTTTGATAGGTGGAAGGAGCACCGACAGAGCGCTGGTGAATGTGGCGAAGCGACTACGATTTGAGTGAAGAAGCTGCCGTTTCAGAGAAACGAATGGGGTGCAGCCTGTTCGAAAACATTGGAAACCTGCGAGCAGCCAAACCAGCAGGTGGATGCACGGCTAACACCGCGGGTTGATAGACAGATACGTGGCGTTTCTATTTCACGGGTCGCTCGCTCAGATCCCGTCACAGGCGGGCATTGCTTTGCAGCCAGCAATAACCTATATGTAGGCATGTTCCTACATGGAGGCTGCTATGAGCATCACGAGTTTCTCTAGCCGGGAGTTGAACCACGACGTGAGTAAGGCAAAGAAGGCTGCCAATAAGGGGCCTGTAGTTATCACAGATCGCGGGAAGCCGTCCCATGTGTTGATGACCTACAGCGAGTTCGAGCGCCTGACCGGCAAACGCCGCAATCTTGTCGATGCTCTTTCAATGCCCGGTTTGTCAGCCATCGATTTCGATCCACCCCGAGCCGACATTGCACCTCGCGGAGTCGATCTGTCTTGAAGTATCTGCTGGATACAAACGTCGTCTCCGAGCTGCGTAAAGTCGGAGACGGTAAAGCTGATCCGAATGTGACGAAGTGGGTCGGTGCTCAAGGTTCCAGCGACCTATTCATTTCCGCGATTACGATTCTGGAACTTGAGCGCGGGATATTGAGCATCCAGCGTCGAGATGCTTCCCAAGGTTCTCGCCTGCGGGCATGGATGGACAGCCGTGTCCGCCCTGAGTTCGCGGAGCGAGTTCTGTCAATTGATGACGCGATAGCAACGCGTTGTGCCCACTTACATATTCCAGATCGCCGTAACGAAGCCGATGCCTTGATAGCGGCGACCGCGCTGGTTCACGGTTTAACGGTGGTCACACGGAATGTTCAAGATTTCGATGGAACCGGCGTGATCCTCGTCGATCCATGGCGCGAATAACATCGGGTGCGCCCTTCGCGAGCCGATGTCTTTTTCGGGGAATTCCTGGGATCGCCTCAGCCACTTTGCCAGCATCGTAAGGGCGGAAGGTTGGTTTCCGTTGTTCAAGAGCTTGGATAGCCGGCAATGCGCTTGGCCAAGCGACCACCGATACACTTCTCGACGTTTTCGATGGGCTATTGGAAGGCGCGCCGGCAAAATGGAGCGTGGTATTCGATTGCGTCCTTTGCGACACCAGCCGATCGTCTCGTAAGGAACGACAAACGCCGCGCCCGAGCCTCAAGTCTTCGACTTCGCGCGCAGGCTGACATTGAAGCGGAAATAGAGCCAGATCGCACGCGCGACAATCTCGATTGGCGTAAGAGACAACCAGGGGCGCCTTGATGAAACAACCATTGTCGCCGTAGCCGGGAAAGCAGCTCGTCGCGATGTGGAAATATGTGACGGCTGGCGTTGTAATCGAGGTTTCCGTCATGAAGGCTGTTTAAGGGGACCCCACGCCGACACCTCATCCCTCGCGGCCTGATCGGCTTTGACGCCGCATCAAGGACGGGTCTCGCCGTTTGGGCCTATGTCACCGCTGCCGCTGCGGTGGGGGGGCCAGTCTCAGGCGGCCGGCAGCGCGCTGATCGGGATGTCGTCGCTCTCGTCGCCGCGCTCGAAGGCCATTTGGTCGGCGAGCTGGCGGAGTTGGTTGAAGTCGGCCGGGCCGTCGAAGGAGATGCCGCCGAGGCGGATGGCAACGGAAAGCGCCGCGCCGTCGGCGCTGAACGTGGCCGCGGAGACGCCCGTGCGGATGCGGGTGCCGATGTCGCGGGCGTTCTCGAGAGTGGCGCCAGGCAGGAAGATGCCGAGTTCGTTGGTCGCAAGCCGCGCCACGAGATCGCCACGGCGAACCGAGGACTGGACGATCAAGGCAAGCGACTGCATCACGGTATCGGCCCATTGCGGCCCGTAGCGCCGGCCGATGTCGTCGAGCGTATCGACGATGACGGCGATGACGATGCCGCCGGCATTGGTGGCCACATGCTTGCGCCGGTCGATAAAGTGCTCGACTGTCGAAGAGAAACTGCGCACCTGCAAAACGCCTGCTCTTCGGAAAAGTAATGCTCCGCTACCTCAGTTGCGCGGAAGTGCCGGTACGGGGAACAGTTGCAGAAGCGCTGTAACAGGTTTACTTTAGATTTTTCTAATGCCGCCATTGGGCTGTGGGGGGTGGATTCATGCGCTCGTCAAAGGTGTGGCGGCGATAAAGTTCGTCAAGCCGCCAACCAGAGTCAAAACACGCCGCCGAGTTGCATATTCGATCATCATGAAAGCGGCGTCCCCATCATTGATAGTGAAGAGCTGGGTTCGTCAGCGGGGCTGACCTGATCCGAAGGGGACTTTCAATGGAGCATTCGGGTTGAGGGCCAAGCTGGCATCTGCCCCTGATGAACAGAGCCGGCGCTTTCGCCTCTTCCCCGGCAACGTGCGCTTGCTCGTAATGAGTGGAGAAATATCTTCGCGAACAGTGACGGGCTCATAAGCCAAATCCGCCCTTTATCAAAAGGAGGTGCGGGGGAGCATCAGGAAGGCAAGACGGTCGGCCGTACAGAAGTGAGACTGCATTAGCTTGCGTGAAAACAAACTGGAGAGATTCTGCATTGCCATTTTTGATCGGGAGGTTCAGATGACTTCACTTGAAACCGCAGTGATGAACGAGAAACTTCTAGGCAAATCCCACGCAGAAAGCGTGCTATCAGCCGAGGAACTGCGCTTGCTGGACGCCTACTGGCGGGCATCGAACTATCTGTCGGTGGGGCAGATCTATCTGCTCGACAATCCGTTGCTCAAAGAGCCGCTGAAGCGGGAACATATCAAGCCGCGCCTGCTCGGCCACTGGGGGACGTCGCCCGGCCTGAACATGCTCTACGTGCATTTGAACCGTGTTATCAAGCGCGACAACCTCAATATGATCTATGTGATCGGGCCCGGCCATGGTGGACCGTCGCTCGTCGCACATGCCTATCTGGAAGGGACGTACAGTGAGGTCTATCCGAATGTCGGGCAGGACGCGGAGGGCATGCGACGGCTGTTCAAGCAGTTCAGTTTTCCAGGCGGCATCCCGAGCCACGTCGCTCCCGAAACGCCTGGGAGTATCCATGAGGGCGGGGAGCTCGGCTACGCCCTGAGCCACGCCTACGGCGCAGCCTTTGACAATCCGGATCTTATCGTCGCTTGCGTCGTCGGTGACGGGGAGGCGGAGACAGGGCCGCTCGCTACGGGATGGCACGGCAACAAGTTCCTCAATCCCGCCCGTGACGGATGCGTACTGCCGATCCTGCACCTCAACGGCTACAAGATCGCCAATCCGTGCTTTCTCGCCCGCATTCCAGAGCAGGAACTGCGGAAGTTCTTCGAGGGGATGGGTTATGCCCCCCTCTTCGTTGAAGGGCGTGAGCCCGACCAGGTACAACAGCAACTGGCCGCAGCCATGGACACGGCGGTCGCGGAGATCAAGAGGATCTGGGCGGACGCTAGAGGCAAAGGGAATATCAGCCGTCCGGCTTGGCCGATGATCGTCTTCCGCACCCCCAAGGGGTGGACATGCCCAAGCGAAATCGACGGCAAGAAATGCGAAGACTATTGGCGGTCGCACCAGGTTCCGATGGGCGACATGGATAAGCCGGAGCACATCCAGATCCTTCAACACTGGATGAAAACATACAAGCCTGAAGAACTCTTCGATGAGAACGGCAAGTTGCGTGCTGAAATTGCCTCCTTGGCACCAAGCGGGCATCGGCGGATGAGCGACAACCCGCACGCAAACGGAGGTCTGCTGCTGCGCGATTTGAAGATGCCGGATTTCCGCAGCTACGCCGTCTCGGTGCCGAGCCCCGGATCGGTGACGACCGAATCTGCTCGCGTCATGGGCAAGTTTCTGCGCGATATCATGAAGCTGAACATGGACAGCAAGAACTTCCGGCTGTTCAGCCCCGACGAGAACAACTCCAACCGCTGGCAGGACGTGCTGGAAGTCACCGACCGCTGCTATATGGCTGAAGTTTATCCGGAGGACGATCACCTGTCGCCCGACGGTCGTGTGATGGAGGTGTTGAGCGAACATCAATGCCAAGGCTGGCTGGAGGGTTATCTCCTGACGGGGCGCCACGGCTTCTTCTCTTGCTACGAGGCCTTCATCCACATCATCGACTCAATGTTCAATCAGCATGCCAAATGGCTGAAGGTGTGCAACCACATTCCCTGGCGACGGCCAATCGGCTCGCTGAACTACTTCCTGAGCTCGCACGTCTGGCGCCAGGATCACAATGGGTTCAGCCACCAGGATCCCGGTTTCATCGATCACGTTGTCAACAAGAAAGCCGAGGTCATCCGCGTCTATCTGCCACCGGATGCGAACACGCTGCTTTCCGTCACCGATCATTGCCTGCGCAGCCGCAATTATGTGAACGTCGTCGTGGCTGGCAAGCAACCGGCTCCGCAATGGCTGACAATGGATCAGGCGATCAAGCACTGCGCCGAAGGCGTCGGTATTTGGGAGTGGGCCAGCAACGATCGGGGATCGGAGCCCGACGTCGTGATGGCATGTTGCGGCGACGTGCCGACGCTGGAGACGCTTGCGGCAGTCCAACTCATCCGTGAGCATATCCCCGAGTTGAAGGTGCGCGTCGTCAACGTCGTCAACCTCATGAAGCTGCAGCCTTCGAACGAGCACCCGCATGGGCTTCCCGATCGCGATTTCGATGCGCTTTTCACCAAGGATAAGCCGATCATTTTCGCGTTCCATGGATATCCGTGGCTCATTCATCGCCTGACCTACCGGCGCACCAACCACGACAATCTGCACGTTCGGGGATACAAAGAGGAGGGAACGACGACAACGCCGTTCGACATGGTCGTTCTCAACCAGCTCGATCGTTTCCATCTGGTCGAAGATGTCATCGATCGGCTGCCGCAACTCGGCGCTCGCGCAGCCTATTTCAAGCAGGCGATCCGCGAGAAGCTGATCGAGCACCGGCAGTACATCCAGGAGCATGGCGATGACATGCCTCAGATCAGCGGCTGGAAATGGGGCGTCACGAATATGAAGCAAGTGAAGGGAACGACTTCTACGGAAGGCGACAACACTTAAATAGCGCTGGGCCTATGAACAGTCGAACAAGGAGGCGGACAAATGGTGCGCTCGACCGCAATTGACTTAGCTGCAGGCAAACCAGCAGTCTGCCTTCCGAGTTCGTTTTGGTGATGGGTCGGTCATGTCGGAATTGCTGTCAACCGATCCGGATCTGAACCGAATGCCGACCGGTGAAGATCTCGGCCGCCTTCAGTTCACGACGTTGCTTTACTATCTCCAATGCACCAACCCGGACAACGGGCTGGTGCGTGACAAGACACAAGCGGGCGCACCGGCAAGTATCGCCGCCGTCGGCATGGGGCTTGCCACTATTCCGGTCGTGGTCGAGCGCGGCGTCATCATTCGCGAGTTTGCCGTCAAGATCGCTCGACGGCGGCTGGAATTTCTGATGCATTGCCACCAAGGACCGGAGCCTGACGCCTCCGGATACAAGGGCTTCTACTATCATTTCCTCGACATCGAGACAGGGCGTCGGGTCTGGCAATGTGAATTGTCGACGATCGATTCGGCCTTTCTTTTTGCCGGCGCTTTGACCGCCGCCACCTATTTCGACGGCGACTCGGAAGATGAGGTGAAGGTCAGGCAACTCGCCACGGCACTCTATGAGCGGGCGGACTGGAACTGGGCGTGCGACCACGGCGCGACGCTAACCCATGGCTGGCGACCGGAAAACGGTTTCATTCCCTATCGCTGGCGCGGCTATGACGAAGGATTGCTTCTCTACATATTGGGCCTCGGCTCACCGACCCATCAGCTACCGTCGGAAAGCTATGCGGCTTACACGCAAAGCTATGAGTGGCGAAACATCTTCGGGCGCGAATTGCTTTATTCCGGCCCACTCTTTACGCATCAGCTTTCGCATATGTGGATCGATTTCCGAGATATTCGCGATGAATTCATGCGGGAGCATGACAGCGACTATTTCCAAAACTCTCGGCAAGCCACCTTCGTACAGCAGGAATATGCGATCCGAAATCCCTTGGGGTTCGAAGGTTATGGCGAGCACTGCTGGGGATTTACCGCAAGTGACGGTCCCGGCTGGCTGACCAAGGATATTGGCGGTCAGCGCCGTGAATTCTTCGACTATGTCGCGCGCGGCGCACCGTTCGGGCCGGACGATGGTACCGTCTCGCCCTGGGTCGTCGTCGCATCCCTTCCGTTTGCGCCCGAGATCGTCATTCCAACCGTCCGCAATTTCGCTGCCTTGAAGCTGGGGATGACGCGGCTCTATGGCTTCAAGCCATCTTTCAATCAGACGTTCAAGGACGAGAAGAGCGCAACCGGGTGGTGGATCAGCCCTTACCATTTTGGGATCGATCAAGGGCCGGTGGCGCTGATGATCGAGAACTATCGCACCGGTTTCCTCTGGAAACTGATGCGCAATTGTGAGCCGGTCGTCCGTGGACTGCGCCGAGCGGGATTTGCCGGCGCGTGGCTGTAGCGGAGAGTCCACGAAGAGAGCACTGAGCGTTGCCGTTGCGGCGCCAAACCTGTTGCGGGAGATGTACAACCGGGCCGCTATGTTGGACCCCAATCAATGATAGTCGGAGTCCTTTTTTTGCTTGCGCGGACCTCGCTCAGTACTGTCCCTGAGTTGTCTCAGCCTTTGCGCGGAGCTATATTGGAAACGGCGAATTTGTGGCTCGGATTTCTATGTCGGAGTTGACACGATGCTAGTCAGAGACGTGATGAAGGCAAGAATTATCAAGGTCTCGCCGGACAACAGCGTCAAGCAGGCCGCAGAGCTGATGCTTGCCAATCATATCAGCGGTGTCCCGGTTATCGACGATGAAGGACGATTGGTTGGCCTCATCACAGAGGGCGATCTGTTGCGGAGGTCCGAGTTAGGTCATCGAACCATGGCCGACGAGTCGTTGTCCCCGGAGGAAAAGGCCAGGACATACATCAAGAGCAACGCATGGAAAGTCGCCGATGTGATGAGCTGCAATCCGGTGTCTGTCGAGGAGGACACTTCGCTTGCGCGCGTTGCTAACCTGATGGAGGAGCACGGTATCAAGCGCATTCCAGTGATGAGAGCGGGCGCTGTCGTCGGCATTGTGAGCCGCGCCGATCTTCTCCAGGCGATTATCTTCGCCAAGCCCGATGAAACGGCTCCTGGTGATGAAGCGATCCGTCGCAGCATCATGATCCGTCTCAGTGAGAATACCGGTCTCGAAGGGCAGGATCTGACGGTGACCGTGGCAAACGGCGTTGTACATTTGTGGGGAAATGTTTCGACGGAGGAATGCCGCAAGGCCGCGCGCGTCGCCGCCGAGAGTGTCCGCGGCGTCACTGGCGTTGTCGATCATTTTCCGAAGCATGAGACCTAGAGAACCAGAAGAGGGCCCTGGATATTTAGAGACTCTGGCAACCAGAGTGCCAGAGCCGCTGACGCAAGCGGGCTCCCGCGAAAGCGGAAACCAATTACAACTGTTGGAGTGTCTACCGGGGCACGGCTAGGGGGTAGCATGAGCAGCGAGAAGGCGGCTGTTCAGCCGCAGGATTTCAAGTCACTTTCCTCTCTGCATCTTCCAGAACAATATGGTTGCGGGCCGATCCAATTCAGGGCAAGCAATGATGGGCTCTATGAGCGTCATTTGCTTTTCGACAATGTTATCGCTCCCGAAATTGCGGGAAACCGTGAGCGATATGAGGCGATTGCCCGATCCGTCAGGGATGTGCTGTCGCAGCGCTGGCAACGGACGGAACAGACGTACGGCAGGGAGAACCCGAAGCGGGTCTATTATCTGTCGATGGAGTTCCTGATCGGGCGATCTCTCAGCAACAATATTCTCAATCTCCGCCTTGATCCTGTCACCAGGCGGTTTTTCGACCACGAACATATAGACGAACCGGCCATTCTTGCCGAGGAGCCCGACGCAGGGCTGGGCAACGGCGGGCTGGGGCGGCTCGCCGCCTGCTTCCTGGACTCGATGGCAACGATGCAACTGCCGGCGATGGGATATGGGCTGCGTTACGAGTACGGGATTTTCAAACAGACGATCGTCGATGGCTGGCAACGCGAGCAGCCGGACAACTGGCTGCGCCGGCCGGATCCCTGGGAGGTCGCTCGCCCGCAGGAAGCCGTGGAAATCAAACTCGGCTGCTCCTTCGAGGTTCGCGGCGGGAATCTGCGGATCGCCGTCGGGAGACCGTCCAACCTGATCGGCATACCCTACGACCGCCCGATCGTCGGCTACGGCGGCAGGACCATAAATACGCTGCGGCTTTGGGCGGCTGCAACACCGGAAAGCTTCGATTTCCAGACTTTCGGCGCCGGTGAGTTCGTTAGTGCGCTGGCACAACGCCTGACGGCCGAGACGGTCACCCGGGTTCTTTACCCCGACGATTCGACGAGCATGGGACAGGGCCTGCGGTTCGTTCAGGAATATTTCCTGGTCGCATGTTCACTTGCCGACCTCGTGCGGCGGTTTCGCTCAAATAATACCGATTGGCATGTTTTGCCCGATAAGGTGGCGATCCAGCTCAACGACACGCACCCGAGCATGGCAGTCGCTGAACTGATGCGTATCCTGCTCGATGATGCGAATCTCGGTTGGGATAATGCCTGGGATATAACCAGGGCTTGCCTTGCCTACACCAATCACACGCTTCTACCCGAGGCGCTGGAGAAGTGGCCCCTGCGGTGGTTCGAATTGATGTTGCCGCGTCACCTTGAGATCATTCTGGAGATTGATCGTCGCTTCCGGGAGGAGATCCTCACCCGCTTTCCCGATGACCAGGGTCGGGTCGAGCGGGCGAGCCTGATCGAGCATGGTGGCGAACGCCTGGTGCGCATGGCTCATCTTGCCATCGTCGGTTCGCACAGCACCAACGGGGTTGCCGAGATCCATTCAAGATTGCTGCGCGAAACCACCGTCAAGGACCTCGCGGAGATATTCCCGCGCCGGTTCAACAATAAGACGAATGGCGTGACACCCCGACGCTGGCTGCTCATGTCCAACCCGGAGCTTGCCGGTTGCATAAGCGATGCCATCGGCGAGGGATGGATCACCAATCTCAGCGAGCTGGAAAGGTTGAAGTCGCTCGTCGTCGACGACAGTTTTGTCGATCAGGTCCGGGAAGCGAAGCGCATGGCAAAATACCGCTTTGCCGGATGGTTGAAGTCAAGCGCCGGCATCGTCGTCGACCCCAGCGCGATCTTTGACAGCCAGGTCAAACGCATCCATGAATACAAACGGCAACTATTGAACGCACTGAGGATCGTAGCGCTATACAATCGGCTTCGCGAAGATCCCGGCCTGGATATGGCGCCGCGTACCTTCTTCTTTTCCGGCAAAGCCGCACCCGCCTACAATGTGGCGAAGCTGATAATCAAATTTCTCAATAACCTCGCCGGCACGATAGATGCCGACCCTCAAGTGCGCGGACGCCTTAAGGTCGTCTTCCTGCCCGATTACTGCGTCTCGGTGGCGGAGCGCCTCATCCCCGCCAGTGACGTCTCCAACCAGATCTCGACGGCCGGGTACGAAGCGAGCGGCACCAGCAACATGAAGTTCATGTTGAATGGTGCGCTGACGATCGGCACTCGCGACGGCGCCACGATCGAAATGGCGCAGGCAGCGGGCGAGGAAAACTTTTTCCTGTTCGGCCTGACGGCTGACGAGGTCACGGGTAGCCGCGGCTGGTACAGCCCGCATTGGCATTACGACAACGAAGCGGAAACCCGTGCGGTGCTGGACCTGATCCTATCAGGTCATTTCTGCCGTCATGAACCTGGGCTGGTGGATGCGCTGCGCAATATCCTTCTGACGAGCGGCGATGTCTTCAGGCATCTGGCGGACCTCACCTCATATCTGGAAGCGGACCAGAGTTTGCAGTCTCTCTACGGCGATCCTCGTGCATGGACCCGTAAAGCGTTGCTCAACGTCGCAAGCTCCGGAAAATTCTCAAGCGACCGCACCATCGCCGATTATGCGGCCGAAATCTGGGATGCGCGACCCTGTCCCGTTCCTTGACTTGTGGTGGGTGGCGACCTCGAACAGCCTTCGCTTTTGGGGTGCTTTCTGCCGCAGCCGGCGAGCGCGATCCCGGCGGACAGACCAGCCAACAAAGGCTAAGCCGAAGGCTTAGACGCTTCTTTCAAGAGGGAACATATGCGGATGCCGGATTTAAAGGACCTTGGGGAAGCCGGACGACATGAGAAATATGAGCGCTTGATAGCCAGAGCCAAGCAGGCTCCGGCGATGACGACGGCTGTTGCCCATCCTTGCGACGAGACATCGCTGCGAGGCGCCGTCGAGGCAGCCGCAGTTGGGCTGATGTGTCCGGTTCTTGTTGGACCAGCGCAGAAGGTACGCGCCGTCGCCAAAGAGCACGATATTGATATATCGCCTTTCGACCTGGTCGACGTTCCGCACAGCGACGCAGCCGCGGCAAAAGCCGTAGAGATCATCCGCGAAAGCCGTGCTGACCTTCTGATGAAGGGAAGCCTCCACACGGATGAGCTCATGCGGGCGGTGACCTCCTCGACAACGGGGCTGAGGACGGCGCGACGGATCAGTCATGTCTTTGTTATGGATGTCCCAACCTACCCCGAGACGCTTTTTATTACCGACGCCGCCATCAACATCGCGCCAGATCTCGATGCCAAGCGCGATATCATCCAAAACGCGATCGATCTCTTTACCCAGATCGGCCTTGGTACGCCACGAGTAGCGATTCTTTCGGCGGTCGAGACGGTCACTTCGAAGATCCCTTCGACGATCGATGCAGCGGCTCTTTGCAAGATGGCCGAGCGCGGACAGATAACGGGCGGCATTCTCGATGGACCGCTCGCTTTTGATAATGCGATCGATCCGGAAGCGGCGCGGATAAAGGGCATCCAATCGCCTGTCGCCGGCCGCGCCCAGATTCTCGTCGTTCCTAATCTCGAATCCGGCAACATGCTGGCGAAGAATCTGACCTTCCTCCTGAGGGCGGATGCGGCAGGCATCGTCCTCGGCGCCCGCGTGCCGATCATCTTGACATCAAGGGCAGACACGGTGCGGGCGCGTCTTGCCTCTTGCGCCGTCGCTGTCTTGTTGGCCGAGGCGCGCCGCCGCACGGCGCCAATACAGGGAGGCTGATGCCATGGACACACTCCTCGTCGTGAATGCAGGTTCCTCCAGCCTAAAATTCGAGATCTTCGCCGTGGCGGGTTCGCTCACGCGACAGATCAAAGGAAAGTTGGATGGGGTCGGCACCGCGCCGCACCTGACCATCAAGGGCGCCGGCGGCGACCGGCTGGCGGACGAAGATTACCCACGCGAAACCGTTCCCGATTTGCCGGCGGCGATGCGTCTAGTGGGGGATTGGCTGCGGGAGCGTCACGAGGGCCGTTTGATCGCCGTCGGTCACCGGGTCGTCCATGGCGGCCCAGACCATATGCGTCCAGCGCGTATCAACGACGACCTTGTGCGGGAACTGGAGCGGTACACGCCGCTTGCGCCGCTGCATCAGCCAAACAATCTTGCGCCCATCCGCGCCTTCCTCGAGCATCAACCGCAGTTACCCCAAGTCGCCTGTTTCGATACCGCCTTCCATCGCGGCCATGATCCGATGGCCGACCACTACGCCATTCCGGCGCATTATTTCGATGAGGGTATCCGGCGCTACGGTTTTCACGGGCTGTCCTACGAATATGTGGCCGGAAGGCTGGCCGAGGTCGCGCCGGACATTAGCGGCAGACGGGTCATCGTTGCCCATCTCGGAAGCGGCGCTTCCATGTGCGCGCTCAACCGCGGGCGAAGCGTCGAGTGCACATTCGGGTTCACGGCCCTCGATGGATTGCCGATGGGTACGCGATGCGGGCAGATCGATCCCGGTGTGCTTCTTTATCTGCTCCAGCAGCATGGCATGACGGCTGTGCAACTGCAGGACATTCTCTATAAGGAATCAGGCCTCATGGGACTTTCCGGCACCAGCAACGATGTGCGCGAACTGCTTGCCAGCAGCGACGCCGGTGCGACGATGGCCCTTGACCATTTCGTGCACCGCATCGGTCTTAACGCCGGCTTGCTGGCGGCGGCGCTGGGTGGGCTGGACGCCTTCGTCTTCACGGCTGGCGTCGGGGAAAATTCGCCAGTGATGCGGACGCGGATTGCCGAAAAGCTCGGCTGGCTCGGAGCGTCGCTCGACCCTGAGCGAAACGATGCCGGCGAGTTACGGGTGTCGAACGACGATAGCAAGGTCGCAGTCTATGTCGTGCCCACCGACGAAGAATTGATGATTGCGCGACACACGTTGGCACTTATTAGTGCTTGACAGGCAGATTGTTTGCTAAAGCCGCCTTCCCCGGCTGCTGCGGACTTCGCGCATGAAGCCCCAGATCGCTCGTCGCTCTCCGTCAAGATGCTTTCGCAGCCCATAAATTCTCTCCAGCGCAAAACGAGGGCGAACATGAATAACCAGCGTATTCCGCTCAAGTTGACGGCAACAAGGTTCATCCGTGCAGTCAAACTCTTCATGACATCAGACGTGGGCGGAAGAGCCAAGTTTCTTCTTTGCGCTCTCGTGGCTCTCTTCGGCGGCATCAGTGCTCTGAACGTCGTCAATAGCTTCGTCGGCCGGCATTTCATCACCGCCATCGCCGAAAGGCAGACTGCCGAGTTCATTCGCCAGGCCATCGTGTACAGTACTGAATAGCCTTTTGACCGTGTTGACCTTCTCGGGGGTACTTTGGCTCATCAGTCCGCTGCTATTCATCGCGGCTGTGGTATACGCAGCCTCTGGATCTTACCTGACAGTCCTATTGGGCCGTCCCCTGATCAGCCTGAGCTATGATCAACTCGACCGCGAGGCCGCGTTCCGGTCCAGCCTAATCCGCGTGCGCGAGAACGCAGAATCGATTATGCTTGGCGGAGGAGAGCAAAGGCACGCCAATCTGTTGCTGAGGCGTTTCGATGAACTTGCCATTAACTTCAGGCGCATAATCGTCATCAACCGCAACGTCGGTTTCTTCACAACAGGCTACAACTGGATGGTTCAGATCATTCCGGTCCTCATCATCGCCCCGGCATTTATCCGAGGCGACATGGAGTTCGGCGTCATTACCCAATCTGCCGCCGCCTTTGCGATGCTTGTCGGTGCGTTTTCATTTATCGTCAGCCAATTCAAATCGATTTCCAATTTCGCGGTGGTCGTGGCGCGCATCAGCTCCCTCCTCGAGGCGATCGAAGATGCCAGTCAGCCAACGCAAACCGATCTGGAAATCATTGAGCACGATGGCCATCTCACCTATGACCACGTTACGCTCACCTCTCCGACGGGTCATACGTTACTAAAGGATCTTTCGACGATCTTTCCTGCTAACACCCGTGTGGTTGTAGTGGGAGACGACAATGCGGCGGCCACCATTGTTTCGTGCAACGGCGGGGATCAGCACATCCGGGGAGGGGCGCATCGTTCGTCCCACACGCGACCAGTTGCGTTTTCTCGCCCAACGTACCCATCTTGCTCCTGGCACTTTGCGGCAGATACTTGTGCCATCGGGGCGGTCGAGCGAATTGTCGGATGATCAGATCCTTGTTCTCCTCAAACGGCTGGGATTTGTATCCGTTCTGAACATCGACGATCTCGATAAGGAGGACGATTGGTCGACCCGGTTGTCGCCACGCGACCAGCAGATTGTGGCAATCGCCGGGGTTCTTATCGCAGCTTCCTCTTATGTCTTTTTTGAAAATGCAGACGTGATCTTCGGTCACGACCTGCTCCTCGACATCTTTACACTCCTTGCCGAGCACAAGATTGCCTGCGTAAACCTGGCGGAAGCGGATAGCCCGCGAGAGGCATATGATGCTGTGCTAGAATGTCATGAAGACGGATCCTGGAATTGGATCGCTCAACAAGGACGCTCGTGACCGAAAAGCGGCTGTCGCTTGGCACTTAAACGGGTCTTTCTTAAACACTCTCACACACATCGCAGCATTGGCTCGGAGCCGACAGGATAAGACGCGCCTTATGCCGCGCCCATGAAGATCCTCGTTTGCCAAGACCTGGCTCAGAAACTCAAAATGCAACTTGGTCGGACCTGCTGTTCGTTGGGAATTCTACTCGGAGGAGCGTCAAATGATCAGACACCACGTTGCGATGGGCCTTGCCATCAACATCAGACCCATGGCCGCAGTCCGCAATTCCATTCCCATTGCCGAGATCTGAACGACGCCGTCGTGTCCGGAGATTGACCACATACCGTGCCTGTCGGCGGGGCTTTCTTGCTTGGACGAAGAGGGGGACCGACGTCCAGCCGGCATCACGGACATGTTCTCTGCCTATCAAGGTATCACCGCGACAGCCATCGACGCTATGCGCACCGATGGCTTCGACGTAGCCCCGTCCACGGAGTTGTCGCGGCGTTTGAAAAATCAGTGCATTTGGGAAGAGCCCCTCTGGCGATCACTGGATCGACCGGTGGCATCCCAGCATCTGAGACAAGCCGCAGCGATAGGAAATGCGTATCGTCAGCTAAAGGAGGAGACAATGTTACTAGAGAGGGAAGCAGCGGCCGCAGGCGTGGCCATAGGGGAGGAGACGTCCACGGCGTTCAAAAGACGCTTCATGATAAGGATGATCGCCGTTCTCACGGGCGGGATGCTGCTCGATGGCTACATCCTCGGCGTCATCGGCCCTGTAACCACCGTGATGAAGCAAGACATGGGAATGTCGACGGCCGACATGGGCCTGATCGCCTCGGCTGCATTGTTCGGGATCCTGATCGGCTCGCCGCTCGGTGGTTGGGCCGGCGACAAGTTCGGCCGAAAACCGCTCTTCATGATCGACATGGCGCTGTTCGTACTCGCATCGGCGATGCAGTTCTTCATCGACTCGGTTGAGATGCTGTTCGCAGTGCGGCTGTTGATGGGCGTCGCGATCGGCGCCGAGTATTCCGTCGGCTGGCCGCAAATGTCGGAGTTTGCACCCGCCCGTTTGCGGGGGCGCCTGATGGGCGTCACGATCCTTGCCTGGTGTGGCGGATTCATGATCGGTTACACGGCGGGTTACATTCTGAACCTGCCGACACCGCTGCCGTGGCGTTTCATCATCGGAACGAGCACGCTTATCGCGGTCGTCTTGTTCGTCGCCCGGCTCGGCCTGCCGGAGTCGCCGCGCTCGTTGTGGAGCAAGGGCCGCAAGAATGAGGCCCGCGTCATTGCGCGCAAGTATCTGGAGAGCGCCGGGGATATGGCGGACATGGAGAACGAAGATACCAATGTCATGTCCGAACTGCACAAGGGGCGCAGCGCCGGAATGACGGGCGCCCCGTGGCGCTATAGCCCCGCTGACGATATCGGACCTTAAGGCGCAGGATCTCATCGCCCTTGAACGGGAGCGACCTGTCCGGGCTTGCGCCAGCCCGCCGCTGCTCGACGCTCATTCGGTCGCCAAGGCGCGTGCGCTGACTGCAAACGATTTGCAAAAAGCACCGGTGGGCGACATCATCGCACGCGCGTATGCGGCCCTTCCGTTGCGTTTCCTGCCGCTGACGCCGGAACTGACGGTGACCTATTGCCTCATGGGCCGCCTGATATTGTCAACGCGGCCCTTGATGTATTTCTTTGCAACTTGAAAAAGGATTTGTTTACCATGACCGCAGCTTCGTTCCCGTCGTGAATAGACGTTCACCCCAGGATAACTTCGCTGCAGCAGAGTGATCTTTCACATCTGTTTCGAGGAATTCCCTTGACTAAAGGCGCCACTGCGGACGGCAAACTGCCAGTCCCGATCCCCGCGGCGGAGCAGGCTCCGAACACAGCCATGTTGGGCAGACCGTCGGAGGATTTTCGTCACGAAGCTGACTTGGCTGGACGCCAGGGTTGGCTCGAGAACATGATCAACCAGATCCCTGATTATCTGTATGCGAAGGATTTGCAAGGACGCTTTCTGTTTGCGAACCAAGCGGTCGTCTTCAACAACGGGCTGTCCCATCTGAAGGATCTGGTCGGGCGGACCGATTTCGACTTTCTGCCGAGCCACATCGTACAAATAGCCGCCGATGTTGAACGCCATGTGGCCGAGACTGGGCAGCCCCATTTCGGCAGCGAGGAGCTGGCCTTTCGCGGCGATCGAGAACGATGGCTGATGATCACGCGTGTCCCGTTGCGAGACGCGTCCGGGAAAATCGTGGGCACTATCGGGGCTTCCCGTGACATCACCGAGCAGAAATCGGCAGAACGACGGATGCGCTCTCAGTCTTATCTGCTCGAAATGATTGCACGCGGAACGCCCCTCTCCGATTTTCTCGAAAACCTTGCCCGGATGATTGAGGGATTCGCAGACGGTGTGCACGCCGCGCTCTTCACGATCGCGCCAGATACAGGGGAGCTGCGTCTGGTGGCTGCGCCCAGCTTGAATGAAGAATATCGCAGGCATGTCAATGCGACACTCATTCGTACCGTTCCCACAGATCTCACAGCCACCGCCGCAGCGCTCAAGCTCGTCTTTGATCAGGCGGGTATCTCTGAACTTGACCATCAGTGCCACTGTTCGGCAATTTCCGATGTCGACGGCCAGGTCGAAGGTGTGCTGGCTGTCTACTCCTCAGCGGGCACACGGTATCAGCCTGGTTTTTCCGATTTTGTTTCGATCGCCGTGCACATGGCCGGGATCGCAATCAGCCGCCATCGCGCGGAGGCGCGGATTGGATTTCTCGCTGATCATGATCCTCTGACGGGGATGGCCAATCGTGCGTTGCTAGATCGAAAACTCACCCTTGCAATGCAGACGGCGGATTCGCTTGGGAGTGAAGTCGCACTGGCATTCCTTGATCTCGATAATTTCAAGCTTGTCAACGACAGCCTCGGTCACTCGGTCGGCGACCAACTGCTGAAGACCGTGGCTGAGAGGATCTGCGAGCTGATAATTGACCAGGGGTCTCTCGCGAGAATCGGGGGAGACGAGTTCGTGATCATCCTTGAGCAAACGGATATCAACGGCTGCTTAGGTCGTTTGTCTGCAATAAAAGAAGCCGTTGCGCGCCCGATCGCACTCAACGGTATCGAACTCAGGGCGACCTGTAGCATCGGTGTCGCCAGTTATCCGAGCCACGGCAAGACTGCAGAAGACTTGCTCGCTTCCGCCGATATGGCCATGTATCGGGCGAAGGAGCTGGGTCGGGACGGGATCGCAATATTCACGCCGGAAATGACGGCCACCGTCCGAAGGAAGCTCTCCCGGACCGACGAACTCCGGCAGGCGCTTCTCCGCGACGAGTTTGTGCTGCACTACCAGCCGCAGGTGGACGTCCAAACGGGCAGCATCGTTGCGGCCGAAGCGTTGGTCCGCTGGAACCATCCGGGCGAAGGTCTTGTCTATCCGGGAGATTTCATTGCGCTTGCCGAAGAGACGGGCCACATCGTGCCCATTGGCGAGTGGGTACTCCAGAGGGCGTGCAAGCAAGCCAAGGCATGGCAGGATCATGGTCTTCCACCAATTAGGATCTGCGTCAATGTCTCCGCCAGACAGTTCCAGGAAAAGCGTTTGATCGAGACTGTGGCGAATGCTTTGAGCGAGAGCGGGCTCGATCCAACATGGCTCGAACTTGAGATCACCGAGAGCCTGATCATGAAGGATCTCGCCAGCTCGATTGCCAGAATGCACGAATTGGAGCAGTTGGGCGTAAAGCTCGCGGTCGATGATTTCGGAACAGGCTATTCGAGCCTCAGTGCGCTTAAGAGATTTCCATTGTCGCGCCTCAAGATCGACCGGTCATTTATCGCTGATATTCCACACGACGCCGACGATATGGCTATAACCGCGGCAATCATCTCGCTGGCCCAGAAGCTGGATTTGGAAGTGATTGCCGAAGGTGTTGAGACGAAGGAGCAGGCTCGGTTCCTCGTCGATAGTGGTTGCAATGAGATCCAGGGGTACCTCTATAGCCGACCCGTTGAAGAGGAGCGCTTCCATTGCATGCTTGAAAACAACGGCCGCATCCATCCGCTGTTACCACTTTAACCCCCGTGATCAGCTCAATACTCCCACGGGCATTGTGGATCACGCACGGTACCGCACAATCAAGAAAACGATTTATTTTCAATAACCTAGTTAATAAGCGCTCCGATCCGAGTGGGACGACACCGAGTGCCAACTACTGCGGAGCATAGCCTGCAGATCGTCGTCTTGTTCCTTTTCACTTCGGCGTTCCCGATGCGTCCTCCGTATCTCATGTCGTGAGCACCCGCCTGAGACCAGACAACAGCTTTTCGCGTCGGCCCTCCGAAAGTTTGGCCAAGTTGTCTCCCTTCCAGCGCACGCGGACCCGCGCGCGACAGGCTTCAGACGCCGGCATCGAGTGTCTCCGGCACCGTGATCTGATACTTGCTGTCCAGCCGTCCGCCGACCACGATCTGGCGCTTGCCACGACCGAGGTCGATACGCTTGAGATCGAGTCGGCGGAACCATGGATGGGCATGCCGCTCGGCGAACCAGAGAAACAGCCGCTTCACCTTCACGCTGTGGCACGCTTCCAGCACGGCCTGAACCCGATTCGGGCTTAGAGTGCGAACCGACTCCATTAGGACGTCCGCCTGATGGAACGTCTCCCGGGACGGGAGCAGGTCGAGAAGCTCGCAAAGCGCGCGCTCCGGCGCGGAGACATCAAGCTCCCACCCCCAGTGTCCCCATGCCAGGCGCGTCCTTCCAGGTGCGTCGGCATCGAAGAGCTTGTCTGCCTTGTGTTCGACGAACTGAGCGTCGGTCGGTATCCGCTCGACCCAGCCAGGCAGACTGCCATAGGCATAAAGATGGATTTCTGGCTTGCCCGAAAAGCGGAGGTGGTGCGTCAGGCCTTGTAGCTCGAGGGCACTGCGACCACCGACATGCACGGATTTATCCAGAAGTCGTTGGAGCGAGATGATCACGCGCTGCCAGGCTATCGCCTGATCAGCGTTACCGGTTGGCCGCTGATAGACCCCACGAACGACACCTTCGAGCCAGCCCTGCGCCACGTATTTTTCGCGCCACTGCCGACGGTAGCCGCGCGTTTCCAGCCAAGTGGTATCAACCACCAGCCCTTCGGGGAGCAGGCGATGCAGTTGGTTTATCTTTTCGTTTTTTTGACCTACCATTAGTAGGCGAAAATAGCACGAGTCCAAACCGCGGGGCAAGTTCGAGAATTCGTATTTTCGACCCATCAATGGTAGGCATAAAAGTGTAACGTTCAAACCGCCAAGACACATCGCACCTCGAGGTGGAAATGGCCAAGCTGCCGAAATTCACGCTTACACATAACGAGAAGAAAGATCGCTGGGATTTGACCAAAGACGGCGCGAGTCGTCCTACGGCGAGCTTCGACACCAAATCTAATGCGACCTAAGGCAGGGCCCTCGAGAAGGCTGTCGGCAAGGATGGAGGATCGGTCAAGATCCAGAAAGTCGACGGTCAATGCAGCCGGCAAAAGCACTGTTGGCCAGCCAGCGAGAAGGTAAGAGAGGGAGAGGAGGGAAGGGTACGCTGTGACGGATTGAGAGGTTTGGAGAGAGGCTCTGACCGATCCGTCATGGAGAAATCACATGGCACTGGCCAGCGAAAAAATCACCCTCAGTACAGCTCGCAACATCCCCTTCGACAAACTGGTGCTCAGTCAGCAGAACGTCCGCGAGATCAAGGTGAGCGTATCGATCGAGGCTCTGGCGGAAGATATAGCCACCGCGGTCTGTTGACGAGCCTTAACGTCCGTCCTGAACTCGATGCCGAAGGCAATGAAACCGGCATCTACCGCATCCCGGTAGGCGAGCGCCGCGATCGTGCTCTTGAGCGGCTCGTGTCGCAGAAGCGGCTTGCCAAAACCGCTGGCGTTCCTTGCATCGTCAGCAGCAGTGAGACGCTGGTGGTCGAAGATTGCCTTGCCGAAAACGCCCAGCGCGTCCTGCATCCGCTCGATCAGTTCCGCGCCTTCCAAACGCGGAGGCCGGCGCCGCCATCGAGAGTGAGCCCGCCCTTGATATCCCTCAACCAGCCCGGCCATAGCGCCGGGCGCTTGCTTTTCAGGAGATAGTCCGATGAACATCCCCAGCACTACCATCTTGCCTACCACTTCCGGGTTCAAAGTCGATATTTCCCGCGGCGAGCGGATCGGCCGCGTTTCGTCGGAATGGTTTTCTCGCCCCGACGACGAAAGGTTCCTGTCGCTGACGGATCTCTACGATACTGTCCGATCCCGTGCAGATCGCGCTCATGCACGAACGATCGAGAGCGCAGCCATCCGCGTCGAAGCAACTCGCGATAACGCCGAGAGGCTCGAACTCCTCGTTCCCGGCCAGCGCCAGCCGATTGCGCCGACCCATTGGAGCTATGGTCAGCTTTGCAGCCTGGTCGGCACGCCAGCCACCTACATGCGCCAATTGCCGGCGCTGCTCGCCGCCATCAACCTCCAGCATGGCTTGCTCAATCACCGCGCCGAACTGCTAAAGACACTTGAGATGGACGATGGGCGGCTCGAACTCCGGGCTGTCACCGGGCCGGAATACGGTCGCATCTGGGACCACGAACTCGTCTCGGCAGTGATGAAGATCGCCGGCAATGGCACCGGCGATACGATGTGGAAGGTGCCCGGTGTTCTCGACTGGGCGACGATGACGCACAACCCGTTTGTCGACATCACCAAGGACACGACGACACTCTACGCCAGCGACCGCGACGTGTTCCTGTTTCTGGTCGATGATACCCATCCGATCGAAGCCGGCCGGCTGCCGAATGGCGAACCGGATCTTTATTTCCGGGGCTTTTATGCCTGGAATAGCGAGGTTGGATCGAAGACGCTCGGCATTGCCTCCTTCTACCTGCGCGCCGTTTGCGCCAACCGGCATCTTTGGGGCACGGAAAACTTCGAAGAGATCACCATTCGACACTCGAAGTTCGCCGCGCAGCGTTTCGCGCATGAGGCGGCGCCCGCGCTGACCAGCTTTGCCAATTCCTCACCGGCGCCGTTCGTGGCGGGCATCAAATCGGCGCGTGAGCGGATCGTCGCCCGCAAGGACGAAGATCGCGAAACGTTCCTGCGTCGCCGCGGATTCTCGAAAGGCGAAACCGTCAAGGTGATCGAAATGGTCTTGTCGGAAGAAGGCCGGCCGCCGGAATCGATCTTCGACTTCGTCCAGGGCATCACCGCCTTGGCGCGCACAAGGACCAATCAGGACACCCGCCTCGAACTCGAAGGCAAGGCGAAGAAGCTGCTTGAACGCGTCTCCTAAGTGCAGCCAAACTCCGATCCCGTCATCCCCGCGCCCAGTTGGGGGAGGGCATTGTCAAACCGTTTGGCTCTAGTGGCGGCCCGTCAATCTGTGCCGGCAGCCAAATCTGAGGGTGGGTCCAGCGTGATATAATAGCTGTGGCCCGCCCCATCTATCTCCCGCATCAGCATGATCTTGTCAGCACGGCGGGCCAACGATTAGAACCACTGGCGTATCCGAAAGGGCGTCCGTCCTTTGCCCAAAGTTCCACGAACCGTTTGTACATGCTCGTCCCGATTTCCCTGCAAATCGGAACTATCGCTCATGACAATTGGAAGTCCAAGATTTGTTGATTGGGTCTTTGTGGCGTGAACTTCGGAACCCGGTAGTCGTTCAAGTTGCGCTTCCGGCTGCTGACCGTGGCCGGCACGCATGCGTCCTCCAAGACTATTGGAGAGTGAGAGAGGGGCTGGAAAGGTTGAGCTGACCGGCTTTGAGAGCGCCCAGGCAGGCTGGAGCTTTCCTCGCTCTCGACAAGGTTCTCCTGACGCGACCCTACTCGATTGTTTTCACACGGGCCAGCCGAGGGACTTAGTTCTCGATGCCCAATACGCCGCTTCCTTTTCTTGACTATCGCAGGCCCGTCTCGGCTTAGGCACGGGGATCGCCGCCCATTCTAGAGCGCCGTAGTCGCCCCTCGCGATGCTGGCGAAGTGGCAAGGCTCGTGCCGACCCGCAGCCGGCGCTCAGACGAAAGCCAGGCGCTGCAGCACCTTTCTACCCCGCTTCGCGACTGGCTGAAAACCATCGGACTTTTCTCCGAAATCATTGCCGGGAAAACGCTTTTTCTGTCGCAGGAGGCACCGGCGATCCTCGAGGAGCTGACGCTACGTCATCGTTTGCTCGAGCTTTCAAGCCCAGATTGACGGAGGTTTAACATGTCAGTATCCGAACTGGCTGCCCGTCTTGCGCGCCATGCCGAGGCGGTGTGCCGCCATTATCTCTCGGCCGGCCGGCGATACGGCAACTACTGGATCGTCGGCGATACGACAAATAGCAAGGGCCGATCGCTCTATGTTTATCTGGCCGGCCCGCGGGCTGGCCGCTGGACCGATGCGGCAACCGGCCAATACGGCGATCTCCTTGATCTTATCCGTGAGAGCTGTGGCCTGATCGATTTCTGCGATGTCGTGAGCGAGGCGCGGCAGTTCCTCAGCCTGCCGAAAACAGCGCGCGCGCCGAGAGATCGACCAAACGGCCCCATGGGCCGAACAAATCGCCCAACATCCGAGCGGGCACAACGGCTGTTTGCGATGGGGCAGCCGCTTGGCAACACACTCGCTGACAACTATCTGCGACAACGCGGGATCCTACGAGGAGCGGACCACGCCGCGCTCCGTTTCCACCCCACCTGCTACTACCGCGATTTGCTCACGGGCGACACCACGCGCTATCCGGCCCTGATTGCTGCCGTCACAGACCCGAGCGGTACGATCACCGGCGTGCATCGGACCTGGCTCGATCCGGACGGTGACGGCAAGGCGAAGGTCGAGGATCCCAGGCGGGCGTTGGGCTGCCTGCTCGGCAATGCGGTGCGCTTCAATATGCCAGTCGATGCGCCGGTTAAGGTGATGGCGGCGGGCGAAGGCATTGAGACAATGCTGTCACTGTCGTATGTCATGCCTGCAATGCCGATGGCGGCGGCGCTCAGCGCCAATCACCTTGCCGCCTTCAACGCGCCCGCAGGGTGCTTGCACCTCTATATCGCTGCGGACGTGGATGCCGCTGGACGGCATGGGAGCGAGAGGCTGAGCCAGGCGGCTCGTTTACGCGGCATCCTGCCGCTCGTGCTCAACCCGGAACTCGGCGATTTCAACGAGGATCTTCGCAGACTGGGACCGGACCGACTAACGCTTAGCCTTCGTCGGCAGCTCGTCCCAGACGACATGGCTGCGTTTCTGCCCGCTTCGTGAAGCCTCGGCCAGACGGCGCGAAATGGCGTTTAGTGGCAGCTCTGCACGGAAACGGGGTCATGGATCCCCATGTTTGTCCGCGCCCGCTGGCCTGCCGAGACGCGACCCATCCCACGCGGTGCCCTGACCTTCAGCGGGTCGGTCGGGTTTCTTCCCCGCAGCGGCTTTGCCGCTGCTCCTCGCGCTGCCCAAGAAACCTTCCCTCCGCCGCCCGGCGCTTTGCTGGGCCGCGGCGCGATCCGCCGCGGTTCCGGTCCGGACCCTGCGTGGACGGGGATCGCCGTCAGGCCGCGAGAGGCGCGGCTCACAAAACCGATGGAGATCATGATGGACCTGTTTTCGATCCTTGACGAGAGACCCGAGCCCCTGCACGCATCCTCCCCGACCGACCGTTTCATCTACGAGATGCAGGTGCATGGCTATCGTCCTTTTCAGGACGAGCCCGATCCCCGCCCGCTCCCAGAAGAGCCGGTCGTCCAGGCGTCGCTGACCGCCATCTTCGGCGCCCTCTTCGAGATGCTCGGCGACACCCGGCTCGAACCCGATCTCGAGGACCTCTTCTGGTCGACCGTCAATCTCTTCCACCGTGCCGGCGAGCGCATCCAGCGCGAGCTCGACCGCAATGAGGACGCGCAGCGGACCGGCCAACGCGAGCAAGACGGTTCCGAAGTCAAAAGCGTCGAACTCGAGCGTCTGATTGCCGAAGGCATCACGATGCTGGAACGCCGCAACGCCTTCGAATTCATGCGCGATAGCGCCGCCGATTTGTTTGAGGCTCAAACCGGCTCCTCTTGGCGCCCTCGTACCGGCTCGAAAGTCAGCCACACCAACCTGACGGCGGCGATGATCGATAGTCGCGACTTCCTGTCTGCCCGGCGGCGCGCCGAGACCGAAGTGTTGATCCCGGCAGGCACTAAGATCGCTTTTGCAGGCGGGATGGACTACAACGATCACGATCGCATCTGGGCGAAGCTCGATCAGGTCCATGCCAAGCATCCCGACATGGTTCTGCTGCACGGCGGCTCGCCGAAGGGCGCCGAGCGCATAGCCGCCTGCTGGGCAGAGGCCCGAAAGGTGACACAGATCTCCTTCAAGCCGAATTGGACGAAACATGCCAAGGCCGCTCCGTTTCGCCGCAATGACGAGATGCTGTCCGTCATGCCGGTCGGTCTGATCGTCTTCCCGGGTAATGGCATTACCGGCAATCTTGCCAATAAGGCGCGTGGGTTAGGCATCCCGGTTTGGCAATTGCCATGAGGCAGTACATGAGCGCTTTCTCGAAAAAATGGAAAATATGGAGATTATGGATTTCAACCAAAAGGAGGATGGTCATGCGACAGTTTACGACGGGTGATCTCAACAAACGGGTCGGCGACGTCACAGACGCGGCCAGCCGTGAACCCGTCGTTCTCACCAAGCATCGGAAACCCCGCTTCGTGTTGACGAGCTACGAGCACTATGAGCGGATGCGGACCGGTGGCGATCCGCGCCGCGCCCATCGTACATCCGAAATGTCCGACGAACACGTCGAGCTGTTTGGCGAGGCGATCGAGCGTCTGGCGCGCGGCGACGGTTGCGACGATGGGCGTTAAGTTTCGTCCAGGGGAGGTCATCACTTACCCTTCCCTTTGGGCCTGGCAGCCGCAGTGTGGCGAAACCGAAGGACGCAAACCGCGTCCCGTCTGTGTCATCATTGCGATCGGCAGCAGTGCCGGAGACAAGCACCTTGCCCTGCTCGCTATTACGACGCAGCCACCTCAGGCAGATCGAATCGGGGACCTGAAGCAGAGCTGGATCGTGATCGACGAATACAATTACGATATCGTCGAGCGTTCATGGTACATCGGGTCGGATCAGGACGTCCTTGGCCGTTTCAGCAAATCATTCCTTATGAAGATCGCTGCCGCGTTTGCGCAGGCAAGAGGCCCGTCAGGTCGCGTCAGTCGCATCGACTGAGCCGTGGGTTCGCGCCGCGGCTCCCTCCTCTTGCGCTCTTGTGTTCCGCTACCCCAAAAATGTTGTTGGTGATTGGCCGATAGCCGAAGGTGCGCTCGCCCGTACGGCAGCAACGTACGAGACGCGCGCAGGAACTTCTGCAAAGTCGTGAACGGGTAACCGATCGCAGGCGTCTCCCCTCACGTTGCGATCGGACACCAATCCCGTTTTTTATGCCGCCTTTCTAAGGGACCGGCCGTCATCAGCGTCAACCCGCACGGGGTTCCCCTGCGCTGACGCTTCGGTGACGCCTGCAGCGCGGTCCCTTCTTCGGGCGCCATCGGGAATGGTCCCGAGCAACCGAAGGAGAACTACTATGGCTACCACGATCGCAACCCTGACGCAGAAGGCCGACGGCACTCTCGAAGGCGTCTTCGCCACCATCCGGGTCAATGCCCCGATCGCCATCATCCCCAATGCCAACAAGGCAAGCGAAGAAGCTCCGGACTACCGCATCATCCACCGCAAGACCGGCTTTGAGATCGGCGCAGCCTGGAACCGAACCGCCCGCCATACCGGCGAGGAATATCTCTCCGTCAAGCTCGAAGCGCCCGAGATCGGCGTCATCTTCGGCAATCTCGCTCCCGCCCCTGGCGGCGAAGCCAATCGCAAGGTCATCCTCTGGAACAACCCGGCCTGAACCGAAATGGCCGATCTCGAAAGGGATCGGCCTCTCTCCGAGCTGATCGAAGGAAATGCCGTCTGCTTGGTGATGACGCTCGAGACGCGATCTGCACGATCCCTGATAAGCATCCAGGATTTGCAGCCTCAGACGCCATAAATCAAAAAGCGTTAAAGCCCGACCTCTTGTGGAAGCCGGGCTTTTGGTTTTGTTCGTACAGACGGCTTACTTGTTCAGCGCGTCCTTAAGGGCCTTTGCCGGCGTGAAAGCCAGCTTCTTTGCCGCTGCGACCTTGATCGTTGCGCCGGTCGCAGGATTGCGCGCCTCACGCTCCGGTGTGTCCTTGACTTTGAATTTGCCGAAGCCTGGCAGGGACGTTTCGCTGCCAGCAACAGCAGCTTCGGTGATCGAGGCGATCACGGCCTCGACGATCGCCTTGCCCTGCGCCTTTGTCAGGCTGTGCTCAGCGGCGATCTTGTCAGCGATTTCATTGGTGGTGGTCATGTCCGTCTCCGCATCGTGAATGATAGGGAATCCGTGACAGACGGTCTTCCTCTTGTCATCGCTTGAAGATCGAGATTGCGGCCTAAAACCCAAATTTCCACAGCTTGTCGTGGCCAAGACGCGCTTGGCGAAGTCGAAAGCCCAAAGGCCCACAGTTCTCCTCGGAACGCATCGGGCAGCGTAGATCGGCCACTCAGCTGTTTGCGCCGACCTGATCCTTGTAGCGACGCCGACGCTGAACGCGCTCCAGCCGCTCATATGCGGCTTCTGCCGCTTGAGGTTCATCATAGGTCTCGATCTTCTCCTGCCCATCGCTGCCGAACCGGCCCCAGTGGCGTACGAGCGAGACCCCGTTAAGGTCGGCTGGATCGCCAGCGTGTAGAAGCGCCGTATGTTCTGAGCGGCATCGATCCGGCGAAGGTGAAGCTCACCTTTTTCTCCGTGTGGACATGGAATGGATCGTCTTCTCCATGCAAGGCGCCGTCCAACGACAGTTTTGAAACAATCCGCATTCACCGATTCACGTCGGTGGTGAATGCTGTGTGGATTGGTGATATCGGGGGCATCGCGCTTATCATCGGCGGAGAAAGCAACTAGAACTCAGCGCCAGCAATAAAATGGAATGGGCAATGCTAGAAACAATGGAAATCGATAGCCGAGGCGACTTTGCGCTTTGGGCTATCGAAGCGGCGAAGCAGATCGTCAGCGAACAAGGCTTCGATCTCGCGAAGGCCGCCCGCGACGGCAGTGAAGAGGATCTACGCTCGGCGGGCAACGCTCTCGGACAAGCGATTACCAGCGTGCTGCTGGAAGTCTACGATGGTTTGCTTGAAGGCGTGCCTGCAGCATAGGTCGATCTAAAAGGTCAAGGGCGGCATCTCTTCTTTACCGGCGCGCCAAACCCAGGCAGACATGTCCTGGCGCGCGTCGATCATCTCCCGCAAGGCAGTCTCGAAACTCTCATCGGCGCCCTGCGGCACGATATAGAGTGCAAGTGTCAATGGCCGATGTTCCGGCAGGATCACGTTCGCAAAAGGCTGCGTCCGTGAAAGCTCGAAGCGCAAACCCTTCACCATTTTCTCACGCATCCGCGTCAATCGATCCAGCAGCCGCTCCTCGTGGGTATTTTCGATTGGCAGCCATTGTTCCGTAACCACCATCAGCGCGATCTCGTTGACCGTGACGACGCCGGAAGGATTCCCACCCATTGTCGCGATGGCAATGAGATGGGAGGTCTCGTTGCTCCCCCAGAGCGTCAGTTCAGTATCGAAGCGGCGCTGCAAACGCCGCCATGCCGTTTCCTCAAGATAGAGACGAAATCCCGGCATGTGTTTGATGACCACGAGCTGACCATTCCTCGCCGACGAAAACTCTTTTACCTCTCCCAGCAGAAGCATCAACGCTTTTGGACCGGGAGAGGTTTGAAACAAAAGCGAAAACGCCTGTGTCCTTCGTTGCTCGATGGCTGCCTTCTCCTCGGCCCGGAACGGCTCGGGAACAAAGAGGCGCTCGGCGAGGCTTTGCTGCCGCACCGACATCGTCCGGGCCGCCTCCTGAAGATGATGATAGACCTGCCACCAATGCCGCTTGCCTGCCCAATGCGCCGTCCATTCCGTCAGGCCGCTTTCGTGCCAGAGGAAATGCAGCAGGCCGCGCAAGGAGAGTTTCTTGCTGGCGTTCTTGACGCTGTCGGCGGGCTCGGAATCCCGAGCACCACCACCGGATGAGCCGCGCTTCGACAACGAGAAATCGAGTTTGAGCGCTGCCGTTCCAGCCGCCGTGTCGAGTTTGATTGCGCCTCCCATCAGTGGGCCGAGACCCGACAGATCATAGGGAGGCTCGTAGGACGGACACGTGGTGTCGTGGTCCACGCCGGTGAGCGGCATTCTCTTGATCACCAGCTGGTCGCCGATTTTGGCGACGTACATCGGCACGCCCACGCCCTTGCAAAGGCAGAGGGGGCGGGCCTTGTCGCGATAGGCCTGCGTCAGCCTGCGATGGAAATCATCGGTGTCATCAGCGCTGGCTTCCCCATTGATTAGAAACCGTCTCATCGCTCCGGCCACCGTCGAGCAAGCGGCGCGCTTGAAATGGGGTGCCACAAGAGAGGAAAACATGTCTGCTCAGACCGGCCGATTGTGCCGGACGGGCAAAGCCAACTCAAGGCCGCGCGGCCCCTCCAATTTTCTCTGCGCTCCGTTTCACTCCGCTCCGACAAAATCGGTTCCTCCGCGCGCCGGCTCCGCCGGTCGTGTTCCACGAGCCTTGACCTGACTTTTCCCGCCCTGCGTGCCGCCGTCATCTCTCACATTTCTCAAGGAGACGACGATGACCAACGAACAACACATCGAAGAACTGCGCGCCGAAGCCCGGGCTGCCGCGACGCTGGAAGAACGCCGCCAGATCGAAGCCGAACTCGAGCTGGCGATCGCCGAGCGCGAGGTGATCTCAGCCGAGCTCGACGGCCGCATCAGCGCCGAACCGCCCTTCTGAGGCGGCAATCGCGCTGGCGCCAGCCGTAGCGCTTATTTGGATGAAGCGGCTGCATCTCGCCTCCTGTCGTTTCCAGCCGCGATTGCTGTCTCCATCCTGTCATTCCCCGGCTTCAATTTCCGAGCTCTTTGCGTGGCTTCTTCCGCGTGAGCGTCAATCCAATCGGAGCTCTTGAAAAGCAGAATGACGATGGCGCAAACTAAAATCAAAGCGAAGAGAACCAGCATTTCCATCGGTTCTTTTCCCCTTCGTGGAATGTCAGTTGGCGTGCTAAAAAGATGTCTTTGCGGTTGTTAATAGCCGTTGTCCTTCAAATAGGTATCGATCGCTGTCTGCATGATGACCGTCATATTGACGTCGTTCTCGTGGGCGGCCTTTTTCAGTCGTGCCTTGGTGTCGTAATCCAAGGCGACGTTGACGTAGAATTTGGCTTCGCGCTCTTTCGTCCGCTTGAGGTTCTTCAGTGCGAGGCGGGCATCTTCCCGCACGATCGCGCGCGACGTCGCCTTCTCACGGCGAGCTTGCCCCGAAAGCCCTGGCAGGATTTTTGTTTCGCCCCTCTCTGCCGCAGGTATCGTCGCCGGCGAGGTCGTCGGTTTCCGCTCCATCGGCTCCTGCCGGCTGCGCTCCCTCTGCTCTGTCCGCGGCGCGATGATGAAGTCGCCGAGCCCCAAGCCCGCCTTGCTCATGCAGCAATCCCCCGATCATGCGCGGACCGCTTTTCCTCGATCTCGGAAACGAGGGCCTGCACCTCCGAGCGCGCCTTGCGAACCCTGTCGGTCAATTCCTGCATCTGCAGGGTTCCGAGACCATTCTGGATCTCGCGATAGACATTGCGCTCGAAGAGTTCGGTTTCGAGAAGCGCGGTCCGATAGTCCGCTTCCCGCAGGCCGGCGACGAAGGGCCTGATATAGCGGTAGGCCTCCAGATTGCGGCCGGGTATCGTCACGCGGGTGCGAACACTGAGATGCTGAATTCTCGATCCGAACTGGTCGTTGATCTGGCTGACCATTGCCACGGCCTGGCCGGCAGCTTCGATCTCCTTGATTGCAGGCTGGATCGGGGAGATGACGAGCTCGGCTGCGCGAATGATGCCGGTCTGCAACGCGCTGTCTACGCCCGGCGCATCGATGATGATAAGGTCGAACGCGCCGGCGAACCGCTCGACGGCCGATTGAAGGGTCCGCGACGCAGAGGCCGTGGTCACTTCGATATTCGCGGGGATGTTCGTCTTGTTTTGGCAGAGGCGCCACCATCCCGAAAGGTTCTGGCGGCTGTCGGCGTCGATCAAAAGCACGCGCTCGCCACGCAAGGCGTACTCGCCAGCCATCAAGGTTACGAGCGTCGTTTTGCCGGCGCCGCCCTTGTTGCTCACTGCCGCATAAATTCGACCCATGCTCCAGAACCTCCTGCTGCCAGAACCGTCGACAAAGATGGAATATAACGTAAATGGTTTAGCGTCTGTCAACCCGAAATGTTGGTAATCGGAAACATTCTATAGGCGATCGCCCATAAAATGGAGGTCCAGTCCATAGGTGTGGCGAGGGGGCGAGCAGTGTTGTTGCACTGCATATCACCATTGAAATGTTGTAGAAATAATCGAAACGCTTGCGATCCACGCCTCAACGGTCGTGCGGTAACTATTCACGCTTGATGGGCGATTTCTCGAAGGTTCGATTTCGGAGGATGTTGGCTTGTGTTTGTAACGTGATGAGTATAGTTTTGGTTTGGCAGGATACGCAAATTTGTGATACAAATTTGCTGACGATCGACGGACACGCCGTCGATGGCGCCTGCGGCGGGTCTTCTGACGGAGGATGCGATGGCAGTGACCGATGGAAGGTCGCAAAGCTTGGGGCCGGCGGAGGCGCGCAAGGAGCGCGTCATTCATGTCCGGCTCGCTGTCTCGGAACACGCTGCCGTCGAACATGCGGCCGCCGCGGCCGACATGACGGTTTCTGGCTTCATGCGCTCGCTGGCGCTGGAAGGAGCGGGCATTCAGCCGTTCCTGACGGAGGACGACAGGACCATTCTCGATATTCTTGCTTCGCAGATGCGTGCCATCGGCGTGAACCTAAATCAGCTTACGCGCACGGCCAACAGGGCAGGGCAGATCGACGCGGATGGGGTGTCCTCTGCTTTGATCGACATCCAGCAAATCGTCGTAGCGGTCGCCATGGAATTGCACTGTTACAGCGTCCGTGCGGCTCGTCGGCGCGGAGCGGCATGATGGAGTTCTTTCTCGGCGCCTTTGAGAAGGAATGGGAGAGCCGACGGGCGGCGTTGTTGCACGAGCGGTCGCTTGGACGCGGAAAGGCCGACGCCGAAGAGGAGCGCTGGCGCCGCCGCGGCGGTGGCGCGAATGCACTATCGCCGGTGCGCGGCTTTCCAGGCAATTCCGATCGACGCACAGGAACGCTGGCGCGCGCAACTGAACGCGACGGCGAGCCTTCCATGCGAAGTCGCTTTGCCGCGCTCGCGTCGGGCAGCCAACCGGCAGTAGTCAAGATGGCATCGTTTGGCGGTGGCGGCCGGCTCGGCGCAATGATCACCTATGTGTCGCGCAATGGAGGAGTGGTCGTCGAAAACGAGCGCGGCGAGCAACTTCGCGGTCGCGATGAACTCTCTGGTGTCAGGGGCGAATGGGGCCACCTGATGAAGAACCGGGCCGAGAGCCGCGACATCGCCACCTTCACGGTGGAAGTGAACGGGACATTCGGTGAAGGGGGCGATGTTTACGAGCAGTCATTGGCATTATTGAAGCGCGGTCTTGGGGATCGGAGTTTTGCGTATGCAATCGGACCAAGGCGTGAAGGGACCGGTCGCACGATCGAAGGCGTCGCGGTGTTGCGGGACAGCAATGGTGAGCGGCTCACAGCCGACAAGAAGGCGTCGGAGATCGTTCAGGATCGGTTTGATGGCGGCGCCGAGCGTGGTGAGACGGCAACGTTCCGATTTACCGGCTACGGCAATGGGACAGACTACGGGACGAGCCGGCTGCGTGGTCTCGTCGAACGGCACGGTGGCGCGGTTTACGATGAAACGGGCAGGGCAATCTCCGACGAAAAGCAAGCCGGAGACCTTGTGCAGCAGGAGTGGCGAGAACAGTTGCATAGCCGCAAGCCGCGCGATGTCATGCATCTTGTCCTGTCTGCGCGGGCAGGCACGGATAGCGAGGCCTTCCATGCCGCCGCCCGGGATTTCCTGGCGGAGGAATTTGTCGGTTTTCGCTACGTCTTTTCTCTGCATGATCCGTCCTGGGATCCAAAAGCGGAGGAGGCTGGCGGCAAGCGGCCGCATGTCCACGTGCATGCCATCATCGCGATGCGGTCAGACATGGGAGACCGGATCGAGACGACGATCCGGACATTTCGTCATTGGCGAGTAACGATGGCCGAGAAGGCGCGCGCCCACGGTATCAACATGGAAATGACGGACCGGCGTGACCGCGCCAGTCCCGCAGCTTATGGAAGGAACCAGGTGCGTCCGACAAGCCGGCTTGGGCGCACGGAGCATGAGGGCACCAGCCAGTCAGCTCAGCGCCGGTATGACGCGAAGCGCTCGGATCACCGTAGGTTTGCGCGAACGGGGATAAGCCGGAACTATACTGATCTTGCTAAGCGTGAATGGGAGGTGTTGGCCTCGCAGGATAGCGATGAGCGCTCGGCGAACTTCGCAAAAGATCAGGTTTTGCGCCTGGAATTGGCGCGAATCGAGGATTCACCAGACGTGATTGCCGCGAGCGAAGCGGAAAAATCGCTCTCGCAATTTGAAACGTATCTGGTTACATTGTCGAATATCGTTTCGGAGGATGAGCAGATGCGCCATATGAGCCGGTCCGAATTCGAGGCCTATGAGAAGCGCGTGGAAGCGGCTTTGTTTCAGGCAGAACGCGTAATGCCTCCGGAGCAGAAGGCCAGTTACGAGGAAATCGCCGTAGCTGCCCGCGAACATGTCGATATCCGCCGCGAACTGATGAAACAGGCCGAGCAGAGCGAGGCGAGATCCGAGCGGGTCGGCGCAGATCAAATTCCAACCGGCGATGAAGTGAACCAGCTTTGGGACGATGCGGTGGCGCGCCATGGCCTCCGGACTGTCGAAATGGCAAACGAGATCTTGCTCGAAGTGGAGCATTTTCGTGAAGCGATCGATCTTGCCGACGCCGGCGAATTCAAAAGCGACAGGGAAACTCTGCAGGCCAGTCTCGATGTAGCACTGGCGCGAGCTGGTGAGCTTGGCGCTTCCGGCAATCGTCTGATCCGTGAAATCGCCGAAGTCGACGAAGAATTGCGAACCGCGATCGAGAGCGCCGAGCGGGCGCGCCAGCAACGCAGCGAAAAGGGTAGAGGCCCTGATAGCGCTGCAGCAGAAGTTCAGGTTCGCGCCGACAATGACGATCGTTCAGATCGCGAAGAGGCGCCGGATCGCAGTCACCGAGACCAGCCCCAAGAGCACTCAGCTAACGCCTTCCCTCAGCGGCGGGCTGAGGCAACAGTGGACCGCAATGCGGGAGATACCACAGGGATGGATCCCGCTCAGCAGCATATTCCGAGACTCGAGCAGTTGCAGCGCGAGGCCGACGAACGGCGGGAACGCGATCAGGACGACCATGAGCGATAGGAGATAAGCATGCGGGACGAGAGACGGATCATCATCAATCCCGAGACCGACCAGAAGGCTGAAGAGGGATTGGCAAAGGTGTTTGGCATTGTGTTCTGGGTGGTCATGATAATAGGCATTGTCGATCATGCCCTGACCGTCGCCTGGCCTTGGGGCTTGTCTTGGTGGGATTGGCTGCTTGCGCAGTCGCCATTTTGATCAATTCTCTACCAAATCTGCTATAAGGATAGTTGTCGCGATGTTGAATTCTGTGCTTCGCTCACCAATGACAATTTGGTCGATGGCTGCTCCGGCTGTGGTCTTTCTGGCCGGAGCGATCCTCGGTGCCTGGATGGGACCGCTTCCGCCGTTCGTCATAACAGTTGAATTTGCCTTGCTAGCTCTAACGTTGGCGCTCTCTGCGCTGGCTGCCCTGCTCAGCGCTGCTCCACCATCCATCACCAGGCGCGAGGTGAAATGGGCGAACGAAAACGCCGCCGTCCTTTACACCGTCCCCGTGACCTTCGAGGAGGTGGATTTTATCCCGCCTCTACTGAGCAGGGTTGCCGCTTACCGAGATGACGGCGGCTCGCGCCGGCGGGTGCCGTCTTACGAATTGCGGGCATTGCGTGCTTGAGCCGGTTCCTCCAACATGGAAATAGCTCAGGACCGACGCTCGTTAGTCCAAGTGCGTGGCCTTCTGGCGCAGGATGGCAGAAAACTTCTTCAGCCCTTGATGATCCAGTGCGTCGATGAATTCTTCAGCCGATGGTGTCGTCTTGCGCAGATTTTGCCGAGCGCTCTTGACGCTGTCGATCAACGCGCTCGAGAAAGTGGAATAGAGACCCGCGAGGAAGTCGTCGGGTGACGTGCAGGTTACGCCATAGGGCCGAAGGTCCGCAGCCGGAAAATCTTTAAGATTCCACGTGACGATCACGGATGCTTTTGCCGCGACGGCAGCGGCCAAGACATGCCGGTCATCGGGATCGGGTAGGGAGAGGTTGGGGATAAGAGCCCGATAGTTGGCGACATCGGCGTCGGGCAAAACGTCCTTCATCCGATCGCGGGTCGCTTCAAGACGTGAGACGGGCGTTTCGGGTGAGTTGGCGGCCAGGTTGCGTATCCATTCGGCATGAATGTCGTCTGTCCAGTGCGCTTCGATTAGACCGTCGAAGGCACACTGGACCAGGACATTTCGCAGATGGAAGGGATAGAGGATGCAGGCATCATAGACCGCGACGGGCGGCTTAGAGGCCATGATTAACGATCAGATCCTCTGTGTCTTCGGCCAGTGCATCGAGAGCTTTTTGGTGTGCGTCGAGCTTGGCTTTGAGCTCAAGAACATCTCTCAGCTTGGCTCGGCGGTGCTTGCCAACATAGCGGAACGGCAAATCGCCGCGATCCATGCGCACCACAACGAGGGGGCGTGAGATGCCGAGAATCGTCGAAGCGTCGGACGGGCTTAATTCCTGATCTTCGGTGAGCAGGGCGACGCGCTCGCCGCGCCGCAAATGGTCGAGGAGCGCTTCGACAGGTGCGACAGCAGAGGCCGGGAGACAAAGGGTCTGAAGCTGCCCCCCATCGCGGTGAATCCGCAATTCGACATGGTCGCCTTCTGCCAGCTTCGGCATAGGCGCAACGGCCTTGCGGTCGAGATCCGGCAGTTTGGTAAACTGAAGAACATGGCTGGTCATGGCGGTTACTCCTTGCCCATCTATATAGGGCATGCAATTCTTAACTGCAATAACTGAAATCCTTTCCAGTTGCGTCCAGGAGGGGTTTAAAGACTGCGTTGCGGACTATTGGCATACCCAAAGTCTTCGTCGTAGCGGCGCTAGGCACCCTAGTGTGCTAACGTGTACACAACCGAACACGGAGCTTGTTTCATGACCGCCAGCACCACTATGACCATCCGGATTAGGCCCGATGTAAAAGAGAAGCTGGACCGGATCGCGGCCGACACGCAGCGCAGCAAGTCTTTTCTCGCTGGCGAGGCCGTCGCGGCCTATGTCGAGCGTGAGCTTGAAATCATCGAGGGTATCAAGCGCGGCATGGCCGATGCGGCGGCGGGGCGTGTTGTCCCTCATGACGATGCTATGGGCGAAATCTATGCCGTAATCGACGCAGCGGAACCCAAGCGCGCAGGCAAAGCGTGAGACGACCGGTTGCTTGGTCCCGCGAAGCGCTGGACGATCTCAAGGAACAAGTCGCGTTGATTGCCAAAAATAACCCGGCGGCTGCAAGACGGGTCGCGGATCGAATTAGAGACGCGGGTAATGCCCTTGAGGACATGGCGACCGGACGACCTGGCCGGGTGACAGGCACCTATGAGAAGTCCATCTCCCGCTTGCCCTATATTGTCGCTTACGGGTTGCGGCCGATCGCAGGCCGGGAAAGCGTGGTGGTCGTGCGTGTCATTCACGCGTTACGAGAATGGCCGGCGGAAGAATGGCCACAGCAGCCGTAAAACGCTTTGAGGTCGCGGGTGCCGTGAACTGACGACAGAAAGCGCTCAGTCCAATCCGATTTCTTCCGGATCTGGAATAGTTTGCGCCAAAATCTCGAAAATACTTCGTCGTTGTCGTGCTGGCATGTTCGGCGAGCCGGCAAGTGCCGAACTGACGGCCGACTTCAACCGTTTGGCTGAGGCAGTGAGGCGTGTTTCAGGAGTATCCTTGCTTGATGGAATTGACTTTGCTCGCTTCCGGTGTGGCTCGGCAACGGATTTTCGACCAATCATCCGAGCCATCTTCTCCGGCGCCTTTGCGGCGGTCATTTGCGCGTCTGCCTTCTCCCTCGCGTTCTCCGTTCCGCCGCTCTCGCTATCGGCGGCCGGCGTTGCGCCGTAGCCTCGCATGGCCGGAGGAACAGTCATGCCTTGAAGAAATTCGACGTCGTGAACCTCCTCTCGACGCGAACTGGCGATTGCGGCGGCGCTCTTGAAAGGCTCCGTGGCGAAGTACCTCAGCTTGTTGCCGAAGATCGGCCGCTGTCCCTCGATGAGCAGGATCATCCTGTCCTCAGGCATTTGCCTGACCTCCTGCGGCATCATTAGGTCACGTTCGCGGATTTGCTCCACCTTGGTACGGCGGGGGAGGCCGACCAGTTCGAACGTGCGGGATTCGGATTGATAATGGATCGTTCTCTTGCCAAGGGCGCGAGAAGCATATTCGGCGGTGGCCTGATCATTGGCGCCGAGGATGAGCTGCAGGCCGCAATTTCCAAGCAGCGAATGGCGGGCAGTCTCGCCGTAAATCTCGTCAAGACTCTTCAGGTCCTGGATGATGAAGGCCATCTTGATGTTGTAGCCGGCGACATAGGGCAGCTTATTGAGGATCTCGTCCATCTTTTTCAACTGACGGAATTCGTCGAGTAGGAAATAGACGGGCAAGGCAGCCGGTTTATGCTCGCGCGTTAGCAGATCCATTACCTGCTGTACGAAAAGCGTCAGCAGCGGCCGGAGAATGGTCATGTCGGTGATGTTCGGGGCCAGGTAGATCGTCACCGGCCGCCGCTGCAACGAGGCAAGATCCATGTCGGTTATGGCCGTCGCGGCGGTCACACGTTCATTCCGGAATGGTGCCAATGCTTTCTGGATGTCGAGCAGGGCGGAGCGGGCCGCACGTTCGTTCAGGGAGATGTAGGCGTTAAAGCTGTCCATCGTGAACTTCGACAGATCAGGCTCGTTCTCCCTGATCAACTTCATGAGGATCTGCAGGTCGATGCCGGCATTGAAGAAGCTGTTCACCTCGCCGAGATTGCGGCGGTTCCTGTAATGCTGGCTCTCCAGGACATAGCTGATCACCCCGGCGATGACCTGCTGCGCCGTGCCCTGCCAGACGGCGTTCTCGGAACCGACTGTTTCCGGGATCAGGATTGCCGCGATGTTCTGAACGTCGATGGTGCGGCTGCCGCGGTCGGTGCGTACGAAGTCGAGCGGATTCCAGCGATGTGTCTTCTGGGATCCCGGGGAAAACAGGAAGACCTGGTGTCCCTTTGCTTTCCGATAACCGGCTGTCAGTTCAAAAATCTCGCCCTTGAGGTCGGTGACAATCATCGAGCCTGGAAACATCAGGGCATTCGGAATGACATAACCCACGCCTTTGCCGGATCGGGTCGGGCCGATGACCAGATGATGGCGATCGTCCTTTCGGCGGAGGATGCTGCGGCCGATCCGCCCAAAGACCAGCCCCTCTTTGCGAAACCAGCCGCCGCGACGAAGGGAGCCCGCATCCTGAAACGCTGCATCGCCCAAGGGGCTCGCCGCTTGCCGCAATCCGAACGCGGCGGTGCCGGCGGAAACGAGGACGCTAGGGACTAGGGCTGCCAGTGCTACGAACTGCAATGGTCGGTTATGGGAATAGGCAAGGAATTGCTGGATTGGTGCAAGCGGATTACTCGTGCTCATTAGATGCAGGATGCGACCGTCTTTCCAGACGAGCAGTAAGATCAGGCTGTAGCTCAGCATCCAGACAGCGAGGGCAATCAGTGCGCAAAACATGAAATAGAACGTCAGATATGACCTGCTCATGGTGCGCGCCGGGCGTAGTAGATCTCAGAGACGCCGCGGCGACCACCATAGCGCCGTAGCTGGATGACGATGGGGATGACCATGCGAATGTAAGACATGAGATCCTGCTTGGAATAGCCGGACGACATGCCGGCCTGCATCATCATCATGGCGAGTTGCTCGTAGGCTCCCATCGGCGTGTCGGCATGCACGGTCGACATGCTGCCGGGATGACCGGTGTTGATGGCGCGTAGAAAAGCAAAGGCTTCTCCGCCGCGGATCTCGCCGACGAAGAGCCGGTCCGGCCGCATGCGCAGTGACGCCTCAAGCAGTGACTGGATTGTGACATGGGCGGTGCCCTGATCGCCGCGCGAGGCCAGGAGATGGAGGCTGTTGCGATGTGGAGGAAAGAGCTCGCGCGTATCCTCCAGTGTCAGGATACGCTCGTGATCATCAATGCTCTTCAGGCAGGCATTGAGGAAGGTGGTCTTGCCGGTCGACGTTCCGCCACTGATGAGCATCGACACCCTTTCGCGGATAGCCATCTCGATGAAGTCGTGGACGTGGCCTGCTTCGAGAAGCGCAATCAGCCTCTGGTCCATTGCGTTTAGACCGCCGAGGGTCACCGACACTTTGTCGAGGCCGCCGGTATCGCGATACTGGGCCAGCGTAAAATCGCTGATGACCTGCTTGCGGATTGATAGGGAGCCGCCGTCGGCTGCTGCCGGTGGAAGGATGATCTGTATACGTTCCCCGGAGGGAAGAGCGGCACTCAGGAGCGGGTTTGTGCGACTGATGAACTGGTTGCTGGCGGCCGCGACACGTTCGCCGATGTGCTCAATCTCAGCGGAGGTCAGCTCAGGGATCGAATGAAATTCCATATGGCCGGCACCCAGCCGTTCGACAAAGACTTCACCCGGCCTGTTGACGGAAATCTCCACAACAGTTGGATCTGCCAGAAACCGCGTCAGAGGCGACAGCGCGCGCTTCAGGAAGTAATGCGGATCATTGCCTGTGGGAACGACCCGCATCGAGGCCTCGCTCATGCTTGATCTCCTTCAGTGCTTCTTCAACCGGATCCGGGTACATGGCGGAGAAATCGAGGTCCTGGCGAACATAGACGAAGATGCGTTCGCCCTGATGGACACTGATTGTCGGAGGAATGCGCAGATTTTCTCCGAGTGCCTGGTTGGCCATATCGGAGAAGGTCTGGGCGATGGTCTCGCGCGCAAGTTCCGCCGCGCGGGCGGAATCGGATTCACCGTTGCCAGTGGTGCCGTACTGATTGCTGCCATAGCCAGTAAGGTAGGAAGAGCCGGCGCCCACGATGGACAGCAGGACCGCCGAGCCAAACCGTTCGCGCCATTTGTTGTCGATGGTGCCGGTCAGACCGGACCGACCGAGGCTGTCGGTTCCAATGCTGTTCAGCCGGACCGAAACGCCGTCGTCGCGCAACAGTCGTGTCCAGATGACAAAAATTCGTTTCTGCCCGCGGGTGATATCAGACTGATATTCGCCAATCAGCCGCGTTCCCGTCGGGATGAGAATCCGGCGACCGTCAAATGAATAGACGTCTTGCGACGTAATGGCACGAACCTGGCCGGGCAGGTCGCTGTTGATTGCTGTCTCCAGGATTCCGGGAATGAGAGTGCCTTCCGGGATCATCGCGTCGATGCGGCTGATCTGCCGCGCCTTGGCCGACCGGTCACCGATCGCGGAGGCGCTCGCGAGAAATTTGCTGCTTCGATCCTCGCCGGCAACGGTTGGACCACCTTCCGAACCGTTTCCTGACAGCGCCCCGCTTCCGGGATCCGCTTTGGCGGAATCGACGATGATCTGCTTCGAAAGATATCGCTTGGGGAACGCCTCGACCGGTTGTTGTTTTTCTTCCGCCGTCTGGACCGCCACTGGAGGCGGCGGCACGTCGAACTCGATCGTATCGGTTGGTTCTTGCCTCTTCTCCTCAGGCGGCTCGGGAAGCTGGATAATGTTGTCGGCCGGCTTCTGCTCGGGCTTTTGCTCATCGCGCAGGAAGGAGGGCGGTCGAAACGTCGTGGTCGAGAACTCCTCGTCGCCGTGCAGTGCATCCTGGTGCTGCTTCTGTGGCACGAAGACGGTGAGGTATGCGAGGACCGCCCCACCGAGCAACAAGGCGGCGCCTCCAAGCAATTGATTGCGCTTGCCGCGGCGGTCGCGCACCTCGATTTCATCACCGGCAAGCATCGCTTCGAGTTCAGGCGATCTGTTCATCCGTTGCCGCTCCTTCTGCGCACCGTTGCCTTGTTATCCGGCGCGGGACCCATGGTGGCTGGATCCGGCTGGCCGAAGTCCGGCTTCCTGAGATTGAAGATGCAGGTCCATCGATTGCCGTCGCGCAGCGTGTATTGTGCTTCCGTCCCGTCAACGACGATGTAGTCGCCCTCGCGGCGGACGTTGCGCAGCGTCTCGCTGAAATCGCTATTGACCGCAAAGATCGCCGGCACCTTCGGACCGAACTTGAAGAAGGTCTTTTTGCCGTCGTCGAAAATCATCAGTGGCTTCAGGCTGCCGTCTCCCGAAAACGAGTAGTCGATGTTGACATTGGCCTTGTCGATGCCGGAGATGTTCGGATATCCGACACGCGCCTCGGCCTCTTTGCGAAGCGTGGCGTTCAGATCCTTGTCCGGATAGACGAAACGAATGCCGAAGGTCTTCTTGTTGTCTTCCGGTGCATAGTCGTTGAGCTCGAGATAATAGATGCGCTTCGACGTCACGACGTTCATGTTGGTCGAGACGTTCTTCGCCTTCGGTTTGACGAAGAGGATGTTGCCCTTGTCAGTCGGCACGACGTCCCAGCTTTCGCTGTCACCGACGGCGATGGTTTCGAACTTCTCGTCCTCATCGAAGATGATCATGGTCGATATGCCGTAGGTCGCAAAGACACGTACGACATTGTTCGGTTGGTAGACGACGCTCGTCACGCGCGGGTCGAGACGTCCGGCTGACGGCGTCTCTGCCGCGAAGGCACCTGTGGTAAAGGTAACGGCGACCGCCAAAATAAAGGAGCAACGGAACCGGCGCATGCTCACGGGTCGCTCCCCGAGACGGTTTCCTGATCACGACGGTAGTCGTAGACCTGGAAGCCCAGCGGGTTCTCGAACCGCCATTCGTTGGTCGCAGGCGTGTCGGTGTAGCGATAACGCACCACCGCGATCCAATGGCTGGTGATCGAATCCGTGTCGGAAAGTTCCGTCGTTGAGAAGCGAACGATACCTGTCGAGCCGTTCGGGAAGGTGACCGAGGCGATCTCCGTCGTCACGCGTTTGGTTTTGCCGTAGACCTTGGCGGGATTTTTCGCATTGGCGGCGCTATAGAGTTCCTGAAGCTCGCGTGCCGCATTGCCGGTCGACAGCAGGGCGGCGATCCCGAAATTCTGTTCGATCGCGTAAGGGTCATACCCTTCGCGAGCGCGGATGTAGCGGACAATATTGGCCTGGGTAATCGCCTGCTGGTCGGTGAGATTGGCCGGCCGCGTCAGGCCGGTCTTCACCTCGACATAGCCGGTGCTCTTGTCGACCTCGACGATATAGGGCTCGAAGCTCTTCAGCGGCACGAGCATGACGAGCGCAAGCAGGCTCAGAAGAGTGATGCCGCCAAAAATCGTGGTGACAAACCAGGCAAGGGTCCGCGATCGCTTGGCTCTTTTAACGACCTCCTGCTCCCAGATGTCGCCACTTTGGTAATAGGTCGTCAAATTGATGTTGTTGGAATTTGCCATCGTCAATCAACTGCCCGAAGGTTTGAGGTCATGTCGGCGTGCCGTTTTTGGAGATTTTGTCCTGCATCGCCGAGCGGGCGCCGGAGGGATCGTCGACACCGCCATCTCGGCGGAACCGCTCGCGAAGATTGCTGCCCGCGCGCGCAGCCCCTTGGCCGGCCGAAATGCCCGCGCGCCCCACCGCGCGTGGCGTTCTGACGCCGGCAAAGTGCGTTATATGTTTTGCCGCATTGCCGACGCCGGCCGCTAGGCCGCCGGCAATTCCCTGCCCGAGCGACTGGATGTGGAGCATTACGAAGCCACCCGCGATACACAGCAGCAGGAACCCGGCAATGTCGGCCAGAGTGAGAGTGCGGGACCCGCTGGCTGCATCGATCTTCGACAGCTCGGGGTTCATCGCAGCGATAAGGAAGGCGGCAATCACATAGATGAACAGCGGGATGAGCGCATAGGTGAGAACCTGGTTGAACCATCCGACACCGTAGCCACGTGTCCGTTCAAACAGCATGCAGGCGATGAATAGCGGCGCGGTCCCAATCAGGACCCAGAGCATGACTTTAGCAAGGATCAGGATCGCAAGTGCGATCGCGATGAAGACGCCGGCGCCGACCATGATGACGATGCCGATCATGCTCGGCAGGATCGAGAAATAGCCGGACTGCTCCGCGAAGGCGGACGCCGCCTCACTTGCGGTTTTCCAGATCTGCGACATGCCGTTGGTCGGTTCGCTGATGCCGGTTCCTGACGCCGCCAGAATGGCGCGGCCGACATCCTCGGGCGTATCGTTGATCCAATGATAGAACAGATTGTTGAAATTGCCCCATGAGCTGACGAGCGCAAGGACGATCATCATACGGGCGATGCGACCGATGATCTCGCCGACGCCGATACGCGCTGTTCCCATGACCAGTTGCAGGCCGTACCAGGCGACATAGGCGACGAACATGATTTTCAGCAGCGGCATCAGCTCGTTGCCGACGATCGTATAGGCCTGCTCCGAGAAGTTGGTTCCGGAGTTTTCGATGCGGTTGAGAAGGTCGCCGAGGAAGTCCTGCATTGCTGAGCCCTATTACTGATCGGCGACACCGAGTGCGGCGAAGGCGGCGACCGGATCGTTGACGGGACGTAAGGGACCGCAGTCTTTCTCTGCGGCCTCCGCAAATGAGGTGAGATTGGGCGGCCGCTTGCATGGCGCCGTCTTCTCCTTGACAGTCCCACAGGCCACCAGGAGGAGGCAGACGGTAAGTACGACGCCGAGGCCTTGATGTTTTGCCATCTCAGTTTCCGTAGGTGAGAGCCTTCTTCGTGTTGGAGATATCGGTGAGCCGGCGCTGGTTTTCCGCTTGCAGCGAGATGACGGCGCCGTTCAGGACGCCGATCATCTCGTTCAGCGTCAGTCCCGACTGCACCTGAAGCTGGGTGTTCTGGTCGATCGAGCCTTTGATGTCCTGGGCCGACCCGATCTCAGAGCCGGCCTGCTGGAAGGCGCTTCGACGTGTCTCGATGGCCTGCTGCGATCCGTTGATCAAGGCCGAGACGCCAAGCACGGTGTTGACCAATTGCTCGTAGGATTTGTCGCCGGAAAACGTGCTGTTTTCCTTGCCGGACAAGGACTTCACCAACTGCAGGCCGTTGATGAACGTGGTTGCCGCCTTGGCGATATCTCCGCTCATCGCCCCGAAATTCGGAACACCTTCCTTCAGGATGCTGTCGAAGGAAGGCACGGCCGAGACGCTGAAGCCATTGCCGACAGCCAGGTCCTTCAAGGGCGCGGCGGTACTGCCGCGGTCGCCGGTTACCGCTTTCAACGTATCCTGCACGGTCGACAGGATATTCTTGTTGGTATCGAGGATATGGTCAGTGGTCTCAGCCGTCTTCTTGGCGACCTCGTAGTTCGTCTTGTCGATGACGGGCACGTCGGCGAGCGCAGCTGATGGCAACACCAGGTGCACGGAGAGTGTGAGCACTTTTAATTTCATTTCGCTTCTCCCGTTATTGCGGCTGCAGCAATAGCTGCACCTGATCTGCGGTTGGGCGCTTCTCGATGCAGGCCTTGTCCGCATCGCTCCAGACAAGGCTCTGGTGGGGATTGCAGAGACCGGTGGTCTCGCGCGGCGTCTCTCTATCGGGATCGTGATCGGTGCCGCGCGACGAGCCGGAGAGGTTGGCCGAGGTGACGGCATTGCGGGAATTCACGAGGTCGGCCATCGTGGTCCCGAGCTTGATGGCATTGTTCATCATCGCGAGATTGGCGTTGCGGACCGTCGAATTTTGGTCCCAACTGTCCTGAATGGTTCCCGTCTGGACCTGCCCCAACTGTTGATACCAGCTTGCGACGTTTGCGAGGCTATCGGAGGTGGCGGCCGACGTCCCCATGGCGTTCAAAGTCGATGACCGAATGCCGGTATAGGCGGTTTCTCCGCCCCCGAAATTTAAGGGTATTTGCGATTTGTCGGAACCGCCGAAGGCCGGTAGCCAGTCTTGGGTGATCGAAGCGACATAGCCTTGCGTCTCCTTGAACGGCGGGATGCCGCCATATTTGCTGACATTGCCCGGTCCGGAATTATAGGCTGCCAGCGCCAGTGAAACGTCGCCGTTGAAGCGGCAGAGTTGCTGCTTGTAGTAACGAGCACCGCCGCGCAGGTTCTCTTCGATATTGTTCTCGTCGACACCGAGCTCAGCCGCCGTTCCAGGCATCAGTTGTGCGAGGCCGGTAGCGCCGACGCCGGACTTGGCACAAGGGTTGAACCGGCTTTCTTGGTAGACGAGGGCCAGAAACTGGTTCTCGTCTATGCCTTCCTCGCGCGCAACCCGTCGCACCAGACCCGAAATTTCGGGATTGGCCTCGGCCGCCCCGACCGGATCGTTGCGGCGACCTGGCCGATACATCGAGCAGGTGACCGAGGTATGGATCTCATAGCGATCGTGGTTAGTATCCTCGATGTTGCTTACCGCCTCATTGCGCTGCTTATGTTTGCCGAAATTGATATCGTCGAGGACAGGGACGTCCGCAAAGAGGGGGCCTGCGTCGAACACAAGCAGCAATACCGCAGCAAGGGGAAGGCAAGCAGCTCTCACGTGCGCGCCCACCCGCAAAATTCGGTGAGCCAGCCGGCCGGGTCGTCGCCATGCTGATCGCGGAGCCGCGCGCATTCCTCGACCGTTTCCTTGCGGCCGGAGAGCACTTTGATCAGATCGGGCATCGAGGAAAGATCGAGCCGGGCGATCACGCTGTCATTGCCGTGCTTGATCAGAAAGGTGCGCTTCTCAGGCGCCGTGTTGCGGATGAAGTCGAACTCCTTCCTCGTCAGCCCGAAGCGCCCGATATAGCTATCTTCGTCGGCTCGAGGATTGGGGAAATGAATATGGGTCGCGGATTGCTCGATGAGTGTATGCGATATCGGTGATTTGGCGATGTCAGCCGCTGACTGCGTGCCGAACCCGATGATGCCATTGAGCTTGCGGATGGTTCTTGTCTTATCGACGATGAAGTCGCTGGTGGTCGGATCACGCTCCAGATGCCAGCCTTCATCCATGAAGAACATCACGGGCGTGCCGTCCAGCAGCTCGTCCATGCGATGGAACAGATACATCAGCGCTGGCGTGCGGACGTCCGGATTGCCGAGGATGTTGGTCATGTCGAAGCCGAACACCCGATGGCCGGAGAATGAGAGGATGTCGTGCCGTGCATTGAAAAGCCACGCCTTCTCGCCTTCGATCCAGGGCCTGAGGCGAGCATGGAGATCGTTCGGATCGGCACGGGACCGGCCGGTCAGCAGGCCCGCAAGATTGGCGAGATTGCGCTCGGCGGTGGGTTCCTGCATCAGGCGCACGATAGCGCGTTCAAGCGTGTCTTCCTCCTCCTGATCGAAGGCTGCTTGCCTGTCCTTGCGCAGCATCGCCTTCAGCAGGCGGAGCAGAAACTCGCGGTTCTCGCCGGTGTTTTCGAGCTGCAAGGGATTGAATCCCGTCGGCATGCCGGGAGAGAGGATCTCGTAAGCGCCGTTCATCGCACGGATGAAGATTTCGGCACCGCGGTCCTTGTCGAAGAAGACTGCCTTGGGCGTCGGCCGAACCCGAAAAGCCTGGGCAAGGAGAAAGGTGAGCGCCACCGTCTTTCCTGATCCGGTCGGACCGGTTACGAGGAAATGGCCGATATCGCGCTGGTGGAAATTGAACCAATAGGGCGTCTGGCTCGTGGTTTCGAGGATGGAGATTGGTGTTCCCCAATGCATCCCGTCCTGCTGACCGCAGGCGAAATTATGCATCGACGACAGGCCGGAGAAATTGGCGCTCGACAGCATCGCCTTGCGGGCGATGTAGGCGTGATTGCCCGGCAACTGCGCCCAGAACGAGGCTTCCATGTTGAGGTCCTCGCGCAGCCAATTGATGTTCATGTCCGTGAGGCAGGCGCCGGGATCGGAGACCGCCTTGTTGACGCCATCGAGGTCCCGAGACAGGCAGAGCAGAGACAGGTGGTGGTACCCGAAAACGGCCTCCTGATTGAGCAAGCTGTTCAACGCAAAATCGATGTCGCCCTCGACGTCGCTTCCAGCCTCGTCGGAGGCCGCGATCTGCCGCTTGAGCCGCGAAATGCGCTCTTGGGCGATCGGCTTGTCGGCGATCGTGAAGGACTGGGTGAGAATGAACTCGTGGTTCACCTGCAGGAGGCCGTCCAACATGCCCGGACCGGTGAACGGCGGATATTCCTTGATCGCGAGCATTGCGCCGAACCTGTCTTCGTCCCTCGTCCGTCCCTCGGCCTGCATCGTTCGCCGCGAGAAGTGCAGGCGGGAGGTGCCGAGGTAATTGGCAAGACCCATCCGCGCCAGGCGCATGCGACGTGGGACGCCGCAGGTCAGGATGGCGTTTAGAAACCCACAGGGCTCCGAATATGGGCTGTCCTTGCGGTAGGCGATGCCGAGCGGGCGGGCGCCATATTTGCTGAGGTCGCGGGTGATGTTGCCGACAAACTCCTCGAGTTCGCTTACGGCCTCGCGCAATTGCTCGTCAGGGGCGTTGTGCCCGGCTGCCCGGTCGAGGAACCGGCGGATCCGATCGCCGGCAGCGAGCGCGCCCCGCATGCCGGACCTAAGGACAGTCAGATAGAGTTCGTTGGTAAACATGCGTTTGCCGGCGAGCGATGCAGCGTAGCGCCGGTCCAGTTCCGCACAGAATGGATCGTCAAATTCGCTTGAGATCGTCGTGTCGACCTGCCGGCGAATGACCGTCGACCACAGGGAGAACCGGCTCGATCCCAACGCCCGGATCAAGGTGTTCTGAATGAGCGAGCGCATGTTGAGCTCGGCCTGGTCCTCTGTTTGGAAGAACAGCCCGTCCAGACGGATGACGCTCATCAACGCGCCATCTTCGAGCTTGATGACCGTGTCGGCGACGTGGCGGAGATAGGGGATATGTTTCGACATCGGCCGCTCGCGATGAGCGACAGCGCCAAATCCGAGTTCTTTGCGGATGACGTTCAGCATGTTCAAGGCCCGTAAGAATTGGCGCCCCAGAACGACTTGTTTGGGGTTTTCGGCGTAAGCCGGGTTGAAACCTGCAGCACATCGAGAACGCGAGCATCGAAGGTGCAGAGCGTAAAGAGCGGGAGATAGGTGAAGGGAGCCGTCAGCAGGGCCCATAACTCGTTGGTTGCAAGCCAGGCGATGATGGTAGTGCCGATCATGATGACCACGGCCATATACGGAACGCCCCAAAGGGTGGGAGCGCGCGTCAGCCCGATCACCAGGGGTGTCAGATGGGGTTTGTCGTTGTCGGTCTGTGCCATGATCAGTTTCCGACGGTGGCGATTAACTGATCGACGATGGCCGGCGCCCCAAAGACCAGGCCGATGCCAAGTGCCACGGCGCCGGCTGTGAACCAGCTCAATCGTCCGGCGAACGCGAGGAAACCAAGACTGATCACGGCTATGATCGCGACCAGACGACCGAAAGGGCCGGTAATGAAGTCGACGATGGCCTGCACCACAGCCTGTAGCGGCGCAAAGGCTTGGTTTGTTGCCTGGGCGAAGGCGAGATCGGCACTTGCCAATTGCGCGGCAGCCGCAAGCGACAAGACAAGCGCGGCGCGCAGGGTCGTCTTTTGACGCAAGGACAATTCCAACTTCATATTCGGCTCCTTTCGTTTCAAAATTGCATGACGCCACCGACGAACGTCGCGGCGCGGGCGCCGATGACGTCATTGCTGCCGATCTGTCGGTCGGTGTTGTCGGGTGATTTTTGATTGCGGAGATTGGACAGACGTCTGCCGGGAAAGCCGACGCCGAGCTGCCGATTGATCACAGAGGCGACGTAACGTACGGTTTCGGGATAGGCTGGCACGCCGTCGTTGTCGTAGATCGCCTGTTCACCCGCATTGTAGGCGGCCGCGGCCAGGATCGGGTTCTTGAACTGATCGAGGAGGGTGCGCAGATAGCGCATGCCACCGTCGATGTTCGAGGCAGGATCGCAAATGTCGGCGACGCCGAAACGTGCTGCTGTCACAGGCAGCAATTGCATCGGGCCACGCCCGCCCTTGGGGCTGTTGCGGACTTGATCGAAGCGGCTTTCCGTCCAGGCTATAGCGGTAGCGAAGTCAGAATCGACGCCATATTTTCCCGCAGCGTCTGTAACCATTGCCTGGATCCCCGCTGGATCAATCGGTGAGGGACCGCATGGACGTGCGTTATCGATATGGCGTAGCGTCGTAGCGTGATAAGTTTGCTCCCCTTCGTCAGAGCTCGTTCTTTGAGTCGATGAGGAAAGGAAACTATTTGAGTTATGTGTTTCGGCTTTGATCGCATGCGCGACAATGCCGTTTTCCCCGATCGAAGACTCCTCACTCGATTGCGCCGGATTGGCCTGCGGCAACGCCGACGACCGCGTTGCAAAGCGCGAAAAATCGAAGAATCGTGCCTCATCTGCGGCCATGTCGGACGGGAGGAGGCTTCGCAACGCCATCACTGAAAGCAAAATATATCTGGACCGCATGCGATATCCTCGCTTGGGGTTTGGTTCGACAAGGTGGGTTGTCGGCCGCTTGTATTTTTGATGTTTGTAACTTATTAAGTTTAGTGCTACATCGATTTTTTCGAAATTGGAAGCCAAAAATGAACAGTTATTCGAATAAAATTGTAACTCGTAGAGTTAAGCTTATCTTCGTCGGAACGGTCCTTGTATTGATGTCGGTGGCCGCGAGCGCCACGGGGGCAGTTGATGCAGCCTACGTGAAATCCTTCGCGGCGCCGGGAAAGACCGTGCTCATCGTCGAGTACTACAACGGTGACAGGAAGGTGGTCGGCCGAAAGGGCTTTGCCTCGGCAACCGGGTTCAAAGTCGCGTCGCCGACCGATATCGCCGTCGACGACAAAGTGCGGCTCCATCTTTTCGGAATTGAGCCATGTGTTGGCGAGATGGTGAACCGGAAGGAGAATTTTGCCGGTAAATGCGAGGACTTTGCCAGGGAGCAACTGGCGATCCTCCTGAAGTCTCCGAAGGTGCTGTTTTGCCGGGGATTCGTTTCCGAGGAGAATGCGCCCATCCAGGACGCGACTTGCTTCGGTTACTACAATTACCCTGGCACGCTCGATACCGTCGACAATATCGAGGAGCAGTTGCTCTCATTGGGTGCCGTCAAGCTCTCGAAAAAGCCGGATGGCACGCCGATGCGTCCGGATCTCGCCGGTGCTGAGAAGATCGGCCGGAGCGGCTTTGAAATGTGGGCCGATCCCCGGAATCAGAACCAATGATCCGGATGCGCTTGTTCCTTGCCATGGCCATTTTCATCACGACCGAGCCGACCATTGCCGCGCCGGCGGGGTACTTCGATTTGGATACGGGCGCGGCGCTGCAGAGTGGCGACGCCTGGACGGCGAACGGCGAGCGTTATCGACTTTACGGCGTGCAGGCCTGTCTGCGTGGGACGACCTTTACCAACAAAGCCGGCAAGATACAGGATTGCGGTGACGCGTCCCTTTCGGTGCTTGCGGCCTTCATCAAGGACACGCATCCCTCCTGTGCGCCGATCGCACGGGCGGCAGGCGTCATCTACGTCGTTTGCTTTGCGATAGTTGCGGGGGAGCGCCTGGACCTTGCCACCATGCTGATCTCTGAGGGTTATGCCTTCGCAGCCCTTGATGCAAAGGGCATACCCGTCAATCCGGCCTATGCCGTTGCCGAGCAGCAGGCAAGGGCGCGCAAGGCTGGCCTTTGGCAGTTTCCAGACGTCCGCCATCCCTCGATTCTACTCGGACGGGCGGCAACCGATCATCAGGAGAAAGTGAGATGATCGCTCGTCTTGCTATCGGCGCGTTGCTTCTTCTTTGCGCGGGCGTCGATCTAGCTCCTGCCGCCGATCTTGTATCGGATTCGGCGGTCGACCAGAGGCTCGATGCGCCCGAAACCCAGTCGAAATTGAGGGGTAGAGTGTCGGTTGTCAGCGGCGATACGCTGTGGTTTCCAATTCTCGGAAGACGCGTGCAGCTTGCCGGCATCCAAGCTTGCCCAGTCCCGCAATGGGGGTTCGATCCGAAGCCGCAAGGAACAATAGCCATTACGGCGCCGATTCCATGCGGGCCGCTGGCGAAAGCCTGGCTGAAGCGCGTCGTCGGCAACAGGCCCGTGGTCTGCAGGCTGGTTCCTCCTTATGGCTCGGAAGTGCCGGCCGCCAAATGTTCGACGCGGGGACGCGACCTCGGCCTCGAGATGCTCCGAGTCGGCTGGGCGAGAGTTGCCGCAATCGCGGGGCCGAATCCGCGATATCTCACAGCAGAAAGATACGCCCGATCGGCACGGTATGGGCTCTGGGGGACTTACGTTCTCGACATGGATGAATGGAACCGCAAGGCAGTTGACCGGACGGTGGAACGACAACCGCTGGCGGACCGGGCACTTCTTCAGGAGCGAGAGCGCGAGATCACGCCGCTATTCGCCGACTGGCGCAACAGGCCGCGACGGAGAGATCACTAGCAAAGGAGGATCTGACGATGAGATTGGTGTTGTGGTTTCTGTCGGTTCTGATGTTCTCCCTGCCACTCTCAACGGCCGAGGCGAGCGAGTGGGGCTGCGAGGTGCTGCTTTGTGCGGCCTCGAACAATCCCTCGTGGCATGGCGTCGAGAGCTGTCATCCGCCGATGGAGCGGCTGATCTCGGCCCTGAAACGCCCAGGCTTCTCCTGGCCGACCTGCCCCGAGGGCGGCGCTGGTAAACCCGGATATGAGCGATATGCCGACTGTCCGGCTGGGTGGGCGGCGACCGAGGCAGACCAGGACCTCAATCATGGTCGTTCCGGTGAGCTGTCGCGCTGCACGCGGACAGTCAACGCGTGTAAGGGAAGGACTTTCCAGCGATACCGAAATGAAGATCGGACGGCGACAACGAAGGACGGCGTCACGCGCGTCTATTCGGATTCGAGCAGTTGCGAGTATCGGGAATACACCGCGCGGCCGTTACGCAACCAGCCCTATTATTTCGACATCGAAAGTTCGCAAGGAGGCACCACAGAGCGTCACTACTTCGATCTGAGGGATTAAGTTATCTGACTGCAGTCTGCCTCAGAGAAATCGTTGCACCGATCTCAAGACAAATCCCACTGTGGCTTGATCCAGCGATACCCCGGTTGCAAGCACGCGGGCGAAGTGCTCGATTTTCCGGTAGGCTTCGGCTCGATTTGACGGCGGCCAGGCAATGATTTTCGCGCGGAGGTCCAGCTCCTTGACGTGCAATTGCACTAATTCCTGTTTCGGTGCCTCGGGTTTCGGCTCGCGTGTGAGCTCCAGTTCGACAATCAATGCAGCGTGGCGGCTGATCAATTCGGCAAGCTCGCGGCTAACGTCGTCTTCGAGCATATCATGCCTTTTCTAGACCGGTGGAATGAGGTCGACGATCCCATTCGGGCTCGACCGACAGTAGCCAGCCGCGATGTCGGTGATGTATGAGGGGAGGAAATCAGAACGGGCGTGTTTCATGACCAACAGACTTGAGAAATACATCGATGACAACGGCTTGGTGGAAACCATCGACGCTGAAGTTGAAAAGCCGATCTTCCGCCGTCCAGGGTACGAAGTTTTGCCGACGTTTGCCGAACTCGACCGACGGCTTTCTGACGGTCTGCGCGAAGCGAGAGACAAATCTGGCTTGACCCATGCGGACGTAGCGCCGCTTCTCGGGCTTCATCCGATCGTCTACGGCCGCTATGAGCGCAGCGAAACGAAGATGCATGTCTCACGCCTCATCCATCTCAGTGAACTGCTCGATTTCTCGCCGATCGACTTGATCATGGCGGCGGCTCCCTATCGTTTTGGCAAATCTCCGGAAGCATCAGAACGCCGCCGGAAACTCATCAAGGTTGTTGAGGGCCTCCCCGACGAGGCTGTGGAATCGATGCTGTCTCTGGTGGAGGCCATGTCCAAGCTGCGTTCCGAGGATGGAAAGTAGACGCTGGATCATGGAATCCGCCGAACAACACCGCGGTTTTCCGAACCATCATTTTGGTCCCTTTCTTCAGACGCCCCATAAAGCCTGTAGGGAAGATAAGCGTAGACATATTCTGCCGGTATCGCGGCTGGGCAGAGTTTCGACAGGAAGAGGTTGAGGTTTTCTTCACTGTTGCTGGAGACGAGCGTGTAGAAATTTCCGCTGTTCCAAGTCACGAACGCGTGCTTGAAAAAGCGCCGCATCGTCTCGACGATCTCTGCCAGAGTGACTTCGCTTCGATTCATTCGCGTTAGAACCGTCTCTTCCTTTGCGCGAATCTCGGCGGAACTGAAAAAGCGGGCTTTGAAGCCATGGTCCTTTTGCCGTTCGCGCCGACGATACTCCTCATCATCCTCGTGCTTGAATTTCTCGACGAATATAAACAGCCCCTTGCTCTTCAGGTGCTGCGAAACGAAACGAATCTGATCGAAGCGATTGGGCGAATACATTTGAAACGTTGTGTCTTCGAAAATAATGTCAAAGCCATTTGCAAACGCCTTAAGCTTTTCGTCATGCTGAATCTTTTCGGGGGTCAGATGGTGAAACGGTCCATGGAAAAACATGGCATGCGGTGGAACGCCCCAGGCATAGAAGTTTCTGAGGTTCTCGATATTGGGACTGCAGGATAGTGTCTCGATCTTGCCATTGCCGAGCTCGGCAATGACCCGCGCCATCGTGCCCTCGGCGGTGCCCAAGGTATAGAGGTTGAGCTTCGCCTTTCTGGCGCGTGCATACTTAAGGATCGCGCAGCCCATACGGCACTCCTCCTCAAACCGATACGGAATGCTACTGAGGTAGTGCTGATCGAATGGACCTTGCCGCAACGGATGAAGGGCCGAAAAGCGCCGGAACGTCAGGTCCATTGGAAAGAGACGGCGGTCGAGCTGAGGCGGGCGGATGGGCATGCCTGCCCGACCCGCTGCGGTTGTCGAAAAGAACTCCGAAAGCTCGTTGAGCCGAGGGGCACGGTCGCACTCCTCCAGGAAGTCGTGAAAATCATGCATGCGAAAGACCTTTCTCTCGCATCATCGCATTCCGGTTTCTTTGATATCCCTATGCGCTCGTGGCTGATCTTGGTAACCAGCGGTACGACGCCTCCTCGCGATAATGCTCGAAGGCAAGATGAGCGGATTCATCAGGTTTTTGCATCCATGATTGTGATCTGCTTTCATGAAAGTGACATATAATTCGTCCTCTGGTTAAAAGAAATTTGTCGAGCAACTTTTGGTACGGCACGGTCACTGCCGCCGCTCTTGAGCAGGAGAAGCCATAAAAGGTGGAGCCCGTTGCAGCCATTCGACCCGAAAGGATAAAGCAGTCTCAAGGACAAATAATCCTTCACAGGCAAGGTCTTTGGAACGATGCGCGCGCCGATGTTGTTCGCCGGATCGATTTAGGACGGCAGAACATCGAAGTTGCAACTGATCACCATATGATCTTCCTCAACATACGAGGCTCTGCCAAATTCGGGGAAAACTATATTGACGGGCGCAATGTTGGCTTCACTCCGCGACCCGACGGTTCTCTTGTTTATATTCCGCCGGGTTGTCATTGGAGTGGTTGGGATGAAGGCGATGCCGACGCCGGCTATCTCATGATCACAGTTGCGAAAGCGTTCTTGACTAACTTCTCTGAGAGACTGCCAGCTGTCGGCAACTGGCGTCCCAAACTCGGATTCAGGGATCTGCCGATCCAATCCGTAGCACGGCAGATTGCCTGGGAGCTATCACACGATGATCCTGTGAGTGATCTAATCGTCGAAGGATACTTGGCAGCCATCTTCGGACTTCTGCAACGCCACTCCAGAACATCCGGCAAGGCCTTTCGAGGAGGACTGGCACCAACGCTCCTCAAGAGAGTGATCGAGCAAATCGATGCCCATATCGATCAACCTCCGAGCGTGCGCGCACTCGCTGAAGAAGCGGGAATAAGCCGCGAGCACTTCAGTCGAGCCTTCAAACAATCCCAAGGTTTGACACCTTATGCGTTCTACAATCAACGCCGGCTTGAACGTGCCAGCGATCTTCTGCGTTTGACGACGATGACCGTGACAGACGTTGCGATTGCCTGTGGCTATGCAAGCGGAAGCCATCTGTCGACCAGGTTTCGGCGGGAGACCGGACTTTCGCCGGCGCAGTATCGTGCACTCTGGACGGGATAGGCTGATCGCGAGCGAGAAAAGAAATATCACTTTCATGAAAGCCGTGCTCCAAGGGGTCGAATAGGATGCACTCACAAAATTATCGTGAGGATTGCAGATGGAGTCGGGATATTGTTTGGCGGATTGATCGGGAGGAACACAACTTCCGGCATCTATCTGTTCTGTGTTGTCACGTCTTCCGCCGGGCGTAATGCGTATTTCGTGCTGGCGGCCTGGATCGCCGTGGACGTTACCCATGGCACCAGTGCTCTTGCGGTTTTGCTCGCGCTCGGCGGTGCTGCCGAACTGTTCACGAGTAATATCGGCGGTGCACTGATTGATCGGTTTGACCGTTGCGTGGTCTGTATAGCCTGCGATCTACTGCGCTTGGCTCTAACGTTGTCGACTGCACTCGCATTCCTGTTCGCCGATCCGCTTATCGTCCTCTATTTATCTTGGACCATCTTTGCGATCATCGACAGAACCTATGCAACGTCTTTGCAGGCTTTGATCCCGTCCATTGCACGCGCCGAAAATCTCGGATCATTCAATTCGAGCGCCTATATTGGAATGCAAGGGGGCAATCTGCTGGCGGCCATTGTGACCGGGTTCATTCTGAGTGCCGTCGGCCGCGAGTTAACGCCTCTGTTGCCAAGTGGGTTCTTTGTCCTGTCACTCTTGGGGCTGCTGGCCATGAGCCGCATGCGCCAATTTTCTTCGTCTTATCACCGCTCAATAGCTGGCGAATTTCGTCGCTCTGATCTGCTGCCGACGACGTTGACACTTGGGCAGCTAAAGGCCAGCGCAGCCATGTACGCACTGATTTATGCAATGGGCATGTTTGTTTGTGAACATGTTGGCCTCCGCTTATGTGATCCGAGAACTGGACGGAACGGCGCTGCAATTCGGATGTCTTGAGGCGGCCTGGGCCGTCGGCTCCATTGCCGGCTGCGCGATCTTTCTCTTGCGCAGTGGGTTCTGGCGACTGCAGAGCATTCTCGTCCATTTGGTGCTTGCCGGCATGTTTCTTCTTGGCTTTTGGTTCTACCAAAGCTTTTCCTTCGCTCTCATTCAAATGGCAATCCTGGGATTGAGCTACAACATCGCGCGGGTTCTGATTGACGTTCAGGTTCAATCGACCGTCTCGATCGATGCGCTGGGACGTGCGCGGAGCCAGATTCATACGGTCTGCGTCGCCATTGGCTTGTTGGCATACGGCATCATCGGCGTTTTCGGAAACGCGATCCTGCCCTCGGAAATTTTCGGGCTTTTCGGCACGGTCATGATCGCCGCTGCTCTCTTCTTTTGCTGCTGGATGAATCGGGGAGGTTCGGCGGAAAGCCGGCTCATTTGAGGATGGAGACGTCAATCGGCACAGAACTGATATCGAAGGACGAGCTTCAGGCTCTCATATTTCAGTTGTTTCCCTGGGCCCGTCCGTTTGCGGGAGTTCCGGTGGCAGACTATGCCAATGCGGTCTTCGCCGTCGCCTCTTATCAATCGGACTGCGCCCCCCGACAGCAAGCCCTGTCGTTATTGCGCTCGCGGATCGGAAAGGTCGCGCAGCGCCGTGGCTTTTCGGGAGAGCAAGTATCGAGATTTGAAAGAGAGATCGAAGCTGCCCCGGTGCTGCAAACCGGTCCGCACCTACACCTGTTGATCGAACCCGATGCATTTTATACCCATCTCTTCTCGCTGATGGGGCTGCGCGCCCGTGGAAGGAGATGCTACATTTCCTATGGTTGTTCGACCGTCAAATTCGTGGAGCGCGGTCGCAAAGGTCCTGCCTGGCTGCACATTGATGGCCAGGCGATCAATGTGTTTGGCTTGTCACGCAGCAAGATGATCCCCTACAGCATCTTGGGCAGAAACAACGGTTACAGCTTTCAGCTCCAGAATGTCGATCGGGCTGGCGGCGAGACGGACGGAATCTGTCGTCTTCGAGGGATCTTGCCGGCCGGCGAATTCCCGTCGGCTGCTGAAGCGATCAAGGCGGCAAACCTTCGTCTCTGGAGGCGCTATTTCGACAGTCAGATCGACTTCCTTCAACTCGATGATCACGATGTCGCCGATCTGATAGGGGATCATCTTTCTAATGAGCAATCCTGGCTGCGAGCACGGCTGATCGAGGATATCAGTTTTGCGAGACGGCTTCTCGATGGCATCGATCGACTCTCTGATACTGCCTGGCAAGGTTGGCTGAAAAATTCGACCCACTTCTTCTGGGGTTGCATCGACGGGCGGCTTTTTCCATTGTGGCTCGATGATGCTGTTCTTCGGCCGAGGGGCACGGAGGATTTCCGTGTCGAATTTTCCCCCGCAGCTCTTGGCGCGGCGTTGGCGAACGGACGGATCATTCCGAATCTTCTCTTGATGTTTATCGTCACATCGATCCTGCCCGGCGTGCGCGTTCTCGGCGGAAGTCGCCACACGGTCTATTATCCCTTGATGCGCTGGGCATTCGGTGAGGCGCTGAAGAGCGGCGATCGTGACGCGGAGCTTCTCGCCGCCCTGACTGAGGATGAACGGCCGGGCGCGTGGGGACATCGCGTCATTTCCTCGCCATGCGAGCCATTTTCTCTGCTGAACATGCCCGGCAGCAACGGAATATCGAGCCTCCTGGAGCGATTTGGCCAGATGAGGATCGAGGACGCTTCCGGGCCTCTATCGAGCTTTACGGAGGATCCGCTGTGGGCGGATCTGGCCGCGGCTTTTTCAGCAGGGGCGCTGAGCACAGATGCGCCGGAATGGGCGTTTTCCTGATCGTGCTCAACTAACTCAGCTATCACTGTATCTGCAATTCGCGGATTTGTCGCTCTTTGAGCTAACGCTTGTTTCCAAGACGAAGCCATTGAATCTCGTAGAGAATTCGGTTGCGAAGCAAACCGAATTCCTCTATCTTTTTCTGTGAGGCAGTACGCGCTGCCTTGGGGATTAGAACCCCCTACGAGCGGTTGGTGCCGGCCGGTACGGCACCACACTCCTTGACCTTTTTGGGTCGGGGAGCCTGTGGCGTATGTCCAGGTTCCTCGGAACTAAAGGCCATAGGGCCGTCTCGTACGGTGTTCTAACTCCCCGATCAGTGGGTTGAGCGAGTTTTCAGCGGGGGCGTACCGCATGAAACTCTCCAGTCGGGGTGTCGACCATGAATCGCCATACAGCAGCCGCACAAATCCGATCGTCGAGACGTGGGCAAAGCAAGCAGCCGAACATTAAAAGCCAGTCAGCGCATCCAGTCGATCTGCATGTCGGACAGCAGATCCGTATTCGCCGGATACAATCGAATGTATCGCTCGGCGATCTTGGCGCCGGTATTGGCGTCAGTTTCCAGCAGGTGCAGAAATACGAAAATGGCAGGAACCGTGTCAGCGCCTCGATGCTCTACGAGGTCGCCAAACGGCTCCGGGTCCCCGTCGCCAAATTCTTCGAGGGCCTGCCCGATCCTGAAGGCACACAGGATCCTCAAATCGTGACCGAGGTCGATGACCGCATCGCCTATATCTCCACCGCGGAAGGCCGTCGTCTGATCGAGGACGTTCTGCTGCTTCCGCCACGTGTCCGCAGCCGGGTCGTGGCGCTGGTCAGCTCCATTGCCGACGAAGAGATGGAAGAGCGGCCGGAGGCTGATATGTAGCGAAAGGATAGGCAAAATTGGCGGCCGCAAGGGCTGCCAATGTTGAGCTCGGACTGCGGGAGCGTCGAGAGGGTGGTTTTTCCGCCTTACAGGATGATCCGACCGATGCCGTTTTCGTGTGACACGACAGTATCAAAGCCGGCGCTTCGGTCGGCGAGATCGTCGAAAATGTCGTCTGCCAATTTTCCTTCGGCAAACACGGGAAAGGGGAGGCGATCACGCTGTCGATCCGAGAGTGCTTCAGGACCGCCGACGATGACCGGGCGCAAGCTGATCTCTCGCAAACGTCCGCCCGTCTCGAAGTTGCAGCTGGCAACAATACTCTTCCAAACTTCGGGTGGACTCCATTCCTGCTCATCTTTATCCGTATGGAAGATGAAGTTGCCGAGACCATAGAAAATCGGGGCGCCATGGTATATCTCGATTGCTTGCAAAACCGGCGCTCCGTGACTGACGAAAAGACCGGCGCCGGCGTCAACGCAATCATGCGCAAAATCCTGGACCCACGGCGGCACTTGCTGCCAGCTCGGTTCCCAGTGGTGGTGATGTAAGTAGACGATGACGAATGTGCCGCGGCCCGCTTCTTCCACGATCGCAGAAAGTTGGTTCCAGGCGCTCTGTCTGTCGATCACAATGCGCCGGGCGTACTGGTCGGATCTCCGAAACACCGTTCCATAGAAATCGATTTCGTCCTTGGCATTTATCTGAGGTGGATCCTCCGGTTGCGCATAATTGGCCCGTTCCAGATCGGAACTTAGGAACCGCTTTTGAATGGAGCGAAGCATATTGAAGGTTTCCACTTCCAGCTCGAATACCCTGGAAACCTTGAGCCTGTTAATGCCGGGTCTTGCCATACGGCCTTCGACGGCATCTTCGGCATACATGAACGACGGACCGGGACCAGCGTCCATGGCGATGAGCCCAACCGTCCTCGATCCGCGCATCTTCTTTTCGATCTTTGCAGCTTGATGCTGGTCGACGCCGATGCCGGCGTGAAGAAAGTCTTGGGCAGACGCTTCCTCCAGTGTCGATAGGATGCCCGAGGGGCCAAGATCAAAGGCATGGTTGTTTGCCAAAGCCAGGCTGTTGAAGCCAAGCTCTCTCAACGCCGCCAGAACTGAGGGTGCGGCGGCGCCGAAATAGGAGCCCTTGAGGGGCCAGCCGCCATAGCGCCCGTAGATCGTCGTCTCGAGGTTGGTGAAGACGACGTCACTCGTCTTGAGAAGTTGGACGACTTCATTAAGGCGCCGATCGCTGATCGTCCGCAGGTCATGGCGAATGAGCGACTGACCGGTCAGAGCAATGGAAAAAGGGGCGGACATACACTCTTCCTTCAGTTTGGGATCATCGAGTTCCCCATGCATCAAGCCGTTTTCGGGAGATGCACAGGGCGGGCAGCGTGCTTCTATTTCGAAACTTGTGGCGAAACGTCGATCTTGAACCATTGTTCGCTTAACCGCTTCAGTGTTCCGTCCCGTGTGGCGGCCGCAATGGCACTATCGAAGGCAGCGACGAGTTCGGCATCGTTTTTGCGAAGCCCGACGCCGACGCCAGGTCCCCACAAACCTCCGGAGAGTTGCGGGCCGTACAAAGTTGCGGTCCCGCCGTCTTTGCTGTCGAGGAAGGCTTTCCAGGTGAAATAGTCGGCGAGCCCGCCGTCGATGCGTTCGGCCGCGAGGTCTAGATGCATGTTGTCTTGGGAATCGTAGCTCCTGATCGTCGCCACCTTGCCGAACAAATCATTCAGGACGGCTTCCGAATTTGATGATCGCAAGACGCCGAGGGTTTTGCCGGCGAGTGCTATTCGAAGCTGATCAATGACAGCCTGCTTGTCGGCGTCGACGTTGGTGAGGTTCAATTTCATCGACGTGTCGGTCGGCGGTAGATCCAGATCCTTGCGTACGACAAGCTGATTAAAGCCGCCGGCGTAAGGCTGAGAAAAGGTGATCGACTTCTTCCGTTTCTCGGTTATCGCCATGCCGGACATGATGGCATCGAATTTTCCGACGGTCAGAGCCGGTATGATCCCATCCCAATCCTGCGCCACGAAAATGCATTCGAGGTTCATGCGCCGGCAGAGTTCCTCGCCCGCATCGATGTCGAACCCGACAAGCTTGCCTTCGGCATTTAAGGCGTTCCAGGGCGGCGATGCGCCTTCGGACGCAATGGTGATCGTTTTCTTTTCGAAAGCGCATAAACCTGTGGTGCTGACAAGCACGGAACACAAGGCAAGCAGGGCTGCTCGTTTCATGAGAGACGTCCTTCCTTCGTTGAGTTTGACTATTTCATGGTTGATAGGTCCGACCTCGGCGCAGCTTAAGACGCCGCGGTGGTCAGCAATGGCTTTGGCCTCTTCTTTGGACTGCTCGCGATCGCAACGCTCGGCGGTTTGTTTGGGCGCGACCAATGCACCTCAAGAGCCTGGAAAGCGCGAGTAATCATGAGGGTGAGCAGCAGGTAGAATGCGCCTGCGACAACGAAGACCTCGTACGGCGCGAATGTCTCAGAGACCAATTGACGTGCGAGACCCGTTATCTCCAGCAATGTGATCGTGCTTGCGAGTGAACTTGCCTTCAGCATTCCAATGACCTCATTCACGTAGGCGGGAAGCGCGATACGGATGGCCAGAGGAAAAGTGATCAAGTAAATCGTATGGAGCCGGGATAGACCAAGAGATTTGGCAGCCTCGATCTGCCCTTGCGGGACCGCCTGGATACCACCGCGAAGGACCTCCGTGGTGTGGGCGGTGCTGTTCAGCGTGAAGGCGATGAATGCGCACCAGAACGGTTCGCGTATCACTGGCCAGAGCAAGCTCTGGCGGACAAAGGAAAGCTGGCCGATGCCATAGTAGATCAGGAAAAGTTGCACCAGTAGCGGCGTGCCGCGAAAGGCATAGGTATATGCCAGGACTGATACGGACGCCCAAGGATTGGTCGATCCACGCAGAAATGCGAGAGGAACCGAGATCACAAAACCGGCCGCGAGCGATGCGAATGTGAGCGCCAAAGTCAGAACCAGGCCGCGCGGAAGGGTGAATAGTGCGTCCAGCGCAACAGCGGTATTCATTGCTTCAACCTTTCCAAAATGGGATCGAGTAGCGACGCTCGATGAGCTTGAAGGAGAGCAGGCAAAGGCTGGTGAGCATGAGATAGATCGCCGATGCGGCGAGATAGAAGGGAAGGGGCGTGCGCAAGGAACCTGCGCCCACATAGGCGACCCGCATCACGTCTGTCAGACCCACGACGGAGATCAAGGATGTATCCTTGACCAAGGAGATGCAAAGATTGCAGAAGGCGGGTAGAGCGACCGGGATCATTTGCGGAATGATGATCAGAAGCCAGATCTGCCACCGCGGCAGCCCGAGCGCCTTCGCGGCTTCTCTTTGGCCTGGTGCAATTGCATTGATCGCACCGCGAAATATCTCGGCAGCATAGGCGCCGAACACGATGGTCAATGCCGTGACACCGGCTGCGAACGCATTGATCTCGATATAGCGGCCGACAATCATGCTCAAGAAGGCTGTTCCTCCGAAATACATCAGCAGGATGATCAGGAGTTCGGGAACGCCCCGGATGACGCCCGTATAGGTCCGCAAGCAGGCTGCGATGGCTTTTCGGCGTGAGTTCCCGAAAATCGCGATAAGCAAGCCTAATGAAGTTCCCAAAGCGCAACTCAGGAAAAAGACAACAATCGTGTTCTTCATCCCGTAGATGAACTGATCTATGAAGTCGTACAAATCAGCATCTCCTCTCTATATACCGAATATTTCAGTTTATGACGCCGAAACAAAAATCAAAAATATTCGAAAAAATCAAAAAATAACCAATTGGCGAGCATTTTTATCTAATTAACTCTTGGTTAGCGTGTCATATAATCAACAATATACTTTGACTTTCCGCGGTCAATTTATAAGATAAAAGAAGTTTCGATAAGCGCTGCTTATGAACTGGGCGTTGCGCGACATCACAGTCGAGGGACCGCGTTGTGGATATCGATGGTTCAGGAGTTCGGATCCGGCAGCTTCAAATCCTGCGCGAGGTCATGCGTGCGGGCTCGGAAAGGCTCGCCGCGCAGGCGTTGCGGATAACGCAGCCGGCGGTCAGTCAGAATATCAAGCAACTGGAGGAGACGATTGGATTTGCACTCTTCCGCCGGGAAAACAACAGATTGATCCCGACCGATAAGGCATGGGAGTTTTTGCGCACGATCGATGCCGCGTTTGCTGGTCTCGACCGAATAGGGCCAGCAATAGAGTTTCTTAAGAGCAATGATACGCGGGTGATCGCGATCGCGGCCCCAAGCGCGTTCTCGTTCGGAACGCTGCCGCGCGTGGTGAAAAAGATCCGCGAGAAAAGTCGTTCTTATACCGTTCAGATTAAATCGGGCACTTATCAGCAGATCGCAGACCATGTGTTAAACGGCCGCGCGGATCTCGGCATTTCGCGCTTGCCTCTCGACGAACGCGTCTTTGATTGGACGCCCATTGGCGCGGCCACGAATGTCTGTCTGTTTCCGCCCAATCACCGGTTTGCATCGCAGCCGCTTGTCACCGCCGAAGATCTCGTCGGCGAGGCAATTATCGACATCGATCCGCAGTTTGCCTCTCACCAAATGAGCGTCAACGCAGTTCGATATCTGGGGGCAACGCCACAAATTGTTGTCGAATATGACGCCAATGGTCATGACGTGGGCTTCGTCATGGCAGGCATCGGCGTCTCTGTCACGAACGAGATAATCGCGAAGGAGTACTCTGGTCTCGGTGCAGAATTTCGACCCTTCGAGCCAGGAGCGATCTACCACTACGTTGTTTTTTGGCAAAAGGACCGCCAATTAAGTGAGGGGCTTCGCTACGCCATCGAGCAGCTGGCCGTAACGGCAGGGCGGTCGCTGGCACGGGTGGCATGGTCATGACAGCGACAGGGCGAGGCGTTCGGCATCCACGGCAAAATAGTCAGAAGCGTCGTTGAGCCGAGGAGTTGACCAATCGAGGATCTCGCTCCCTTTGCACGGCGGTAAGATGAAATTTATTATCTCCTCGAACACTGCCTGCACTTCACCGAGCTTCGGCCGCCCCAAACCCCTAGATATCCGCAAAGACGTCTGAGATGACGGAAAATTTCACGGCCTGCCACCGTCGATAGTCGAGCACCAGGTTGGCCGAAATCCAGCAGTCACCGCTCTTCTTAGCCGTCTCCCATCCTAATAGCCCCTTGGATTGGGCGATGGCGAGCAGCCTGCCGGCATTACTGCGGGAAATGAGATAGTCGGCAGCGGCAAGTCGTGCGGAAACAGCACCTATCCACGAGCGCTCAGCCACCTGCGCTGTTGCTGGCACGCGCGCCATAAGATCGTGCAATATGTTGCTGCCGGATTCCGACTTGACGAAGAGCATGATGTTTTCGGGAGGGCCGTACCAGTCTGGATGATGGAAGAGGCGACGCGCGATTTGCGGCTGGGCTCGAAATAGTATCGTCGGGTCGGCGTTGGACCGCTGATGTCGATCGCCAGCATCTATGCTGTCAAGCGAGCGCAAGTGTCCGTCGAGCTATTGCCGGATAAGCTGCTCAGTATGGGCGGCAGCCTGCATGGCATTGGTACGTCGGTCCGCATTTTCTACCGGCTCGAATAGCTTGTAGTGTGCCATCTCCTTCAGATGCGAGATCGCTGTGTTGTGGCTAGCAACATGGTTCTCGACCAAGAATTTTCTCAGAGTCGGATTCGAAAAGGGTTCAACGATATCCATACCTTGCTAGCCGTCTGGTGATGAGACGAATGTGGGCGATCATGATCCACGCTTCG
>NZ_JACHBI010000016.1:0-126933 GCF_014200235.1 Martinezella paranaensis | reverse complement strand
AGACCGAAAACCGGACCTTTCTTGCGATATCGAGTATTCGAGAGCCTCCAATATACCAGGAATATCAACAACCTGCTGATACTTCACGGCCGACTGACTAACACCGCATCAGGTTGTGTTCCAATCGACCAGCTGATCACCATGCCATCGAAGCAATCTATGATCGGCGACAGATACACTTTACCGGCTGGAATCTGGAATTCGGTGATGTCCGTGAGCCATTTCTCGTTCGGTGTTTCCGCATTGAAGTCGCGGTTGATCAGGTTCTCAGGCGCAGGACTGATCTCTCCCAGGTACGAGCCAAAACGCCGTCGCCGTGGTCTGGCCACGACCAAACTCTCCTGCTTCATCAATCGCTGCACAACCTTCTCTGAGATTGTCACACTCTGCCTGGCCAGTGACGCTTGCAGTCGACGGTAGCCGTAGCAGCGATGGTTGCTTTCAAAGATTTCCGTCAGGTCGCGACGGATGGTTACATACTTGTCTTCCAGGTTCGCTCGGGCGCGGTGGTAGAAGTAGGAGCTTCGCGCAATCCCCAGCTGCACGAGCAGCTCTGGCAATCGATAGATATCTTTGAGGGCGTCAACCAGCTGTGTCTTCTCCCGATTACTCAGGAGTTGCAGATCGACGCCCAGGCCTTTTTTTAGCAGTTCATTGGCCTTCTTCAGCAGATCATGTTCAAGCTGCAATTGGCGGACATCACGTTGGAGGGCCTCAAGCTGACGCTCGAGTTCTTCGCGTTCAGGTGCCGGCGCAGAGGTTTTGCGGCGTTTCATCGATGAGGCAACCTCCTGACCGAGTAACTCATTCCTCCAAGCGTACAACGTCGGCCGGCATACGCCCAGCCGGTCGGCGACGTCTTGGGCACTCTCTTCTCCACTGCAAAGATCAAGGACCGCAACCTGCTTCAAGGCCTCGGGATAGGCCGGACGCCAGGTTCGACCGGCTATCGAAGTCCTCGCCTCGGGAAACGTCTCTCGAACCCATGCCGTTAAAGTTCCCCGACCTGGATAGCCCAACGCTCTCATCGTTGAAGAGATACAGCGATCATGAGTGCGGTAATGCTCAAGCGCAGCCTGCTGTTGGGCCGCTGAAAACTTTGGCGCGCGAGCCAAAGAACGAACGCGCAGATCGCGATGCTGCTCGTATTCGCGATACCAGTTCCTCAGCGCATTCTTGGTGGGATACCCCAATTGCCGGATCGTCGCCTTAACCCGCTTGCCGAGCTTGATATAAAGCTCAACCGCGCGAATTCTGTCTGCATGGGAATACATGAACTACCTCCTGGTGGTCCAAGTTTTCGTCCGCATCCCCTATCAGACTACGCCGGGTCAGTTCTCAGTGGCAATCAACAGGCCCGCGCTATCGCTCGAAAGGTTGGAGCACCGCTTCTTCCCTCTCTGGACGATGGCGGCACAACTGTCGAAAAGGCGCGGGAATTCGCGCAGATGCACGGCCTCCCCGTTATCATCAAAGCCCAACATGGCGGTGGCGGTCGCGGAATGCGTATCGTCAGGGAGATGAGCCAGTTGGAGCCAATGATGGCGGCGGCAGAGCGCGAGGCAGGTCTCGCGTTTGGGCGGCCGGAGTGCTTTGTTGAAGTCTATGCCGAAAACGCGCGACATGTAGAAACGCAGTGCCTTGCTGATCGACATGGAAATGTTGTCGTTCTCTCCACAAGAGACTGCACCCTGCAGCGTCGACAACAGAAGCTTGTCGAGGAAGCGCCGGCACCGTTTCTGAGCGGCGACCAGCTTGATCAGCTAAAGCGGGCTTCGGTCGGTATCCTGGAGGAGGTTGGCTACTGCGGGGCGGCCACGTGCGAATTCCTCGTGACGGAAAAGGGGGGCATCTACTTCCTCGAAGTGAATACCCGCGTCCAGGTCGAACACCCTGTGACGGAAGAAGTGACCGGCGTAGATATCATCCGCGAGATGTTCGATATCGCGGAAGGGAAGCCGCTGGAACTCAAGGACACGGTGATCCGGGGCCATTCCATTGAGTTCCGGATCAACGCGGAAGATCCATGGGCCGACTTCCGTCCGGTGCCGGGCAAGATTAAACGGATGCAGCTACCGGGGGGGCCCGGCGTGCGATTGGATTTTGGCTACGGCGAAGGCGACACCATCCCACCGTACTACGACTCGCTTGTCGGCAAGCTGATCGTGAGCGGCCGAGACCGAAAGCAGGCGATCGAGCGAGCTGCACGAGCGCTGGACGAGCTCTCGCTCGTAGGCATTAAAACCGTGGTGCCCCTGCATCGCGCGATCATCAAGCGACCAGAGTTCGCGGCCGACAGCGTTGAGGCCTTCCGAATCTATACCCGCTGGATTGATGTCGAAATGCCAAAGCTGTCCGAGGAAGCGGCAGCGTTGCAAGCCGCACCCTCGGTGGCGGCAGAGGATGCCGGTGAAATCTCACCTTTGGCGCCGGCACACGACGCTAACGAAGCCCCAAGCTACCGGGTAAGCATCAAGGCGCCGCTTTCAGGCGTCGTCATGGAGCTTTGCGTCAAGGAGGGCGACAAGATCTCGCGAGGTGATGTTGTGGCCATCATGGAATCCATGAAGATGGAACAATCAATTCTCGCAGAGGAAGACGGCGTCGTGACAAAAATCAATGTCGCGAGAAACGGATTTATCGAGGTGGGCGACGACCTGATGGGGATCGATTGAGATGACAGACCTGACGTTCGAGACAACGGCCATCGACGACCGACCCCAGGAAAACGCACTCCTGACCCTCGAGACCGTCGTGGATGAAGGGTGGATAGACTACAACGGTCACATGACCGAATGGCAATACTACAAGCTTCTCGCTGACGCCGGCGAGAATTTTCTCCGTGCGATGGGCTTCAGCGAAGAGTATCGCCTGAGAGGCTTCAGCTTCTTTTCTGTGGAAGGTCACCTTCGAAATCTAAAAGAGTGCCGGCTCGGAACGCCGATCCGCATCTTCACCGAAACCATCGGCGTCGATGACCTTAGGCTGCACATTTATCAGTACGTGATCAACGAGGCCCGCGATATCGTGCTCGCCACCGGCGAACATATGATGATTCATGTCGACACGGTCAGACGTCGCGCCGTCCCCGTGGACGACTATATGAAGGGCTGCCTGCAGAGGGCGCTGGTGAAATGGCGGCCGCTTAAAATGCCAAAAGGACTGCACGCATCCATCACTGCTGCAGTTTGACCAGCTCAATAGTAAGCGTCGCCGCCACCTGGGACAGCCAAGCAGCTCTTGGAAACTGTGTGGTGCCGTAGAAGGCCGCGAGATCACGCCATTCTATTGCTGGGCCATGCGAGATGCTCTTGAAGGTAGTGTGCAACGAGACTGCAACGCTGGTTCGACCCGCCACCAATAGCAGCGTGTGACCCATCTCGCGGCGGAAATGGGGCGGACAATCTTCAGGGACGTGGAAGGTGGCCCATCATCTGGCCACCTTGTCAGTCGCCTTGAGTAAAGACGTACCACCGCAGGTCCGGCAACTGAACGCGTCATCCAACTTCGGCAAGGTGGCTTCCTCTTTTTCTCGGCGCGATCTCCCCAGCACCAGCTCAAATTGCGAGATTATCAAAATGCCGAGGCGGCTGTCGGCAGGAACGCTTCTTTCGCGAGTGGCGTCCTACGCGAATGCAAAGGCGAAACCAAAAAAATTCGTATTTTGAATAATTAATGTTTTCTGAGCGTCTGAACGATGTATGGTGACAACCACCGAGAGGGAGGAAAATTATGATTACCAAAATCGCCTTGATCACTGCTCTGGTGACAGCCTTGGCAAGTGGAATCGCCTATGCCGACGGAGAACTTAACATCTATACGTACGGTGGATACACGAGTGAAGACTTGATCAAGAAATTCGAAAGCGAATACAACGTAAAAGTTACAATCTCGGAGTACGATACAAACGATACTGCTTTAGCAAAGTTAAAGGCTGGCGGTCACGGATTCGATCTGCTCGTTGGGGCGTCTACATACACCCCGATTTTTATTAAAGAGGGGCTTATTTTTAAGTCAAATCCGAATCAGATGACCAATTTTCGGAATGTGAATAAGCAGTGGGTGGACGTACCCTTTGACAGGGGTCGAGAATATACGGCGCCATGGCTCATAAACGTTGTCGGAGTTAGTGTGAATACGTCAGTGTATCAAGGAGATATAAATACATCGGCGATTATTTTTGATCCACCGAACGAACTTAAGGGAAAAATCAACGTCCAACCCGAAATGCTGGATATAATGGGGCTCGCGATCCACTATCTGGGCGGAAAAGAGCTTTGTACCGATGACAAAGTTCTTCTGCAGAAGGTGAGGGATAAGCTTCTTGCGGCGAAGAAACATTGGATTTCCATGGATTATACGACACGTGAACCCATGATTAAAGGCGATTATGCTGCGTCCGCTGATTGGAATGGAGTAGCTTTACAAGAGCGTTTGCAAAACAAAAATATTGCGTTTGGGTACCCGCAAACGGGTTTCCCGTATTGGATGGATAACATTGGCGTTGTATCCGGCGCCCCAAACTTGGAAAACGCGAAGCTCTTCATAAATTTCGTTATGGATCCGCAGAACATTGCTCTTGAGTCCGACTTCACCAACTTTGCAAATGGCATTGACGGCTCGGATCGATTTATGAAGAGTGGAATTGCCTCAGCGCCAGAATTTGCAATTCCTGACAAGCTCAAAGGTGCAGGATACTGGGCTACAACCTGCCCGCCCGCTATCCAGAAGCTCTATGGCGCTATCTGGTCAGAGGTTAGAATGTAGCGTTCGTGTCTTCGCACCGCGTCGTCTCACCTCGCTTCCCGAGGGTTTGATTATATTTTAGCCCACAGCTCGAATTACTAGTTAGATCCTTTCAGACCGCGGGGCAGAGCTGTCGCTGCCCTGCGGATCTCGACCGATCTCCCATTCCGGGATCCCGCGCTGCCGCTTGTCTTTCGGCATCGTTAACTCCTTGCGTTGTTCCCTAAACGAACCACAGGGCAGTGAGATGTCATCAAAGATGCGCAGTCTTCGCCCGACTCGTGAAAAGCCTGCGCGCATAGCGCGACGCGCATTGTCCTACCTTTGACGGCCGCCAGACAGCCTTGGGATACTTTCCGCAGCGTCGGGTCCGGCATTGGACAGTTGACTTCGGAAGAATTTTCCTTGGTGACGGCATGCCGAAGTTTATGTCAAGGCCGAGTGAACTCAAGGGTGTCGTAATTAACTCCACGATAATTATTCCATATTATAAAAAGAGCGTGGACGTCGGTGCAAACGGCGGAAACAGCTATGACAGCTCGTGCACCTGGAATCGGACGCGCCTTGTCCCATGCGAAGGCAAGCTTGTATTGATCCGTGACTTCCATGTCAGGAGAAGATGCGTAATTCCTTCCTTCGACGCGCGCAGTGGTTGTCTTGCGCGCGACTGGCCAGCAGTACGAGTTTCTCGATCGGGCTGCGTTGGATGCCAGACTAGTTCGACTGAAAACTCTGGCTCATTAGATTGGGGTGTTTACCAAAATGCGCACGAAATGGTCTCTTGCTCTAAAGCTAATCGCTGTTACCGCTACCGCGATAGCCGTAGTCTTGGTTTTATCGAACGCTGTCCTCGTCTTGGTTACAAAGAACCGAATAGAGCATCTGACCATCCAGCAGGCTAAGCTCGAAGCAGCAAGATTGGCAAATGACATTTCAGCGGAAATGACAGCGCTATCGACTCCGACATCCACGATGGCAGCTTTGATCGGCCAAGGCAGAGAAAAAGACTATCTTGATCGCGCTGCGGTGATCGACATGCTACGGGCTACAGCGCAAGCCAATATCGTTTTCAGCAGCTGGTTCATGGAGGAGCCCAACGCCTTCGACGGAAGGGCGGTAGAGTTCAAGGGAAACACCTCACTTGGGTCAGCAACCAATGGCGCGTTTTCGCCTACGTGGACAAAGCCAGGTGGAACTCTATCGATGGCACCCGTCGCCCTCGATTATAACGCCGAATACTACCGTGTCGCTTCCAAGTCCCGGCAGGGCCACCTTACGGAACCCTATGTTTGGGTCGACGCGCATGGTACTTTCCTCTTATCTACCATCTCGTATCCAGTCGTCAGTTCAGATCGCCTGATTGGTGTGACTGGTATGGACGTCGACCTAACAGCACTATCTGCCAAGCTGGGTGCACAACGGCCATTTGGCTCTGGTCGAGTATATGTTATTTCTCAGGCGAAACAGTGGATCGTAGCGCCTAGTTCCGACCAGACAACGAGGATCTATGATGAACTTGGCCAAAAAGAATTGTCCGAGGCGATCTCCGAGCAGACAACTGGAGTAGTGGAGGACGTGGAGGTCGCTGGGGTCACTTACACCCGCGTCCTGCTTCCCTTCGAAGTGCCGGGCTTGAATACCCGATGGGTCGTCTGCGTAGATGTTCCAACTTCGGTAATTGCCTCTGCGGTAAATGAGCAGATTACCCTGATGGTGTCGGCAGGCCTATTTGTAGTATTTATAATCGCGCTCGTCTTATTTGCGACGACGAGAATAATGCTTGCCCGTCCAATAGGGCGTTTGGTCAAGTTTGTGGAAGTGTTGGCCGTTGGGAACTATAGTGACTCATCCCCAGATACACGCCGATCAGATGAGATGGGAGCGGTCGCAACCGCGCTGGAAAAGCTACGTCATGCCCTGATCCAAGGAGAACGTGCAGAAACAGAGGCAACGAACGTGAGAGAGGCAAATGCGCGTGAGCGCGCCACGGCCGAGGCGGCTCGCGCGGAAGCGCTTGAGGAGCAGCGCCTCGTGGTGCGTGTTGTCGGAGAAGCGTTGAAGGACCTTGCACACGGTGACCTCACCTGCCGAATTCACGAAGAGTTTCGAGGTGAATATACCGAGCTAAGGGTCAACTTTAATTCCGCTTTGTCGAGCTTAGAAGAGACAATCCGCATGGTCGGCAGGGGCGTGAATCATATTAACGCAGGCATAGAGGAGATTAGCTCGAGTGCGACCGACTTGGCGCGCCGGACTGAAATGCAAGCGGTAGGCTTAGAAGAGTCAGCCGCAGCGATGGCCGAACTTACCGAACAGGTGCTGGCAAGCGCGACGAGAGCTTCCGCGGCTGCGACAAGCGTTAGCGCTGCCACCATAGACGCGGTTGCCACTGGCGACATTGTCGGGTGCGCGGTCCACTCCATGGAGAGCATCAGCCAATCGTCGCTAGAAATTACCCGTATCACAGGCATCATTGATGAGATCGCATTTCAGACAAATCTACTCGCCCTGAATGCTGGCGTAGAGGCGGCACGTGCGGGTGACGCTGGGAAAGGCTTTGCCGTCGTCGCGCAGGAAGTACGTGAACTCGCCCAACGCTCAGCTGCGGCAGCAAAGGACATCAAAGTACTCATTAGTTCGTCCGCGAAGCAGGTACAAGAGGGAGTTGGACTTGTCGGACAGGCCGGCCACGCATTGAGCAGGATCACAGCGCAGATCACAGCAATAAATGAGAATGTGAAGCAAATCTCTGTGGTGGCGGACGAGCAATCCGTTGGTCTGAAGAGTATCAGTGGTTCGATAAACCAGATGGATCAGGTGACACAACAGAACGCCGCTATGGTAGAAGAAACGACTGCGGCAAGTGTATCGCTGCGAGACGAGGCGCGTCTCTTGAGTGAAGCCGTAAGTCGTTTCAATTTGTCTGAAAATCGCGGCAAGGAAGAAGCAATCCAGCAGCGTCGTGTGGCTTGATTTCCGCTAATTCGTATGTTTGCTTGATGCTCTGGACCGGATCCTCAATGCCTCGGAGCGGCGATGATCCCTGGTGTGAAGGTCTAGTCGGCGACCGGCTATACGGACATGTGGAGCGGATTTCCTGGCCTGTCGCTGATGGTGCAGGAGAGGCTGAAGTGCTATCCGCGTAGCGGCCTTGTGTTATGCTTCCGCGGCGGGCTTTATGTGGCCGTCAGCGGTCGACGCCACGGTGGTGATTGCGCCGGCGCAGCTCCAGTATCTGCCCAAAGGAACCGACTGGCGGAGGCGACAAAAAACCTGGCGTCCGAGCTCGGCTGGATAGCTGAAATGGCTGGCGATTCCATCTCGTGATGACCGATGCGGCCGATCAGCTTCCCGACGACGTTGCAAGTGCACACGCGACGATCTTCGCCGAGCGCGGCACCCCATGAAGCCGTTGCCGTCGCTGCCGCCCAGGCGGTGAACTCGCATTCGGTCAACGTTGATCGGAGGCTGCCGATCCAAGAGCTCAAACGCGAGATTCATAGCATTCGCGCGGAGCGCAGGCCCGTTTTCTCGAACAGATTGAATTGCAGTTCGAGGAACGTAAGCCCACGGTGAGAGCCGTCTTGCGAGGTTGATGCGAACATCGGAAGTCCTAGTGCAAACACTAGGAGTAGTCCTATGACCAAGCATCCGATTGAAGTGATCGCGTCTGTCGCGCGCCGTCGGCGCTGCTCTCGCGAGGACAAAGAGCCGCTGGTTGCCGCCTGCCTTGAGCCTGGTGCGGTTCTTTCCGAGATTGTCCGTGCGGCCGGCATCCACGTGAGCCAGCTCTTTCGATGGCGCAGGAACTCTGCCGGATCGAAGAGCCGTCGACGCCGGTATCGAGCACATTGGTGCCCGTAATCGTTTCGGAGGCCGCGCAGGCAGCCCTGCCTGCTGCCTTAGAAGCGCCGGCCTCATCGCATCCCCGCCGGAAGCGGAGCGATTTGACGATTGATCTGGGCCGCGGTCGTCGTGACCGTGTAGACAGCGACATCGAGAGGGAGGCGCTTCGCCGTATTCTCGATTGTGTGCTGGGTCGGTGATGATCCCGGTTCCTGCTGGTGTGAAGGTCTGGCTGGCGACGGGCCATACAGATAGGCGCAAGAGCTTTCCCGGTTTGTCACTGATGGTGCAGGAGACGTTGAAGCGTGATCCGATGTGCGGACACTTGTTCGTCTTTCGCGGTCGTGGCGGTGGCCTGATCAAGGTCATCTGGCATGATGGCCAGGGAGCCTGCCTGTTCACGAAAAAGCTGGAACGTGGACGCTTTCATATGGCCGTCGGCGGCCGATGGAGCGGTGGTGATTACTCCTGGGCAACTCGGCTATTTGCTAGAAGGTATAGACGTAAGCATCCGGGGAACTGGAAGCCGACGCCAGCCAGGACGCACTGGCCGCCGTAACGGCAAAGCCTTTCAACGGTCCATACCTTCGAGCGCAAGCGTCTTTTAAGGAAGCCGTTTCCGGGGCAACCTGTCGCGCGAACGCGGCGTCACTGCTCGGCCAACAAGCTGCCCATGCTGCGGCTCGGCCAAGCTGGCGATGACGTTACCGAAATTAGAAGTGGTCCCGCGCAAAGGCCATCCAGTCATTCTTTGCCCGGAATGCGAGAAGATCGCACAGCTGCCAGCACCCTTTCATGTGACGCCGCGCCTTTGTAGGGCCAAACCTGCTGGCGATGATCCTGTCGCGAAGCTCGGCCAGCATCAACCGCTGAACCGGCCGACTAACGGCCGGTAGAGCAAAATTCAATGCCCGCCTTTCGTCCATCTTTGGTGGCCTGAGCGATTTGGCCCGGTCCAAGACAGTCGCCAATGCGTTCAACCGACGCAATCTCACCTGCTTCTCTCTTTGCAATCAACTCATGATAAAGGACATCATCGGATATTTGTCCGGTTACAAGAACTACGGCGTCCACTTTCCTATTGGATTCCGCACCAGTTAGAATACGGCTGGTAGTAATGTTGCCAGATGAGATGCTAGTTACGGATGTGCCGACGACGATCTCGATACCCATCTCGTTCATTGCGTTGATTACGTGAACAAGTTCCAGTGTGTTGATCGTCCACGGTGCCGGATCGCTCGCAGTCGTGATGTAAGTTACCTTACAGCCTGATCGTGCAAGGCGTTCAGCTACCACCGTGGCCATGTAAAAGTAGTCTTCATCATAAACGACGACCTCACCGCGAGGTAAGTTACCATCCAAGATTTCTTCCGGGCCGTACACGTGGGGTAGATCAGCGCCGGGTATCGGTTCATCGTGATTGCGACCGATACCATCCTTGCGCCATTTTGCGCCGGTCGCCACGATCACATGATCCGCTTCGAAGCCGATGACGTCGTCTGCAGTAAGGACGCTGTTAAGATACATGTTTGCATTTGGCATCGTCTGCAGTTGCCCAACACGGTAGTCCACCACGCGCCCCCAGGCACTCAAGCGAGGCATTTTACGCTCCCGCACAAGCCGTCCCCCCCACTCCGATCCTCCGTCTGCGATAGAAACCTGGTAACCGCGTTTTGCAAGTGTGTGACCTGCTTCGAGACCCGCGGGACCCCCACCTACAACAAGAATCGTCTTAGACGGGTCATCTGCGGGAGGAACATTTTCGGGATGCCAGCCCAACGTATGTTCTTCTCCTGCTGACGGGTTCTGCGTACAGCGAATACGGACGTATGTCATGACCTCCGCTGTGCAAGCGTTACATCCTATGCACTCACGAATATCATCGTGGCGACCTTCGTTTATCTTGTTTGGCAAGAAGGGATCGGCTATCGAAGGTCGTGCTGCCCCGATTAAATCCAGCACTCCTCGCTTAATCTGGCTTACCATCGCGTCAGGCGACGTAAATCGTCCGACGCCTACAACGGGTTTGTTCGTCACCTTCTTCACAAAGTCGATGAACGGTTCTTGCTGCCCTTCTTCGAAGAAGCGACTGCTTCCGCTATCCCATGGCCAGTCGCTTACATTGACGTCCCACAGGTCAGGGACGTCCGAAAGTGCTTCAACAACGCGCCGCCCGTCTTCAAGCGCGGTAATATTAGATGCCCGTCGTCGGTCTTCCACCGCAAATCGAACTGCAACTGCGCAGGTGTCACCAACCGCGTCCTTCACATCAGAAAGTGTTTCGCGAAGGAGTCGAACGCGATTTTCGAAGACGCCGCCGTATTCGTCGGTTCTCTTGTTTGTTTTCACATCAAGGAAGTCTTGCAGAAGGGACAAATTGTGAGCGCAGTAGACATATACGATGTCGAAACCGGCCGATTTGGCGCGGACTGCCGCATCGCGGTACCAGCGTCTGAATTGGGCAATATCTTGTTTGTCGATCGTGCGGGCTGTTATCGGGTTGTAATAGTAGTGAGGAAATTTCGCGGTGGGAGATAATGGATGCTCGCGATGAGAAGCGGCCGGTCCCGACGCACCCGCATGTGCGAGTTCCACCCCAGCCAACGCACCATGTTCTTTCACGGCTGCGGCAACGCGGGCTAGTTGAGGGACATGACTGTCACTGTAAAAACAGGGGTCCGGCAACGGGGCATGGTCAGAGGTTTGATGGATCATCGTTTCTTCCAAGCATACGACGCCCCACCCTCCTTCGGCTCGAGCTCTTCGATAGGCGATCATTCCATCGATGGAGGACATGCCCATGCTTAGAGCATGCGGGACAACGTAGAACCGGTTCTTGGTCCTGACGGGACCAATCTGAACGGGCTCAAAAAGGATGTCATAACGTGGATCTCGCATTAGAGACGCTCCAATTGGTGCTTTGATAGTCATGGGTATAGCCGTAGGCTACGCGGGAAGGCGCTATCGGCGGGTGGGTTAACAATTCCAAATGGGGAGAAGTTAAGCCTCAGAAACCGTCGGTGCTACCGTACGGGTCGAAATCTCGCGCGCCTTACAAAACGCATTTTTAACGGCGATTTTTCCCTCGCGGAAGCGAAGAATATCTAGCCCATCGATGGCAGAGCTATTGCCGTCGGCTGTTATGACTAAGGTCCATGTGACGATCGCAGTCGAGGTGCGCTCGTCGATCGATGTGGAAGTAACGTTGTATTGTGTGGAGGCGTTCAAAAAATCGTCACTCGGCGCAAGCGCTTGTCCAATTGCCGCGCGTCCACTGTGTTGGACGCCGAAAGGGTCCACGTATACGCTAGCGTCGGTGAAGAAATCGAGCGTCTTCGAGAAGTCTCGCGTATTAAACGTTTCCATAAAGGACTCAACTTGCGCGATAAGATTTTCCATTCACAATCCTCCAACAAGCACCTGCAATCCGAAAGGTTCGAGGGCTATCACCAAAAGAATGACCAACGAGTCAGTCTAACTAAGAACGCAGTATTAACTGCCAACGAAAATGAGAATGGCTCAGCTCACGCGATCGTTGAGCCATTCGATAATCTCACGGGCAATATCGTCCGAGTTATACTCAGACATTAACATGTGACCATTCCCGAAGATGCCCTTCTCCTCAAGCCGAATATGGTCGACGGCGTTTCCCCGACCCCGGATATATTCTACGGCTTGTGCATTTGCCTCACGCATCCAGCTTGCTTCACCTGATACAACCGCGATCGGCCGAATGAACGGATCATGTTCCCCGGAAAGGGGCGCGGCGTTGAGACCGTGCGAAAATTGGCCAAGGGGATGTTGGAAGCCAGGACAGCCCAGTGGCTCCACTGCAACAATAGCCTTCACCAATGGACCGCCAATCGCCGCCAATGCCCATCCGCACGGCGCACCAGCGGAGTGGCTGACCAAAACTGTGTCCCCGACCATGCTAAAAAGCCCCTGCGCGATAACTTCCACGTGCTCTTGGCTTGCGGCGAGACTTGTTGCCATTGGCCCCTGGCTCGCCATGAAGCGATCGGCAGGAAGCTCACCACCCGGCCACTGGGTGTGTTTTTCCGCCCCTGGCCAAAGTTGGCTTTTCGCTACTTCAAAAAAACGTGGACCCAGTTGCTCGTAACTTGGAGGTAGCGTCGCACTGCCAAGTACACGTCGATCCCAGCGGTTCCGCCCATGTCCTGGCCGGTCAAGCAGGTATACGGGATACCCCGCCCGCAGAAACGCGTGTGCCCAGCCGGGCCGGCCATCCGGAGTGCGCAGAAACTCCGAACTTTGTCCACCGCCGCCATGTACGAATGTTATCGATACGCTTTTCGGTTCGACGGGTACGAACCATTCGACATACGCGGTCGCACCGGGATATGTCTCGCCCGCGTATAGATTACGCGACGTTGTGAGAAATCTCCCTCCGAAGTCTGCGAGGGCCAAGGGTGTAAGGCTGCTCAATATACTGTTCGCATCTGTTCGTGAAATTTCATCATTACGCGCATTTTGTCTCTGTCAGCCGCGATTGCACGCGCCTGTTCGATCCACTGCTCTTTCTGCTGGCCAGGTAGCATGTGATACATGTTGCGTAGGTTTGAAGATGCGCGTGGCGAGACGATCTCAAGAAACTTGTAACGGCGGTCCCTATCGTAGGTTTCCAGTATGTCTTCGCTGCGGTTATCGTGAACAACTTGGGTAAGGGCTTCGACGAGCGCGAATGTGTCAAACATACCTCCCGTCAGCCCCAGACCCCCCGTGGGATTGGTAATATGCGCTGCATCGCCGACTAGCATGATGCGGCCCACTCGCATTCGATCAGCACAGCGTTGATGCATTCGGTAGGGCGAAAATGCCTCCACGTCGAACGGAACGTCGCCGGTGAGCAGGTCCGGCAACACCTTTGCAATTCTTTGCGGAAGGTCTTCGATTGGAAGGGCGGGGTCTTCCATAAATGTGACGCGCCAGAAGTCGCTGGTGTCGATTTTGCAAATGACGGAACCGTAGACATGATCAATCTGCATCGTCGTCTTCGAGTAGCCGCGCCGATCAAGGTCTACGCGCGTATTGGTTGCGACATAACGTTCTGGCCACGTGATACCGAAGAAATTGAGATTCAGAACCTCTCGCCGAACAAAGCTGGCTGCGCCGTCGGCGCCAATCAACCAGTCGGCGTCGATGGTCTCGGTAAGTCCATCTTTTAGAATCGTCGCCCGTACGCCACTGCCGTTCTGTTCGCATGCAGTCAAAGTGGTCGAAAAGTGAATTTCGACATTCGGCAACTTCTGCAGATGGGAAAGAATAATAAGGGACAGTTTATCTTGGCCCAAATGAAGCGCGTAAGGGAATTCGATCTCGCCTTCAAGACACCCGATGTCCCAGCGGATCATTTCACCGGTCTCGTGGATGCGCCAGGCGTGGTCCTGCCGAAGGAAACCGGCCGTCACGCAATCGTCAAGCACGCCCAAATCTCGGAGATGCGGGAGGACAGATGAATGGTAAACAAGCGCGCGAGGACTATTATTCGGCGTCGCCTCCGCCTCCAATACCGTCACATGCATACCGGAACGTGCTAAGCCTAACGTGGTAAGAAGCCCGGTTGGGCCGCCACCGACGACAACGACATGTGCGCTCATGTTAACTCTCACTTCTTCTGAAAATGGTTGTCGCTGACCCAACGGGCATTGAAGTCACCACATTTACTTCGACACTGCCATACCGGCCTAAAAATGGCAGGCTAGCTGCCGCCTCTCTTCGATCGAACGATACTTGCCCGCAGTGAATTAAAAACTTGATTAATTAAAATGCGTGCTGATGTCAAGATACCTGAATCGTGCTCAACGACCTGACGTCGTTCGGCCGGAGAGGCGTTACGGCGGCGTAACATGGGACAAAGAAGCCGGCCGGCTACGAGAAATTTTATTTTCGATACAAATTAATTATTCAATATTGTAATTTATCAACGCTGACGCTATCGTATGCTTCGCCGATTAAGTCGCGCCAAGATTCGAGGTGTGGCGGCATTTAATGGACGGAGCGCAGGGGAGGAAACCATGAGCGTGAAACTCGAGTCATCTAATCTAGGCATGCAAGCCCGAACCGCCGGTCACTCGCACGACCTAGGTAATGTGCTTCGACGGAAATCGTTAATCGCGACTGGCCTCGGCAATACTCTGGAGTGGTACGATTGGACGATCTATGCGGTTTTCGCTCCATATATCGCGAAGGCAATGTTTGACACACAAGACCCAGTCTCGGCTTTGTTGAGTACATTGGCGATTTTTGCGGTCGGCTTCATCTCTCGCCCGCTTGGAGGTATTGTCTTCGGTGCCCTTGCGGACCGCCTGGGGCGTAAAACCGTGTTGTTGATAAGCATGGTTCTTATGGGCTTCGGCAGTCTTTTAATCGCAGTCTCCCCAACATATGCAGCTGTTGGCGGATTTGCGTCTCTCATGGTCTTGGCTGCTAGGCTGTTGCAAGGTTTTGCTCACGGGGGGGAGGCTACCGCTTCCTATGCGTACCTTGCGGAGATCGCGCCAAAAGAACGGCGGGGCCTGTGGTCTAGCAGTATGTTCTTTAGTGTCGGCATCGGTAGCATTGTAGCTACCCTGCTTGGTGTCGTCTTGACCCGGCTAATTGATGTCGCGGACATGGACTTTTGGGGGTGGCGTATTCCGTTTCTCCTCGGCGCCCTGCTCTCCGTGCTCGTGTTGTTCTTACGAAAGAGCATGATGGAAAGCGACGTGCTGACGGATTTCGTAGGCTCGCCGCAGGGTTCTCCCAACCCAGTCGAGGCCCCCGATTGGCCGAAGAGCAAAATCATATCTCGAGCTGTCGGGATTTTCTTTTACCAAGCTGGCGTCGGCCTGCCATATTATCTCTGGACCGCCTACGCCGCCGTGTTCGCTATAACGCAGCGTGGCATGGATCCAAGCGGCGCCTTCACCGCGAGTCTGTTTGCACAAATTCCCTATATCATCGCTGTCCCTATATGGGGTTACGTTTCCGATCGAATCGGTAGGAAGCCCGTAACGATTTTTTATTTTCTGGCAGTAGCGGTGCTAACATTTCCCCTAATCGGCTTCATATCCAATGAACCTTGGACGCTATTTGTCGCGCAAGGCGTGATGCTCTCGGTTACTGGTTGTATTGGTGGAACGCTACCTGCAATCATTGCTGAACGTGTTCCAACACGGTACCGTTCGCGCATCATGGGTATTTCTCTCCCCCTTTCACTTGCTCTGTTCGGCGGCACAGCACCCTATTTGAGCAGCTGGTTCTCAAGCATGAACCTCTCCTGGGTGTTTAACCTGTATGTTGTGGTTGTAGTTCTAATAGCAGCGGGCGTGGTAGCAACGTGGAGAGAAACGAGTGGAATTGACTTGCGAGAAGTCAATTAGCATGCAGGTTCATCGGCGATGATGGCGGGCGGAGTGGTCATTCCCCTCCGTACGTGCGCCGGCTCTGCGCCATCAACCAGCAAGCTGATGTGCTGATGAACGGTTTCTGCAGCTCGTGGAAAAAGGCGCAAGGGCGTGACCGGAGGATTCGCCGGTTTTATCGGAAAGCTATGGGGTTGAGTGGGCATCTCAAGATGATGAAATCTAGTCAATGAGACCATCAGAAACTTTAACCTCGGGAACGTAATAAAGGCTTCCAAACATGCAACTAGATGCCAGCATTAAGATCATTGTCCCAGTCAAACGGGTCGTCGACTACAACGTCAAGATCCGGGTAAAGCCGGATGGCACGGGCGTCGAGCTTGCCAATGTGAAGATGTCGATGAACCCGTTCGACGAGATCTCGGTGGAAGAGGCGCTGCGGCTGAAGGAAGCCGGCAAGTGCGAGGAAGTGATCGTCGTCTCGATCGGTCCGGCCAAGGCCGAGGAGACGCTTCGGACCGCGCTTGCCATGGGTGCCGACCGGGCGATCCTGGTCGAGACCGACGATCAGGTCGAGCCGCTGGCCGTGGCCAAGATCCTCAAGGGCATCGCGGATGCCGAACAGCCCGGCCTGATCATCGTCGGCAAGCAGGCGATCGATGACGACAGTAACCAGACCGGCCAGATGCTGGCGGCGCTGCTGGGTTCGGCCCAGGCGACCTTCGCCTCGAAGATCGAGATCGGTGACGGAAAAGCCCAGGTGACCCGCGAGGTCGATGGCGGCCTGCAGACGATCGAGATCACGCTGCCGGCGGTCATCACCTCGGATCTGCGGCTGAACGAACCGCGTTACGCCTCGCTGCCGAACATCATGAAGGCGAAGAAGAAGCCGCTCGACAAGAAGAGCCCGGCCGATTTCGGTGTGTCCACGACGCCGCGGCTGAAGGTGCTGAAGACCGAGGAGCCGAGTGGCCGCAAGGCCGGCGTCAAGGTCAAGTCGGTCGCTGAGCTGGTCGACAAGCTCAAGAACGAAGCCGGCGTGCTGTAATCGGGCAGGAACAGGAGCAACTATCATGACCATTCTTCTTCTGGCCGACCACGACAACGTCAGCCTCACCGATCAGACCGCCAAGGCGCTGACGGCAGCAACGCAGATCGGCTCCGATATCCATGTGCTGGTTGCCGGCAAGGGCGCCAAGGCTGCGGCCGATGCTGCTGCCAGGCTCTCCGGCGTCTCCAAGGTGCTGCTGGCCGAAAGCGACGAGCATGCCAACAACCTCGCCGAACCGCTTGCCGACCTGATCGTCTCGCTGGCCGGTTCCTATGACACGATCATCTCGGCTGCAACCTCGACCGGCAAGGATGTGTTGCCGCGGGTGGCTGCCCTGCTCGACGTCGCCCAGGTCTCGGAAATCATCGAAGTGATCTCGGCCGATACCTTCAAGCGGCCGATCTATGCCGGCAATGCCATCCAGACGGTGCAGGCAAGCGACGCCAAGAAGGTCATCACCGTGCGCACCGCCTCGTTTTCCCCGGCCTCCCAAGGCCCAGCTGCTGCCGTCGAGGAGATCTCGACGGCAGCTTTTTCTTCGACGCTTTCGCGTTTCGTGAAGGATGCGCTGTCGGCCTCCGACCGTCCGGAACTGACCTCGGCGAAGATCATCCTCTCCGGCGGCCGGGCGCTCGGCTCGGCAGAAAAATTCAAGGAAGTCATCCTGCCGCTTGCCGACAAGCTCGGGGCTGCGGTCGGCGCATCCCGTGCCGCCGTCGATGCCGGATATGCGCCGAACGACTGGCAGGTCGGCCAGACCGGCAAGGTGGTAGCGCCCGATCTCTACATTGCAGCCGGCATCTCCGGGGCCATCCAGCATCTGGCCGGCATGAAGGACAGTAAGGTGATCGTCGCCATCAACAAGGACGAGGAGGCGCCGATCTTCCAGGTCGCCGACTACGGCCTTGTCGCCGATCTGTTCGAGGCCCTGCCGGAATTACAGAGGGCGCTATAAGGGATAGATATCGCCTCCCAAGCGAAAGGATGGCGCGGCCAAGGCTGTGTCATCCTTAAATTTCTTTGGCTCCAGAAGTCCGTTAGATGAAAAGCAATTTCTTGACAGCATCGCACCAATCGACCCTCAGAATCTTAGCTGCGGTCACCAGCTATCTCGCCGAAAGGGGTGTTACACCTCGGATCGTTAGCAGTTCGACGCTCGCACTCATCGCAGTTGTTCTGGCGATGGGCTGGAAACCGCGTATCCTTCTGACACGCCTCGATGAGACACTTGGGTCAGGTGGATGAAGAGGCGAGCCTTCTGTCATAGTCAGATCCAATCTAGTCAGCAAATCTATCTGGGCCCTGCTCGTTGCCTTGAACGAGACGGAGACGACAGCGTGTGCGCGCACGAAGTGGTTCGCGGGCGTTTGCAACTTTGCGGATATCCGGACGCGGCCGTCGGCCGGCCGGAAATGGCAAGGGCAAATTGGATAAAGCTTGGTACCTCGGTCATAGACCTTGGCTCCATCCGCGCTCAGACGACCGACGCGGGGTGCAAGTGCTGCCTCCTCAGCGACGCTACTTTTCAAGGGCTGCGCGACGGTCAGAAGCGAGGCCGCCAGCGGCGGTGTTCGTTCGAAATCATCCCTACGGTTGATCGCGAGCTCCGTGTTCACCACCTGCCGAAAACTCGCGCAGGTGCGCCAAGGTCTGGAGACTGAAATGAGCGGAAAATTTGCAGCCCCCGAACGCGAGAGCATGGAATTCGACGTGGTTATCGTCGGCGCAGGTCCGGCCGGTCTGTCCGCGGCGATCCGGCTGAAGCAGGTCAATCCGGAGCTTTCGGTCGTCGTGCTGGAGAAGGGCTCGGAAGTCGGCGCCCATATTCTCTCGGGCGCCGTCGTCGATCCGATCGGCATCGATCGGCTGCTGCCGGGCTGGCGCCAGGAAGCCGACCATCCCTTCAAGACCGAGGTCAATGCCGACCACTTCCTGCTGCTCGGTCCCGCCGGCTCGATCCGCCTGCCGAATTTTATGATGCCGCCGCTGATGAACAATCACGGCAACTACATCATCTCGCTCGGCCTCGTCTGTCGCTGGCTGGCTGGGAAGGCCGAAGAACTCGGCGTCGAGATCTATCCGGGCTTTGCCGCCACCGAAGTGCTCTACAATGATGAGGGCGCCGTCATTGGCGTTGCCACCGGCGACATGGGCATCGAGAAGAACGGCGAGCCCGGCCCCAACTATACCCGCGGCATGGAACTGCTTGGCAAATATGTGCTGATCGGCGAGGGCGTGCGCGGCTCGCTTGCCAAGCAGCTGATCGCCAAGTTCGACCTGCAGAAGGATCGCGAGCCGCAAAAGTTCGGCATCGGCATCAAGGAGCTCTGGCAGGTCAAGCCGGAGAACCACAAACAGGGTCTCGTCCAGCACTCCTTCGGCTGGCCGCTCGGCATGAAGACCGGCGGCGGCTCGTTCCTGTATCATCTGGAAGACAACCTCGTGGCCGTCGGCTTCGTGGTGCACCTGAACTACAAGAACCCCTATCTCTATCCCTTCGAGGAATTCCAGCGCTTCAAGACGCATCCGGCAATCCGCACCACCTTCGAGGGCGGCAAGCGTCTGTCCTATGGCGCGCGCGCCATCACCGAAGGCGGCTACCAGTCGGTGCCGAAGTTGACCTTCCCAGGTGGCGCCCTGATCGGCTGCTCCGCCGGCTTCGTCAACGTCCCCCGCATCAAGGGCAGCCACAACGCGGTACTGTCGGGCATGCTGGCGGCTGACAGGATCGCCGACGCGATCGCCGCAGGCCGCGCCAATGACGAGGTCACCGAGATCGAGAACGAATGGCGCAAGGGCGACATCGGCAAGGATCTGAAGCGAGTGCGCAACGTCAAGCCGCTCTGGTCGAGGTTCGGAACGGCTGCCGGCGTCGCGCTCGGCGGCCTCGACATGTGGACCAACACGCTGTTCGGCTTTTCCGTCTTCGGCACGCTGAAACACGGCAAGACCGACGCGCAGTCGCTAGAGCCGGCCGCGCAGCACAAGCCGATCGCCTATCCGAAACCGGATGGCGTCCTGACCTTCGACCGGCTGTCGTCGGTGTTTTTATCGAACACCAACCACGAGGAAGACCAGCCGGTGCATCTGCAGGTCAAGGACATCGGCCTGCAGAAGCGATCCGAACACGACATCTACGCCGGCCCGTCGACGCGCTACTGTCCGGCCGGGGTCTATGAATGGGTGGAGAAGGACGGGGAGGAGACCTTCGTCATCAACGCCCAGAACTGCGTCCACTGCAAGACCTGCGACATCAAGGATCCGAACCAGAACATCAACTGGGTTCCCCCGCAGGGCGGCGAGGGGCCGGTCTATCCGAATATGTGAAACAGCAGCTGGGCCGTATTGCACGGCATGGATGCTGCGCCTCATGCAGGATCGCACACTTCCCTCCGACAGACCGCAAGCGGCGGTGCGCAAGCTGGTCGTCTGAAAGTATCTGAAATTCGTGGCGTCGAAATTCATCTCACGCGTCATGTGTGAAATTTCCCAACGCCGACAACATTGTGGCTTGAATGGACTGCTAAATTTAACAAAGCGAATTCTTGCCACGCGATAACACGGTCACTTCAGCAGGAACAGTAATCATGTCAAACAAGGTTGGGGTACCCCGAGAAATCACTGCAGGCGAGTCACGTGTTGGGTTGACGCCAGAGAGTGCGTTGCAGTTGGTGAAGCTTGGGCATGACTGCCTGGTTGAGACGGGTGCGGGGCTTTCGGCGGGGTTTTCGGACGAGGCGTACCGGGCGGCGGGTGTGAGGGTGGTCGCGACGCGCGAGGCGGTCTATGCGGAAGGCGACGTGATCGCCAAGGTGCGGCCGCCGCAGGCCGATGAGGTGGCGCTTTTGTCTGCCGGCAAGACGCTGATCTCGTTTTTCTATCCGGCGCAGAACAAGGATCTGCTGGAGCAGGCGCGCGAGACGGGTGCGAGCGTGATCGCCATGGACATGGTGCCGCGCATTTCCCGCGCCCAGAAGATGGACGCACTGTCGTCGATGGCCAACGTTGCCGGTTACCGGGCGGTGATCGAGGCGGGCAGCAATTTCGGGCGGTTCTTCACGGGCCAGGTGACGGCGGCAGGCAAGGTGCCGCCGGCCAAGGTGCTGGTGATCGGCGCCGGCGTCGCCGGCCTGGCCGCGATCGGCACGGCGACGTCGCTCGGCGCGATCACCTATGCGTTCGACGTGCGGCCTGAGGTGGCCGAGCAGATCGAGAGCATGGGGGCTGAGTTCGTCTATCTCGATTTTGCCCACAGTCAGGGTGGCGGTCAGCAGGATGGTGCTGCGACCGGCGGTTATGCCGCCCCGTCCTCGCCGGAATTCCGCGAGAAGCAGTTGGCGAAGTTCCGTGAACTGGCGCCTGAGATCGACATCGTCATCACCACGGCGCTGATCCCCGGCCGCGATGCGCCCAAACTGTGGCTCGAAGACATGGTCGCGGCGATGAAGCCGGGCTCCGTCGTCGTCGACCTTGCGGCCGAACGCGGCGGCAATTGCGACCTGACGGTGCCCGACCAAAAGATCGTCTCGCCGAATGGTGTGACCATTGTCGGCTATACCGACTTCCCGAGCCGCATGGCCGCCCAGGCCTCGACGCTCTACGCCACCAATGTCCGTCACATGCTGAGCGACCTGACGCCGGGGAAGGACGGTGTCCTCGTCCACAACATGGACGACGACGTCATCCGGGGAGCGACGGTGACGAAGGCCGGCGAAATAACATTCCCCCCGCCGCCGCCGAAGATCCAGGCGATCGCCGCGCAAAAGCCGAAGGAAAAGGTCAGGGAACTGACGCTTGAGGAGAAGCGTGCTGCCGAGGTCAAGGCCTTCAAGGCGCAGACGAAGAGCCAAGGCATCCTGCTGTTCGTAGCGACCGCTCTGCTTCTGGTGGTCGGCGCCGTCGCGCCAGCCAGCTTCATGAGCCATTTCGTCGTCTTTGTACTTTCCTGTTTCGTCGGCTTCCAGGTGATCTGGAATGTCAGCCATTCCCTCCACACGCCGCTGATGGCAGTGACGAATGCGGTCTCCGGTATCGTCATCCTTGGCGCGCTTCTTCAGGTCGGCTCAAGCCATTGGCTTGTCGTGGCGCTGGCAGCGCTTTCGGTGCTGGTCGCCACGATCAACATTGTCGGCGGCTTCCTCGTAACACGCCGCATGCTCGCCATGTTCCAGAAGTCCTGAGTTAGAGGCTTTAATCCATGACCATCGGTATCGTTTCGGCTGCCTATATCTCCGCGGCTGTCCTCTTCATTCTGTCGCTCGGCGGGCTCTCCGGCCAGGAAAGCGCCAAGCGCGCCGTCTGGTACGGCATTGTCGGCATGGCGCTCGCCGTCGTCGCCACCGTCTTCGGACCCGGCGTCGGCAACTGGTTCATCATCCTCTTCATGATCGCTGGCGGCGCGGTGCTGGGATATTATGTCGCCTCGCGCGTCCAGATGACCGAGATGCCGCAGCTTGTCGCGGCCCTTCATTCCTTTGTCGGTCTTGCCGCCGTCTTCATTGGCTTCAACGCCCATATCGAGGCGGACAACATTGCCGGCATGGACGAGGCGGCGCGCTCGGCTCTGTCGGGCTTTGCCGGCATCCTCGCCCACAAGAGCCCGGTCGAGCTTGCCATCATGAAGGTCGAGGTCTTCCTCGGCGTGTTCATCGGCGCCGTAACCTTCACCGGTTCGGTCGTCGCCTTCGGAAAGCTCGCCGGCAAGGTCGACGGCAAGGCGAAGAAGCTGCCCGGCGGCCATTTCCTCAATGCCGCCGCCGCCATCCTGTCGCTGCTGCTGCTCTTGATGTATGCCAATGGCGCCGGCGCATGGACGCTGATCGCCATGACGCTTCTCGCCTTCTTTATCGGTTATCACCTGATCATGGGCATCGGCGGCGCCGACATGCCGGTGGTCGTGTCGATGCTGAACAGCTATTCCGGCTGGGCGGCCGCGGCGATCGGGTTTACGCTTGGCAACGACCTTCTGATCGTCACCGGCGCGCTGGTCGGCTCCTCGGGTGCGATCCTGTCCTACATCATGTGCAAGGCGATGAACCGCTCTTTCATCTCGGTCATCCTCGGCGGCTTCGGCGGTACGACCGGTCCGGCCATGGAGATCTCCGGCGAACAGATCGCCATCGACGCAGACGGTGTCGCCTCGGCGCTCAACGATGCCGACAGCGTCATCATCGTGCCGGGCTACGGCATGGCGGTGGCGCAGGCCCAGCAGTCTGTCTCGGAACTGACCCGCAAGCTCAGGGCCGCCGGCAAGACCGTGCGCTTTGCCATCCATCCCGTCGCCGGCCGTCTGCCGGGCCACATGAACGTGCTGCTCGCCGAAGCCAGGGTGCCCTATGATATCGTGCTGGAGATGGACGAGATCAACGAGGACTTCCCCTCGACTGACGTCGTCATCGTCATCGGCTCCAACGACATCGTCAACCCGGCCGCCCAGGAGGATCCGAACTCCCCGATCGCCGGCATGCCGGTGCTCGAGGTGTGGAAGGCCAAGCAGGTGTTCGTCTCCAAACGCGGCCAAGGCACCGGCTATTCCGGCATCGAGAACCCTTTGTTCTACAAGGACAACACCCGCATGTTCTACGGCGACGCAAAGAAAAGCATCGACCAGTTGCTGCCGGCGCTGGCTTGAGGCGGAAAAATCGCAATGGTGAGCGTAGGTTTTTTGAGAGGTTGGAGTTCGAATACGACTGCGTCGCGGTCGGGAAAGACCCGCGCAAAATTCTACATGCGCTGTGCCAGGGAGTACCTCCGACGATCGCTCCCGCCACCTCTCCCATCGATCCGAAGCCGCCGACCACAGCGGGGTCGAGTAAAGACAATAAGTGGAGTTGAGATGTTTCTAAGCAACCAACGATAGTTCCATAAACCTGATTATGCGATATGTTATAAAATAACACGGATTGTCCATGAAGACGAGAATGCTTTCGCCCTTGGAAAAGTCGTGCCTTCGGTGGGTGTCTCGGGGCAAAACTCACGCCGAAATCGCCGTGTTGGAAGGGAAAAGCGTCACTGAGATCGAACTTTGCCTGGAACGTGCGCTAATCTTGCTCGACGCGAAGTCGGTCGAGGAGGCCATTGTGAAGGCCGAGCGGTCTCACTCCGATTGACGTTGAGCGACCCGCTAAACGTCATCAGCAGGCAGTCGCCAACCCGTCCTGCAAATTCGAGACACCGAGCAATCGAACGCTGGCAAGGCGAGGACCGGGCAGCACGAACAATCGGGCGGCTAACGGTGGCTCAAACGGAAGCAAGCCAATCCCGCTCTCTTTTGATGGCGTCCTGGCCCGGATCCGGATCTTCCACGATCAACCCGCGAGGGGTCCGCTAGCAAGCTGCGGCCGCCGCCGCTTCGCGTCGCGGTGATCGCGCCCGGACCCCGTGCCTTTTGAGGAGCCATCGAGCGGGAATTGGCCCGCTCCCGTAGGAGCCTCTCAGATGTCGCACGATCTGTCTCTCGCCCAGTCCCACGCCTTCCAGCTCTCCCGTGACCTGATGGTCCCGGTCACCCTCTTCGAGGTCGACGGCGAATACGGCGTCCTTCCGTCCGACGAGATCGACGCCGACGACGACCTGGCGGTCGTGCATGAGTACATGCCCTGGCCGGCCCATTGAGCCGGCATTGCGCCCTTGGCGTGCCGCTTGCGAGCGGCAGGCCGCGAGGGAAGCTGCGCCGCGGCCAATTCAGCTTGCATGATCCGACAATTGCGCGTCCGCGCCCTTGCGGTCTTTGCTCTTCGCAGCCTGCCGAAAGGCGTCCGGGAACGGACGGGTAGGCAAGGATTATGGAGGCCGATCGCTGGGCGATCGGAAGAGAAAATGAAGAGAAGAGAGATTGAAGCGCTGCGCGAGCAGGTCAGTTGTGCCGCAGTGCTGGAGCATGCCGGGTTTGCAATCGACGCGAAGGAAAGCACGCGGCGGGCGGTCAAGTTCCGGCGCGGCGGCGAGATCATCATCGTCACTTACGAAGGGCGCGGATGGTTCGATCCTCTGTCCGAAGCGAAAGGCGATGTGTTTCGGCTCGTCGAACACCTCGATCGTGTCGGTTTTCTCGAAGGCGCCGAACGGGTCGCGGATCTCGTCGGGTTTCAGATCACAGAGCCGGAGTGGCAGCCCGCAAGGAATAGCGAGAGCGACCTCTCCTTTCCCGATCGTTGGCAGGCTCGCCGCAGTCCCTGGCTAGGTTCCGCGACATGGCGATACCTCAATGGCGAGCGCCGCCTGCCTTCCTTCTTGCTCAAGACGGCGATCCAAGGCGACCTGCTGCGGGAAGGCCCGCAAGGCAGCATGTGGGCGGCGCACAGAGACCAAGCCGGGGTTTTGACCGGCTGGGAGGCGCGCGGCCCGCAGTACCGGGGTTTTGCTTCCGGAGGAACGAAGGTTCTTTTCCGTCTCGGTCCGGATAGTGCGATGCGCCTGGCTGTCACGGAAGCCGCGATCGACGCCATGAGCCTCGCGGCGATCGAAGGTTTGCGGAAGGGCACGGTTTATCTCAGCACGGGTGGCGGCTGGTCGCCGACCACGGAGGCGGCGATGCGGGCGTTGGCTGCGAGATCTGGCGTCCAAGTGGTTGCGGCGACCGACGCCAATCCCCAGGGCGACATGTTTGCAGAACGATTGCGGGCGCTCGCCGACAATGCAGGCTGCGACTGGACGCGGCTTCGGCCGACCGAGGAGGATTGGAACGAAACCCTGAAAATCAGGGAGAGGGAAAAGAAGGATGGAGAAGGCGTGCCGCATGCGCGCCGCCCGCGTCAAGGGAGGCTTCGCCCGGCTTAAGCCGGCCCTTGACCCCGGCAGCTGCGATGCCGGCGGCCCGGAAGGGGTCATGAAGGACTGAAGAGGAAGGCAAGGTCGTAGGGACCGCGCCGCGCTTCGGTCCAGAACCTCTGAATGGAGCCGCAGATGAACCCCTCTCCCGCAATCCGAAAAGTCTTCCAGGGCATCGCAAATCGATCGCAAATGTTCCGCATGTTCGACCGTCATCTCCAACGACCCGACCGCTGGGACGGCGACGCGACGCCTCTCCACGCCGGCGAATGGTTCGAGATTGGCGAGGCCGAGCACGACTATATGTTCGAGATCCTGCCGCCGCTCTGGATCCGCGGTTCGATGTTCGCGATGCGCGAGTTCCTCACCGGCTCGGTCACGAGTGTCTTCTTGGCGCTCCGGATCGATGAGAAGATCCGGTATTTCCACGGCTACTGCGATCTATCCGACAAGGCGTCGGCCGAAACCATGCGTGTCGCCATCATCGAACGCGAAAGCCGGCCGGTGCGAGCCATGACGCGCGAGGAACGCCTCGAACATATCTGGAGCAGCACGGCCGACCAATACCGCGGCTATGCCGATGACAGCGCCGCGAAAGCTGCTCGGGGCAAGCGCACGATCGCCTTCTTCGGCGGTCAGGCCGGCAGCACGGTGAGGCTTCTGGAGGATCTCGCCGACCACGAGATCGCCGCCAAGCTGCCAGTGCATCTCCGCCACCTCCCCGCTCAAGCCGCCGCCTAATCTCGGCGCTGGACGCAAGCGCGCTCGGCTAATCGCGGTCGGTCCACGTGCCTGCAGGACAGACCCCCCCCGATCCTTCGCGCCCGCGAACTGCCTCGATCGGCAGGGCGATGACGTGTGCCTTCTCACAAGGAGTTTTCGATGAGCAATGATCCCTTCACCCTCGATATCTTCGGCAGCAGCGCGCTTTCCTCCGGGCTCGGGTTGGGCGTCACGGCGTTTGGCGCTTTCGCAGCCAATGACGACGAGCCGGATCCCACCCCGCCCTCTCCCGCGCCTGCGCGGGTTTCGCCGGCGGCCAACCGGCCGCTCCCGCGAAAGCAGGGTCAGCGCACCAACTTCTATCTCGACGACGGGGATCGCGAGCTCGCCGCGACCTGGAAGGAACGGGCGCGCATCAACGTTGCTGCGATCCTCACGGCACACGAACTCGAGAAGCTGGACTTGCCCGCAACTCCGGAAGCGCAAGCGAGGCTGATCCGGTTCACCGGCTTCGGCGCCGGTGAACTGGCAAACGGCATGTTCCGGCGACCGGGCGAAATCGACTTCCGTGACGGTTGGGACGACCTCGGCAGCTCGCTGGAATCCGCCGTCAACGATGCCGAATACGCGTCGCTCGCCCGTTGCACGCAATATGCCCACTTCACCCCCGAATTTGTCATTCGGGCGATTTGGATGGGCTTGCAGCGGCTCGGCTGGCGCGGCGGCCGTGTCCTGGAGCCGGGGATCGGCACGGGCCTGTTCCCGGCGCTTATGCCGAAACAGTACCGCGACATCAGCTATGTCACCGGCATCGAGCTCGATCCCGTCACCGCGCGGATCGCGAAACTGCTGCAGCCGAAGGCGCGCATCATCAACGCCGACTTCGCGCGCACCGACCTCAACGCGATCTACGATCTTGCCATCGGCAACCCGCCCTTCTCCGATCGGACGGTTCGCTCCGACCGGCAATATCGTTCGCTCGGCCTACGCCTGCACGACTACTTCATCGCCCGGTCGATCGATCTCCTAAAACCGGGTGCTTTGGCCGCCTTCGTCACCAGCGCCGGCACGATGGACAAGGTGGATAGCATCGCACGGGAGCACATCGCCAAGTCCGCTGACCTGATTGCCGCCATCCGGCTGCCTGAAGGCAGTTTTCGGCGTGACGCGGGCACTGATGTCGTGGTCGACATCCTCTTCTTCCGCAGGCGTAAGACTGGCGAACCCGAAGGTGACCTCTCCTGGCTCGACCTGGCGGAGGTCCGGCCAGCGATGGCGGACGAGGGAGCAATCCGGGTGAACTGCTGGCTCGCCGAGCATCCGGAGTTCGTGCTTGGCGATCACGCCCTGACCTCTGGTCCCTTCGGGGAGACTTATACGTGCCAGCCACGCGCAGGTGAGGCGCTCGACGCGGCGCTGACGGCAGCCATCGCACTTCTTCCGGAAGACCTCTATGACGGCGAGCCGACCGCCATCGACATCGACCTGGAGGATGAGCTCGGAGAGATCGTTGATCTTCGTCCCGATAACGCCAAGGTGCGCGAAGGCAGCTATTTCGTCGATGTCAGACATGGTCTCATGCAGGTCGTCGACGGCGAGCCGGTCGTGGTGCAGACACGCAAGGGCCGCGGCGGCGAGGGAATTTCGAAAAAGCACGTTCGCGTCGTCCGCAAGCTGATCCCGATCCGTGATGCGGTGCGCGAGATCCTTAAAGCCCAGGAGCTGGATCGCCCATGGCGCGATCTGCAGGTGCGATTGCGGATCGCCTGGTCGAGCTTCGTCCGTGACTTCGGGCCGATCAACCACACGACCGTTTCGGTGACCGAGGATCCGGAAACCGGAGAGGTGCGCGAAACCCATCGCCAGCCGAACCTCCAGCCCTTCCGCGATGATCCCGATTGCTGGCTGGTCGCCTCCATCGAGGATTATCACCTCGAAACCGATACCGCAAAACCTGGTCCCATCTTCTCGGAACGAGTGATCGCGCCCCCTGCTCCGCCGATCATCACCTCGGCAGCGGATGCCTTGGCGGTCGTGCTGAACGAGCGCGGACGCATCGACCTCGATCATATCGCCGAGCTTCTGCATTGCGACACGGATGCTGTTCTCGATGCGCTTGGTGACACGGTCTTCCGCGATCCAGCCGACGGCTCCTGGCAGAGTTCGGATGCCTATCTCTCCGGCGCCGTACGCACGAAGCTCGGTGTCGCGGAAGCTGCTGCCGAGCTCGATGCCGCCTACGAGCGCAACGTTCGTGCGCTCCAGGCGGTACAGCCCGTCGATCTCCGCCCGTCTGACATCACCGCTCGGTTGGGCACGCCCTGGATCCCAGCAGCCGATATCGTCGACTTCGTGCATGAGACGATGGGCGCCGAGATCAAAATCCACCACATGCCGGAACTCGGCTCGTGGACGGTTGAGGCTCGGCAGCTTGGTTGGACCGCCGCCGGCACATCGGAATGGGGAACCGACCGCCGGCACGCCGGCGAGCTGCTCGCCGATGCGCTGAACAGCCGCGTGCCGCAGATCTTTGACGTTTTCAAGGAGATGGACGGCGAGCGGCGGGTGCTGAACGTGGTCGACACGGAAGCCGCCCGCGACAAGCTGCAGAAAATCAAGACGGCGTTTCAGAACTGGGTCTGGACCGATCCGGATCGCACCGACCGCCTCGCCCGGGTCTACAACGACCGCTTCAACAATATCGCGCCGCGAAAGTTCGACGGTTCCCATCTCACACTTCCCGGCGCCTCTGGCGCCTTTGTTCTTTATGGGCATCAAAAGCGCGGCATCTGGCGGATCATCTCGTCGGGTTCCACCTACCTTGCGCACGCCGTCGGTGCTGGCAAGACGATGACGATGGCTGCCGCCATCATGGAACAGCGCCGCCTGGGACTCATTGCCAAGGCGATGCTGGTCGTGCCGGGCCATTGCCTCGCCCAGGCGGCGCGCGAGTTTCTGGCGCTCTATCCGAACGCCCGGATCCTCGTTGCCGACGAGACTAACTTCACCAAGGACAAACGGGCTCGCTTCCTCTCCCGCGCCGCCACCGCGACCTGGGATGCGATCATCATCACCCACTCGGCATTCCGGTTCATCGCCGTGCCATCGACATTTGAACAGCAGATGATCCAGGACGAGTTGCAGCTCTATGAGGACCTTCTGACCAAGGTCGATAGCGACGACCGGGTCTCACGCAAGCGTCTCGAGCGTCTGAAGGAGGGTCTGAAGGAACGACTGGAAGGGCTCTCCACCCGCAAGGACGACCTACTGACGATCTCTGAAATCGGCGTCGATCAGATCGTCGTCGACGAGGCGCAGGAGTTCCGCAAGCTCTCCTTTGCCACCAACATGTCGACGTTGAAGGGTATCGATCCGAATGGATCGCAGCGCGCCTGGGATCTCTGGGTTAAATCCCGCTTCATCGAGACCAAAAACCCGGGTCGCGCGTTGGTGCTGGCATCCGGCACGCCGATCACCAATACGCTCGGCGAGATGTTCTCGGTCCAGCGGCTGCTCGGATCCGACGCGTTGCGCGAGCGCGGGCTGCATGAGTTCGACGCCTGGGCCTCGACCTTCGGCGACACGACGACGGAACTCGAAATTCAGCCTTCGGGCAAATACAAGCCGGTCAGCCGTTTCGCGAGCTTCGTCAACGTGCCGGAGCTGATTGCAATGTTCCGGTCTTTCGCCGACGTGGTGATGCCGGGCGATCTCCGCGCATACGTGAAGGTGCCCAATATCTCGACGGGACGGCGGCAGATCCTGACGGCCAAGCCGACGCAGGCGTTCAAAAACTACCAGACCATCCTCGGTGCTCGCATCAAGGCGATCGAGATGCGCGAGGGGCCGGCACAGCCCGGTGACGACATCCTGCTTTCCGTCATCACCGATGGGCGCCATGCCGCAATCGATCTCCGCCTGGTCGATGCGGACAATGACAACGAGCCGGACAACAAGCTCAACCTGCTCGTCCAGAATGCCTTCCGTATCTGGCAGGAGACCGCGCAAAGCACCTATCTCCGTCCGGACGGCAAGGCTTTCGATCTGCCGGGTGCGGCGCAAATGATCTTTTCCGATCTCGGCACCATCAATGTCGAGACGACCCGTGGCTTCTCGGCCTACCGCTGGATCAGGGACGAGCTGGTCAGGATGGGCGTTCCCGCTTCGGAAATCGCCTTCATGCAGGACTACAAGAAGACCGAGGCCAAGCAGCGGCTATTCGGCGACGTGCGCTCGGGCAAGGTCCGCTTTCTGATCGGCTCGTCGGAGACGATGGGAACGGGCGTGAATGTGCAGCTTCGCCTCAAGGCGTTGCACCATCTCGATGTCCCATGGTTGCCGTCACAGATTGAACAGCGCGAGGGCCGGATCGTGCGGCAAGGCAATCAGCACGATGAAGTCGATATCTTCGCCTATGCCACGCAAGGCTCGCTCGATGCCAGCATGTGGCAGAACAACGAGCGCAAGGCCCGCTTCATTGCGGCAGCACTCTCCGGTGACACCTCGATCCGCCGGCTCGAGGATCTCGGCGAAGGGGCCGCCAATCAGTTTGCGATGGCTAAGGCCATTGCCTCCGGCGACGAGCGGTTAATGCGGAAGGCGGGTCTCGAGGCGGACATTGCCCGTCTTGAACGGCTGCGCGCCGCCCATGACGACGATCAGTATGCGGTGCGCCGGCAGATCCGTGACGCCGAACGCGATATAGAGATCTCGGAGCGACGGGTTGCGGAGATCGGCAAGGATATCGAGCGCCTTGCTCCGACCGCGGCTGACGCCTTTACCATGACCATCGGCGAGCCTTTCGACGAGCGGAGGGCCGCTGGTCGCGCCTTGATGAAGGAAATCCTCACGCTTGTTCAGCTCCAGCAGGAGGGCGAGATCGTCATCGCCGCGATTGGAGGCTTCGATCTCGTGTTCGAAGGCGAACGCTTCGGTAAGCGCGACGGATATCGCTATACGACGCTCCTCCAGCGCACCGGTGGGACCCACGAGATCGATCTGGCTGTGACCGTGACGCCGCTTGGCGCCATATCCCGCCTCGAGCATGCGCTTGACGATTTTGACGGCGAGCGGGAACGCTATCGCCAACGGTCGCAGGACGCCCGCAAGCGCCTCGCCTCCTATCACTCGCGCGAGGGAGCTGCGTTCGCGTTTGTGGAGGAACTGGCCGACAAACGTCGGCAACTACGGGAGGTCGATGAGGCGCTGGCGCAATACGCCCGCGATGATGACGAAACGCAGAAGGCAGCCGCCTAGAGCTGCTGTTCGAGCGGACGATCATCTTATATCGAACGGCTGAAATCAATCACCGAACAAAATGGCGCCGTAGTCGGTGGCGCCATGCAGGACATGGACGATGACCACCTTCGTGCTCTCGACGCGGTAAAAGATCAGATAATTGCCATGAACGCGCCGACGGATACCATAGTGCTCGTAGCGGGGGACGAGAGTGAAGCCGTTCGGACTATCGATGAGATCCTCGCATTTGCTCCGCAGCTCTCGGATAAATGACAGCGCGCGCCGGGGATTGTCCGCAGCGATATAGTCGGCGATTTGCTCGAGATCATTTTCCGCCTCGTTGGAAAACTCGAGGATCATGCCGATTTTTCGGCTTTGTCAGCCATCGCGCTGTATTTGGCCTCAAGTCGATCGAAGACATCGCTCGCCGGCTTCGTTCGGCCAGCGTCGGCATCAGCAATGCCACGCATGATGGACGCATCCAGCGCCGCAAGCCGCGTCTCGCGGTCCTGGACCAGTCGCACACCTTCCCGCAGGACTTCGCTTTTCGAACCATAGCGTCCTGTGTCGACGAGTTGCTGAATATAGCTTTCGAGCTGCTTTCCCAGATCGGCACTGATCATGCGGTCCTCCATCTGATGTGATGCAAGACAAGATAGGCACATTATCAACTATTATCAATCCGCGTCGCAATCACTCACATTCCAAATGTGCGCGGTGAAACCGGAAAGAGGAATGGAAGATGAAAAGGGAGGGAAACCCCGCTCGCAGATCGGTCCGCCGGTCGCCGCTTGCGCTCAACCGCCGTCTCCGCATCCCGGCCACTCGTCCTTCGCAGGGCTGCCAGCCCCGCTCGTCCTTCGCGGCAGCGATGCTCGACCGCAGTTGCCCCCGGCCGCCCGCTCCGCGGTCCGGAAGGTGTCTTCAGGAAGGAATGAAGACTGGAAGGACCGGCAGGAGCCGCGTCCCAAAACCCCCGGAAAAGGAGCATCCCATGTATCTCATGAAGGTCGATCCGCGTGCGCTGAAGGATAACCCCGACAGCACGCGCCAGTCGAAGTCGACGCCGCAGGCGGACGCCCTGCTGTTGGCGACGATCAGGGCCGTCGGCATCATCCAGCCGCCCGTCGTCTTTCCGGAACGCGACGGCGGTAATGGTTTAATCATCGAGGCGGGTCATCGCCGCCGCCGCCAGGCGGTTGCCGCTGGCTTCGACGAGATCGAGGTCCTGGTGGTCGAGGCCGCCAACGACAACGGCGCCATGCGATCGATGGTCGAGAACATCGCCCGCGAGCCGCTCAACCCGGTCGACCAATGGCGGGGTATCGAACGTCTCGTCGCGCTCGACTGGACCGAGGAAGCCATCGCGGTCGCCCTGACCCTTCCGGTGCGGCAGATCCGCAAGCTCCGGCTCCTCGCCAATGTCCTGCCCTCCATGCTGGACCACATGGCAAAAGGAGACATGCCGTCCGAGCAGCAACTCCGCACCATCGCAGCAGCCGCGCTCGATGAGCAGAAGGAAGTGTGGAAGGCGCACAAGCCGAAGAAGGGCGACACGGCGTCGTGGTGGTCGGTCGCCAACGCCCTTTCGAAGAAGCGGATGTATGCCAAGGATGCGAGCTTCGGCGACGATCTGCGGGAAGCCTACGGCATCGAGTGGGTCGAAGACCTCTTCGCCCCGGCCGACGAGGACAGCCGCTACACCACCAACGTCGAGGCCTTCCTCGGCGCGCAGCAGGAGTGGATGAGCAGCAATCTGCCGAAGAAGGGATCAATCGTCGAGGTCAACAATTATGGCCAGCCGGACCTGCCCAAGAAGGCAGAGCGCGTCTACGGCAAGCCCGGCAAGGGCGACAACACGGCCATGTATCTCGATCGCGAGGGCAAGGTTCAGTCGGTCCACTACCGGATGCCGGAAGCCCGGAAGCCGAACGGGCAGACCGGCTCGTCTGCCGACGGTTCGACTAGAGCCGATGATGAAGCAATCTCGGCCTTGAAGGCGCGACCCGACATCACGCAGAAGGGCCAGGACATGATCGGCGATTTCCGCACCGATGCGCTTCACGAGGCGCTCGGCCGCGCACCGATTGAGGACGACATGCTGATGGCCTTGCTCGTGCTCGCCTTCTCCGGCCAAAACGTCCGTGTCGACTCGGGCGCCAACGACCATGTGTTCGGGCCGAAGCGCCTGCAACGCCACGCCGCCCGGCTCTTCTCCGAAGATGGGAGGCTGTCGTTCGACATGGAGACGGTTCGCGTCGCCGCCCGCTCCATCCTGGTCGAGGTGCTGTCGTGCCGGCGCAATATCTCGAACAGTGGTGTGGTCTCGCGCATCGCCGGCGAGGCGATCGGCGCCGACGGCTTCCTGCCGAACATGGGCACCGAGGATTTTCTCCTGTGCCTCTCGCGTCAGGCGCTCGAGGCCGCGGCAAAGGAGGTGAATGTGCTTCCCCGTGCCCGGGTCCGCGAAACACGCGCAGCGCTCGTCGATCATTTCAAGCAAGTCCAGTTCGTGCATCCGGCCGCGTTTTTCTCACCTGATGCGAAGGACGTCGCCGACCTGATCAAGCATGCCGACACTCTCGACAATGATCGTGATGACGACCCGGCCGTGAGCTCGAATGCAGCTGGGGATCCTTCGGAGGCTACGGTTGCTGATCTGGATGCCGAGCAGTTCGAAGAGCCGGCAGAGGGATCCGAGAACACAGACGCGGACGAAACCGCCTACGGCATCGCGGCGGAATAGCCGCGTTTCCATCCATCTCCACCGATCCCGCCGCCGGTCATCACCGGCGGCGCTTTCGTTTTCACAATCCGCAAAACCTGAAGGAGAAAGCGCATGTCTGCGTCCTTGATTTATGACCTCGCCCCAATTGGCTCCATCGTCGCCTGGTCGGACGGCACGCCGCGCCCGCCGGAACGCCACAAGCTGGCGGTCTGGGAAGCCCGCAACAGCAAGGGTCGGCTGATCCGCAAGCAGGAAAAGCGTGGCGCCGTCACCCTTCATGAGGGCGATTTCGGTGGCGGCGGCGTAATCGCCATCCGCATCCACCGGACATTCTCGCTCGACAGCGAGCTGGCCTTCAAGGTCATCGAGCGGCCCGTGCTGGGATCCGTCCGTGTCTTCGACCGCGCCGGTGCAAATGCGGAGCTCGTCCATCTGGCGGCCAATCGGCAGGCAGCCGAGGAATGGCTGACCCGGCATGGCTATCCCAATGCCGTGCTCGAGGAGGTGACCGCCGACGAGGTTGCCGCCGATCACGTCGAAGGGAGGGTCGCGGCATGATCACGTCCGTCTCCCAAACCTCCTCCTCCGATAGTTCGGGGGTGGAGTTTGGCCGAAGCGCCGACGGCATGCCTGTGGCGCGTGTCAGCGATCTCGTCTTCGCCATGGTGCCGGCGCGTGACGGCCAGAGTTTTCTCGCCAGCGCCTGGCGCGTGTCGCGGCCTCTCTCCGACCTCAAGCGCGACGATTTCTATTCGTACCACGGCTCCGTTGCGGATGAAGCCGCCTTCCGGGAACGCATGGTCGAGCAGGCCGAGCATAGCGACGAGCTTCGGGCTCTCGCTCGCCAGTCTGTCCGAATGAATTGCAGCACGCCCTGGGGCTCTTCCCAGGGGGCCACCGTCTATGCGGATGGGATTGTCTCCCACACCACGGCTGGACATGGCGGCTTCAAGCTGTCCGCCGTCCGCAACGCCGCGGTCCACCCGATGCTGCAGGCCGGTGGCGGTTGGTACGAAGACGCCGCCGCCTGGGCGATCGTGGCGCTGACCTTTCCAGATCTGTTCACGCGCTATGAGCGGAAGTGCGCAGACAAGACGGTCCGGGACTCCTGGCCGGACGCCTGGGAAGCGATCCATTGTCGTTCGCTCCTGCCTGGCAAATCCCGCGAGAGAGACAGCCAGGCATTCGCACAGGTGCATGCCGGGGACTGGATCGTTATCGCAGCACTTCGTTCGGACCATCGTCCCGGCATGACCGAGGTGATTGCGACCATTGGCGGAAAGCGCGACGAAAAGGCGGAGGAGCGCCGCTTTCTGGTGCCGAGCAGTGACTATGCTGTCGGCCGCTTCGGTTTCGTCATCGATGAAACGAAGCATGCTGCTTATGACGGACCCTCCAGCTTCGCCAGCTGGCGTCGGAGGGCCGCGTGATGTCCGGCCCCGCAAAACACGCCGCACAGCTCACCCGCATGGACGCGGCGCGGCGGCAGACGCAACATCAACTGGATCTGGTCGATCGCCAGATCACGCGCCGAATGACTGCGCTCATTCCGCTGCTCGGCCGACGCCAGCCGGGCTGCCGTCGCGGCAAGGCTCCGGCGTGTGGCGCTTTCCTTGAGCGCTATCGGGCCAATCTCGCGGCGCTGACCGCCGAGCGCCAGTCGGAGGTCGATGCGCTTACGCGCAAACTTGCCCGACAGGACGCCGCCATCACGGCTCTCCGGGCACGCCACCGGCCGCCTCCGCGACCGGCAGAGGGCGGGGATGGTGGCTCAATGGCAGAGGGACGCTCATGAGCACGATAGGCGAACTCGAGCGACGGGCGGGCATTGGTCCCACGTCCCAGGAACGGACCGCGTTCTGGATCCAGTTCCATCATCTCGAGGGGGCTGAATGCTTGAAAGCAGGCGTAGCGGAGCTCCGCAGGCTGATCGCCGAAAAGGAGGCAACGCCGACCCCAGTAAGCAAGATCGCCACAACGCGGCCCAAGCGAGAAAAGCTGCCGCCGCTGACTGAAGACGAGGTGCAGGTGATCCAGGCTTATGCCGCCAAGCACGGCCGGCGATGGAAGAGCGTTCTCAACCATGTCTGGATGGGCGGCGCACCATATGACGACGGGGGCACGTTGCGGCGCCTGCGCAATTCGCACGGTCCGTCCTGGCTTCACACCTATCGTCTGCCGAAGCCGCGCCCGGACGAAAATGCCGTTTCGGAGTGCCAGCCGGACGTATTGGAAACCTGATCCACCCGTCAGTGTGCAGGGCTCCTGCGTCCAGCTCAGCCCCTGTAATACCCAATGCCGCGACCGCCTCTCTGGCGGTTGCGTGTGAGCCGGATCCGCGCAGCGGCACTCCACGAGCGGCCGCCTGCTTCAGGTGGGATCCGAGGGCTGCGGCTCGCTGAGGGCTTCCTGCTCAATGGCTTCCCCTGTCGGACCAGTTCCGGCCCTTGCCGGTCTCCCTTCGGTTTTGCTGCGGTCTGAACCGGCGGCCGTCCGTTTCAAGGCCGCTGTCGCGCCGCGTGGCGGCCGGACCGCGCCGTCCTCTCCAAAGCAGGGCTGCGCACCGCGTCAGGTCAGTTTGACCTGCTTGCGCGCATCCCGGCTTCGCTCGTCCTGGCGGCCCCGGACCCTGAAACGCCCGTCTTCCGCCGGCTCCTTTTGACCGCACCGAAGGGCAGACCGGCAAGGGCCGGAACCGCTTCGGAGGAACCTGAAAGGACAAGCCCATGGCAAAGCCCGCAACCCAATCCCGCCACTCCGCCCGCGTGGTGCAGCTTCGAAAGGGCGCCACACTCGAAATGGTCCGGCTCACCTGCCCGGACGCCGCCCAGGCGATGGCGATTACCGAAAGCTTCGGCACGGCCGTAATCGACGGCGACGGGATCCGCGACCTGCACGAGCGCCTGATCATCGAAACCGCCGAGAGCCTGTCCGAAGGCCTTGGCGAACGGGCGATGCAGATCCACCTCCAGCGCATCGTCGGCGCCTATGTCGGCTCTGCCCATGGCGCCGGACAGTTCTACTCCCGCGCCGTCAGTGAGGCACGCGATGCCACCGCCAAGGCCGCCAATGACGCACGCGACGAGGATCTCGACGGTCCGGTCGGCTACGACAGCGCCGCCCAGCGCAAGCGCGAATTTGCAGCCGACATGGGCATCCAGGCCCACTCGCTCAGGACGGCCGCAGAGGGTGCCGTCGCCGCCTACGAGCAGATCGTCGGCGAGGCTTGGAAGCCCTTCGATCGCCCGGTCGACAACCCCGGCGCATCGCTCGACCGCAAGGCCGCCGCCGCACAGTTGGCGGCCTTCGACTGACCGCAACGGCGGGGCTTTGGCCCCGCCTCTTCTTCTCTTTCAGATCGACGGCTGGCTCCCGGAGCCAGCTTTTCGCATGTCTAAGACAAAGAAGAAGATGATCAGCTTGCCCGCCATCGCGGACCCGTCCGGCTCTTGGTCCTGCCGGGGTCGGTATTGAGCGCAAGGGCTCTGCCCTCCTCCACATACGTTCCGGCGCGTTCGCGTGCGCCCGTCCCCTCCGCCCCGGCCCTAGGACCGCCGTAACGGGCTGCGATCGGCGCGGCTCGAAAATGGAGGTATGGAAAAATGAGCAGAAAACCGGAAACGCAACGCGCGGACATCTATAGCCGGATCACCGACCGGATCGTCGACGACCTGGCCCGTGGCGTCAAACCGTGGATGAAGCCGTGGCACGACCGCAACCTTCAGGGGCGGATCACCCGCCCGCTCCGGCACAACGGACAGCCCTACTCGGGTGTGAACGTTCTCCTGTTGTGGTCGGAAGGCATGGCGCGCGGCTTCTCGTCGCCGATCTGGATGACGTTCAAGCAATCGATCGAACTGGGCGCAGCTGTCCGCAAAGGCGAGACCGGGTCGACCGTCGTCTTCGCCAGCCGCTTCACCAAGACCGAAGCCGATGGCAGCGGCGGTGAGGTCGATCGCGAAATCCCCTTTTTGAAAGCGTACACTGTTTTCAATGTCGAACAGATCGATGGTCTGCCCGACCATTATCGCCATCGGCCGGCACCTGCTGCCGATCCTCTCCAACGGATCGAAGAGGCCGACCGATTCTTCCGCAACACGGGTGCCGTTATCCGCCACGGCGGCACACAGGCATATTATTCACCGGTTACGGATCACATCCAGATGCCGCCATTCGAGAGCTTTCGGGACGCGGCATCATACGTTGCCACGGTCAGCCACGAAAGTTGCCACTGGACTGCGCACCCGCATCGTGTCGGCCGCGATCTCAGCCGTTATGCCAAGGACAAAACGGAGCGTGCCCGAGAGGAACTGATCGCCGAGCTTGGCAGCTGCTTCCTATGTGCCGACCTCGGCATCGCACCGGAACTCGAACCACGGCCCGATCACGCGTCCTACCTGGCCTCGTGGCTCGCCGTGCTTTCTGAAGACAAGCGAGCGATCTTTCAGGCGGCCGCTCATGCGCAGCGGGCAGTCAACTTCCTGCACGATCTGCAGCCTGATGCAGCTGAGGAGAAGGTCGCGGCCTAGAAATCAGAGTCGGTCGTTGTCGCCGCCAACGGCCGACGCCTCTCTGGGCTCTCTCTCCGTGAGCGTGCTCTGATCAAGTGTGAGGTCCAGCTTGCCCCAGATCGAGGTTTTGCGGTCGGTCGATTTGAGCTTTCGCGATTGCTTGATTTCGACGGTAAACGGCTTTGTCTGCTGACGCATGTATCCTCCAGGCGACGAATCGCGCGCGCACGATACCGGGTTGATTATTGGAGGCAACTCCCAGGCCGACCGATCCGTCGTCGCCGAACTAACGGCCCGGACATTGGAAGAGAGCAACGGTTCGACACAGCAACGTTTCGCTTGGGTGAGGCGGTGGCACGTTGCCATCGCGGCGTTCCTCGCATCCATTGGCATAGGCCACGTCCTCCGCGGGCTCGATGAGGCATGTCTGATCGGAGAGCGGCTTCGCCTCGATCGTTCTACCGCAACGGCCATCCAAAACTTTCTTCCCCTGAACGCTCACGCGCTCATTCCTCGCGAAACAACAAAGTTTCTCCCCGGCCGCCCTCCATTCCATTCCGTCCCTGCGGGTGCGGTCCGATCGTCCCCGATCCTTGCGACAGCCATCGAGGCCGCGAAGGGCGCGGCCCGAAACCAACGAAAGGAACACCACAATGGCAACCATCGGCACCTTCACCTCCACCGAAACCGGCTTCAACGGCTCGATCCGCACGCTCGCTCTCAACGTCAAGGCCCGCATCGCCCGCATCGAAAACCCCTCCGACAAGGGCCCGCACTACCGCATTTACGCCGGTAACGTCGAGCTCGGTGCGGCCTGGCAGAAGCGCTCCGAGCAGGACCGCGACTACCTCTCGGTCAAGCTGGACGACCCGAGCTTCCCCGCTCCGATTTACGCAACCCTCACCGAAGTCGAAGGCGAGGACGGCTACCAGCTGATCTGGTCCCGCCCCAACCGGGACTAGGACCTCGAGGCCCCGCCCATCGGGCGGGGCCTTCTCGGACTCTTCAGCTCATCCACATCCGCTATCGGATGAAAATGGATGGAACAATGGATACCGCTGTGTCATACCGTTTCGGATGGAAACGGATGGGACATTGCATGACGGTTCTCGATCTCTCGACACTGCGGATAACGCCCGAGATCCTCTCGCTGATCGCTGAGATCGACGAGTTCAAAGGCGCTTGGCGCGCACTTGGCCGCATTGCGCCCGATCGCCTGTCCAGCCTGCGCCGGGTTGCGACGATCGAGAGTATTGGATCGTCGACCCGTATCGAGGGCGCAAAGCTAAGCGACCGCGAGGTCGAAAGGCTGCTCGTAAACCTCCGGATCGGCTCTTTCTCCAGCCGCGACGAACAGGAGGTCGCAGGATATGCCAAGGTGATGGAGACGATCTTCTCAGCCTTCGACGCGATCCCCCTCAACGAAAATCACATACGCCAACTCCATCGGGATCTGCTCGCGCACTCGACGAAGGATGAGCGACACCGGGGGGATTGGAAGACCCTTTCCAACAATGTCGAGGCTTTCGACGAGAACGGTCTGAGCCTTGGTGTCGTTTTTGCGACGGCCTCGCCGTTCGATACGCCCGGTCGAATGGCGGAACTGGTTGCCTGGCAACAGGCCCAGGAGGCAGATGGCACGTTTCACCCTTTGCTGATCGTTGCTGTGTTCGTCGTGGTTTTTCTGGAAATCCATCCGTTCCAGGATGGCAATGGCCGACTGTCGCGGGCTTTGACTACCCTGCTGCTGCTTCGCGCCGGCTATGCCTACGTGCCCTACAGTTCGCTCGAAAGCATCGTCGAGCAGAACAAGGAAGCCTATTACCTCGCGCTTCGCCGCACGCAAGGCACGATCCGCACGGATCGGCAGGACTGGAATCCCTGGGTCGAATTCTTCCTGCGAAGCCTGCAGCGACAAAAGCAACGTCTCGAGCGGAAGATGGAGCGTGAGCGCATCCTTCTGGGCGATCTGCCGGAGTTGTCGGTCTCTATCCTCGAGCTGGCACGCGAGCGTGGTAGAGTTACCGTGATGGACGCGGCCAAAGCCACGGGCGCAAGCCGGAATACCGTCAAGGATCATCTGCGCGCGTTGACCGATGAGGGACACCTGACCCTGCACGGAGCGGGTCGCGGAACCTGGTATGGCCTGAGCTGAAACCAGTGTGAAGGGCCGGCCGGCGCACCAGTATCGAAGCCGTCCTCCACCCGTACAAGACAGCCACAGCCATGTCCTTTCCACTTGTTTCCGGCGCTCCATCTGCGGGCTCGATGGGGGCATGTCTGACCGGAGAGCGGCTGCGCCTCGATCGTCTTCCCGCAACGGCGTTCGCAGATTTCTTACCCCGGCCGGCTGCGCCCTCCTTCTCTCCGACTAACAAATCTTCGCCTTGCCGCCCTCCATTGCATTGCGGCCTGTGCCACCCCATCGCGTGAGGCGACGGGGACCCCGGCGGGTGCGGTCCGATCGTCCCCGGTCGTTGCGACTGCCATCGAGATCCTATGAGTAGTGGCGGCGATCTGTTCTGATCCGGTTGACGTCAACGCCGTTGCGGAAAGGAGCAGGACGATGTCGCAAGATAATGCTCGTGCAGCAGGTACTCCTCAAGAGAAACTCGGGGCAATCTTCGCCTCGATCGAATTGAGCAAAAAGACGTGGCTGCTAACCACGATGTCACCGGGCGCCGGGGACAAGATGTCCCGCCACATTATCCCCGGAGGCGATATTGGCGCTCTCTTTGCCCAGCTCGCGGCCTTGAAGCGGAAAGCTCACGACCGAACCGGCCGTCACTATCCATTTGTGATCATCCAGGAGGCCGGCCTCGACGGCTTCTGGGTCCACCGAGCGCTGACAGCCGAGGGTTACGAGAGCCATGTCGTTGATGCAGCCTCGATTGCCACGTCACGCCGCAAACGGCGGGTGAAGACCGACAGGTTAGACGGGGAGAGTTTGATCCGGGCTTTGCTTGCGTTCAAGCGCGGAGAGCCGCGGGTCTGCTCGATGTTGAGAGTTCCGAATCCGGATGAAGAAGATCGTCGGCGCATTGTGCGGGAGCGGAAAGTTCTGATGGAAGAGCGTATCCGACACAGCAACCGTATCAAAGGTCTTCTCTTCTCGCAGGGCATCACCGGTTACGATCCTTTGCGTCGCGATCGACGGGAACAGTTGGAGATGCTCCGTACGGGCGACGGGCGACCTTTGCCCCTAAACATGAAGCGGCAGGTCCTGCGAGAGTTTGCCCGCATGGAGCTGCTGATTGATCAGATCAAGGAGGTCGAAGCAGAGCGTGACGACATGCTCATCGAAGAACGACAATCTGCGCGAGAGGTGGCTTTGCTGTCTAAGGTCGTCGGCATCGGGCCCGAATTCGCCGCCGTGCTATGGGGCGAGGGTCTGTTCCGGCACTTCGACAACCGGCGGCAGGTTGCTGCGTATGCGGGGTTAGCACCGACGCCTTGGCAGAGTGGTTCGATCGATCGGGAACAGGGCATCGGCAAGTCTGGGAATCCTCGGCTCCGATCAACGTTGCTTGAGATGGCCTGGCTTTGGCTGAGGCACCAGCCATCATCAACGCTCAGTCGCTGGTTCAATGAGCGAGTCGCGCAAAACGGCGGCCGCTTCAAGAAAGTGATGATCACGGCGCTGGCACGTAAGCTGGTGGTGGCACTTTGGAAGTACACCAGCGCGGGCGTCTTGATTGAGGGCGCGGTAATCAGGCCGTGACCACGTAAGCGCATACCAGTTCGGTACAGGCCTGATCAGCCTCGCCGGAACCAGGTGGACGACCGAATTGCGGCCTGGCTTCAAACGCCGTCATCGAGAATGGTCTCGTCCTCCTGAGCCCTCGCCGCCGCAGGCGGGATTATGGTGCAGCCGTTGGAACGGCGACCGGATATGAGGTTGATACGTGCGTGGCGCGGATCAGAAACGGGCTCAGACCAAGGTTCACCGGGCGAAATCAGATCTGCCAGCTATGCCGGCTCATGATTGAAAGTCCGTTGCCAGCATCGTTCTCGCGAGACCGGTGGCGGAGAAGCCATCCCTTGCGACCTCTCTTCAGGCGGGTCTGACGCCAATCTGTCCTGATCCTGCAACGGCTTCACCGAACTTCTTCCCCTGCAGCTCTGCTGCATTCCTCGCGGGACAACAAGTCCGGCTTTCGCCGTCCTGCGCTAGCGCTGCGGTCCCGTTGGGATGCAGTCGGCCAGATCGGCGCCTCTCGACCGCTATCGAGGCCGCAAGGGGCGGCTTCGGCAACTCAGTCAGGAGAACGACAATGGCTACCATCGGAACCTTCCAGCAGTCCGGCAATGACTTCAGCGGCGAGATCGTCACCCTTTCCCTCCAGACCAAAAACGTCCGCATCGTTTCCGATACGCGCTCCAGCGGCGACAACGCTCCCAGCCACCGCGTCTTCGTCGGCCGCATCGAAATCGGAGCCGCCTGGTCCAAGCAGTCCAACGAAGGCCGTAACTACCTCGGTCTCAAGCTCGACGACCCGAGCTTCACCGCTCCGCTCTACGCCAATCTGGTCGAAGACGAGGACGGCAAGGCCTTCAGCCTCATCTGGTCGCGGCCGAACCGCCGCTCCGGTGACTGACCTCTTCCGGTGTGACGCCCTGTAGTTGGGGCGTCACAAGAAGCTCCAACACGCCGCTCGAACAGCAGCTTGACGAGTGGCTCCTCATATGAGGCCGCAATGGCGCGGCCCGAGAGACAGGACAAGGAACATCACCATGGCGACCATCGGCACCTTCACCTCCACCGAAACCGGCTTCACAGGCTCGATCCGCACTCTCGCCCTCAACGTCAAGGCCCGTATCGCCCGCGTCGAAAACCCTTCCGACAAAGGTCCGCACTACCGCATCTACGCCGGTAACGTCGAGCTCGGTGCGGCCTGGCAGAAGCGCTCCGAGCAGGACCGCGACTACCTCTCGGTCAAGCTGGACGACCCGAGCTTCCCCGCTCCGATCTACGCAACCCTCACCGAAGTCGAAGGCGAGGACGGCTACCAGCTGATCTGGTCCCGCCCCAACCGGGACTGAGATCCGGACGGGCCCCGCCGCAAGGTGGGGCCAATCGGCCGAATTGAGAAACCGGAAGCGGGCATCGAACCCGCTTCCGGCTTTTCTGGTGCCATACGGGACCGGAAATGTCTGCTCAGATCGCTTCAGTGTGCCGTGCCGGCATGGCGGCCTCAAGGACGGGTGGTCAACCCCCAATTTTGCCTCCGCTCCGGTTCCCGCCGCTCCAACAAAATCGGTTCCCCCACCCGCCGCCGCTGGCGGTCGCGTTCGCGATCCCTGACCCCGCCATCCCGTCCCGCCCCGCGTCGTCGTCTTTCACGAACTCAAGGAGATGAGACAATGACGATCGAACAACACATCGAAGAACTGCGGCTGGAATTGAAGAGCGCATGGGACGTGGCCGAGCGGCGCCAGATCGAGACGGAGCTTCAACTCGCCGAGGCTGATCTCGCCGTCATGCTTGCGGAACAGGAGGGTGCAGTCGATGCCGAGCCGCCATTCTGAGGCGGCTCATTTGTCCTCTTATCTGAGCCGGTCCGGCGGATCGACCGGCATCCCGGCTGTCAAGGGTTTCATCCCTCGACACTCCCGCCGGCTCGCGCCGGGCACGGTCACGTCCCCTCCGGGGCCGTGGGTCTCTTCTCTCTATGACTTCCTATTTTACTCCAGCAAATCCGGCGTCAAGGACGGCGCGGTCTCCCCGATTTTTCCGCCGCTGCGTTTCGACTTCGCTCTGGAAAAATCGGTTCCCCCGCTTGCGAGCCGCGTTCCGCGGTCCTGGACCCCTCTTTGCAACAGAGTGGCCGATCTCCGTCATCAACGAAGGAGATCACATCATGACAACAGATCAGAACCTCATGCTCTACACCAAGCTTGCCGGTTTCCGGCTCGTCGTCCTCGCAAACCGGTTCGGCTGCGACAGCGAATTTCGGCGGGACCTTCATGACCGCCTGGTTGAAGGGCTGGAGGCAGCAATTGGCCGCGTGCGGATCATCATGTCGTTGGAGCGGAGCGTTTTCGCCGGAGAGGACGAGTTCGCCGAGCATCAGCTGGAAGGGGAGACCGAAATATTCGGGCGCATTACCATTAACCTCCGGGACGATCTCGAAATCGATTTCGACACGCACGAATATCGCATCAACGGCGACGATTGGGCGATCGCTTTGACGGCGGACAATACCGGCGTCGACATCGACTATCCGGAGTTGATCGCGCTCACCGACGACGAACTCGGCTCACTTGCGCCGATCATCAAGGAGATCACGTCGGAAACGGGGATCGCGGTAAATGCGTCCCGTGCCTGCTACATCAGGTGCGGGGGTTCCTGATCGGTCCTGCGGTGCGGTCTCGATAGTCCGAGGGGCGGCGAGAGCAGCCTCTCAGTTGAGATCTACGAAACCATCGCAATGGTGACGATAGCGACCAGTTGAGCCTCTCCTTTCGACTCGGCTGTCATCTCTCATCGGGGATGTTGCAGCCCGTTCTTCACGACGCAACCTGCCGCCGACGGAATTTTCCCCGCCCCGCTGCGGCTCCTCGCGAAGCAAAATTCAGTCGGCCCCAGGTCCTCCACCTTCGTTTCGGCCCGTTGGGTGCGCCCTTCCTTTCCGGTCTGCCGCTGATCCCCGCGATGACCGCAATCGACAAGGAGATCCATCATGCAACAACTCGCTCAATTCCTCGCCGCCACCGGCCGCCGGCTCCGCACCCTTGGCAAGGTGATCCGCCACTTCTTCCGCAAGGGCAAGCTCGGCCTGAAGCTTGCGATCAAGATCCCGTTCTTCGTCGAGATTGAAATATCGTTCGAGACCGACTGGAACCGGCGCCGATGAGGCGCTTTCACGGCCCGCTACGGCGGGCTTCTCTCATTTCGGCATCGAAGCGCGCGGACGATAGCCGCGTTTGCGTTTCTGGCGGAGCAGATCGAGGAACAGTCGGACCGCTTCTTCTTCCCGACCGAAATGATGGACCATGATCTGCCCTTTGCTTCCGATGCGGCCCCATTTGCGGAGCAGGCAGATATCGCCGAACAGGTTCGGTTCGATCGACATGGCATAATAGCGGGCCATGTTCTTCGAGGCATCCGAGCGTTCGACATAGAGATGGTAGGGCTGCGAGATCATGAGACCAGAATCTCCGATCTCGGGAATCGCGTCCAACGACACTTATGAATCGGTCGGCATGGATTGATTCACGTCGGTGATGATATCGGAAAACCCGTGACAGGCTTGGGCGAGACGCCTTCGGCGCACGGCTCTACTCGCTCTCGCTCCCCGAACCCGCCGGGCGGTTTCGGCCATCCGCTGACGATCCTCTCGCGGTTCCTCAGCCGCACCATCCGTGTCTGGCACCATCCCAGCGCCTGGCGAGGCCCTCGTCAATCAAGGCACTCCCGAGCGAGCGCCCTGCCCGCGTGACTGTTCGAAGCTTGCGGCCATACTTATCTTCGTCACGCAGGCCGGCCGAAAGTGAGAACTTGCCGCCATTGAGCAGCGAGAGCAGGCGTGCTTTCGCGGCCTCGCCCTTGATCCTTTCCGCCTCGCAGCGCGGCGGGCTGAGCTCCGGTGTGTCGATATCCGCGATGCGGATTTTCTCGCCCTGGATCCAGAACGTATCGCCGTCGACGACGCAGTTCACATGGTGATCGCCGCCGCAGAACGAAAACGCGCCAGATAGGGAATCTGATGTCGGTGTCTTGGCAACAGCAAAGACACCCGACAGGTCGCCGGACCCTCCATAGGCAAGCCATCCTGCGCCGGCGATGAGTATTGCAGAGAGGATTGCTGCCAGTGGTTTGCGCAGGCGGCGCGGTCCCGGTCGGGGTGACTTTTGTTGCCGGCGTTCTCGATCGTTCCTTCTGTCGGGCTTGCCCGGCTTTCTGAACCATATCACATTCGATTTCGCCACCCTCGGTCCTCTCCTGTTCGCCTCAATCTATCTCGCCATCTGTTTCATCTGCGTTTACGTGCAAGGGCGCTTCAGACAGTGTGGAGGAGCGGGGAGCAGTCGGTCCCGCCTCCCCTTCGGGCCACTATGTTGAGGCTCCTGCGGCTGCGCTTTCTCCCGCTCCTCGCACGACGAGAATTCCCGAAATCCGGCCCTGTCGGTCGTCGCTATGCTGATTTCTCCGATACTCTTCATTGTCCTGGATCAGCCTTGCTCGTTGCACTGCGCGTCGGCTCGATCCGATCGGCTTCCGGCCCGTCGTGAGCCTGTGAAAACCTGTTCGTTCCGACGCAGGCTTTCCCAGATGAGGCACAATCAGCGAGCCGCGTGGACGACCACGCGGCTCCTTTGCATTTATGCCTGATCGAAGAATTCGACGGCGCCGGTGTCGAGATGATAGTAGGCACCGACGATCTTGATGCGCCCTTCCGCCAGCGGCTTGAGCAGGAGAGGATCGCTCTCCTCCCGCAGATTGCGTACCACCCGGCGAACATTCTGCTTCACAGCGTTTTCAAGCGGATCTCCCTGCTGCCCTCGTGCTTCAAGGACTGCAGGAATGATCGGCTCGATCATGTTGTCGATCTGGCCGGGGAAGCGCGCATTCTTTTCGACCACCGACATGGCGGCCTTTACTGCTCCGCAGCTTTCATGCCCCATGACGACGATCAACGGTACACCGAGTTCCGCGACGGCATACTCGATCGACCCCATCGCCACCGTATCAACGGTGTTGCCCGCATTGCGGATGATGAACAATTCACCGAGGCCACGCCCGAACAGAAGTTCCGGCGGGACCCGGCTGTCCGAGCAGGAGACGTAGGCGCAAAATGGCGCCTGGCCCTTGGCCAGTTCAAGGCGGCGCGCCTCGCTTCTATCGGGCAGGACGATCTCGTCACGCAGGAAGGCTTCGTTGCCACGCTTGAGGAGGTCGAGTGCTCCATCAGGCGTCAAGGCTGACTTGCCGTCCTTGACGGGCGCGGGTTCAAGGGGCGTTGTTTTGCCACTCGTCGTTTGAGCGTGCGCGGCGGCAGGCAGCACAGCGACGGCGGAAGCGGCAGTCGCTGTCATAAACAGGCGGCGGGAAACATTACACATCGATAGATACTCTCCGTTAGACGGCGCATTCGCCGTCAGGGTTGAAAAATCAACGAGCATGTTCGGAGAGACGGAAGTTTAACCCCAAGACTGCACCGAGCACGCTCGATGCGGTCCGACATCAAAAAGGCAAGCCTTGATCAGAGGGGCCCGGTCCGCAACCACGATGTAGGGAGTGGGAATAGCGTTTCAATACCCGCCAGTCGAAATCGAGCTTCTGAAAGGCCAACGCCATGCGGCGCGCAAAAGAGATAAAATTTTGGATGCAAGGCTCTTGAAGGGGCAGGGCGGCGTTCCCAATTGTCGGTCAACCCGCTGGTCCGGGCCCCTCTGGTGGGAGCCGTCGGCGCTCTCGCGATGTCGGACCCTTCCGACATCATGCGCCGACAGAGGTTCTGTTTCTTGGATACATCGTTGTTCTTCGTGGAGTGGCTGGGCACGCCGCTCTGGATGTGGGCTGGCTTTCTCGGCCTCGTAATTGCAATTCTGTCGTTCGACCTCGGCGTGCTCCATAAGGAAAACAAGGAAATCGGCGTCGGCGAAAGCATCAAGCTTTCCGTCCTTTACATATCGCTCGGCCTCGCCTTCGGCGGCTGGGTGTGGTGGTATCTCGGAGCCGAATCCGGTCTTGCCTACATGACGGGCTTCGTCGTCGAAAAGACGCTGGCCCTCGACAACGTCTTCGTCATTGCTCTGATCTTCTCCTTCTTCGCCGTTCCGCGCCTTTATTAGCACCGGGTGCTCTTCTGGGGCATTCTGGGTGTCATCCTCTTGCGCGCTGTCATGATCGGCGTCGGCGCAACGCTGGTCGCCGAGTTCTCCTGGCTGCTTTACGTCTTTGCCGCGTTCCTGATCGCGACCGGTATCAAAATGCTTGTCGTAAAAGATGCCGAGCCCGATGTGTCGAAGAACCCGCTCATCCGCTTCATGCGCAGTCGCTTCAACGTCACCGACAGCCACCACGGCGAACGGTTTTTCGTGAAGCAGGCGCATCCGCAGACCGGCAAGATGGTCTGGTTCATTACGCCGCTCTTCATGGCCCTGGTGCTGATCGAAGTCGCCGACGTCATCTTCGCGGTCGACTCGGTTCCGGCGATCTTTGCGATCACGACAGATCCGTTCATCGTCTACACGTCGAACATTTTCGCGATCCTCGGCTTGCGCGCCCTCTACTTCGCGTTGGCAGCGATGATCCATCGTTTCAAATATCTGAAGCCGGCTCTTGCGATAGTCCTCGTCTTCATCGGCTCGAAAATCTTCGTCGCCGACATGCTGGGCCTGGAAAAATTCCCCGCAGCCCTGTCGCTCGGCATCACCTTTGCGATCATTGCAAGCGGTGTCGCCTGGAGCCTGCTCAAGACACGCGCCAAGCCGCAGCCTTCCAGTTAATCCGCCGGCACAACGCTTGCCGTCATACGAATTCACCAACTGAAGGAACGTATCCATGTTCTCAGAAATCATCGCTTCAATTTTCTCAATGCTCATCATCGAACCGCTGCAGGCCGGCATAGCGGAGCGCGTGGCGGCGGCCAAGGCGCCCACCGAGATCGTGCGCGCCTCGCAAGATTGCCTGGCGGCAGAGGCGCCCCGTCTTCTCGATCGAGCAACGAACGACATGGGGTGGGCGGTTTCCAACGCTGTCAGCGTTTCGTTCGGCTGGAGCTCCCCACTCGATCTCCTGGACACGAGCGCGCCGGGTTGCGCGGCGTTGGTGAATGTTCTGAAACAGAACGGGGACGATAGCGCAGTATGACGGGGGGCGAACAACAGCCGCAGGGCGAAGGGATCGCATCGACCCGCCTCCGTGAATTGGCTGCTCTTGGCCAAGCTCACGGCAGCATTGAAATAGGGAAGGCATTGTCCATCATGGGGCAGGCCGGCACTGCCCTCGTCATCCTGCTGCTGACGTTACCGGCGCTTTCGCCGATCCCGGGACCGTTCGGAATGGTTTTTGGAACGGCGCTGGCGTTGGTCGCGCTCCAGATTGCTTTCGGATGCGAGACCATCTGGCTGCCGGCAAGCCTTAAAAGACGCCGTCTGTCATCAAACGCGATCGATGTCACCCTTCGGTACGCGGGTCCTCTGATCGCTTGGGCGGAAAAAATCATGCGCCGCGACCGACTTGCTGTTCTGACCGGAAAGCCGGTTCAAATGTTGCTGGGCTTGCCCATTTTCCTGCTGGCAGTCGCCATCGCCCTGCCAATACCCTTCGGAAATCTCTTGGCGGCCTTCGCCTTGATCGTCATAGCCGTGGCTCTCTTGGAACGAGATGGCGTGGTCACACTGATCGGACTATTCTTATCGATAGCAGCACTGGCTGTGACGGCGGCTTTGGCATATGGCACCGTTGCTACACTTGTATGAAGCGATATTGAAACGCAGGGACTTGTCGATCAAGCCACAGGACGAACACTCGTCAGGCGTTTTGCGGCGACATGACCGCAACGATAAGATGAAGGTCACTCGGATCAGGTTTACGGTCGTTCTCCGTGCTTCTGAAACCTGCTCGTTCCGACGCAGGCTTTCATATCCTCACGTCGAAACCAGATCGCACGCCCGCATCTGAGTGGAGCGTTCCCGGCCGTGAATACGATCTGCTCGTCCGCTGGCATCCGAAGCACCTCGTGTGGCTGGATCAGCGGTCGTGCGGCCAATTGCTTCGATCGCGTCCGCGACGATCCTTTCATTTGCGAACTACGGCTGACCTGGTCGATCTCTACCGTCGTCATGCCGCAGCGGCGTGAGATGTAGTCGGCGGTTTCCGGGTCGTTGATCGCTGCAAACGAGATCCAACTCGCGCTTTCGAACCACTTGCTCGATGCGTCCCGCCCCCCATAGGTTTCGCGCAGCTGGCCGATCGACTGATAGATCATGACAAGGGTGATGCCATACTTGCGGCCGGCGTCGCGCGCAGTTTCCAGGATCCGCATGTAGCCAAGCCTCGCGACCTCGTCGAGAAGGAACAGCGCTCGGCCGGGCATCGCCCCATCGCGATTGTAGATCCCATTGAGAAATGAGCCGATGATGACGCGTGCAAGGCCCGCATGCGTCTCCAACGTCTTGAGATCGATGTTGATGAAGACGTCGGTGTTGCCGCCGGCAATGTCATCGGTCGAAAACGTCTTGCCGGAAACCAGCGCGGCATAGTTCGGATAAGACAGCCAATGGGTTTCCTTGATCGCATTGGCGTAGACGCCGGAGAAAGTTTCCGGCGTCATGTTCACGAAAGCCGCGACGTTTTCCTTGACGAAATCGGAGTTCGAATTGTCGTAGATTTCCTGCAGGCGTTGGCGCAACTGCGGTTCCGGCTCGGAGAGATTGGCGCGGACCTGGCGAAGCGTCTGGTTCTCTTTCTCCGTATGACCGGAGAGGCAAACGTCAGCGATCATTGCGGTCAGCAATTGCAAGGCCGAGGCGCGGAAGAAGTCGTCGCGCACACCGCGCGTGCCGCCGCTATCGCTCATGATCCATGAAGCGACGGAGGCGATATCCTCTTCCTTGGTGCCGCCGAATTGTCCGATCCAGTCGAGCGCATTGAAGCCGGTTTCCGGCTTCTTCGGGTCGAGGACGAACAGATCCCGGTTCGCACTGCCTCGGTGCACGAACACCATCGGCGCCACCTCGTTCGACGGGTCGAGGACGATCAGCGAGCCGCCCCATTTGAGCGCCGTCGGGATCGTCACCGACGTCGTCTTGAAGCCGCCGGAACCGGCGAACACGATGCCATGTGATGAGCCGAACGAGCCATCGAAGCACAGGAGCGGCGACTTGCCGCCCATGCCCCATGTGTCGGGATCGTCAGCGCGAAACGCGGGCGTTCCTCCGCTGTCCTTGTCGACCCGATATCGTTCGCCGATGACGATGCCGCCGGCGTCAGAAAACAGGTTCGCCGCTTCCTGCATCTTCATCCAGTCGGCCTCGCCGTGCAGCGCCCGCTTGCCGCGTATGCGTTTGGGCTCGGCGCTGGCGAAGGCCGCGTTGCCGACGAGCGCGACACGTAAGGCGAAGCAGGCACAAAGCACTGCCGCGGCCGCTCCGATCAGCGTCGCGGGATCGACATAGGACAGGATCGACTTGCCGGCCGGAATCTGCTCCGAGAATGCCGACAGCCTGATTGCCTCGCGAGCGATGGCGACAACGATCGTCGCTACACCGCCGGCAACGACTCCCCATCCTGCCGTCTTGATCCTGATCGCGCCGGCGCTCGCGAACAGGAAGACGATGCCGATGGCGGCCGCTGCGACATAAGGCAGGGCAATGCCCGCTTGGCCGAGCGTCTGCCGAGCAGCTTCCGTCTTTCCAAAGCCGGACAGCCAGTGTTCGACCCCGGTCAATCCGATCGTGACCAGGAACATCAGCGCGACAGGCGCGATGAAAAGAATGATCCTATTCATCGCTGTTGCCAAAGGCCTCCGCGCCGATCGCCATCAGTCGCGAGCGTTCGGGGTCGTTGCTTTTCAAGCGCTGGCTCAAATCGATGAGCGCACCCAGCAGAAGCGCTCGCTTCTCGTAGCGAAGACCGGCTTTGACGATCAAACCGCCGAGCTCGATCTTTTCCCGCGTGTCCTTCTTCCGGGCATCGGATGTTGTCGTGCGCGCCATCCGCTCAAGCTTCAGCAGTCCCGCCCGCAGCCGCGCCAGCCGCGTTCTGCGTGGACGGTGCGCTGGTTTCGCCGACGCCTGCTCCCCTCTTCCCTCCGGTCGTACGAACCTCGCCTCCGCGAAACCGCTTCGCCAGATCCTCGAAGGCCACCTGCAGCTCGGCCTCGTCGATTTCGATCTCGCCGAGACCTGCCTTCAGCGCGATCCGGCCGATCCGTTCGGCCTCACGCGTCTCTGCTGCCTTGAGCTGCTCCTGGAGTTTGGCGATTTCGTCGCGGATCTTCGAGGATGGTTTCTTCATTCCGTCTGTCTCCCTTGGGTGAGAAAGCGTGTCTTTCGAACCCAGTTTCAGGGAACTGATTGCGGAACGCACTACTGTGAATCCTACAATCGCCAAAGCGCGAGCTTTGGTGAATGATCCCGGCCGTTCCGAAGGAGCGGATCCGAAGGGCGCAATTATACGTCGCTGATGCGACGCTCTGCTTTGGCCTTGGGCCGAGGCCTTCCGCTTCTGACGAACCTGTTGATTTTGTTCGCAACCGGGAGAGAATTCGCCGTGGCCGTCCCTCATTTCTCCGTCAGCGTCGTCGCTCGTGGCTCCGGCCGCAGCGCCGTCCTGTCGGCGGCCTACCGGCATTGCGCCAAGATGGACTACGAGCGGGAAGCTCGGACCATCGACTACACTCGCAAGCAGGGATTGCTGCACGAAGAGTTCGTCATTCCCGCCGACGCGCCGGAATGGCTGCGCTCGATGATTGCAGATCGTTCGGTCTCAGGCGCTTCCGAAGCCTTCTGGAATAACGTCGAGGCGTTCGAAAAGCGCTCGGATGCCCAACTCGCCAAGGACGTCACCATTGCACTGCCGATCGAACTGAGCGCTCAGCAGAACCTTGCGCTCGTACGGGATTTTGTCGAGCGCCACATTACATCGAAGGGCATGGTGGCCGATTGGGTCTATCATGACGCCCCTGGCAATCCGCACGTTCATTTGATGACGACGTTGCGGCCGCTGGCCGAAGACGGTTTCGGCGCCAAGAAGGTTGCCGTGCTCGGGCCGGACGGCAATCCGATCCGCAACGATGCAGGCAAGATCGTCTATGAACTCTGGGCTGGAGGTATCGACGATTTCAACGCGTTTCGCGACGGATGGTTTGCCTGCCAGAACAGGCATCTGGCGCTGGCCGGTCTCGACCTTCGCGTCGACGGCCGCTCCTTCGAAAAGCAGGGGATCGATCTCGAACCGACCATCCACCTTGGCGTCGGGACCAAAGCGATCGAGCGGAAAGCCGATGTTGCTACGAAGCCGGTCGAGCTCGAGCGCATCGAACTGCAGGATGCGCGCAGAGCCGAAAACGCGAGACGGATCGACCGGAGCCCAAAACTCGTCCTCGACCTGATCACGCGTGAGAAAAGCGTGTTCGACGAGCGTGATGTCGCCAAGATCCTGCATCGTTACATCGACGATCCCGCCCTGTTCCAAAGCCTCATGGTGCGGATCATCCTGCATCCCGACACGTTCCGCTTTGAGCGCGAGCGGGTCGACCTTGCCACCGGTGCCAGATTGCCCGCCAAATACACGACGCGGGAAACAATCCGGCTGGAAGCGCAGATGGCCAATCGCGCCATCTGGCTCTCTCAGCGTTCGTCACATAGCGTGCGAAACGCGGTGCTCGAAGCGACCTTTGCCCGTCATGACCGCCTGTCGGAAGAGCAGAGAACCGCGATCGGGCACGTGGCGGGATCCGAGCAGATCGCTGCCGTCATCGGCCGGGCCGGCGCCGGCAAGACGACGATGATGAAGGCGGCGCGCGAGGCGTGGGAAGCGGCCGGCTATCGTGTTGTCGGCGGCGCGCTCGCCGGCAAGGCGGCCGAAGGGCTGGAGAAAGAAGCGGGGATCCTTTCCCGGACACTTTCCTCGTGGGAGCTTCGCTGGAACGAGGGACGAAACCAGATCGACAGCAAGACGGTCTTCGTACTGGACGAAGCCGGCATGGTGTCGTCGCGGCAGATGGCGCTGTTCGTCGAAGCGGTAACGAAGGCCGGCGCCAAGCTCGTTCTCATCGGCGATCCCGAACAGCTCCAACCGATCGAAGCCGGCGCCGCGTTTCGCGCGATTGCCGATCGCATCGGCTATGCCGAACTCGAAACCATCTACCGCCAACGCCAGCAATGGATGCGCGATGCCTCGCTTGATTTGGCGCGTGGCAACGTCGGCAAGGCGATCGATGCCTACCGTACCAATGGCAAGGTGATCGGATGGGATCTGAAGGCCGACGCCGTCGACAACCTCATCGCCGCCTGGGACCGCGATTACGATCCGGCGAAGACGTCGTTGATCCTTGCCCATCTGCGCAGGGACGTGCGCATGCTGAACCAGATGGCCCGCATCAGGCTGTTCGAGCGCGGGGTTCTCGACAAGGGAGCCATGTTCAAGACGGCGGACGGCGATCGCAATTTTGCCGTGGGCGACCAGATCGTGTTCCTCAAGAACGAAGGATCGCTCGGCGTCAAGAACGGCATGCTGGCCAAGGTGGTCGAGGCGGAACCGGGACGCATCACGGCGCTGATCGGCGATGGGGAGAATGTCCGCCAGGTGCTCGTCGAACAGCGCTTCTACAACAACCTCGATCACGGCTATGCCACGACCATCCACAAGAGCCAGGGCGCCACGGTCGATCGGGTCAAGGTGCTGGGTTCGCTTTCGCTCGATCGCCATCTCACCTATGTCGCCATGACTCGTCATCGTGAGGACCTGGCCGTCTATTACGGCCGAAGATCCTTCGCCAAGGCCGGCGGCTTGATCCAAGTCCTCTCGCGCAGGAACGCGAAGGAAACGACCCTCGATTATGCTGGTGGTCCCTTCTACCGCCAGGCCCTTCGCTTCGCCGAGGCTCGCGGCCTCAATCTCGTCAACGTGGCCCGCACGCTCCTTCGCGATCGGCTGGAATGGACGGTCGGGCAAAAGCAAAAGCTCGTCGATCTTGGTGCGCGCCTGGCCGCGGTTGCCAGCAAGCTCGGGCTCATCATCGGCTCTGCGAAATCCCCAATTCATGACACTGTCAGGAAGGCAAAACCCATGGTTTCCGGCATCACCACCTTCGCAAAATCAGTCGACCAGGCGATCGAGGACAAGGTCGCAGCCGATCCCGGCTTGAAGAAGCAATGGGAGGAGGTTTCGACCCGTTTCCACCTCGTCTATGCACAGCCGGAAAGCGCGTTCAAGGCGATCAATGTCGACGCGCTGCTGAAGGACGAGGGCGCTGCGAAATCCACTGTGACGAAGATCGGATCGAACCCCGAGCAGTTCGGCGCGCTGAAAGGCAAGACCGGGATCCTCGCCAGCCGCGCCGAGAAGCAAGAGCGAGAGAAGGCTGAGACCAACGCGCCGGCGTTGGCCCGCAATCTCGAGCGCTATCTGCGTCAGCGTGCAGAGGCCGAGCGCAAGTTCGAGGTCGAGGAACGGGCGATCCGCCTCAAGATCTCGATCGATATTCCGGCGCTCTCGGCAAACGCAAAGCAGACCCTCGAACGTGTGCGCGATGCGATCGACCGGAACGACCTGCCGGCCGGTCTCGAATATGCGCTTGCCGACAAGATGGTGAAGGCCGAGCTAGAAGGTTTCGCCAAGGCTGTAGCGGAGCGGTTCGGCGAACGTACCTTCCTGCCTCTGGCTGCCAAGGACTCCAACGGACAGACCTTCAATGCGGTTACGTCAGGGATGACGGCCGGGCAAAAAGCCGAAGTGCAATCGGCATGGAATTCGATGCGGACGGTGCAGCAACTGGCCGCGCATGAGCGCACGACCGAGGCGTTGAAGCAGGCCGAAACCCTGCGCCAGACGAAGAGCCAGGGGCTTTCCCTGAAATGACGGCGCAAGTCTCTGCTCGTGCGAGGGGAAGGGCTCAACGAGCGAATGCCATCGTGCTCTTGGTAGTGGCGGCGTCCATCGTTGCGGGCAGTGTTGCTGCGGCCATGACCGGCGGCTACCGCATCAACCTGACACCGAGCGAACCCCTCGGGCTCTGGCGCATCGCCGCGCTCGATCGAGCGGTGTCGGCAGGCGACCTCGTCTTCATTTGCCCGCCGCAAGCGCCTGTCATGCACGAGGCGAGACGGCGTGGCTATCTCCGTTCCGGAACCTGCCCGGGTGGGGTCGCGCCGCTCATCAAGACGGTCATCGCGGTTCCCGGACAGCATGTGGATATCGGTGCGGGCGTAACGATCGACGGGCATGCGATCCCTTTCTCCGATCTCGTTCGGCGCGACGGCAAGGGTCGGCCGATGGTGCCTTATTCTGGCGGTGTCGTGCCGGCACAAAGCGTCTTTCTCCATTCACCGTTCAGGAGCTCCTATGACTCCCGCTACTTCGGACCCCTGCCCGTCTCGGGCATCCTCGGCCTGGCGCAACCGGTGCTCACCTATGCACCGTGAGCACGTTCGGCCGGTCCTGTTGATTACCGCTTCAATCATTGCCGGGACGGTTGCGTGGAGCGGTCACGTCCTTCTCCTTCCGCTCGCATGCACGTTTCCAATCCTCTGGGGGTTTGCGCGAACGAGACTGACGGCTGCGCTTGTCTCGGCCGGTTATTTCCTCGCTGCATCACGCGGTCTGCCGCAGGGCGTTGCCACCTTCTATTCCTCCGACCTCTGGCCGGGACTGCTGCTCTGGCTCAGCGCATCGCTGGGCTTTGTCAGTGTTCACGCAATGCTCTGGACGAGATGCGAACCGGCGCGACCGTTTCGCTATTTCGCGGCAGCCTTGCTCATGGCCATTCCGCCAATCGGTATCACCGGCTGGGCGCATCCGATCACGGCCGCGGGCGTGCTGTTTCCGGGATGGGGATGGTGGGGGCTGGCTGCCGCGACAGCCGGCCTCATGGGCCTCGTAACCCGCATGTGGCCAGCTGTCGCGATTGTCCTGGCAGGGTTTTGGATCTGGTCCGCCGCAACCTGGGACGAGCCGAAGCTAACGGAAGCGTGGCGGGGCGTCGATCTCGAATTCGGCGCTTCTCTCGGTCGCGACGTCAGCATTGGGCACCACCGTGATCTGATTGCCACGGTGAAGGATCGAGCATCCGACGGCGCCCGCACTATTGTTCTTCCCGAGAGCGCGCTGGGGTTCTGGACGCCAACCGTCGAACGGCTCTGGGTAAAAGCACTGCAGGGAACTAACGCCACCGTCGTCGCCGGTGCTGCGGTCGTCGATGCAGGCGGATACGACAATGTGCTGGTCGCCATCTCGGCCGCCGGCGCCCAAATCCTCTATCGCGAACGAATGCCGGTCCCGGGCTCGATGTGGCAGCCGTGGCGGTCCTTGCTGGGTCAGAGCGGCGGCGCGCGGGCGCACTTCTTCGAAAGCCCGGTCGTGACGGTTGCCGACAGTCGGATAGCCCCGCTGATCTGCTACGAGCAGCTCATCATCTGGCCCGTCCTGCAGTCCATGCTGCAGGAGCCGGACATCGTCGTCGCCGTCGGCAACGGCTGGTGGACCAAGGGGACTTCCATCGTCGCCATCCAGCGCGCCAGCACTCAAGCCTGGGCGCGCCTGTTCGCCAAACCCCTCGTTGTTTCCTTCAACACCTGAATGCCAAGGAGCCCCTATGCTCGACGCTGCCCTGATTCAACAATGCGCCCACCCCTCGTTGAAGCCACCGATCGTTGAGCAGTTCGTGAGCGCCGCGGGCGCAAATGATCCACTTGCCGTCACCGTGAAATCTGGCGGCCGACTGATTCTCGTTCCGAAGGCGACGACGCCGGACGAAGCCATGGCGACCGTCCGGCAGTATGTCGGCCAGGCAGTGGTGCGTGTCGGCCTGACACAGTTTCCGGCGGGCGTCGGCGTCAAGGATGCTTCCGATCTGAAGCCCGATCTGATCGACGCCTGCGAGAACCTTCGCAAGGGGACGGCGATGTTCTCAAAAGTCCTGAGGATCGTTGCCAAGTGGTACGGCAATCCGAAGGGCGACGATGTCTTCCCGCAGATATTCGAGGATGCCATCTATGCCTGGAAGACCGGCGAGTTCGAGGGCGTGAGCGTATTCCAGGCGGAGGATCCGGGGAAAAGCGTGACGATAGACAATGTATTGGCTCCAGAGGAGGCCGAGGAGGGCAGCGACATACCTCCTGCGGATACAAGCACTGAAAGCGCCGAGAAAAGCGAGAACGTTGGATCAGCTGAGATGCGGATCGACCTGTCGACGATCGGAGGAAAATGATCTCCTTGGGAAGGCGACTATGCTTCCGGAAGCGAATAGCGCGTGAGAACCGCGTCCTCTCCGTCGAGGGTCACTTCGATGACTGCGTTGACCATATCCTGCGCGCCTGCCAGATCCTGCAGTATGAGGGCAAACAATTCTCGTTGCAGCACAGGCAGTACCTGCGGGACGATAATCACCAGACCTGCGTGCAATTCCTCTTTCGCGTACAGCTTCCGGAAGTCGCGGGCATTGTTCGTCACGAACGTAAAGTCTTCCTCGATGATCCGAGGCATCAGGTCCCAATCGGTCTCGCCGCTCAGTCCCAGCCAATTCACATGGAAACAATCGTGGCCGCGCTCTTGAGCCACGGCCACGAGAGACGTGTGAAGGCATTCATCGATAAGAAATTTCACGAGGTCGAGCCAGACGTTTTGGGGACGTTCTCGTTGCGAAGGATCAGGCGCTTCACGGATTTCACCTTCAGGCCCTGCTCCGAAAGCTTCCTCGGACGTCCTCTGGCGGGATGGGCCGCAACCCAGATCTCGGCAAGTTCCACCATGCGCTCGGTGAGCGAAGGATAGCCCTCGACAATTTCCGCTGTACTTGCGCCCTGGGTCTTCATCGCGGCAATCGTTCGCACAGGAACACGGGTTCGCTTGAAAACCGGCTCGCCGCCCACGACGCCTTTCACGCTTTCAATCATTCGTTCGGCTTCTCGAAGCGCCTCGGCCCGCGCAGCCAGTTGTTCTCGTGCCCGCGCAACGTCGATAATGAGATAATCGTCTGCCCTAACAGTTTCGGCATCGGGGTTCTGGTCGATCGTATCGAATAGGCGCTTGCGGCGCTCGGCAGACAAGATCGATCCGACGCCGTACCAGAGCTTCAACCGAAGCAGATCCTCATCGGTGAGTGCTCGACCGCTGCTACCAACGAGATGAGTCTCGATGATGCGCTTGTCGATCGCATTGTGCACCGACTTCACAGCGATCTCGCTGACAGCCGCCGCCTCGGCGGGTGTGTAGGCGTGTGATGTGCTGGCCATAATCATTCTCCTTGTGGAGAATATATAATACGGCCCGCCACTAGTGTAAAGCCTTGACCCATGCTCGATCTCATGGCCGAGCTGTCCCAATCGATGCACATCGCCTCCGAAGCCCGAAAATCTGGTCGACCACGGGCGCGATTTGCAGATCAGTTCGATTTGGTCACAAGTTCGGCGGGTTCGACGCCCAGCGCTTCTGAAATCTGGCCAAGAACCGTGAGGGTTGCCGACATTTCGGCGCGTTCGATGGCACCGATATGGCGTGCGCTCAGGCCCGTGCGGTGCGCCAGTTCCTCCTGCGTCAGTTTCTTGCCATGACGTATTCGACGCAAATTGACCGCCATGACCTCGTTGAGATCCATGACGTCAGCGGAACCTGAATCGGAATTATTGTTCTAGGAACTATAGTTCCGATTCGACATGTCCTGTGATATTGGGGGCAATCGATCTTCGACGGACTTTCAATGTTGGTCGTATGATAGTCTGTAGCGCGGCCGCACAGTGCGGGACCAAATCATCGTTTCGAGTGGTGAAGGAATGAGTTTCGAGGAAAAACGAATGAACGATGCGGAGTCCTCTGAGACCGACAAGAGCGAGCGGGATCCGCGGTTCTGTTCGATGCCGAAGGAAGCGTTGGAGGAATTGGCGGTGTCGGCAATACAGGAACACCGCCGGCTGCTCGCCGCGGATGAGGCTGTCTACGAGGAATGGACTCGCGCGAGCGGCGACCCCTCGGTTTCCAGCGACGTCCTGGCGAACCTGCAGGATGAATATATTGCCCGTCAGAAGAAATCCGAAGCGCAGCAGGAAGAGCTGTCGCAGATCATCGACGCGCTTGGCTACATTCCCGATGTCCCCTTGGACGACGCTAATTAGAGCTTAGCAACCCGCGATCTTTCGCGATTCCCACAAGCTGCGGCACCGATTCAGCGCCCAGCTTGGCACGGGCTTTATCAAGGTAATGCTGTACGGTCCTCGAATTGATGCCAGTCACAGCGGCAGTTTCGAGTGTGTTTTTTCCTTTCATCGCCCATGTCAGGCACAGCATCTCGCGTGGCGACAGCACCTGCTTTGGATTGATGGCAGTTTTGGCGGCAATCATCTTCAATCGATAATGGATCATCATCACCAATTGGACTGCTCTCTTCGAGTCGAATACGGCCGGGACGTCCACGTCCCTTTCGGAGGATGCAAAGGTCAGCATCATCGACGCGCCATAACCCCCTTCCACAGGGATTGTCATGCCGCAACGGATTCCGTGGTCTATCGCCTCGTCGCGAAATTTTCTGAGAGGTGAGGACCCGCGGGCCGGCCAATCCTCCGCGGTCCAGAAGAAAACGTCCCGTTTGCGCTTCGCTTCCGTCACCACGGGATCGATGCTGGAATAGTCCGCCGAGAGGTAAAGTCCCTCCCATGGTTTGGGATAGGAGTTGAATGTCCTGATCTGGGCGCCTTCTTTTTCGAGATAGGCAAACCGTTCGTATCCGCAGGAACGCGTGAACTGCCTGAGGGCTCCCTTGACCATGGCCTCGTCTTGCGCGACTTCCAGCATATCAACGAGCGAGCGAAATTCTCCGTCCACGAACTCTTCTCCTTGTTCTTGACCCGTAACACGGTCCTTTATTTGCCAGCCGAGACGCTGGATGATGGGCATCGTTTGGCAACAGGCGGATCTGTTGCCAACTGACGATAGCTTCGCAACCGGCGGTGTTGGGCTGATGCAAAACAGTCCCTCTTGCCGTGTGCGTTAGCACTACCTATAAAGGGAAAGCTTTCAAGGCTCCCCGCCTCAAAAAGATGACAAATCAAGAAAAGTTTTTGCGGGCGAATGGAAACCGTGTTCTGACGCGAGTGCTATTTACTGAAGAGAGCGTGATATAAGGCCCGGCCCGTTTGCCCACGCAAGGCCCCAAATCCAAAAACCGCCAGCGCTTTTCAAGCAGCAAAATCACTTGGCGTCGATACGCGCCCGCTCGGATCTGACGGCTTTGATGATACGCCAGCTAATTCCCGGCTCGCGTAGCATCTGGATATCGTCCATGTTGTCGAAATCCGAAAGCCGGGTGTAAAACGCACGTCGAAGGCGCGAGATAAACTGCTTCGGCAAAGCGGTGTTTTCGAGAAGGTCCGGGTCGTCATCCGGCAAATCGCCAAAATCCATTTCTGTCATCGCCTATCCTTTCCTGCGTTGAGCAGGACCATCCGGCACCATTTCTTCAGCCAGCGCAACTCGCAGATTTGCACCTCTTGCAGACTTGGCGTTTCCTTTAGTTTATGCGGTAAGCCGACGGAAAAATGATGTCCTGGTCGACGAGGACGTTGAACTTATAGCCGGGACGAATCTGGATCGTCGGCTGTACATTCAGGTTCTTCGAGATTGTCTGCTCGGCGACGCGACCGAAGCTTTCCGCAAAATTCCGTCTGGCGGCATCGGAAGCCGTATCCTGAGTCGCAAGCGTCGAACTCTCCGGCATGGACATGTCAATCCCGGTTCCGATCAGCGCGACGAGTGCTGCCGAACCCCAGGTGCGCCAGAGATGCCGATCGACCTTGTCCTTGAAGCCGCCATAACCTTCGGCGTCCGTACCGGCCATGCCACCGATCTGCAAAGTCGATCCATTCGGAAAGATGAGGTCGGTCCAGACCACGAGGACGCGCTCCTGGCCAAACGACACCTTGGAATCGTAGCGACCGAACAGCTTTGCGCCTTGCGGGATCAGCAAGCGGTAGCCGGTGGCACTGTCATAGACGTTCTGGCTGACTTGCGCGGTGATCCGCCCCGGAAGGTCGGAATTGAGGCCGGTGATCAACGTGGCCGGAATGACCGAGCCGCGCTTCAGCTCATAGGGCGAAAATTGCGGTACGACCCGGTTCGGCAGGTAGCCGAGATCCTTGATGTCCTGGTTGAAGAAATCCTCCTTCGAACCCTGGGCGTTTGGATCGACGTTCTGGCCCATGAGGCCTGATTTCATGGCGGCGGCGTAGAGGTCCGAGGCATTGTTGGCTGTCGCAGTCGTGGTTTGCCGGCCCGTGTCCGTGGAATTGTTGGCGGCCTTCTCGACATCGGAAATATCCACTTTCAACGGCGAGTCCAAAGCCGTTGCCCGCGCCTGCAGCCGGGCCATGCGCTGGCGCTGGGCCTCGCGGATATACTGCTCATCCTGCTCACGCTTCAGGCGGGCTTTCCATTCCTCTTCGGATTCGAGCCTCGGCCGCCGTTCTTCCCTTTCGGTCGGCCGACGGTCGACAACAGTCGTTTCCTTCTCGACCTTCTGCTCGACGGCAGGCGTTGGCTGAAACGCTTCGCGCTCAACCGGCTCGCCGATAATGCCGTCGGTGACGCCGCGTTTGAGCTGGTCACCGAAGTTGGTTGCAGGTGTACTCGAAGCACTGTCGATGTCATTGCCGCGATTGAACGGCAGACCGCGCCACGACAGTCCGATCACGACCACGCCGGCGAACAGCGCGATGATGACGATGGCGATGGTGATCGGCAGCCGATTGAGACGGCGCATGCCCTTCTGATCGTCGGCCTGGTTGGAGGCGCCGAGCTGGAGAGATTGGACCATACCCGCTTCCCCTCAGTTGCGCTGCATGATCGAGAGCGGGCTTGCCGGCGTGGCGCCCGCCGCCGATGTCGAATAGGCCCGCCCAAGCGCGACGGAGGGCGTCGAGACTCTCGCAAGCACCTGACCGTCAGCGCCATCGATCGAATAGGCGAGCTCGACCGGTTTGACATCCTTGCCGACCTTGCCGTCTGTGATGACAGTGTAGCCCCATCCTTTCAGCGCCGCCTCGAGCGCCGACGCGAAGTCGGAGGCGTCCTTATCCATCTTGAGCGTCGTCGTGCCGGCCGGGCCGATCTGCTCGGCGAGCCGGCTCGCCATGTCGCCGGCAATTGCGCTTGCGGCGGGGCCGGTGACGGCGAGGGGGGTGGAACTCGTTGTCAGTCCGTCCTCGGCCGTCTGGCAGCCTGAGAGCAGGGTGGCGGTGATGATGATGACGAGAAGCTTGCGCATGGTTCAACCTCCCCGCCGAATGGTGATTTTCTGCTGGCGCCAGCCGACGCCGGAGACGAGGATCGCCTTGTCGACCGCATAGTCGACGATCATCATGTCGTTCTTCATCCGGTAGTTGACGATGCGGTTCTGGCCGCCAGAGACGACGAAGAGCACCGGTGCATCCTGGCTCGAAACTGATTTCGAGAATTGAATGTAGGTTTTGACACCATCCGAATAGACCCCCTTCGGTTTCCAGGACGCGCTTCCGCTGACGGAGTATGAGAAGTTCAGTTTGTCGGGTGCCGTGCCAGGAATGCCGCCGGTCTCTAGCCGGGAATTGATGTCGGCGAGCTTGGTCGAGACATCCTCCGGATATTCGAAGCCGACGCGCGCCATGTACTGGCTTGGATGGGACTTGAGTTGGATGTGATAGGTGCGCCGCGACGTGGTGACCACCATCGAGGTGACGAGTCCCGGTTCCGACGGCTTGACGATCAAATGGATCGCCTGCCCGCCGGTGGCGCCGGAAGTCGCCGGTTCGACCTTCCAACGAACCGTGTCACCGACAAGCACATCGCGGACGATCTCGCCGCCTTGCAATTCGATATCGCAGACTTGAAGCGGTGAGCAGACGACCGACGGCTGGGTTTCGCCGAACAGGAAGATGACCTTGCCGTCCGGACCGGTCGTCACCAGCCCTGACGTCCCGCGCCATTTCCTGGATATGTTGGTGCCCTTCACCTCGTTGTTTGTCATGCTCTGCGCCTCGGCGCCGCTCGCGAGGACGAGCGTGGCCAGGCAGCCGGCGGCTGCGATCAATCCTGTTCTGTGCATTGAGAAATCCCCTGCCCTTAAAGCTGCGCTGTCCAGTCGAAATCCCGGACATAGAGACCGATTGGATTGAGGCGGATGGTCGCCTCATCCTGCGGTGCGGTGAGCGTGACCGTCGCGATACCGCGGAACCGGCGCGTGCCGATTTCCTTGCCCTTGCGGTCGCGTTCGTATTCGGTCCAGTCGATCTGATAGGTCTGGTTCGAGAGCGCCACGATATTGTTGACCTCAATGGCAACGGTCGACGACTTCGCTTTCTCGAACGGCGAGTTGCTGCGGAACCAGTCATTGATCTTCTGCGTCGACGGATCTGAGGTCCGCAGCAGCGCGTAGGTCCGATCGATATATTGCTTCTGCACCACGGCGTCCGGCGTAATCGAGCGGAAGGTGGTCACGAAGTTGCCGAGCGTAGCGCGCACCACCCGGACATCGGCATATTCGATCTGTTCGGGGAAGCCTGCGGTCACTGCTGTGCCCAGTTTGTCGACCTGAACGATATAGGGCACCAGCTTGACCTGGGTGCTCAGATACATCGAATAGCCAAAGCCGATGACGGCCATGGTGAGACCCAGAATCCCGACGATGCGCCATGCGGCGGCTGCCCGGACATAGGAGCCGTATCGCTCGCTCCATTCCTGGCGCGCAGCGAGATAGGGGTTTTCGGGGGCGCGGTTCGCTGCCATCGATCGATCACTTTCTGATTGCTGTTAGTCTCTGCGTTCGGGAGATGGCGTTGGTCCGCTGTGCCCGCTGCGCGCCTGATCCAGCTTTGCGTTCGCAAGCCCGAGGATGGAACCGGCGTATGCTCCTGGCGAGCCGATGGCCTTTTCCTTGGCCGCAGAGCCTGCGGCCATCCCGGCGGATCCGATCCCAGCGCCGAAACCTCGAAGAGCCGCACCAGCAACGGATGAACCTGCAGCTCGGGCAGCCTGTCCCGCCGCAAATCCCGCACCGGCAGCGCCAGCCGCTAGGAACCCTGCGCCCGTCGCAAAGGAGGCTGCCTGACCACCGTGCCGGATCGCCTCCATTCCGCCCGAGACGGACGCGCCCTGAACAACGCCCTGAATGATGTTCGGGACGTACATTGCGATAATGAAGACCACGACCGAGATCCCGGCGATGGCGAGCGTCGTGACGAACTGGTCTGAGGAAGCCGTTGGCGCGTTCGCCAACCCCATAAGGACCTCGGACCCGATCTTCGCGATCATCACCAACGCCATCAGTTTCATGCCGACGCCGAAGGCGTACACGAGATAACGGACAGCAAAGTCCTTGGTGAAGGAGGATCCGCCAAGCCCGAGCATGATCATGCCGGCAAGCAGGCCGACATACATCTCGACCATGACCGAGACGAAAATTGCTGCGACCAGCGAGAAGCAGATGACGACGACACCCATCGCCAACACGGCAGCAATCGCCAGTGCATTGTCCTCAAATACGCCGAATTGTGCTTGCTGCGACATTTGCGAGGCAACCCGAATTCCGGCGTCGAAGACTTCAGCAGGCGACGCCGATCCGCCGCCGGCGCCAATCTGGAAGAGGCTGTCGACGACCGCTCGCGCAAAGGTCGGCCCTTGAGTGAGAACGAAGGCGAAGAAGCCAATGAACATGATCCGCCGAACAAGCTCCGCGAACCAGCTATCGAGCGATGCAGCCTGAAGCGCCAGCCAGACGGCGGCAATGCCCACCTCAATGGTCGCCAGGATCCAGAAAAGAGATTTTGCAGCATCCATGATGGTGGTTTCCCACCCCTTCGCGGCGGTCGAGACCTGATTTTCCAGTTCGGTCAGGACTTGTCCCTGTTGGGCGAAGGCTGGCGCTGCAAAGACGAGGCAAAGGAAGCCTGCGATCAGGAGTGACCGTTCAAGATTAGATCTCACCATCTTGGACGCATCTCCTGGCCATCCTTGATCCGCGGCAGTTCTTTGTTCGAGCCGAAGAATTTCTCCCTGACGGCGCGTCGTTCTTCAGTGAGCGGGGGCTTCGTGGTGTCTCTGGATTTGACGATCAGCACCGTCGCCGCAGATGAAACAGCGGCAACAACCACAAGGAGGGCGATGACGACGGCGCGGTTCACCAGCGGGGCTCCATCTTCTGACCTGCCGGGATGGTCTTGACTTCGGCATTGAAGAACTTTTCTCGCCGGGCCTGCGCGAGGTCCTTGTCGGTCTGCTCGGTCTGAAGCCAAGTACCCATCATGGTCATCTGCTGAGAGACGAGACCGCGAAGTTTCTGCATCTGCGCCACCTGTTGCGCCGCGATCTCGTGCCCGACCTGCAGGGCCTTCATCTGCCCATCGGCCGTCTCGGACATCGACCGAAGCGAGGACATCGTGCCTTCCTCGCTGTCGAACTGGTCGGCCGTCAGGCTCGCGGCCTTCAGTGTGCTGGCGATCGTGTCCCGATTGGTATCCGACCACGTCTGGTAGCTCGAGGAGAAGCTCTCGGCGTTCGGGAGGTTGGTCCGGAGGCTTGAATAGCTCTGGAAGCGCCGCTGCAGCACGTCGTCTGCATTGCCCATCGAAAACGAAATGCTCTGGCCCTGGTCGACGATGCTGCGCAACTGATTGAGATCGCTTTCGACCTGCCCCCACATATGCGACGGAAGGGTCGCCGTGTTCTGCAGCAGGTTCTGGTAGATGTTGAGCTGCGTTTCGATCTGTTGCGCGAGCTGGCTGATCTGGGTGAGCTGGTTCTGGATTTGCTCGCCGGATTTCCCAACCAACCCGACCAGTTCGCCATTGTTAAGGACCTGCGTCCACTCGGTCGCAGCACCCGTGGCAGTGCCGGCGTCCGCGGGCATGGCAGCGCCGATCGTCACGACGATCGACGCCAAGCTGGCGAGCAGCCTATTCGAAGTTGGGCAGCGATGCGGCATCGTGAACTCCTCTCATTTGTAGCCAGTGGATCGGCCAGTCGCGGCCGTGTTCGGAGCTGAGCGTGCGAATGCGCTTCAGGTCTTCCTTGCCCGATGCGCCGACGAAGCTCAGCGCCACGGGGCCGAGCGCCATATCGAACAGTCGTCGGCCTTCGGGAGTGACAACGTAATATTCGCGCTTGGGGATCGCGTTCGAAACGATCTCGATCTGTCGCTCGTTGAAGCCGATCCGTTCGTAGAATTCGCGCGTTCCGGGCTCGCGCGCGGCGCCGTTCGGAAGGCAGATCTTGGTCGGGCAAGATTCTTTGAGGACATCGATGATGCCGGATCGCTCGGCGTCTGAGATGGATTGCGTCGCCAGTACGACGGCGCAATTGGCCTTGCGCAGCACCTTGAGCCACTCGCGGATCTTACTGCGGAAGACCGTATGGCCGAGCATCAGCCAGGCTTCGTCCAGCAAGATCAGGCTCGGCGAGCCGTCGAGACGCTTCTCGATCCGCCGGAACAGGTAGGTGAGCACAGGAACCAGATTCCGCTCACCTATGTTCATCAGGTGCTCGATCTCGAAGGTCTGGAAGGCACCGAGCGAAAGGCCGTCCTGTTCCGCGTCGAGAAGCTGGCCCATCGGGCCGTCGACCGTGTAGTGATGAAGCGCCTCCTTGATTTCTCGCATCTGGACGCCGCTGACGAAGTCCGACAGGGACCGTCCGGCAGCGCTCGCCATCAGTCCGATCTGGCGCGAGATCGCGTTGCGATGATCAGGGGTGATGGCAACGCCCTGCAGGGCGACCAGCATTTCGATCCATTCAGTTGCCCAGGCACGATCAGCATCGCTCGCGAGATCCGATAGCGGGCAGAAGGCAAGCGCCTTTGCCTCTTCTTGGGCCTCGCCACCGATCTCATAGTGATCGCCGCCTGCGGCGAGCGTCAGCGGCAGCAGGGAGTTCCCCTTATCGAAGGCGAAGATCTGGGCACGTTCGTAGCGCCGGAACTGCGCTGCGATCAGTGCCAGCAGCGTCGATTTGCCCGAACCGGTCGGCCCGAAAATCAGGGTGTGACCGACATCGTCGACATGGAGGTTCAGCCGGAACGGCGTCGAGCCGCTCGCCACCTGCATCAGCGGCGGCGAATTCGGCGGGTAGAACGGGCAAGGCGCCACCGGGCTGCCGGACCAGACAGAGTTCAGTGGAACCAGATCGGCGAGATTGCTGGTGTTGATCAGCGGCTCGCGGATATTGCAGTACCAGTTGCCGGGCAGGCTGCCGAGAAATGCGTCGGTCGCGTTGAGCGTCTCAATCCTTGCGCCAAATCCTTCCGCCTGGATCAGCCGGCGGATGGCCTCCGCTTTCTCCTGCAGCGCTTCGCGATCGCTGTCGAACAGAATGATCACTGGCGTGTAATAGCCGTAGGCGACAAGCTGCGACGACGCTTGCGCGATGGCATCCTCGGTCTCGGCCACCATCGTCATGGCATCCTGATCAACCGAACGGCTTTGCGTCTGGAAGAGCTGATCAAAGAACGGCCGTACCTTCTGCTGCCACTTCTTGCGGGTGCGTTCCAGTTTCTGTCGTGCCTCTTCCGCATCGAGGAAGATGAAGCGCGACGACCAGCGATAGGTGAGCGGCATCAAGTCCAGACTGGTGAGAATCCCCGGCCAGCTCTCGGCCGGCAGACCGTCGATTGCCACAACCGCGAGAAAGCGATTTTCGACCTTTGGCGTCAGACCATGCTCGAGTTCGGCCGTCGCGATCCAATCGAGATACATGGGAGCATCCGGCAACCGGATCGGATGGTTTTCGCCGGTGACGCAAAAGCGAACGAATTGCAGCAGTTCGTCATAGCGAGCGAGCCGCTCCCCTCCCCTCTCGGCAGCCTCGCGCGTTTCCATGCGCCGGATCGACAGGGTGTTGGCAAAATACTGCTCGATCTCGCGCACGGCGTTCTTAAAGATGAAGAGCACCGTGTCGGCATAGGTCTTCTTGCGGCTTTCCTCGTCCGAATAGATGTATTTGCTGAGTGCTGTCTTCTTGGATTCAAGCGGCCGATAGGTGAGGACGAGCGCGTGCTTGCTTTCGAAATGCCCCTGCCCGCGCGCGAAATGCGCCCGCCGCTCGGCGTCAATCGCTCGCGTGACCGCATCGGGAAAGTGGCACCGATCTTCCGACGGATAGTCGAATGTCGGGATGCGAACGGCTTCGACCTGGATCATCCAGCCGCTCCCAAGCCGCGACAGGATTGTATTGATCTGCCGCGCCAGGTCGTTGCGCTCCAAGTCCGTGGCGCTCTCCGAGTCCGGCCCGGCAAAATACCAGCCGGCCATCAGGCTTCCGTCTTTTAACAGGAGCACGCCATTGTCGACGAGGCCGGCATAGGGGACGAGATCCGCAAAGGACGGGCCGGTAGCCCGGAAGCGTTTGAGCGCGACCATGCCTTCTCCTCAATACCGGCGCCAGGGCGAGGAGGTCGCCTTATAGTAATGCTTGTAGGAGATATGGCGGACATAGACCTGTCGCATCAGCGGATCCGCCTTTGCAATCACCCTCAAAAGCCCAACGACGACGATCCAGACGGCGACGCCGAAGAGCGCGGAATAGATCGTCAGGACGACGAAGATGAGGATGACTGCGGCAAGACCGGTAATAAGCACCAGCTCCCGGTCCGCGCCCATCAGCAGGTTCGGACGCGACAGCGCCCGATGAATGCGGTTGCGTTGCAGGCCAGACAGGGACTCAGCCATGAGCCCCCTCCCCTTCTCCGCTTTGATTGATCGAGGTGGTCTGCTCGTCGGGCAGTCCGATCGAGGCACCGGTCGCGCCAAAAAGGCCGACGATGTTGGTGGCGCCAAGCAGGATGCCCGCGACGAGCACGATGTACATCAGCCGCCGCGCGAAATCGTTGAGCTCACCACCGAATATCAGCATGCCGCCGGCGATCGCGACCGCCGCAAGTGCGATGGCGCCGGCTACCGGCCCTGTGATCGACTCCTGAATTTGCTGCAAAGGTCCTTCCCAGGGAAGACTGCCGCCGGAACTGGCGAGCGCCGGCGAGACCGAGGCAAGAACGATGGGTGCCGCAAGGAGTGTGACGGCGATGAATGCTTTTCTACGCGACATGGCGCGCCTCCTGTTCTTCCGTGAGCTGGTCGGATTCGACTTCATATTGGCCGCCCGCGAAGCGCTCGATCTGGATGACGTCGCGAACGCGCCGCCCGCGTGGCGTCCGCTCGATCGAGACGATGAGATCGACCGCTTCCCCGATCACTTCATGCATCGGCTGCTGGCTGGCTTCGGCGGTCAGTTGCTCCAGGCGGCGTAGCGCCGACATAGCCGTGTTGGAATGGATGGTGGCCACCCCTCCGGGATGGCCCGTGTTCCATGCTTTCAGCAACGTCAGCGCAGCGCCGTCGCGGACCTCGCCGACGACGATCCGGTCCGGACGCAGCCGCATGGTGCTCTTCAAGAGCCGCGCCATGTCGACGGTATCGCTGGTATGCAGAAGAACGGCGTTCTCGGCAGCGCACTGAATCTCGGCGGTGTCTTCCAGGATGACGAGGCGGTCTTCCGGGGCAGACTTGACGATTTCATCGATGACGGCGTTTGTGAGCGTCGTCTTGCCGGAACCGGTGCCGCCGGAGATGATGATATTGAGCCGCGATGAAATCGCGCTGCGAATGGTCGAGGCCTGGTGTTCGGTCATCACGCCGGAGCGCACATAATCGTCGAGCGGGATCAGGCGCGAGGCACGACGGCGAATTGTGAAAGCCGGCTTGGCGACGACCGGAGGCAACAATCCTTCGAAGCGATGACCGCCGATCGGCAACTCGCCGGAGATGATCGGCTGCTCGGTGTCGACCTCGGACTGAAGAGCATGCGCCACCGTTCCGATCACCATTTCCGCGGCCGCGGGGGACATTTCGCCGGCCGGCGCCACGCCGTGGCCGAGCCGTTCGATGAAAAGTTTTCCATCGGGATTGAGCATGATTTCGACGACCGTTGAGTCGTCCAACGCGACGCAAAGCTGATCGCCGAGCGCTTCCTGGAGTTTGCGGACAAGTCGAGGATGAGAGCGAAGCTGGTTCACGGCGTTTCTTCCTTACGCTGCTTGGCTGACGGTGCTGAGTTCGGAACGGTAGTTGGAAGGCCGGAGTCGTAGGAATGTGTCGGCATTCGCCGGAAGGACCCCGGCGACAGCCATGGTCACTCCGATCCTTTTCGGCTCTGCCAGCCGCTGCAGGGGCCAGCCGACACGCGCGAGGATTCGCTCGAACCGGAGATCGGTTACGGTGACGATCTCGGTGTAGCCATTCGCCATGCACCACTCGATGATTCCCGCGAACATGGTCAGGGTCGCCTCATGGACGGAACCGTCTCCCCTCCCCTCCTCAAAGGTCGTATCGACGCAGAAGCGGGAGCTCTCGATCATCGCGGTGTGTGCATTCAGCTGGCCATCCGGAAGAAGCGACGGAAAGATGTTCTTCACCATCGTCGCGCCAAGAGCCGGGAGCAGCCTTGCGCAACCGGTCACAGTGCCATCGTCGGAAATTGCGAGGATGTAGCTCGGTAGAAGAGCGTCGAAGGCGTCCGCCTCTTGGCCGTCGACGACCTTGACCTCCCAGCCAAGGCGCTCGGCGAAAACGCGGGCACGTAGTTGATGATGGCGGTGGAGCAGCTGAGCTTCGTAAACATTTCGCGGCTGGGAAATCGCGAGAATCTGCATGAATTTCTCCGTCGTCGTTGGTCGGCGGGGAAATCAGCACGGATCAGAATCGAGCGGTAGTTGTAGGATCCTACAAGGTCGTTTGAGGTGAGTCGTAGGACGAAATCATCGTGGAGCGGGATGAAACGGCTCGAATTACGAGTGGCGTCTACAGTGGCACCTTGTAGGATTCACAGTAGAACGCATCGTGATCGGAGTTCTCGTCAAACTCGCCAAAGATCTGAATTTGCAAGAGAAAGTGGGCCAGTGACCGCAATGCGTTGCGAAGGGAAGGAGTCCCGTTAAGGTTTTGTTAACCCTATTTCTCTTGCGAGACTCGCAGAATCGTGCGTTATCATGAGACGGAAATAGCGCGTCTTACGCCGAGAAACCGTCTGAAACTGGGGCCAAAGTGAACGTGATTGACAGACAAATCAATCTAGCATCGACTTCCGCGCACATCACACAGCGCGCGGAAGCACTGTCTGCCAGGTTGCGGGCTGTAGGGGAACGAGCCTTTCCTCCCATGGCTCAAAAATCCCTGCGTTCCTTTACCTCCGGAGAGGTCGCCGATATCGTTGGTGTTTCGGATGGCTATTTGCGACAGCTATCCCTCGATGGCCTCGGCCCGTCGCCAGATCTTGGAAACGCCGGGCGGCGCTCCTACACGTTGGAACAGATCAACGAGCTACGCCAATATCTAGCTGGAGCAAGACCGAAAGAGGCGAGCAGATTTTGGCCGCGCCGGCGCGCCGGTGAAAAGCTTCAAGTTATCACGGTCGCCAACTTCAAGGGCGGTTCCGCAAAGACGACGACGTCGGTCTACCTTGCTCAAGGCCTCGCCTTGCAGGGGTATCGAGTTTTGGCGATTGACCTCGATCCACAGGCGTCTCTCTCAGCTATGTTCGGCTATCAGCCGGAATTCGATGTGGCAGAGAACGCGACTCTGTATGGCGCTATTCGATATGACGACCAGCGGGTGACGATGAAAGATATCGTTCGGTCGACCTACTTTACTGGAATCAGCATTGTCCCCGGAAACCTCGAACTCATGGAGTTCGAGCACCAAACTCCGCGCTACATGCTACAGAACCGTGGCCGGCCGGAGGACTTGTTTTTCCGTCGTGTCGCCGGCGCGATTAGCCAAGTCGAGGACGATTTCGACGTCGTCGTTGTGGACTGCCCTCCACAGCTCGGGTTCTTGACGATGGGCGCGTTGAATGCTGCGACTGGAATGATCGTCACTGTTCACCCTCAAATGGTGGATGTGGCCTCTATGAGCCAGTTTCTCCTCATGACATCGGATCTTGTTTCGGTCATCGAAGAGGCGGGCGGTCGGCTCGACTACGATTTCCTGAGATTCCTCGTCACGAGACATGATCCACGCGACGTTCCCGAACAGGAGATCGTAGGGTTGCTGCGCGACGTTTTCGCGGGAGATGTAATGGCGGCGTCCGCCTGGAAATCGACTGCCATTGCAAATGCGGGGCTGACGAAGCAATCCCTCTATGAGCTCTCGCGGGGTGCGGTAGGGCGGTCGACATATGATCGGGCGATGGAATCGATCAGCGCGGTTAACCAGGAAGTGATCGAGTTGATCAACAAGGTTTGGAGCCGATGAATTTGTGTCACTCACATATAATTCAGAGACTTAACGTGTTGTCAGCTGACTACATTGTGTCGCTGAACCGGCTGTTGGGATAGGAGGCGTATCATGAGTAAGCGCACACAGTCCATCCGTTCCCTCTTCGCCGGGGGAAGCGATCAGGTAACTTCCGAAGAGACGCGGCAACCAGTGCAGCGAGTGGCGTCGGGCGCAGTTCGTTCATTGAAGGATACGTTCTCCGAGGTAGAAAGAGACTACGAAGAACTCAAGCAGCAGATGGCCAACGGGGAGTTCCCGGTTGATCTTGATCCAGCTCTCATCGATCCGTCCCCGTTTGCCGACCGGTTCCTAGATCAGGATATTGCTGCGGTTGAAGCTCTCAAAACTTCGATCAGGGACCATGGACAAGAGATTCCGGTCCTTGTTCGACCGCACCCATCCGCGCCTGGTCGATATCAGATTGCCTATGGCCATCGTCGAGTGCGCGCTACATCCGAACTCAGCATAAAGGTGAAAGCTTATGTCCGCGATTTAGACGACAATCGCCTCGTCGTCGCTCAAGGTATCGAGAATTCAGCTCGTGAAGATCTTACATTCATCGAGCGCGCTTCGTTTGCTCTAAAACTCGAAGAAGGCGGCTTCCAGCGCGCACTTATCCAAACAGCACTGTCTATTGACCGGCAGGAAGTTCACAAACTCATTACCGTCGCCCGGGCAGTCCCAGCTTGGTTGATCAATTCCATCGGCCGCGCGCCGAAAATCGGTCGACCGAGATGGCAGGAACTTGCGGACCTCTTGAAGATCGATGGCACGGAGAAGAAGGTTCGCAAGACGACCGAAGACAAATCATTCGCCCATAGAGACACGGACGATCGTTTCATGGCGATACTGAGAGCGTCGAAAGCGGCAGATGCGAAGAAACTGTCCGCATCCCCTCCCCGGTTGATCGCCAAGTCGTCTGATGGGCTTGAAATCGCAACATTCGCCCTTGGCGCCAGGCGCTGCAAAATCGAAATGAACAGAGATCGGGACGAGGCTTTTGCCAAGTTTATTATGGAGCAGCTCCCCGAGCTCTACGAGAACTTCAGGAAGGATAATCCTGCGTCTGAAGGGTAATTGACGATAGCAACCGGAAAAGAAAAAGGCCCCCAAACGTCGCCGTCGTGGAAGCCTCTCTCAATGGTCTAAGCAGCCTGAGAATCGCATTTCCATGAATCGCAGTCAAGAGTCTTTGGCACCGTTTTGGTGAGCGGATTTCTTTTGTCTATTGAAAGGTGAAAGAAATGCAGAGTGGAAATGTGACGACGCCCTTTGGGCGGCGGCCAATGACGCTTGCCTTGGTGACAGCGCAGTTCAAAGCAGCAGACATCAGGCAAGGAAAATCGATCGACAAGTGGAAGATCTATCGCGATGCGTGCGATGCCCGATCGCTGCTTGGTTTGCGGGATCGCGCGCTCGCAGTGCTGAACGCGCTGTTGTCGTTCTATCCCGAAACTGAGCTCAAGGAAGATGCGAACCTTATCGTGTTTCCGTCCAATGCTCAGTTGATCGCACGGGCAAACGGTATCGCCGGGACGACGCTTCGCGAGAACCTGGCCCTCTTGGTGGATGCTGGTCTCATCCAACGGAATGACAGCCCGAATGGCAAGCGTTATGCCCGCAAGGGCTCAGACGGTTCCATCGAGACCGCTTACGGCTTCAGTCTTGCACCACTTCTAGCCCGTTCGGAAGAACTTGCTGACATGGCTCAGCAGGTCGCAGAGGCCAATCGGCAGATCAAGATCGTCAAAGAGCGCATCACAATAGCTCGGCGGGATATCCGGAAATTGATCTCCGCGGCATTGGAAGATCGCGTTCCCGGGGATTGGGCCAAGGTTGAAGAGCTTTATGTCGAGACCATGTCGCGGCTCCGCCGGGCAAAAATGGCGGATGAATTGACCGCAATCAGCGATGAACTCGATATGCTGAGGGAAGAAGTCCTCAATCTATTGGAAACCCACATCAATCTTAAAAAATCCGACACCAATGGCAACGAATTCCGACAGCACATACAGAATTCAAATACCGAATCCAGCTATGAACTTGAACCTAGCTCTGAAAATGAGCAGGGCGCAAAGCCGAGCAAAAATCGTGAGCGGAAGGCCGAACCCATAAAGTCATTCCCACTTGGGATGGTGCTGAGAGCGTGCCCGGAGATTTCCATGTACGGTCCGGCGGGGTGCGTCGAGAGCTGGCGGGACTTGATGACGGCAGCCGTCGTGGTGCGATCAATGTTGGGCGTGAGCCCGTCGGCTTACCAGGACGCGTGCGAAGCAATGGGCCCGGAAAATGCGGCAGCGACGATGGCGGCGATATTAGAGCGGACAGGGCACATCACATCGGCAGGCGGATATCTTCGTGATCTGACCTCAAGGGCAAAGAGGGGAGAGTTTTCGCTTGGGCCGATGCTGATGGCATTGCTTCGAAGCGGAGGCTCCGCAACAACTCAGGTAGCCAGTTGACGGAGAGCGACTTTACCCCGTCGAGGGTGGTGATTGTTGTTATGGTGACCGCTAAGGATTGTTGTCAGCTGACTACGGGTTAACTCATTGAAATAACAGTGAGCCCACCGGCAAACACTGAGATCAATAGATCCTTCTATGAGGCCGGCGTGCTGCCGCGAGCGGTATTGAATCCTGAGAACTCTCATTGGGCGTCGCGGCTCCAATCCCTGCAAAAGGCAGGCTAGGTGCCCTTTTGGGAGTTGAGCTAGCGGAGCGTCGGAGTGGTCGTCATTGCTAGTTCGCCAGTCCCATATCAGTCAGCCCAGGCAGCAAATCTCTTGCCAATCCACGAGCGCTCGGTTGGAACACACCGTGGTAGGAAAATGTCAAAGTTTATTGACTAGGGAGCTTCGCAAACTGAGGCACTCCTATGACGAAATACCAAGCCATGTCAGCCGTGCAAACTCTTTTGACGGAGAAGATTTTCGCCTTCTGCCAAGCATTTATCGAAGCATCTCGGACGATGTTTATCGACGTCGACGGCAAGCTGGTTCACCCCGGCGAGTTTGGAGTCTATCGAGAAGCGGTTGCCAGGGAGTTCATTCGAACGTTTGTCCCAAAGCGGCTAGAGATTGAATCTGGCTTCGTCATCAGCAGCGATGGCAAGATTAGCAGCCAGTGCGATCTTATCATTTACGATTCCAGCGTCGCACCGCTCTTGCAGAATGAAAACCGGCAACGATTCTTTCCAATTGAGACAGTCGTTGCCGTAGGGGAGATTAAGTCGGTGATGTCTGAGGGTGACTTGTACAGAGCTCTCCGAAAGTTGGCGGCCATCAAGTCTATCCGCGATGGCATGTCCGGACCAAGTTACGTCTATTCCCGGAAGACTGGTAAGGGCGCCGATCGGTTTCGGCCAGCGCACCATGAACTCGATCAAATCGTGACTTTTTTGATCTGCGAAAAGTTTGATTTCTCTTTGGGCGACGAGCAGCTCAAAAGAATCGCAAGCTGCTACAACTCAGAAGCACCTAGGCAACCTGCTAATCTCCGGCACAATCTTATTCTAAGCATCTGTGACGGCTTGATGACTTATGTCTTGCCTGAAGGACATCCGGCGACGTCTCTGGACTTGCCAATAACCTATCCCTTTCCGATAAGGGACCTTCCAACCCCCGACGCAGAGGGTGCCCGGCGCTTGGACAATTGCTTTGTTGGTCCGGCGCTGGAGGCACCAGAGCATATCAAATCATTCGCATCTCTACTACACACAGCGGTCACGGCTGTATCGAGCTTCTTTCCCGATATGGCCAGGTACGTCAAATCCGAGGGGGACTCCGTCAGAGCAAGATTTCCTTCGCCTCTATGAGGCCCGTCCGCGTTACGGGGGTCGGTGGAAGGCAGCTGATGGAACTGAGAAGTATTCTGGCGGAAATCACGAGAGGAGGCGCGCCGCCCGTCCGCTTCTCCGCGCAGCGTTGTTGTAATAGTCTGATGCCTGTTGAACGGACCGATGGCGTGATTGCTCCATGGCCTCGGGAAGCGAGATACCCCGGCTCGCCGCCTCCGTCAGATAGCCCGACCGCAATCCGTGCGCCGAAAACTCCTCAACCTCCAGCCCCGCCATTTTGACCCGCTGCTTGACGATATCATTGACCGCCTTCGGATCGAGCGCCCGCCGGCTGACATGGCCCCAGCGATCGATCGCCCGAAACACACTGCCGCTGTCTATCCTCGCGGCCGCCAGCCAGGCATTCAACGCCTCCACCGGCCGGCCGGTCAGATAGACGATCTCGTCCTGGTTGGCGCCGGAATTCTTGGTGCGGCCGAGATGGATCGACAGCGAGGGGAGGGGGCTGCCGTCCTCCGCCTTCACCGGCGGCTCGATTGTCAGTTGCTCCTTGCGCAGGCCGGCGACTTCACTGCGGCGGCGGCCGCCGGAGGCGAAGGCGACCATCAGGATGGCGCGATCGCGCAGATCGCGCAGGCTGTCGCCACCGCAAGTAGCCAGCAGCTTGGCCAGGATGTCGCCGGTGACCGCCTTGGCGCTCTTCCGGCGGCGCGTCCGGGGGACGGCGCGTACGGCGAAACGAATGGCGGATTTCAGGGCCGGGGAGGTGAAGGCGCCGTCGAGGCCGCGCCATTTGGTCAGCGTCGACCAATTGGCGAGCCGCCGGCGCACCGTGTCCGGCGCGTGCGGTCCCGACGTTCGCAGAAAACCGGTGTCCCTCAGGACCTGGCTGATCTCGGCGGGCATACCGTGCTCGGGATCGGTCTCGCGCCGGGCCGGATCCCAGAGATGATGCGCGACGAACTTTAAGAGCAGCGCCTCCGGCGCCGGCCAGGGCAGGGGATTGTCGGTCGCGGCCATCGCCCAGGCCTCGAGGTAGCCGAGATCGGAGGCGAGCGCCCGCAGCGTGTTGGCGCCCATGCCTTCGTTGACCAGATGTTTGAGTGTCTCGACGTCCTGATCGGTGAGGATCTCCGCCAGCTTGTCGCGCCGGTCGATCGGCAGCACTGCCGCAATCGTGTCGAGCGTTTCCGCCCGCCGGGCGATAGCGTCTGGCGATGTGTTCGGAGCGAGAATGTCCAAAGGTCCCTCCTGAAAAGGCAAGAATCCGGCTGCCGGAACGGCGCCGGCGATCGGTCTTTACCCGGTTTTCGCTGATTTGCGGGCTTCTGGCAATCACCTCCGATAAGCGATACTTATCGAAGGTTAGCACGCTAACAAGCAATCATACCATGTGAGGAACTGTAATATTCATATAGAGTTCCTTTAGCAAATCATTTACCGTGATATCAATGACTTACGATCTCACGAAAATCAGTATGAGCGACTTGGTGAGGCCGGCTTTTGACGCCGGTGTCGCTCTCACGCGTCTAGACGAGCGCATCGCCCGTTCTCCAGTCGGTCAGGGCTTCCTCGAACGCCAGAACTTCGCCGACGCCTGTGCCTCGCTGTGGATCGACGGCGAGCTCGTCCATCTCGAAGACCTCGTCCTACACGACGCCACAAAGGATATTCGCACGCCCACCCATGAGCTGACCATCGCCCGCGACGTGCTCCGCACCCGCCGGCGCATCGCCGCGCAGTCTCCGGACTGGGCCCTGTCCGCAGAGGGTATCCGGTCTCTGCGACAGACGTCGGACACCAATTCGGTCGGCGCCGAGGCGGTGGAGCCGGCCACCGGTGTTCGGGCTGCGGTCGCCATCGATCCGGAAGGGGAGGGGGAGGAGGGTGACGACGCCCAAGACCTGCTCGGCGTCGACTATGCTGCTATCGATGCGCTGCTCGCGCGCTCTGACGCTGCGATCGAACGAGCCAAAAAGCCCGGCCGGGCTCCGGCCGATCCGCTGGTCTATGATCTCGATTGGGACGAGGATGCCCGGCTCAACGAATGGCGGGGCGCGCTGCGCCAGGCCGAACACCTTCCGGCGGTGCTGCAGGCGATCGTCGCCCTCGATGCCTGGAACGAGCTTTCGGTCCTGCAGCATGCGCCCTGGCTCGGCCGGCTATTTGCCGCATCCATCCTGCGCCAGGCCGGCGTCACCACCGGCGCGCACCTGGCCGCCATCAACCTCGGCCTCAAAACCATTTCGGTCGATCGGCGCCGAAGTCGCGATCGTCAAACCCGGTTGCTTGCCATCGCCCACGGTTTGCTGGCGGCCGCAGAGATCGGCATGAAAGAACACGACAGGCTGACATTAGCGAAGACAATGTTCGAGCGAAAACTGGAGGGGCGCCGGACATCGTCAAAGCTGCCGGAACTGGTGGAACTGATCATGGCAAAGCCATTGGTGTCGGCCGGGATGGTGGCGAAGACGCTCGAGGTCACGCCGCAGGCAGCGCGGCGCATCGTCCAGGAACTGGGATTACGTGAGATGACGGGGAGGGGGAGGTTTCGGGCGTGGGGCGTCCTGTAGTTAGCCATTCAAGATGCTTGAAACGCACAGCCACAGCAATTTGAAGTTTGCCAAAGATCAGGGTCTGTGTACAACCTAAACTTTCGCCTTTGCGGTGCACCTCCCGCCAGCTACAAAACAAGAACAGTGGCCTTCTCACAATGGGTGCATCGAGTGAAAATCACATCGTTATTTAGATGGTGCACGTCAGTGGTTTCACAAAAAGCCAAAGATATGCCATCTAAGTACGTGGATCTTGCTCCAACTGACGAGGCTGACGAGCATGGCATTTACGCGGATGCGTTGATGGTCGCGACCAGCAATCCGAATGTCTCCAACATTGCGCTGACTGGCCCGTACGGATCTGGAAAAAGCAGCATCATCAAAACTTTCCGTCGGAGGTATAACAGACCAGTCCTTCAAATTTCGCTTGCCGCTTTTCTACCTGAGGCCGATGGGTCCGTAACGACCAACGAAAGCCAAGCAACATGCCCTAAAAAAGGCAATGTCAGCAAGCAGGAGATCGAACGGAGCATTCTCCAGCAGATGCTCTACGGCGCGGATTCCAACAGTTTACCCCTTTCGCGTTTCAAACGCATCCAGACACCCAGATGGTGGTCAAAGTTCACGTCGCTGTTCATCATGGCTGGAATGTTTTCTTGCTGGCACCTATTCATCAAACGAGATGCCGTCCTGAGCGGTGAGTTTTTCAAGCCCGTCGCCTTTGAAAACTGGTTCAATTTCGCAACGACCTCAGTTGGATTTCTCTTTATCTGGCTTGCCTTCCACCAGATATACATAAAAAGTCTCGGCCTCTCTCTCAAAAGTATTTCTCTCAAAGATATTGAGATAACGCCCGAGACAGCGAAAGAAGAGTCGATCCTCAACAGGCACTTGGACGAGATCATTTATTTCTTCCAAGCGACCAAGTACGACCTGGTCATCATAGAGGATCTTGATCGGTTCAATAACCCTGAGATTTTCGTAACGCTTCGGGAAATCAACAGCCTGGTAAACGCCAACGCTGGAGTTAAGCGACCAATCCGCTTCCTCTACGCCCTTCGCGATAATATGTTTGTAAACACGGATAGAACCAAGTTTTTCGAATTTATTGTTCCCGTTATTCCGATCATCAATAGCTCAAACTCCATCGACAAGGTAATCGAACAGGGGCAGCGATTGTCCTTGGATGAACGGCTAGACAGGCAGTTTCTTCGTGAGGTGTCTCGCTATCTTAGCGACCTGAGATTGATCCATAATATTTTCAATGAATACACCGTCTATGTTACAAATTTGGAAACTGACGGCGAGAACATTCTCGATACAAACAAACTACTTGCCATCCTGATTTATAAGAATGTACTGCCGAGCGATTTCGAAAATCTACATCGCGAAAAGGGAAAACTAGCTGAGATCCTCAGCCGCCACGATTCATATGTGATAAGTGCTCAGGCCCAATACAAAGCACAAATTTCTCAATTAGAAAATCAAATCAGCGATGCTGAAAGGCTTGTACCGAGCGATCTCGAAGAGCTTCGTAAGATCTACGCTATGGCTCTGATCGCGAAACTTCCGCAAGGTTACACATCGGTAACGAGACCGAGCGGTGAAAGCGTCCCATTCTCTGGCCTGACGGCGCATCCAGATTTCGAGGAGATCATCGAGCAGGACCATATCACAGTGCTAAACGTAAATTACAACAACCGCCAGAATGTCAACGTCAAAGGGTTTCAGAGTTCGGTAAGTGAAGTTCTCACATACAGAGATCGAAAGGCGCTGATCGAGCGCAAGTCTGCCGATTTCAGAGCCACTGCAGCCAGAAGCGTTAGAGAACTTAGACTGAAAATCGCTGCTTTACGCACGGCAAAATTCAACGAGCTGGTTCGCGCAAATTCGGGAGACATCGAAGAGTTATTCGACGCTTTCGGTGAAAATAGCGAGCTTGTAAGGTTTCTGGTGCTCGAAGGATTCCTGGACGACACGTACTATCAATATACTTCTTTGTTCCATCGTGGCCGGCTTTCGCCCTCAGACAATAAGTTTCTCATCCAGATCCGGAGCTTCAAGACTCCGGATCCTGAATTTCAGATCGATAACCCGACCGAAGTCATCGCGGCCATGCGTGACGATGATTTTCGCCAGAAATTTGTGTTGAACGTCACGTTGGTTGACTGCTTGCTTGGTAATTCTGGCCAATACCGTAGCCAAATCGTGAAGCTTATCGACTATGTCTCATCGAACTTTGATGAATGTGCACCCTTCTTTTCGGCATACTATCAAACCGGCCAACGTAACAGCGAGTTCCTGACAACCCTCGTAAATCGATGGCCAGGGTTTGTAGCCGCCGCAGTTGCGGGTCCACAGAACGCGGTTCATGTTGCACGCCTGATCGCGCATCTGCCTGCGAAAGTGCTCGAAACGCTGCCTCGTAAAACTACCGAAATCTCTGACTATTTGGCTTCGAACCTTGCTTCGGTTCTCGCTCTCCAAGTCGATTTCGAACCGAGCCGATTGGCCGTCTTTCAGTTTGAGACCGAAGATCTTGGCAGCGTTGGACCCTATCCGGCGGCCGTCCGAGTGTTGAGCGATCACGGCCTTTACACGATCACCGCGGAGAACGTCGGTTTCATATTTCGTAACGTATTGGGATCCGGCAGTACGGCGGACTTGGAGATCAAGCACTACTCAACCGTCTTGCGGGAGGGATACGCTCCGTTGATCGACAAGGTCCATAGTGATTTTGACCGCTACCTCAAAGGCGTACTTCTTCGGCCAAGCAACTCGGAGGAGGATGTTTTAGTGATCCTAGATGTGCTTAACCACGAAGAAATAGGATCGGAGTTTTTGGCGCAGTTCCTTGAGCAGCAGCGAGCGAAGCTACCGACGCTAGAGCGGGTCCCGAGCCGACTTCGATCTGCCGTATTCCTTTTATCAAGAATCGAACCATCTTGGGAAAACTGCTTAACTTTTCTATCAAGCGAAGAATTCGATGCTCAAATACTCACTGCCTACCTGGAGAGGACCGAAGTCAGGTCGATATTGTCGCAGGTACCTGTCGGTGGAGAGAATGAAGCTCGTCCCGTTCGTCTCTTCCTGTTCAATAACGATGATTTCGACATCGACTCCTATCGAGCCTATATCCGAAGACTTCCAAGGAAATTCGACCAATTCTCCGAGACTGTTCGTGAAGAAAAGCTGCGTGTTCTCGTTGAAGAGGAGGCCGTCACCTTCTCTGAAAAAGCATTTTCATTTCTTGCTGGAAAGGAAGCGCTACAGGTTCTATTCGTGGCGAAGAATATCGACAGCTTCCTGGCCAATGAAGACAAATATTCGGTAAACGATGATTTCCGTGAGAAACTCCTCGATTCAGGTATTGGTGATGAGCAGAAGCTCAAAGTCATCCACAAAATGGACCTGACCGCACTAGGCGTCTCGGCACATCGTGCTTCACTCGTCGGCCGTATTATACATCGCACAGACGCAAATGTGAGCAACCTGCCGGCAGAAGCTGCTTGCGCGATGGTCGTAAACCTTGAGCCCGTCGAGATCCAAGTCGCAATGTTCAATAGATGCCAAAAGCTGATGTCTGACGAGCAGGTCAGAGCCGTGATCCAGCAGTTGCCGAAGCCATATTCGGAAATCGAGCCAGGCTGGCGACAGCCGACAATACCAAACACACCAGAAAACCAGGAGCTTGTACGATGGCTGCAGTCGCGCTCGATCATTTCATCATCGAAGGTGACAGTCTCCTTCTTTTCCGACGCCGAAATTCGAATATTTAATTTCAGGAAATAGTGGTGATGATGGTGCTGCCGTGACAAGTTGACGTTCGAACTTGTTTGATCACCTGGCCTAGGTAGGCGAGGACGATCCGATCTCTCATTTCGCCCAAACGACACCTTTCACAATGAGCACCAAGAACAAAAATCAAGGTACAAAGACCTCCCATCGCAGGCCCCCTGAAGCGGAGCTGGAAGCGATGATGTCCGAGGCGTTAGGGAGAGCCTTTCCGTCTGTTCCGCGACGCGATTTTCGCCATCAGGAGCGCTTCTCGGTAACGGTCGGGCATGACACGTTCGAGGTGGATGGTTTACGCGATTGGCGCGCCGTCGGTCGTGCGGACATCATTCTGCTCCATCAGGATCGACCGCTCGCCGTCGTTGAATTGAAACGCGCCGGACTGGACCTGACCGACGATGATCGCAAACAGGGCCAAAGCTACGCCAACCAGCTGACTCCGCGTCCGCCGCTAGTGATCGTCACCAACGGGAGCGATTGCGGTCTTTTCGACAGTTCGACAGGCGCGCCGTGGGTGCCGGGGACAACCGAAGGCGAGATCGTTACCAAGCTCTTCGAGAATGCGGCGAAGATCGCGGCCGCTAATTTGGATTGGGCGATCGAGGTCCTGATGGGGCCGGACGCAGGCGTGTGGCCGAGTGCGGTCCGTGCGCGAACGCGTCACGTGCTCGATCAAATGACCGGGACCGCATCGGCGCACGCCAAGCCGTTTGTCACCGATTTCCTGATTCCGCGGGTCGCGACTGTCTCCGTCAAGCGGGCTTTCGATGCGGGGCAATTGACCCTTTTGATCACGGGAGCGCCGCTTAGCGGAAAAAGCCACATCCTGCGAGAATTTGCAGAGCGTATGGCGACCTCGGAAACGTACGCTGTTTTTCTGGTCCGCGGTGGGCGTGGAGGGGCAGGCCTCTTCCAGCGAATCGCAAATACGCTATCCGCCGCGCTCGAGTGGGCTGTGACAGCAGATGACATCCGTCAATGGCTCAGGCGCCTCTCGCGCAGCGTTGGCGACCCTGTGCTTGTCCTTGCGATTGACGGAGTCGTTCCGGACTCACCGGTTGCAAATGACATGGAAGAACTTTCTGAGTCGGGCTTCGGTCCGCGATTGCGGCTTCTGGCCACGACCGACGACGTTGGCGGCTTGCTCTCCGGCTCGAACGGCCGCGATGTTTCCGCGCTGGGGGAGGCTGCCCAAACTATCCAGGTTGACGTGTTGAGCCAGATAGAGTTTCAGAAGGCGCAAGAGGTTCTCGCGGCCCACCGGATCGGTTTCCTGAAAGGAGCAGATTTCGCCGGCGAATACCGCGCTCCCTGGCTGCTTCGGACGCTGCTCGCCGATATTAGCCAGGATAGCCGACACACAGACCATGGCGTAGTGCTGTCCTCGATGTTGGGTATTTGGTTCATCGACGCCGTGAGAAAGCGCTTTGCGGGACTAGGGGAAGCGGCTCACGGCTTTCGCCTTCTTGCGCGCGACTTCGTCGCCGATGTGGCACGAACCTCGAGCGAGCTCGCCTTAGAAATGTCGCACGGGTTTGTAGTGCGGCGCGATGCTTTGCAGCAGCCGACACGTGACGTCATCGACAGCCTCGCTTCGCAGGGATGGTTGCGCAGCTATCGCCATGCTGGCGGTGAAGATGTGATTGCGCCCCGCGCACCAGACCTATTTCTGAGTGAGGTAGCTTACGCGATTTCGGAGGAATTGGAACGGAAGGTTGCGGCGGATCCACGAGCTGCCGGCCACTGGTTGGCAGATCGCCTTGAGGGTGTCTTCCTTGGAGACCTCATCGGGGCCCAAGCCATTCGCGATATGGCCACAAGGCAGGGCGCCTTCTCCAGCGGTCTGCTCGTTGGGCTGTATGACCGAACGCCCCGAGCGAGGCCCTTCAAGCGGGGCATGGTCGCATTTCAAAAGCCGGATGGGACGCTGCAGGATCTTCGCATCAACGGCGACGGCACGGTAACGCTGCTGGACGCGGCGAGACAGCCGCAAGGTGAACCGATTGATCTTGAAGGAGAACTACCGCGGACCTATGGGCCGATGGCAGGGTGGATGATCCTCGCTCAGTTGGCCTATCTTCCTGCCTCGGTCGGGGACGATGATCGACCGCTGGTTGGTGGCTCGTTGCTGCTTGAGATTGGAACCTGCCCATTTCCGTTGATGCGAGCGGCCCGCGACCCGGTCGGGCATCTCGTCCACGATATCGCCGGGCACGGGTCGGTGCTTTGCGTAGAAAACGGAGTCGTCGAACCTGCGACATCGGCAATGCAACAGTTCTTTACGGCACAATGGAAGGACGGCGCCTCGTGGTTTGATGAGGCATTGTCCCGCAAATCACTGCCCCTTTTGAATCGCATTTTGATTGCGTTGCGCCAGGCTCGCCATGTTTCCACCGGAGCCAGGAAGGAATGGGCGAACAAGATACTCAAAGAACGCATCGATCCGGCGATATCGGCCATTCTGAAGCAGGACAAGCCTTTGTCAAAGCGTACTCGAGGGAAGGAGCGAAAGAGCACTCGTCAAAAATAAGCGAGCGCTTTGCTCGTCTCATCGCACAGGATCCTGGGACGCTCGCGATCTGGAATGGCGCGACGTCGAACGAACGATCGCGGAGATATTCGACGGGCTCGGATTTAAGGTGACCTTGACGCCCGGCAGCAGGGACGGCGGCAAAGATGTCATCCTCGAATGCGAGTTCGCAGGCAAGCAGGCAACCTATTACGTCGAGATCATGCATTGGCGGTCGTCTGCGCGCGTCGGGACCGACGCTGTGGAGAAGCTGCTCAAGGTGATCGTCCGGGAAGAGAAGGCTGGAAGTCTCTTCTTGTCGACTTACGGCTTCACCGAAATGCGTTCGAGCAGTTGACAACGATCGACCGACAAAAGCTGCGATTTGGCGATCAGGACTGGATCGTCACGCTCTGCCGCACCAATGTGAAGGCAAAGGCCGGGATCTGGTCCCCGCCGAGGAATTTGACTGAGGTGATCTTCGACGACTGACGTTCATGCCGCTCAGTCGTGCGTGGCATCCGGCGGAAGCGAAGCCGCTGCCATCTTCGCCTCCAGCCGTGCAGCTTTCTCTGGTGTGTCGATATATTGCGAAAGCACCGGTCGAGGGCCGAAGACATTGCGACAGACGATCTGGACCTCCTTGGCGCCGCGTCGGCGCACCTCCGTCGTGATGGTGGGCACGAGCGCGGCGTGGGCACGTATCAGGTCGTCGCTTGATCGGTCCTGGCCGATCGTCATCCGGTAGGAAAACTGCGCGATGGTCCGGTTGATCTGCCGCACCTTCCGGCTATCCGAGATGTCGCGGTGACAGGAGATCATGTTCACCGGCCCTCGCTTGCTCGAGCCACACACCAGCATGCGGGCGGAAACCGGGAAGATCAGCTCAACCTCGTCTGAATGCTTGTAGGGGATTCGCGCGTGAAGCGATTGACGCGGGTCGTAGCTGCACACAGGATTGTCCGAAGTCAGGAACGGCGTGGCAGTGTTGTTATGCAGCACTTCGAAACCAAGCCGGAAGCAGAGGTCTCCGAAATCTTTGAACTCGCCCTGCATTGCCAAGAGCGTTTCATGAGGATTGATGCCTATTGGCACTGTGTCGAACTGACCAGCGTAGCGCTCCAACTCCGGAGGGAGTGCGCCGATTTCTTCGGCGATCTTGTGTTCGCTGCGGAGCTTGGCCTCCAGCATCAACGCGTGTCGGTCGCGCGTTGCAGGAACGCGGGCGCGCATGATTGTTTGCATGCCCAGGACATTGAAGGAGATTGCGGATGACAATCGGCGCTCCGTGAGAGCCCTAAGCGTCTCCGGCCACACGGTTTCGATGGTATTCCACAAGTCCTCAAAACGGTGGTTTTCCTGACCTCCCTCGGGCAGCTTCTGTGAATAATAGTCTCGCTCGAAGCCGATCGCCCTCGGCTTCATGGGAAGAGGATCTCCGGGCGTTTCGCAAAGGTAGACCTGAACCCGGCCGTCATCGGCGGCAAAGCCGTCCATGTAGACTGCCGAGATGAAATGGTGCCGGCGATTGTTGCGATTGGTATCGCCGCCGGACGGGTTGAGCATGCTGAACGGACGCACATCGCCGTCGGCGGGAACGGCGCCCCACTGGCCGAAATATTTTGGCTCCTTGGCCATTTGCTACACCGTCCACAAATCGTCGGGGCCGAGATAGCTCAAGTTGAGCTGGGCGACATTCAAAGCCACGCTCGCTCGTACGAGGCCACGCCGAGTTGGATTGAGGGGGTGCTGCAGCAGGCCGATCGCGTGTCCGTCCGGCGCCAGAACAAGTGGCTGGCCGTTCCGGTGGAAGAGGCTGACTGGCGTGCCTGCGGGGGCTGGCGTGGCGAACCACTGGACATTTCCAAGATAGTCTCGGCGTGCCCAGGTCCGGTTATCCGACGGTGCAAAATCCCGGATGAACTCCAGCCATATCGCACGCGTCTCAGCCGTCGGCCAGTCGGGCTGGAACGACCAGGCCGCGAGGTCGGGTGAGCGCAACCAAGCGCGCAATTCCGCCCCGGTCGTAAAGGTTGAAGCTGTGTCGGTGACGACTTTGATGGCAGCCAGCCGCGAGTTGAAGCCTGCCTGGATCAGGATTGATGCGGCACGGTTCATCGTGCCGGTCTCGACAGCCGGTACGGCCAAGCCGAGCTCATGGTCGTCCAAAGCAAGTGAAAATATGCCGACAACATCGCCATTGGCAGCGGCACGGACGCGCAGGGCCTCCATAGCCCAGGGCAAGCGATAAACCAGGCCGCCCTCAATGAACTGCAAGGCATCAGCTTCCTGACCGGCGACTATCGCGGCTAGCGGCTGCCCGAGCAGCCAGCACCTGAGAATATCGCGCCAATTGTCGGGGAATGGGTCCGGCGCGAACGGATAGAAACCGAACACGCGTTCTGCGATGCCCGTGATCGCGGCGATGGCCGCCTCATCGTCGGATACAGCGAGAGCCGCGTTGGCCAGAATAAGCAGGTTATTGGCCTCGGGCGCAATTGCATCAAGCGCGTGCCCGGCCTCGAGACCGAGCCCGGCCAGAAAGTAGCCACGCCGTCTAACGGCGGTCGAATTCGCCCAGATATAGCGGCTTCGTGTGAGGAGCGTGGTGCGATAGGCGGCGCGGGAAGCATCGTCGACGCGGAGCAGGCGACGATGCCAGAGCGAAGATTGAAGAATGTTGTCGAGTGCCACCTCGATCTGGTCATCGGGCACGTCGGCTTCGCCGATGAGACTGAGAATGGCGGTATCGAGCGTCGCCATATGACGCTCCCATTCCTTCAGCGCCCGCTCACGCTTGTCAGCCTTTTCGTTGGCAACCTCCGGAAAGGTCCAAGCCGCGGCATTGTTGACCACATAATCGATCAAGTGGTCGAGGTTGCCGCCGATCCGGGCGTGCATGCGGCTAAGCAGGGAGAAGATCAGCTGGATGAGCCCGCTTTCCATCTCGCGGGCACCGAGATCCTCAATCAGTCCGACCCATTCATTTTGCTTTTTGTTCTTCGTATCCTCAAAGATAGGATGGATGACTAGGCCTTCGACATCGACATATGCGCGGCCGGCGCGGCCGATGACGTTCTTAAATTCAGAGACCTTGATCTTCTCACCGTGGCGATAGAGCGAGTGCATGACGACGGCGGTTGCCGACAGATTGAGGCCCTGGGCCAGCGTCGGCGATGAGATCGTGATCTTGAGCACGCCGTCACGTAGTAGACGTTCGACTTCCTTGCGATAGGCGGTCGGCAAGGCTCCGTGGTGCAGCGCCACGCCCAGTCGCAGACATTTCAGGATGTCGCTGTGCGGGCCAAGCCATTCTTCACCAAGCGCTATCGCGGTTTGCAACATGGCTGGATCGACGGTGAGCAGGGAGGCGAGCGCGCCGCGTAAGTGTAGGTCGACGAGGACCTTGGCAAATGGTTCGACACTCCGGCGCTCCGGGCAGTAGATCAGAACGGTCTGGCCGTCGATGACGAGACGCCAGGCGGTAGCAAGGCTTAACTCCTGCTGGTTATCCGGGAAGAGCCGTGTGCGGAGCTTTTTTGGTGGCACAAACAGCGGCGGCGCGGCGCCGGTGAGAAACCGCGGCACGAAGGGCTTTTCCTCGCCGACACGAAGATTGAGGCGCGCCGTCGGCGAACTCCAGGTCACTTCGCCGAAGCGCAGGCGTGTTGGACGCCAGTCGTGCTTGATAGGGCCGCCGGCCTGATCGCGTCGCAGCCACGCCGAGAAGTCCTCCATTTGATCGCCGTCAGGAAGAATCGCCGAAAGGCAGACAATGCGGCGCTGATCGGCGTCCGGGCGACGCAGGAGGCGCTGAATCTGAACCTCGTATCGAACCTCGCGCTCGCCAGGCCCGATCATATGGCCCTCGTCGAACACGAGCAGACCGACATCGTCGAGTAGCGACGGGTCGTTTCTCAAGGCAAAGTCGAGCTTTTCAGGAGTCGCTACGACGATATCGCGCTCGCGGATGGCATCCTCGTCGAAGCCAGACACGCCAATGCTGCCATAAAGGGCGGAGATCGTCTTGCCGAGCGGTCCAAACGTACGCTGGAGCGTGGTTTCCGTCTGCGCCGATAGGGCACGAAGCGGTGTCACGAACATGACCCGCCGACCGGCGGCCAAACATCTCAGAATGGACAATTCGGCGATGCGGGTCTTGCCGGCGCTGGTCGGCAGCGAGACGACGAGATTGTCGGTCTGATCGACAGCACGCGAGGCCGCCTCGCTCTGCGAAGGCCAGAGGTCGAGCTCGGCCCTCGGGCGGCGAGCGAGCAAGGCGACGAAGAGCTCGCGAAGGCCTGGCCATGAAGGTGCAGCGCCGCCGGCGGGCAGTAGCGGAATTCTTTCGTGGAAGGTGTTCGACCAGAGATCGGAAAGCAGATGGATCGCTACCCGATGCACCCACCATTGCGGCAAAAGGTTCAATTCCGCGCAGATTGCGAGACTCTCACGAAGTTGGGCGATTGCGTTGTCAAGAAGCGCACGCTCGCCGCGATCCAGTGCGAGAAGGAACATCGCGAAGGCGCCAAAAAACGTGTCTGTCAGCGCCAGATCCAGGCCTTCGAAGAGGAAGTCTTGGCCATCACGGTCCTCCGCATCGGCGGCCGGCTCGGCGAGGCGTTGCTGAAAGAGCGCAGAGATGGTTGCGTCCGAGCCTCGGCCGTCGAGACGGAAGGCGTAGACTCGTGCCCTCAACTCGGTGATGTCACGTCGCATCAAAAGCGCGAGTGCCTGCTCGATCGGGGAAAAATTCTCCTCGGCTGCAACGACCGTGAGGAGTGAATAGGCTCGAGCTGATAAATGCGCGAGGTGATAGCTTGCGGCTGCCATGACGAAATGGAAGTCGCGATCCGCCTCGGTGCGGTTGCCTTTCGCCATAACCGCTTCAAGCGCGGTTGCCGCCTGCTCAAATGCGATACGTGCTTGGTTTGGATCGCCGCCAAGTTCGAGCAGGCGCAGTCCCAGCCCAAGCAAGCCGTAGGCGTAACTATGGAGATCGAAGCTGAGCTGGGGCGAGAAGGCGGGGGCATCAGGAGGTAAAACACCGTCACGCCATATCATGGCGCGCGCCTGGCCTCGCGCGATGAGTCTGCCGCGAAAGCCGGTCGTTGCCGCGTCCGTGATGGCCGCTATGATTGCTTCAGGGCTGGTTGGCATCGGCAATTACCTGAGCGTATACGGCCCCAACGAAGGCGGCATGGCCGTCTACATGTAGACCGATGCCCCATTGACCAATCGGACCAGGATAAGCCTGAAGAGCCTGTGTCAGCAGTACCTGTGGGGAGTTTCCTGAGAAAGTGAAGAGGAGATGCTTGACGCTCTCGGGTGGAATTCCGTGCCGATAAAGCGCATCGTCAATCGCATCAACGAGCGGCATGTCAGTGCCCAATTCCATGAGCCTGGCCGAGATGTAGGATAGAGAATGCGATGATGGCAGGCCGCCATCCTTGTCGAGGCCTGAACGCGCCTCTTCAAGTGTCTTGGTGCGAAGGGCAGCGCGGCTCTTCGCTTCCGTTTTCAGGAAGCGAAGGCGTTGTGTCGCCGGGTCAAGGAGCATCCCGATGACGTCATCGCCGCGCATTGCCATATCGCGGTGATCTCCCCAACGTAGGCGTTTAATGGGCGCGCGGTAGCCGCTGTGCGCGTTGATCCATTCGGTTGCGTAGATCTCGCCGAGGTCGCCCGATCGTATCTGAGAAGTTTGCGGTAGTAGGTCGTTGATCAACTTTGCCGCCCCGACCTTGCCCAATCGCGCCAGCGCTCTCGCGATCCGTTCTTCAGCGGCATAGTGAGTAGGCACAGCGGTAGCCGTCACCTGGATGCCGGTGGGAGTGTCCGCCGGCCGGCCCGTCATGACGCGGACGTGATGATTGCCGAGGGGAGTGTCCGAAGCGTCGCACCAATCGTTGAATTGTACCATGCGCTTTCTCGTCAGGTCGGGAAGAGGTCGCGAACACGAAGGAAGGGCATGCCGGTTTCGGCGGCCCTGCGCACCTTGCGCTCCAGAACCTGGTTGAGCGGAATCTCGCGATCGAGCATCTCGTAGAGATCGAGCCCATCCATGCAGATGACTCGCTTGCCGCGTCCGAAGGCGGCAAGGCCATCCTCGGTGAAACCGCTGTTGCTCACGAACAGACCGCGGGTCCATGCGGCCTTTTGTTCGATCTTGCAGTGGAAGGTATGCAGCTCGGCCACGCCGATTGGCTGGCCGTGCCATTTGGCCTCAAGGAGATAGGTCTCGCTTCCGAGCTGAAAGCTGCCGTCGATCTGTTCGCCGCGCAGGCGAAAGGGCTCTTGGGCAGCGAGGCCGAAGGCGTCGAATAGGCCTTTGAGAAATCCCTCGAATGCGTAGCCTCGTGCATGTGGCGCAAGCGCGGTGACCTGAAGCAGATCCGTTTTGATCTTCGTGACCGCCTGTCGATCAACAGCGGCAGTCTGCGGGCTCGCTTTGGCGCGTTGGGGCGAAACGCCGCCTGAGAGGCGGTTGATTAGTGCTTGATAGCGCGTTTCCGCATTGGCGACTGGGTCGGCTCCGCCTGAGCGAGTGAGATATTCGCCACGATGCTCCCAAAGTGCCTCCAATGCGCGCACGGCGGTCGCGTCATCGCAGGTTTGGAGGAAGTAGCGCAGGCGCTTGCCCTTCGAGCCGCCGTTGACCGCGTATTGCGGGTCGTCGATGTTGACCTTGAGCTCGGAGGTGAAAAACTCGGCGAAACTGGTGTCGGAAAAATCCAGCACAAAGCCCGGACCGCGGACAAAATCGACGAGGTCGTCAACAAGACGCAGGTCTATGGATCGAATCGAACTAATAAATCTTCCTCCCCCAGCGGCCACCCTCGCGCTATTTGTTTATCTTTTCTTGCAGCGATGCAATCTTCGCAAGTATGTCTTCGAATGATGGCGGTGCCTCATCGAACATCATCGGCGCCATGGCTCGGTAATCGGCACGCAAGTCCCTGACCCGAGCTTCATCAGGCATTAAGCGCAGCGTTCCCGGCTGTGCAGTATCGTAGTTGGCCCAACCAGAACGGAAAAAGGTCGTCTTATGCTTAGCCACCTGCGCCAAGAGATCGAAGTCGGTTGCGGCGGCCTTGCCTTCCTCCGTATCAAGGAGCATGGCGAGATCGTAATAGTGCCGCGAGAAATATTGCGGCGTGGGCGAATCCGCTGGACGGTGCGCTTCCGCATGGAGTGCGGTCGCCTTTTCCCAGAAAGTACGCCGCGCTGATAGCACCGTCACGGTAGTGTCAGGATGATCGAAGAAGTCGGGATAATCCTCAGCCGCATAAGGGCGAACGACTTTCTCTTCCGTTGGCCAAGGATCGCCCCGCGCGCCAAGTTCAAGCTTCACGCGCGGCGTAATGTAGGCCATGCCTTCATATTCGGTATCAGGGAGTGCCGCTGGATAATGGAAGTTGACCGTTTGGGCGTCGCCGGGATCGATCTCTAGCTTCCACTCTCCGCTGGTCGGCTCACCGATCTGTTCCACGATCGCGGCGCGAAGAGCTGGGAGCAGTTTTTCTGCAATGTGACGTTCGACGTCACCAACCAGATCGTCGATCAGCCGTGCAGCCTTCTTCTTGCTGATACCTTCCTTCTCGGGATCGCGGTCGCCGGTGTATCCGAGCTCGGCGCGATCAAATGACAGGTCGATGTCCTCAGAGAAACGGCGGATAGCGTCAAACGCTTTGGAAAGCGACGTCCCTCCCTTGAAGACGAGCGAGGCTGTCGCGCCCTTGGGGAGGCCGAAAAGCCGCCTCAGGCTCCAGCAGACCCAGAAGTCCTTCTCGATGATTGTGTTGGCAACGCCCCGACGCGCGCCGGTCTCCCCAAAGAGGGCGGCGCGGTCGTCGGTTGAAAGCAGGGCGACCTTATCCATCGATATCGGCCGCCGCGTTTGCGATCGAGACAAGTGTCGGGCGCATCCAGGCGGGCGCCTGAATAGCGGTCGAGGCTAGTGTCTTCTTGTCGCTTGGCGACAGCCTGCGCGCCGCGATTTCCACGACGTCGGCGGCCCGAACAGGTCCAACATGGCGAAGCGCTTGAACCACCGTACCGGCAGGACTGCCCGGAGCGATCAGATGCTTGGGCGAAGCATGACGAAGATCGACGACGCGCTTCCCGAGCACGACGCGTCGCGATGGGCCATCGGTGAGATAGGTGCTCTGGGCGGGGACCTGTGTCGAAAGGCCGAGCGCGTTCGCCGCCCGTGCGCCAGCAATCTGTACCCGCGAGCCGGTCTCACGAGCAAGCGCCTGGGCTACATCATCGGGAGCAGGCGAAAGGGCGCCGAGCTGTGGATGCAGCTTGGGATAATCGTACAGCCCGCGAGCAAGGCGGCGAAGTTGACCACCCTTGACCAGTCGGGAAAGGGCCTGGTCAACCGATGAGCGGACGGCGACGGAGAGAAAGTCGCTTGGCGTGAAGACACTACCGCGTCCCCTGGCGCGGACACGCTTCATGACCCGGTCGGGAACAGATGTGACGGCTGTCTTCATGTGTCAGAAAATAAGACATCTTTTTCTGACATGCAAGAGGGCATTACGGCAGCTGCAGTTAGCGCGATTATCAGCCTGCCCTGACTCTCGGAGTTGCTCACGCGGAGAGTTTCGCGGGTAGGCCTGGCAGAGGTCAGCACTCAAATCAAAGGGGCATTACAGGGTAAAATTCAACGAATTCACATACGCCCAAACGCCGATGCTTTGGACGGTGGCGGGAGCGGAGCGGCCACGACGGTGCTAGCCGTCCAAAATTTTATCGCGAGTGGAGATGCAAAGAGCCGCTAAGCTGTTGTGAACAAGCGAAATTTGCCTGAGTAATCGCACAACCATCTTGTGCAAAGCTCGGTATAGCGTAACCATAAGAGTTCGACCGTGTGGGGGCGAGTGGAAGCTAAAGCGGGGGTGACAGTTGAACGCCGAGATAAAACCGACGAAGCATAGCGCTCCAGGGCAGTATCTCGGGTTTGCACTGCAGCCTGTCCGAGCTTTCTATCATCTTCTCACCGCGCCCAAAGGCGCAAAGGTTGCTCTTGAGTTGCAGGATGACGTTTCGGTCCACTACGTCGACGGGAGCGTTTGTCTTGAGCAGACAAAAAGCGCCCTAAAACAAAATCCGATTGCGGACTGGGACGAAGATCTTTGGAAGGCCTTCGATAATTGGCGCGTTATGCTCGATGCTGGACAGTGTGTAGCGACCTCGACCAAATTCCGGCTTTACGTGACGCCTGCCAAAAAGGGTGCCTTCGCCGAGGCTCTTTCCGCCGCCAAATCCGACGAAGAGGTCGAGGCCGCGCTCCATGCCATCAGGACGAAGCTTGATAAGAAGAAGAATCCTCCAGCGAGTGCCGCCAAGGTAAACGCACTTCTCGATGCGCCGGAGGGAGATCGCCACGGTCTGGTTCGGAATTTTGAATTGGAAGCCGATGCTAACGATCCGCTGGAAAGCATCAGGGATCGTCTTCGGCCGTCGGTCGCTGAGGCCAATATCGACATCATCGTCCGCTCCGGTATCGGTCAGGCCAAACAGGCGATGGATCGACTGATCCAGCAGGGCGAAAAGCCAATCCTCGACGCTGACGCGTTTCGCCGCGATTTCCACGCCTTCATTCGCCAGAACAACCTGCCCGGTCTGCTCGCGTCGTTCAGCGAGTCGCCCGACGACAGCTTGATCGCCGGCATCGCTGCGGCGCGCCCGGTCTTTGTGCGGCAGCTTGAACTCATCGAGGCCACCGAAGAGGACCGCCTCCGCGCCGTAAGCGACTACCTTCGCGCCTCAGCTGACAAAGCGGATTGGGCAGAACGCGGCGAGATTTTCTCCGGCAGTCTGGACGGTTGGGACGAGGATCTCGTCAAGAAGCACGGCATGACGAAGGGCGATGTCGCCGACCTGCACGGCGAAAAGTCCGCTGCTGTCCAGGGCAGGCTGCTCTATCGTCAGTGCGCTCAGCACATCGCTCCTCTTGAGGGCCGAGCGGTTCCCAGCCATTTCGTCCACGGGAGCTTCAACGATCTTGCCGATCGCCGCGTCCTTGGCTGGCACGGCGATTACGTGACGCTGCTGGAGGATGGCGGCGAATGACGGCCTTATCACCACTCAGGCTCAACGAACTCGATATCGTACAGAACCCCGCGATCGGCGCCTATCTGATTTGGCAATTCGCGTTGGGTTATCAGGAAGACGGTGCCGCCGAGGTTCCGATTCCTCTGGCATTCCTCGTGCTGCCAATGCTGTTGCACCGGCAGACGTTCGATGAGGTGGCATCGACGCGCAAAGCATCTGGCCTGCCGCTGTTTGCTGCGAAATTCGACAAGGAGCGGGAAATTTTGATGGGCATCCACGGACGCGCGATGCAACTGCGACCGCTTAGCCTTCAGTCGATCGGGGTGGCAGCGACGTCGAAGCTCGTGCGGATCGACTACGACACCGCGCAGTTCCACGGATATCCATTGGACTTGCTCGACGTCGCCAAACCAAAATTGCCTGAACGCTTAAAGGGCTTCGCGTCGGCAGCTGACAAGGTTGGCTATTGGTTCTCGAAACTCGGTCTGGCGCAGGTTGCCTCCACACTCAGGGTGGATTTCTAATGTATTTTCAACTGCGCAAGCTCATCCTTTGGCCGCGACACGATGCCGAACCTCGCATTGTCGAGTTTCATCCGGGAGTCGTGAACGTCATCAGCGGCGCCTCGAAAACCGGCAAGTCCGCTGTGATCCCCATTATCGATTACTGCCTTGCATCCGATAAGTGCGCCATTCCCGTCGGAGTCATCCGAGAAAACTGTGGTTGGTTTGGCGTTCTTATCGATACGGTCGAAGGGCAGAAGCTGCTCGCGCGTCGAGAACCCGGCGATAAGCAGAGCACCAGCGACATGGTGATGATCGAGGCGGCCGAGATCGAGATTCCGAGGCGGATCGAGGACAAAGGCACTACAACTCAAGTCGTTAAAGCCACGCTTAACCGGCTTGCGGGGCTGACCAACCTCGATTTCGAACCGGAGGCAGATTCGAACTTCAAGTCTCGGCCGAGCTTCCGCGACCTTATGGCTTTCACCTTCCAGCCGCAAAATATCGTGGCCAATCCAGACGTGATGTTTTTCAAGGCCGACACGACCGAGCATCGTGAGAAGCTCAAGACCATCTTTCCCTACATCCTGCAGGCAGTGACAGCGGACGTCCTGCAGGCCCGGTCTGAGCTGGACCGCTTAACTCGCATCTTGCGCCGACGCGAGAACGATCTGAGGGCTCTGGTGTCCGCCGCCAACGCATGGCGAATGGAGGCACAATCATGGCTTCGGCAGGCCGTCGAATTCGGTCTGTTGCAGCCTGATCAGATCATCCCGACTGACTGGTCGGAAATCGTCGATTTGCTCCGCAGCGTCGTTGAGGCCAACGGGGACGCCGCACATCCAACACTTGCAGGTGTAGACACTGCGCTTGATCGGCTTCAAGCGCTGCGAGCCGAGGAGACCTTGGTCGCGGCTGAATTGACCCGGCATCGTCAGCGTCTGAGCGAATTGCGCCGTCTTGTGGAAAGCAGCGACATCTATGGCAGCTCGCTGCGCATTCAGCGCGATCGCCTCGCGCTGTCTGATTGGCTGCAAAAGCTCTCGGAGGACGGTGACACTGGCGAACCGGTCGCACTCCTATCGGATGGGGGCAAACAAAAAATTCATCAGCTAACGGACGCGCTCGCCTCTATCGAGGTTCGGCTTCGGACGCATCCAAGCGTGTCAGACACCCTGGACCGCGAAACGCTTCGCCTGCGTGCAGCGGCCGAAACGCAGCTCGTCCGCCTGAACGAGATCCGTCGCGAGATAGGGGTCCTCGAGCGCGACTCAAAGGCGGCCAAGCAGGCGATCGACCGGTTTGACCGCATGGAGCGTTTTCTTGGTCGGCTTGAACAGGCACTCGAGCTGTACGATCGCACGGACCAGTCTGCCGGCCTTCGACAGGAGATAGACGCGCTCAAGGCGCAAATCGCCGAGCTCCAACGCAAGGTCTCCGAGACCGAAATCGCGCGGAAGCTGCGCAACGCCGTCGACAGTATCGAGGCTACGACGGGACGTTTGATACCGCGCTTGGATGCGGAATGGCCCGATGCGCCAGTGCGACTTATGATCCCCGATCTCACCGTCAAGGTGATCCGTGGCACGCGCGACGACTACCTCTGGGAAATCGGTAGCGGCGCCAACTGGCTTGCCTATCATGTCGCGCTAACGCTTGCCCTCCAGATATTTTTCCTGGACCTTCCACATCATCCCGTCCCGGGTCTTCTGATTTACGATCAACCTAGTCAGGTCTATTTTCCGCGGCGAACCGCCGGGGATAGCAAGGCCGATCCTGTCGCTTGGCGCGACGAAGATGTGGTCGCGGTGCGAAAGGTCTTCGCACTTCTGGGCGAGCAGGTTGCGGCTGCGCGGGATCGGTTGCAGGTCATCGTGCTGGACCACGCCGATGAGGATGTGTGGGGCGACTTGCCTAACGTCATTTTGGCTGAAGAATGGCGTGACCGCGCATTGGTGCCGTTCGACTGGCTTGAGGACGACTAATGTCAAGTCGACTTCCTCTGGCAGCGCTCGACCAGCCCGGCGACGAGCGCTAGATGGAGCCACGACGGTACTTTTTGGGCGGCTCTCGCCTGATACGTTAGGCTCATAAAGGTGTGGTGTGGACCGATCGGAGTCGAGGGGCTCACTTACCTGCCGCCTGCATTCCATAACAAAATCAAAGGCGTAGCATTCTGACGAGCCATGGGGCCATGGTTGGTGGCATATTTTTTTGAACAAACTCCGATAGTTAACTAGAGCGCGAGCAATCGAACGGGAAATAAATGCGGTTCAAATCCCTTCAAGGTGTGGACAATGGGCTTTTAAATGGCAGCTGCGATGGACGCCATTTCAATCGCGCGTCGCTTCCCGGGGTGTCGCCGCCGAGCACCCCGTCATTCAGCCGGCTGTATCGTCACTCGACAGACATCAGAAAGGCCTTGCAAGCCTGTCCTGCTGGTGGAGGGATAACACGCTTACTTGCATAGATCCGATATGTGCCTGTATAAAGCACATATTGAGGACGCCATGAACACCCGCTTCGCCGTTGCCACGCACATACTGACATTTCTGCAATCACAAGAGGGCTCGCCAGCATCTTCAGAGCTCATCGCTTCAAGCGTTAATACCAATCCGACGCTCATTCGGCGGCTTCTTTCGCAGTTGGCCAGGGCCAGTTTGACGACGTCTCAGATGGGAAGCGGCGGCGGAGCTTTACTGGCACGGCCAGGTTCCTCGATCACGCTGCTGGACGTGCACCGGGCAATCGACGAAGACCTTGTGGTTTTCCCGCTGCACCAGGAACCGAACCCTCAATGCCTAGTCGGCCGGAACATCAACAAGGTTCTAAAGGGTCGCCTTGCCTATGTCGAGCGGGCGATGGAGCGTGAACTTTCCCGCACGACCATCGCTGATCTCGCGGCCGATATCTCCGCTATCAGTTCGACGGCTTGAGCGAAAACCCGATTCTTCGTGCGCCGGGGCTTTACATTTATATGTGATCGAAATAGATACATATAATCTGTTACAGAAATGGTCACATATTATGAAAGCAAATCTCCCGGGCCGTCTCGTTCTTGCGATTGCGGCAGTACTCTCCCTCGTAGGTGGCCTGACGGCGACCGCCGGTCACGCAACGGAAACTGAAATGACTTCACAAGAAAAACAGGTCTTCGACTTCTCAAGGCTATCGAAACCGGCGCGGCCGAGCCGGTCGGCGTGATTGATCCCGCCAAGTACATTCAGCATAATCTCGCAGCCGCCGATGGCCTGAAAGGCTTCGGTGAGTTGCTGGCTGCGCTGCCCAAGGGGTCGGCCAAGGTGAACACGGTCCGAGTGTTCCAGGACGGCGATTTCGTTTTCGCTCACAGCAGCTATGATTTTATCGGACCGAAGATAGGGTTCGACATCTTTCGCTTTGAGGACGGGAAGATCGTCGAACATTGGGATAATCTTCAGGAAACGTCAGGCCCTAATCCGAGCGGACACACGATGGTCGATGGCCCGACCGGAGCCAAGGATCTGGACAAGACTGTGGTCAACAAGACGGTGGTGTCTGGTTTTGTCGATGACATTCTCGTCAACGGCCGCATGGAGAAACTCGCCGGTTATTTTGACGGAGACAACTATGTTCAGCACAATCCGCAGATCGGAGATGGACTGACGGGGCTGGGAGCCGCTCTGAAGGCGATGGCCGATGCCGGTATTTCAATGAAATACGAGAAAGTCCACCAGGTTCTGGGCAAGGGCGATTTCGTCCTGACCGTCAGCGAAGGCACATTCGCTGACAAGCCAACATCGTTCTACGACCTGTTCCGGGTTCAGAACGGCAAGATCGCCGAGCACTGGGACACGATCCAACCCATCCCAGCTAAGAGCGAATGGAAAAACCAGAACGGCAAGTTCTGACAGACGGCGCTGAAATTCCTGGAACGCGTGCGCATTCCCGAACAGGCCAACAAATACCCGATCCAGCTTTCGGGCGGCCAGCAGCAGCGCGTCGCAATTGCCAGATCGCTTTGCATGCAGCCGGCCGTCATGCTCTTCGACGAGCCGACTTCGGCACTCGACCCGGAAATGGTCTCTGAAGTACTGGAGACAATGACCGGTCTTGCCAAGGACGGCATGACGATGGTTTGCGTCACCCACGAAATGGGCTTTGCCCGGGCCGTTGCTGACCGTGTGATCTTCATGAACACAGGCCAGATCGTCGAGCAGGGGACGCCCGAGGAATTCTTCGAGAATCCGCAGCACGAGCGCACTAAACTGTTCCTCAGTCAGATTCTCAAGCATTGAAACCATGTCACGGCGCCGCTTTTCAGGGATTTTCGAAAATGTGCAGTGTGTTGCGATAACGACATCCGCGCGCCGGCCGTTGGACGAACGCGCCGGTCAGAGCTCGCGCTCCCGGATAAACCCAGTACCGCGTCACTGACCTCCGGGAACCCCATGCCGCGCGCCATTGACGAGCATCAGGACGGTGGCGAGAATTCTCACTGCAAAAAGTCTTTTGAATTTGCCGCTGAGGTGATCTGGTTGTCGTCTCCACGGATCGCCAAGTTCGGCTTATTGTCGACGCAAGCCATCCAGGCCCGCGTATTGTTCACGGTCGACAGGCGATAAGCTCTCTCGACGAGCAAGCTCGATAGCCCACGATCATCACATCAGCTGAGGCTGGCATAGTGAGGGGCGCTCAGGACGATATGGCGCTTTGGCACAGTCAAACCGATTGCCAGGTCTGCAGCCCTGCCTAATCCTGCCGCATGCGTAGAGAGAATTTTTAGCGCCGTGGCGTTATCCTCGTCGGTCAGGAGGCTTTGCGGACGGAGCGGACGGCTACCGCGGCGAAACTCTGCCGGGGTACAGCCAAAACGGGCGCGGAACTTGTTGTAGAAGACCGCAGGATTGCCAAAGCTCTTCCGCTCCATGATGGTCCTGATGGTATCGTCGGTGGTGCGTAAGTCGTTTGCGCAACTATCGAGCCGCATATTCTGCGAATAGTCTCGATAGCCAATCCCCAGGTGCCGTTTGAAGAGCCTGGACAGATGGCTGACAGTCAATCCCTCCGCCTCTGCGATCTCGTTCAGGTGCTGGCTCTCGTCCTGCCCGCCGAGCGTGTCCATGATACGCAGAATGCGGTTGCGGCTGTCGGCGCGCATCTGGGCATTCGCAGCCTCGGCATCTTCGTAAGGTATCCAGCGATAAATATAGCAGGCCAAAAGATTGGCGGCGGTCTGGCGTGACAGGTCTTCCTCGGGTCGGGTAGCCTGATCGAGAATGATGCGGGCGATTAACGACTTGATCGGCTCTACCTTGCTCATGAAGGAACGGCAATGCAGGAAGGTGCGGCATAGATACTGCCGGGCGGAAAAACCGGCAAGCCCCATGCGCTCGAAATGGCTCGTGTCAAGATGGACGCCACAGATCAATGCGTCGCGGGAAATGGATGTGGAATTGTGCGGGAGATCGCCGTTGATGACGATGAGGTCATCTTCTTTCATCTCGCATACCTGCCCATTGACGATTAGTCGGAAGCTGCCGCGCAGAAGGAAAACTATCTCCATTTCCCGGTGCCAATGGTAGGGTACGTCGGCGTAGCCATGCACGAAAGCCCGGCAGTGGGGATCGCCCGACGGGCCGTGATCTTCGAATCCGCAGCCAGTCCGTCCACGCCTGGCGTCCTGCTGCACATAAGCTACGGTCATGTGATCCTCCCTACTTTCAAAAGCACTAAATATCAAAAACTGATCTATTTCCAGAACAAGTTTCGCGGCTAGATGCGTTTCGTTTCATGTGACATCGTCAGGACATTCTATGGCGCAGCGTGGGAGCCCCAAAGGCGGGGAGGTCCTGCCGGAGCAGGCTGGCTGTGCCCGCAAAATTGGGTGGATGACCGATGACATGGAACGTTTCCGACAAGGAGTTGGCCGAGCTCGTGGAGCAGATGACGCCTGAAGAAAAGGTGACGCTGGTGAGTGGCCAGGGCTTGTGGCGCACAGCAACCAACTACCGTCTGAACATTCCGGAAATCCTTATGACCGACGGTACCTATGGCGTTCGTTATTCGATCGAGCAGATCGACGGTCCGCAGGATAACGACAGCCAGCTTGCCTCCTTCCTCAGCGTGGTCAATGCAGATCTTTCGCGCGGCGTTGAGGACGCATTCGGCTCCACCCGCCCGGCCACGTGCTTTCCCAACGGCTCCTCGTTCGGCTGCTCCTGGGATGTCGATCTGGCGTACGAGCTGGGGGAAGCGCTAGCGGCCGAGTGTCAAGCTTTCGGGGTCCATATCCTGCTCGGGCCCGGCATCAATATACGCCGCACGGCCCTGGCCGGGCGCTCCTATGAATACTATGGCGAGGATCCGGTAATTTCCGGCGATATCGCCGCCGCCGTCATCAACGGGATGCAGGACAATGGCGTCGGTGCGTCGCTGAAACATTTCGCTTGCAATAATTCCGAGGTGCAGCGCACGACGATGAGTTCGGACGTCGAGGAGCGGGCGCTTCGCGAAATCTACCTGAAGGGGTTCGAACGTGCGATCCGCAAGAGCAATCCTTGGACGGTGATGAGCTCCTACAACCGCCTGAACGGCGTTCAAACCGCCGAGAACCACTGGCTGCTGACCGAGGTTCTGCGCGACGAATGGGGATATGACGGCCTCGTCATGTCAGACTGGCACGGCATTAAGGATCGGCCGGCCTCGCTGAACGCCGGCAACGATCTCGACATGCCGGAAAGCGGCGCACGCAAGCAGGAATTGCTAGAGGCCGTAAACGACGGCCGTGTGCCGAGTGGAGCGCTCGATCAGGCCTGCCTGCGCGTCCTCAAGCTCGTGCGCACGGCCCGAAATGGCGCGTGCGAGGATGTGACGGTGGACTACAGGATGCACCATGCGCTGGCACAGCGAATGGCGGCCGAATCGACCGTTCTCCTGAAGAACGAAGGCGGGCTGCTGCCGCTGGGAGGAGCAAAGCTGAAGCGCATCGCGGTGGTCGGCCCTGCTGCGAAGGATCCGGTCATTCAGGGGTCCGGCTGCGCCACCACCCGGCCGACCGATGTTGATGTCCCTCTGGACGAAATCCGCCGGCTGGCCCCCTCCGCGGCCATCGGCTTCCATGCGGTATCCGACTTCGATGCCGGCAGCGCCTCGGAAGAGGCTGCGCTCGCCGATATCGACGCCGCCGATACCGTGCTCTTCTTTGGCAATACCGAAGTGGGCTATGACGGTGAAGGGTCGGACCGTACGCATCTCAACCTGCATGATGGCCAGGACGAACTAATCGACCGCCTGGCGCGCCGCAATGGTAAGCTTGCCGTCATCCTGGCAACCCCTGATGCGGTGGTTATGCCGTGGATCGGGCAGGTCGCTGCGGTCGTCTCAGCCTTCTTCGGGGGCCAGGGTGCAGGACGCGCGGTGGCCGATATCCTGTTCGGTGTGCAGAATCCCTGCGGCAAGCTTACCGTCACGTTCCCGGCTCACCTTGAGGATACGCCTGGCTTCCTTAGCTATCCCGGCGAAAATAATCGCCACCTCTATAGCGAGGGGATCCATGTCGGCTACCGCTCCTATGACAAGCGCAAGCTTCAGCCGCTGTTCCCCTTTGGGTTCGGCCTCAGCTATACGACCTTCGACTACGCCAATGTCGCGGTCGATCGCGACCGCATCGACGCCGACAGCACATTGACGGTGTCCGTGGAGGTGACCAACACCGGCCTGGTCGCGGGCAAGGAGATTGTGCAGGTCTATACACGCCCGCATGCGCCGCGCCTCATGCGACCGCTACGCGAGTTGAAGGGCTTTTCTAAGATTGACCTTCAACCCGGTGAAACGAAGCGCGTTTCCATCGTCATCGAGGCCCGCGACCTTCGCTACTACGATCCGGACTATCGCCGCTGGCTACTGGATGCCGGCAAGCTCAGCATCGAGGTCGCATCTTCCTCACGCGATATTCGTGGCGAATGCTTGATCTCGGTCGAGGCGGTAGCGCTGCCGCTGACCGTCCTCAGTGTCGAAAGCCAGCCCTCCGTGGTGCTGGAGCAGGAATTCGCACGCAAGCGCTTCGGCGCCTTTCTTCAAGCCCAGCTCGACCTTGATGATAATGAAACCCAGAAGATGCTGGAATATTGCAGCGGCTCCTTCCTTGGCATCTACAACACCGTCGCCTGGGTCGCGGGAGACAAGATCACCAAGAGCGACATGTCAGCGCTTCTCGACGGCATCAACCGCGATCTCGGCGTTGCCCCGGGGAGGGCCGGCTGACACTTCCGGAATGCCAGAAGCGGCACCTCTCCATCCTGTCGAAACTGGATCGACAGCACGTTTGCAGAAAAAGGGGATTGAAATGAATGTGACACGACTCTCTTCCACACTGACCCTTGTCGGCCTGCTCGCCACGGCAAGTGCAGCGCATGCCCAGACCGTTGATGTGCAGCAGTATTGGACCAGCTCCAGCGAATCCAAGGCGATGAACACAATCGCAGACGCATATAAGGCGCGCGGCGGCAAATGGATCGACAGTCCGTCGGCCGATTTCGATTCCGCCATTGCTGCCGCCACCAGCCGTATCGCCGGCGGCGAGCCGCCGTCTGCCGTCCTGATGACACCGAATGCGGCGTTGCGCGACCTTGCCGCTGCAGGCCAGCTTCGCGATTTCAACGATCTGGCGGAAACCGGCGGCTGGCAGAAGGTGATGGCGCCGCTGATCTGGGACAAGCTAAATGTCGACGGCAAGCTAGTCGCCCTGCCGGTAGGCATCCACGCAGATAACTGGATCTGGTATTCCAAGTCGCTGTTCGATGAATTGAAGCTTGAAGAACCAAAGAGCATTGACGATATGTTTGCGGTCGCAGACAAGCTCAAAGCCGCCGGCCACATCGCTTTTGCCGTCGGCGGCGAGCCTTGGCAAGAGGTCTCGATCCTCACCGATTTCATTCTTGCGCTGGGCGGGCCGGACTATTGGAACGAGCTGTTCGTTAAGCGCGATCCGGACGCGTTGAAATCCCCGATTCTGCCCAAGGCGTTCGAGCTGTACCGCAAGGTTTCGACCTATGCCGATCCGGCCAGCCCCGGGCGTTCGTGGAACGACACGACCAATCTCGTGATCACCGGCAAGGCGGGCATGCAGTTCATGGGTGACTGGGCGCGCGGCGAATTTCTCGCGGCCGGGCTGACGGCTGGGAAAGAGTTCGGCTGCTTCCTGACCCCGAGCGAAAAGCCCGCTTATGCAGTGATCGTCGATGTTTTCGCCTTCCCCCTTAACGCCGATGACGACCGCATCAAGGGCCAGACTTTTCTGGCAGAAACCGTGATGGACCCGGCCGTCGAAACCAAGATCGCCGCAGTCAAGGGATCTGTTCCGTCGCGCCTCGACGTCGATACCAGTTCGCTTGATGCTTGTGCTGCCAAGGGCGTCTCCATGCTGGCCACGCCGGGGAAGGCGGTCAACTCCGCCTATGTCGCACTTGCTGGAGACCTGAACGGCCAGTTGACTGATCTCGCCACGCAGTTCTGGACCGACCCGTCGATGCCGGCTGACACGGCGATCGAGACCTTGAGTGGCATCCTCCAGAGCCAATAAATTTGAGAAGGGCGGCGCTTCGCCGCCCATGAGGGTTTGGGGAGACCTCGGAATGACAACTTGGCTCAATCGGCAGGCCTTTAGGCCCGATATCACCGTGATGGTGTTCTTCGCCGCTATCGCATTATTTTTTTATGGATCGATTTTCTGGACCTTCTACATGTCGATGACGCGGTCGACACTGGTGCCGAGCTACGAGATCGTCGGTTTCGTCCAATATGTAAAGCTCTTCACCAACCAGCGTTGGCTAGTATCTTGCGTCAACATGGTGATTTTTGGTGTGCTCTACATCGCCGGAACACTCGCCTTCGGCATGCTGCTGGCGGTGCTAGCGGATCGCCGCATTCGCGCTGAATCGTTGTTCCGCACCATTTTTCTCTATCCGCTGACCGTTTCGTTAATCGTCACCGGTCTTTCCTGGCGCTGGCTGCTTGATCCTTCGAACGGTTTGCAGGCGCTAATGCACAGCTTCGGTTGGCAAGGTTTCACCTTCGACTGGCTGGTGCGCCCGGACAGGGCTCTCTACACACTGGTTATCGCTAGTATCTGGCATTCCGCAGGCCTCGTCATGGTTATTGTTCTTGCCGGACTTCGCGGCATAGACAACGATCTCTGGAAGGCGATCCGAATGGAAGGGATCCCGTTGTGGCGGGCCTACCTTCAGGTGATCTTCCCCGGTATGCGGCCGATCATCGCCTCTTGTGTCGTGCTTTTAATGTCGGAAGTCATTCGCGGCTACGATCTCGTTATCGCCATGACCAAGGGCGGTCCCGGCATTTCAACTGAAATGCCGGCAAAATTCGCCGTCGATTTCTATTTCGCCCGCGTCAATCTGGGGCTCGCGTCGGCCGCGTCGATTATGATGTTGTTGCTCTCGCTGCTGCTGCTTGCGCCGTATTTCTATAGCGAATTCCGGAGGCGCACATGACCCCCGTGTTGGCCCGCTCCAAACCTTTTACGCCGCACGCCGCCCGAATCGGCCTTTATACTTTCCTGATCGTCTCGGCGATATTCTTCCTGCTGCCGCTGCTGCTGATGGTGATGAACTCGCTGAAACCGCTCGAGGAGATCCGCCAAGGTAACCTATTGGCCCTCCCGATCAAACCGAGCTTAGACGCCTGGGTGACGGCTTGGAAAGACGCCTGCACCGGTCTCGACTGCAAAGGCGTGCGGCCCGGCCTGTGGAACTCGATCAAGATAACCATCCCCGCCGTGATCATCTCCACGCTGGCGGGGGCGTTGAACGGCTACGCGCTGTCGCAATGGAAATCGCGGCATGCGAATGTGACCATGCTCCTGGTGACGGTCGGACTGTTTATTCCCTATCAGGCCATGCTGTATCCGACCGTGAAGATCCTTAGCAATGTCGGGCTGTTCCGCACATATCTCGGCATCGTCTTCGTGCACGTCATCTATGGCCTTCCTTACACAACGTTGCTATTTCGCAATTTCTACATTGGAGTGCCAGATGAGATCAGCCGCGCCGCTCGCATGGAAGGTGCAAGCTTCTTGCGAACCTTTAGATCGGTCATCTTGCCGATTTCGACTAATATTCTCGTGGTAGTGGCGATCCTGCAATTCACTGGCATCTGGAACGACTACCTGCTCGGCCTCATCTTCGCCGGCAACGACAACCTGCCGATGACGGTGCAACTTACCAATATTGTCAACAACGCGCGCGGCGCGGCCAACCCCAATGTCAACATGGCCGCGGCGCTGATCACCGCCATTCCGACGCTCGTCGTCTACTTCCTGTCCGGCCGCTATTTCGTCCGCGGCATCGCCGCCGGCGCCGTTAAGGGTTAACCATGTCTAGTATCTCTCTCCGCCAGATCAAGAAATCCTATGCCGGCCTCGACATCCTCAAATCCGTCGACCTGGAAATCGAAAAGGGCGAGTTCATCGTCATCCTCGGCCCGTCGGGCTGCGGCAAGTCTACGCTGCTCAACGTTATTGCCGGCCTTGACGATTGCGATGCCGGCCAGATCGTTATCGACGGGAACGATGTCATCGGCCTCGAACCCAGCCAGCGCGGCCTGGCAATGGTATTCCAGTCCTACGCGCTCTTCCCCGCCATGACGGTGCGCCGCAATCTCTCCTTCGGTATGAAGATCGCAGGCACCCCCAAGACACTGATCGCCGAAAAGGTGGCCTGGGTGGCAAAGCTGCTGCAGATCGAGCCGCTGCTTGAGCGCAAGCCCGGCCAGCTCTCCGGCGGCCAGCGCCAGCGCGTCGCGATCGGCCGGGCGCTGGTGCGCTCCTCCAGCATCTGCCTGTTCGATGAACCACTGTCGAACCTCGACGCCAAGCTGCGCGCTGAAACCCGTGTCGAACTTAAGCAGCTTCACGAAACTCTGAAATCTACGATGATCTACGTCACCCATGACCAGATTGAGGCCATGACCATGGCTGACCGTGTCGCCGTAATGTACAAAGGGCAGGTCGAGCAATTCGCGCATCCCCAATCGATTTATGAAAAGCCGGCCAGCCTGTTCGTGGCCGGCTTCGTCGGTTCACCTGCCATGAACTTCCTGGATGGCCGGCTGGATAGCGAGGCGCGCTTCGTAATGGGCAATACCAAAGTCGACGTCTCCGAGTACATATTTGACAAAGCCCCGGACCTCGCCGAAACGATGTTAGGCGTGCGTTGCGAGGATATCACCGTCGTTAATCGCGGCGCACCGGGCAGCCTGCCCGCGACCCTGTCCTTCATCGAATTGCTCGGTGCGGATGCCCTTGGCTGGTTCGATTGCCTCGGCAAGCGCTTCAGCGTGCGTCTTGCCGTAGCGACGGCGCGCGCAATGCCGAAGGAGGTTGGATTGAAGCTCGATATTGCCAAAGCATCACTTTTCTCCGTGGCGACGCAGCGACGGCTTTGAGCGCCAATGCATAGCCGAGGTAACTGACTGCAAGTTGGCAAAGCGCATTGCAGGTCTAGTGTGGGGCCGGCGATTGAGTTGACTCCGGCGCTGACGTTGTTGACCCTCCCTGCTTGCATGGGATGGAAATCTAGCGAGGCAAACAATTTTCACACCTCGGCAGTTCATATTCTTGCCACGCCGAGGGAGGTTCACTGGAAGAGCCCGTCATACGGGAAAGGTGATGGTGTCTCTTGACGCTGGAGCCAGCGATTGCAGCCGATAGCGATGAAAAGAGCGCTCAGGTCTCCGAACCATCACAGCGACAACTGGCTTCGCGCAGCACTGCGCGGAAGAGCCCTGACGTTTGCTCGGCGCATTCTGAGCTCGCTTCTCGGCGGCATTACCTGAAGACGGCAAGCGACACGGAGCGTGAGTACGATGCTCTTTGGCCTGTTTGCTTGGGGATCGGAGAGGCCGGTGTTTCATCTAGTTGCGCAAAACACCGCCTGCCGCTTCGATGGCGTGTGGCGTATCAACATCGATAAGGGCGCCTTCCCCGATCTCGACATCGATTACGGGCAGGCTGGAGCCCCGAATGAGCTCTCTCGCGCCCTTGTCACCGTTTAGGCTTTTCAGCTCATGGTAAATCGTGCTGGGGAAAACCACTGGATTGCCCGATTTCCCGCCGGCGACCGCGCGGATGATGCACGCAGCTTCGTGATCGCGGAACGCCGATATGATAGAGTCAAGATCTGCCCCGGTCAGAGCAGGCATGTCGGCGAGCATGATCATTATGCCGCTCGGCTGATAGGCCTCGGCAGCGGCGACACCGACGGCGATTGAGCTTGCCATGCCGGACGGAAAGGCCGGATTGTGCACGAGCGTGACAGGCAGATCGGAGATCGAGCCCGCAATATCGCGATGCCGATATCCGGTAACTACGATGACCGAATGGCTCTTACAATTGCTTGCAATTATCGCCGAGCGGCGAATGAGCGGCACGCCTTGAAATTCGGCGAGCAGCTTATGAGCGCCACTGTCACCCATTCGGCTCGATTGTCCCGCCGCGAGAAGGACGATGGCAACAGAGATCCGTTGCTCCCGCTGGCTCAATCTCCTTGTCGCCGTCTTCCGCCCTTTAGTCATCTGTAGATCGCGAGTCGGGAAGCCGCAACATCGGCAGGGAACGGCAGCGCCATGGGGTCGAACCGAACGTCGGACCAAAAATCCCCATCGGCGCCTTGATGCGCTCCAGATCATCGTTGTCGTAGCCGAGTTCTCTCAGGCGCTCGACGCGCCTTCGGTGCGGCCGGGTGGCTCCGAGCGGGCCGATGCAAAAGGCTGATGAACCGAGAGCCGCGGCTAGGGCAGGCGCCTCCTGGTCGAGATCGTGATGCAGGAACAGGACGGTCGAATAACCATCGATATTCCCGACAATGTTTCGCCCGGCATTCCCCGGTTCGCTGACGATCACGTCGACATCCGACGCCGCTGTGGCCAGGGAGAGGTCGGTAACCTCGATCATCGATTTGCCTCTTTGTTGGAGGTTGTCGTATTTCGGGACCGGTCATGCGACATCGCGCAGGCCGCCGATCAATTCGTCAAGCGGAGGCGGGCGATGCGGCCTTCGACCGGGCTTGTGCTGCGGGGATGGGCAACGGCGCGTTTCGACAGCGAGTCAGCGCACCGCCCCCTTTGTCAGAGCGTCTCATATGCTAGCTCGTTAAACATACCCCATTTTGGGCGCGGTTAAAGCCCACTCTGCAACGGACAGAAGCCCAGCAAATACCGGCTCCCACGGACCGTTCTTACTATTCCCTCGTCCAGACGGTAACCGGCCCGAAAACGCTGGACCGTTACCGGAAAGCTCTCTTCCAGATGGCAGATATTACTTGCCGAAAGGAATCATCACCACGGCTAGGTCAGCATTGAGCCGGCGGAAACGAGGCGTTCTCACTGTTTCGGTTCGTATACTGATCGGCTATATCCGCTTTATTAGCAGAGTCCCAGAGCGCGGAGCCGCCGTTTACACCAAGAACCCGCCCGGTAACGCAGTTTGCTTCATCTAACAACAGGAATGTGATCGTAGCGGGTAGAGCTCTTTGCCCCACCGGAATCGCTGATCGACATGGATCCCGGCCGAAGGCAACACATCCGAGACAACGGTTCCAGGCTACTCTAATGCCGCCGCTACCAGTCGTTGAAAGATCCTTTGAAACATTTACTGCGCTAGGCGGCCGTGAAAGGATTGGAAGGTAGTCGTCCTTCTCATTCATCCTGTCGACACCGGGAACACCCCCAGTGAGCCGGTGATCGCTGCGACGCGTTTTTATCGGCAATGGCTACGGAGCCCTTAGAAAAAGGTCATAACGAAGTGACGGGGTCTTCGTGGCGACCTTCCGTCGAAGCGAGGCCGCGCTCGACGAATTTTTCAATAAGCCACGAAGCCGCCGGGCCGATTGCATTCCTCTTCAGATGCGCCACGATCAGCGGGAAGTTCGGCATTCGATCGGATCCTTCCCAACGATCTGGCGTCAACGCGACGAGCGCTCCGCTCTCCAGATCGTTCGCTACCCTGACGCGCGGCATGCTGCCCCAGCCGATACCGGCGCGCAGTAGGTTGTGCTTCGTTTCCATGTGTGTCATGCGCCAGCGATTGATCGCATGAATTCCGTAGTCCTGGTCGCCGATTTGCTCGGCTTCACCCAAGACAAGTTGCGTATGGTCTCGCAGAACGACCGCCGGAAAATGCGAAGCGATCGTGGCGAGCGGATGGGACGGCGCCGTAACCGCCACAAGCTCTACGTGACCGCAGACCCGTCGCTCGAGATCATCCAGGTTCGGTTTGTACTCGCTCATGATCCCAATGTCGGCATCCCCTTTCCGCAGCACCTCGACGGCTGAGTCCGAGGTCTTGAGGATAATGCGAAGTTCAACGAGCGGAAAGGCTCCTCCAAACTCGGAGAGTACCTGCGATAAAAGCCCAGCTGGGACGTTGAAATCCAGTACCAGTGTCAATTGCGCTTCGACGCCCCGTGCAATCCCCTTGACCTGAATACGCCAGTCGGCAACGTCATCGACGATGCGCTTTGCCCTCGGGAAAAGTGCCCTTCCGGCGTCCGTCAACAAAGGACGGTAATGCCTTCGGTCGAAAAGCATCACGCCGCTCTGCTCTTCAAGTTTCTGAATTGCATAGGTGACGACAGATTGGGCTCGGTTTAGATGGCGTGCAGCCGCTGCGAAACTGCCCTTTTCGACAACCGTTATGAAAACCGAGAATTGGTCGAGGGTCAGCGCATCTGTCATGTGTCGCGAGCTTCTTTAAGAGGTCTTGCCGTTAGAAAACATGTCGGGCCTAACTTCTCAAGTCTAGCCGATCACAATTCTGGCCCTTGATTTCTGTCTGTCTGGAGCATCGGGTGCTGCCGCCGCTGAATTGAAGGGATGCGCTTCTTTTGCCCGGTTAGAGGTGCTTCTCGTCAACGACCGCAATCAACCGGACGCGAACCTTCTGGTTCTACAAACCGCTCGCGTAAGGACGCGGGGGAAATGAAGCAACTTTCGCGCCGACCGAACCAAGCGTAGCGACGGCGGGCAAGGAACGTGTAGACCGCGTCCCGTAACACCTTCGGCACGTATTTTAAGACAATGAGCCAGCGCCACGGCGCTTTCAGAGATGTGAAGATATGAAGCACCGCGTCGGACTTCACCAACGCACGATCTCGGTCAAGTACCATGAAACTGATTTCATACAAACGTGGATCGTGGCCCTGACGAATGGCTAGATCAGAACCTGTCTGCGACCACGCACTGATGAACTGGCACCGCGCGTCAATCTCGTGATCCAGAACAAAGCGGACGAAACGGCTACAGGCGACGCAGTCGGTATCAAAGACGATTCTGATCATAACACTGATACTCGACTGTTTCGTCTTTCAATAATATCGTCAGTTATCGCTGTGTCAGGCTGATCGCTTTCGCGCGCCTAGTCACCAGGGACGGCGTAGGCACCGCAGCCAGGGGACCGTCCCCGACACATGCCAGGCCAAAGAGACCAATGGTCCAAAACGCGGGAAACTCCCAACCTCCGTGTGGATTGTCGAAGAAGAAACCAACGCCTGCATGAACCGAGAAAATGGTTCCCAGCAGAAGTGGTATCGACACCGCCGCAACAAAGCGCGCATAAACCCCAAAGATGAGGGCCAAGCCGCCGATCAGTTCCCATGCAATCACCGGATAGGCCAGCCATCCCGGGAGACCGATCGATACAAAAAACTGCGCCGTCCCGGTGGGCGTGTAAACAAAAAGTTTTTGGGCGGAATGGGCCACGAACATGGAGCCCATAGACAGCCGCAGAGCCAGGGCTGCATAAGGGGCGGTTCTGATGTCGATCATGATAATACCTCTTTTCGAGTTACGCCTTGGCGCCTCATGCCATTCAAGCGGCGACGTATCGAACGGAAAAGAGGGAATGTTGCAAATAACACGTTCGAAAAATACGGCGGACTTTAATGCGCCTAATTCTCGTTCGGGACGAATCGACCGGGGACCGAACCGTCATAGCTAATCGGGCCAGCTGACGTATGGGACGTTAAGCCGATGGGACGAGTCTGTTCCTCGAGGAGATGGCGGATGAGACCCGCGGTGTGCACCGCAGCTAGGCGTGCGGCTCGAAACTTTGCATTTGATGCGGAATATCGTGCGCTTTTCGGGCGCTGCAGGCAGGCCATCGGTGAACTCGACTGAGGAGTGAGCAATCATGCCCGGGTTTCAACACGTTGGTTTGCCAGCTGAGTATCGTATTTCCAGAATGGCATCTTCGAGACTATCCGAGTTTTATTGACGTCAGCAAAGGTGCTCAATAGCAACCAGATCCGAGATGGCACCGGCTGTATCCGGGTGAGCCGCGCTCGGTGGTGCCTCGATGCATCCTGGCGCGGGGCTGAACATCTGGCATCCGCAAGAATGGAGAAATAATGGTTGAATACCGCACGCCGCCCGAAACCCGCATTGGTCACATCCACCTGAAGGTAGCGGATATTGATCGTAGCATTTCGTTCTATCGCGACGTTCTAGGATTCAATCTCAACTTTAATCTGGGAAGTTTTGCGTTCCTGTCAGCGGGAGGCTATCACCACCAGATTGGCCTGAACACCTGGCAAAGCAAAGGTGCCCCGCCTGCGCCGCAAAGGACGGCTGGTCTCTATCACTTTGCGATTAATTATCCGAGCCGCCGCGATCTTGCGCGTGCTTTTCAGCGGTTGATGAATAAACAGTATCCCATTGATGGGGCTGCAGACCATACGAGCCATCTGGCCATCTATATGAGCGATCCTGACGGTAACGGCATTGAACTTGCTTGGGATCGCGATCCGAGTTTTTGGGAGGGGTGGCGGCATGACTTGACTGCAGCAGACGCACAAGCACTCAACAAGCCGCTCGACCTAGGGGCGCTTCTCTTGGAAGCCGAGGAGGAGCAATCCTAGCAAGGCGGAGCGTCTGGGGTTTGGCCCCACCACGGGTTCGTGTGTGTGTTCTCTCCTCGCGGGAGACTTGAAGAAAGGATAAAATCGATGGGAAATAAAGGGCACGATATACGAACCCTTGAGACGGATGCCGGAGGCAAGTTCATCAGACAGCCTTCGAGCTTCCGAGACTGGATTACACCCACCGGTGAGCCTGGACCAGATGGCCAACATGCTTTCAAAGCAGAGGCCGGGAGCTTCCGCCTAATCGTTGCATTGAGCTGTCCCTGGGCGTCCCGCACGCTCATTGCGCGAAAGCTCAAAGGGCTGGAGCAAGTGGTTTCGGTCAGCATAGTTGAGCCTGAGCTAACAGAACGCGGATGGCACTTCGGCCCGCGTTCGGGAACGGCCGAGCACGAATTCGAAGGGGCAAGTTATCTCCGTGAGATTTACCAGAGAATTGCCCCGGACTTCTCAAAACGGGCGACTGTTCCGGTATTGTGGGACAATTTGGCCAAGACCATCGTCAATAATGAGTCCGCAGACATTCTCCGCATTTTCAACTCTGGTTTTGGCCAGTACGCGACGTCGGATTGCGACCTCTTTCCGGAGGCATTACGCGCCGAGGTCGAAGAGCTCAACAACTGGACATACCCGCTTTTTAACAACGGCGTTTACCGTGCTGGGTTCGCTACATCTCAAGAGGCTTATGAGAGCGCGGTGGCGGACGTCTTTTTAGCGCTAGACCTGCTTGAGAGACGGCTGAGCATTTCTGGCGATTTTCTATTCGGCGAGAGATTTACCGAAGCCGACATTCGGGTGTTCGTTACGCTTGTCCGTTTTGAACCGGTCTATTACAGCCTTTTCAAATGCAATGTGCGGCGGTTACAGGACTATCCATCTGTGAGCGCTTATCTGGCACGGGTGCTAACCGTTCCGGGCGTCCGCGAGACCGTGAATCTCGAGCACATAAAACGGGGCTATTACTCCATCACATCCCTAAATCCCTCAGGAATTGTACCTGTCGGGCCGCAAATTGCAGGAATTTGATTTGTTCTTACGCCGCGCAATGTCACGTGCGATTGTCAGAGCTTAGCATCATGGCATCTTGATGAAAATCGAACTCGCACTGAACCGGCGGCAGTGTAGGTACCCGAAATGCGGGTGACGGAGCTCACCGACAGGTTGTCTGAGACTGCTTCACCCTGTATGCGACGAACTGAACGCATGGCTGTGGGCTTGGTTGGCACAGGATGGGCGGTCGCCCGGCTGAGTACTTGATGCACCGGCTCGGCATGCAGGTCAGCGACGACACGATCTTGCGGCAATTGAAGTACAAGAACCCGGCGTCCATACAATAAGACTTCTGGTTGTGGCCATTGATGATCTGAGCTGGCGGAATTACTCGCGGTACGGGACGATCATTGTCGATCTTGAGCGTCATTCGCTCCTCGGTTGACATCTTGCTTTTGCTGGCCAGCATCGACTGGACAAGGTAAAGCAAAAATCCGATAACAAGGCAAACGAACGTAGCACAATTCGATCGTTGCGCAGTACCGCAGAATCCTGCCTGGAGGAATTCTTTGCGTTCACTTCCCCCGACGGAAAGACAGTGTTTCACCGGTAACGCCGCCCATTTCGCTCACGACATTGGTTCAACAGGAGAATTTCGTTGGATACCGTCACCATCGATCAGGCCGACGCTACTGAGCTCATTGGCGCCAAAACGCCGATGGTCGACCCGTTCGGACGCGCCGTCACTTATCTCCGGGTTTCGGTGACGGATCGGTGCGATTTCCGCTGCACCTATTGCATGGCGGAAAACATGACCTTTCTGCCGAAGAAGGATCTTCTGACGCTGGAGGAATTGAACCGGCTCTGCTCCGCCTTCATCGCCAAGGGTGTGCGTAAGCTGCGCCTGACTGGCGGGGAACCGCTGGTGCGCAAGAATGTCATGTTCCTGGTGCGCGAGATTGGCAAGCACGTCCATTCGGGTGCGCTCGACGAACTGACGCTGACGACCAACGGTTCGCAACTATCAAAATTCGCCGCCGAACTTGCCGATTCGGGCGTGCGGCGTATCAATGTCTCGCTCGACACGCTCCATCCCGACAAATTCAAGCAGATTACTCGCTGGGGCGAATTTTCGAAGGTCTTGGAAGGCATTGACGCGGCGCAGGCGGCGGGGATCCGTGTTAAGATCAACGCCGTGGCGCTGAAGGGCTTTAACGATCAGGACATCCCTGACATGCTGCGCTGGGCGCACGGGCGCGGCATGGATCTAACGCTGATCGAGACCATGCCGATGGGCGAGATCGACGAAGATCGCACCGACCACTACATGCCGCTCAGTGAGATGCGCGATCGGCTGGCTGACCAGTTCACCTTGTCGGATATCACATACAAGACCGGCGGTCCGGCGCGCTATGTCGAGGTCTCGGAAACCGGCGGCCGGCTCGGTCTGATTACGCCGATGACCCATAATTTTTGCGAGAGCTGCAACCGCGTCCGTCTGACCTGCACCGGCACACTTTACATGTGCCTTGGCCAAAACGACGCCGCCGACCTCCGCCTGCCGCTGCGCGCGTCGCATGGCGACTCTCTGCTCTCGCAAGCCATCGAAGAGGCGATCACCCGTAAGCCCAAGGGCCACGACTTCATCCTCGACCGCACCCGGAACAAGCCTGCAGTCGCCCGTCATATGAGCGTCACCGGCGGCTGAGACTTCCGAAGTCAGGAAGGCAGGCGTTGCAAAAATCGTCGCTTGGTCCGCGTTGGAACGCCAGAAGTCCATAGTTTTTGAGGTCAATCAAGGCAGGTGAAAACCGAGAGATTTTGTCTCGGCGCGCCTGGCTCATCCACTCTAGAGTGGTGCAGCGCGATTTCCAACTTTTCCGTCTGCTCCCGTTGAAAGCATCATATCCGGAATGGAAAGGTGCGCCAGTCGCGTCCGATAAAGCTTACTTGGAATGAGCGGGAGAAATTTGAGCAGGAGCAAACGAGGAGGGTCGGCTGTGCCGCTGATCAAAGAAGGGATCGCCAATGGCGAACGTTTCTGGGCCCATGCCTCCGAATACACCTGCCCCACCAATGATATCGAGCACCGCACGACCAAGGTAAAGGATCCATGGACCAATGGCCAGGTTGAGAGAATGAACTGAACCGTCAAGGATGCCACCGTCAGACGCTTTTACTATGAAAGCCACGATCAACTGCGCCAGCATCTTGCCGACTTCGCGCCGCTTACAATTTCGGCCGCAGGCTCAAGACCCAACGGCCTCACACCATACGAGTTCATGTGAAAGGCATGGGCTTCACAGCCCGAGCGCTTTACCCTCGACGCTCCAGCAAATGCCGAGCCCATCTAGACCACTCCCCGTAGTTCCTCAGCATAGAATTAATTAGTCAAAATGATATTTAATTGTGCTTTGACGGTATGGTCAGATCGCTTGCCGTGACAGAACCTATTAGGCGCATTAATGCGAAGAAACGGTAGCTTAGCCGTTATCCTGTGAATCCCCTCGTGTGCGCAAGGACTCGGCTTGCAGGTCGTAAAATCTAATATTGAATAATTATCTTGAAGCTCATACGCCGAATCGCTAGCCTGATGGAGTTCTGCCTGGCTGGACGACAGCTGAGGTTCAAGGTCACCGAGGCGAGGTCCCGAAGTCAGCTGGCGGGGGGCCGTGGGAGGTTATATGGCGCGTGATCCACGATACGATGTACTCTTTGAGCCAGTTAAAATCGGGCCTAAGACTACCAAGAATCGATTTTACCAAGTTCCGCATTGTACGGCACTCGGTACTTTTTCTCCGCACGCCACAGCAAGATTTCGTGAGATAAAGGCAGAGGGCGGATGGGGGGTAGTGAATACCGAACTGTGTATGATCCATCCCTCCTCGGATTCTTCCCCGAGCGGAGGTGAGCGGCTTTGGTCGGATGATGACAAGCCCGGGCTTCGGCTTATGGTAGAAGCCGTTCAAAAGCACGGCGCCCTTGCCGGATGCGAATTGACCCATCAGGGTGCTCTCGCTGGAAACCGCATGTCTCGAGAGCGCCCGATGTCTGCCTCACCCAGGCCTGCAATGGATGTACCGGCTGTCGTCCGGCAGATGGATAAGCAGGATATTGCCGACGTTAGAAAATGGCATCGCGCTGCTGCCCGGCGTGCACGCGACATCGGATTCGATATCGTGTACGTCTACGCAAGCCACATGATGGGATTGCCCGGCGACTTCATCACGGAACGTGTCAATCGGCGAACCGATGAATACGGCGGAGTAATTGCCAATCGTGCTCGACTGCTACGTGAGTTGATTGAGGATACCAAAGAAGAAATTGGGTCCGATTGTGCGGTTGCCGTCCGCTTTGGTGTTGATGAAGGCCTCGGCGATGCGGGCTATACCTGCAGTGGAGACGGGCGGCGGGTCGTCGAAATGTTGGCAGAATTGCCTGATCTTTGGGACGTTAACGTTCAGAACATCAATCTCGATGTTATGACCGCGCGCTTTGCTGATGAGGGATGGCAGGAACCGTTTACAGCCTTCGTGAAACAAGTGACAACAAAGCCGGTGGTTGCCGTCGGACGATACACGTCGCCAGATCGCATGGTGTCGCTCATTAAGAAGGGGTTGGTCGACCTGATCGGAGCGGCACGTCCGTCAATTGCAGATCCCTTTCTGCCGAAAAAGATTGAAGACGGTCGTATAGAAGATATTCGTGAATGCATAGGCTGCAACACGTGCCTGTCCATGCAGTACATGGGCGGTGGTATTCGTTGCACGCAAAATCCAACAACGGGGGAAGAATGGCGGCGAGGTTGGCATCCCGAACGCGTTCCGGGAAAGGGGTCCGATGCACGCGTGCTCGTTGTCGGCGGCGGCCCAGCAGGGCTTGAAGCAGCTCTAACGCTTGGACGGCGGGGCTATTCTGTTGCGCTCTCTGAGAGCAACACTTTCCTGGGAGGCCGGTCGGTGCTCGAATCGACACTACCAGGTTTGTCAACCTACCGGCGCGTGGCAGATTATCGAATCGGTCAGATCAACAAGTTGCCGAATATCGATGTCTATCTCGGAAGTGAAATACAATGTTCCGATGTCGACGATTTTGACTTTTCAACAATACTCGTCGCAACTGGCGCAAGGTGGGACCGGGACGGAATCGGCAAGGCAAACCGTTTTCCGGTCAAGGGCTGGGACCAGCGACACGTCATCACTCCCGATGACGTGCTTTCGGGCCAGACGATTAAAGGTCCGGTTGTTATCAATGACGATGAAGGCTACTACCTGGGAGGGGTTATCGCTGAAAAGCTCGCCAAGCAAGGTCTGGACGTTACGCTCCTTACCCCGGATCCAGAACCTTCTCCGTTACTTAAATATACGTCCGAGCGGGAGGTCGTCCACCAAGCTTTGCTCAGCCTGGATGTGAAGCTCGTCACGGCTAGACGTCTAGTTGAGGTCGGCACTGACGAGGTGGAAGCCCACTGTATCTACACCGGTAAAGAAATACGGTTGCCTGCCGCGACGGTGGTGATGATCTGTCTACGCTCACCGAACGACGGCTTACTTCGGGATCTGCGTAAAACAGTTGCAGACAACCCGCCACACTTCACCGTCCATGCGGTCGGCGACTGCTATGCGCCAGGCACAATCGCGGATGCGGTTCATTCAGGTCACCGGTTCGGTCGAGAAATTGACCAAACGCCAATCGGAGACATCAATTATTTGATCGAAAGACCTTTGGTACGAGAAGCGGATAACTGGGACCAATTCGTTGGCACGCGCTAACCACGGTGACGATTATTCGCATCGGAATGGATATATCAAAACATGGATTTCGCTGAACGCCGTCAACGAGGCAAGGTTGCTCGAGAAGCTGTGGCGGCGGCAGATGGTCTGGTTCGTTAAAACACCGTCGACTTCCGTACGCGACGCGTTGTCTGCCTCCTAATGTTGCCTGCGAGGCGGATGCGCCGGTGAGCATTGTAGCCCGTCGGCATGGCATCCAGCCAAATCAGTTGTTCGTCGGGGCAAGCTCGCGTCTCAAGACGCGCTACGACGGCCGCCGAAGAGGAGGTCGTTCCGGCTTTGGAATGCCGGGCCCTACAGAACCAGGTGAGGAGTTACAACGCCCGTGTAGCCGCGATGTCTGCGAGTATGGAAAGAGCGAGTGAGTTTGCCTCTCTTGCTGGTCCAAATATCCCGATGGGTGCCCTTATGCGCTCTAGATCGGAATCTTTCATCCCATCATCTCGAAGTCGTTCCAAACGTTTCTGGTGTGTACGGGCACTACCTAACGCACCGATATAAAAGGCGGTAGATTTTAGAGCAATTCGGAGGATCGGGCGCTCGCGCTCAAGATCATGATGAAGCAAAACAACAGCGGTGAAGTGGTCAAGCAAGCCGTCTAAGCCTCGGTCGCCATCAAAAAGCGGAAGGACATCATAAGAGCATGCTGCTGCAATCCGGGAAAGTGTCTCAGCTTCGATCCCGTTTCCAGACAAGGCGATCCTGGGCGGAGGGACGTACTTAATTAGAAAACCTTCTCCGTCCCACCCAGATTTGACCGGCGGAGCGGCAACCGTGAGCGTCTGTGAGCGTGGCGAGTATCTGAGTGCTGCCGGAACCCTTCTCGTGAGGCGGTCGAGGATGCGTTGTATCTCACTTATTCCGCTCAGGACGTGAATCGCGACTTTTATACCGCCACCGCACGGTAGTACGATGTCAAAGTATGGCGAACCTTCGCCAAGCAGTATCATACGGTCCCGGCCTTGTGAAATGGCAAGCATTGCTTCAAAAGCGACCGCCGCCTCTACACAACCGCCGGATATATAACCGCAATAGCGGCCGTCTGAGGCAACGGCGATCTGGGATCCTAGGGACCGTGCGGAACCACCGCGAATTTCGATGAGCGTTGCGAGAGCAACCCCTCCCTCTCGCAGCCAAGAAACCGCTAACGAGAGGATTTCGGCTGGATCGTCGGTCATGACTGCTCTGGTCGGCGCCGCTAAGGGCATTTCATTCGAAGGCTTGAGCATAACTGTCCCTTACAAAACCAAACTATGCGAGTCCGCGGTTCGAGGTGTGTGCAAACAGGACAGAGCGTCGAGGGACTGTCACTCGCCCTCTCTCACCCCCGTCTTCACAGTGACCGGACGGTATACTTGCGCCGCAAAGGCAAATCGCAGCAAACGATATTTCCCGGCCGCAATAGCGCGGCTTAATTGACGCCAGCTGACTTCTGGTTTCGACTAGTTGCATCCGTGTCAGACCAGGAAATCTCGTGGCCTGTCACATCCGTTTCGCAGTCTTACCTAATCTGGCCGCACGACCATGTTCTCGTTCGCTTGATGCCTCGCACGCTCAATGAGTGGATAATACACGGCTCAGCGCCCCCTTGAAGCAAAATTATTCAAAACGGGAATTATTATTGCAATGGGCGGTGTCAGCAGATCGGCAAAGCAGGCGCTGGCCGTCTGGCCGGGGAACCAGATCACTCACTCGGAATAGGTCAGTTATCTTGTGCAGAGCGGCAACTGACCCGTGTCGAGAGCCAGAAGGCCACCGATTATGTCCCAGTCCTGGCTCATAGGTCGACGCATTGTCGGCGTCTTGAATCCGCACGATCAACTTAACTGACCGGTGCTCGTAAACCAGCGGAGAGGAAGGCGACGAGGTTCTCGAGCATGGCCTCCTTACCGAGCGGCGAGACCTTTCCTTCCGTTAGGTCGCCAATACGGCCGAGGTCGTTCAGCATGAACATGTAGGTACCCACGAGAAATGCCATGCGTACGCTCAAAAGATCACGGGGTATACCAGGCATCGCAGTTTGAAGGGCGTCGATGTATCGCCGGACAGAGGCGTCGTAAACCTCACGGCGTAGGCGAAGAGCGTGCTCCTCTTGCTCGGCATGCAATCGGGCTTGGAGGCGTACAAATGAAGCGCCGTTCTCGTTGCTGTACTTCATGTCCCACTGGGGCTGCAGATAGGCCTTTACGATAGCCTCGACAGCTGGGCGCTCAGCCTCTTCCAGCACTTTGTCGAGCAGAACATGGCGGGTACCCGACAATATGCCCCCGCGCCGGCGGAAAACCTCATCGAATAGCGATTCCTTGTCTCCAAAATAGTAGCGGATAAGTCCTTGATTTACTCCCGCATTCGCCGCTATCTCGCGCGTCTTCGCCCCCGAATAACCCCGCTCCGCAAAAACGATCTCGGCGTGGTCTAGGATAGTTTCTTTGAGGTCACCATCATGCGAGGGGCGGCCAGGCCGACGGCGCTGGTGAGTTTCTTTGCGCATGCACATTCCGTGTTTTTAAATGCCTGCTTTCATTTCATGAAACACACCTGACCACAAGCCTGAGGCCTCAATTTAGGCGAGTGTAGAATTAATTCGGAATCGTTATTCCCGTCAATGTAGCGTGTTTCAGGATCATTTCCTTCATTTCTCCTATTCGTATCCCTCGCACGTCTGGGGGATGCCAAATGTATTTACTATTGTGAATAATTTTGGCAGACTGCCATAAAAGATGATCTGCGACAAACGGGACCACACTCCGGAGGTGAAGACAATGAAAGTCGATTTTACAGTTAATGGCAGCGCGCGCTCGATCGATGTCGATCCGGCTACGCCTCTGCTCTGGGTCATTCGCGATTACCTCAAGCTTAAGGGCACAAAATTCGGCTGCGGCGTCGGCGAGTGTGGTGCATGCACCGTTCATCTTAACGGCGAGGCCGTGCGTAGCTGTATAACCACCGTCGACAGTGTCGCAGGGGGATCGGTGACTTCGATCGAGGGGTTGAGTCCCAATCATTCACATCCCGTTCAACAGGCCTGGATCGAGCATGCCGTGCCCCAATGCGGCTATTGCCAGTCCGGCATGATCATGGCCGTATCCGATATTCTGGCCAAGAATCCCTCGCCCACAGATGAGGATATCGATAAGGAGCTCACCAATATCTGTCGGTGCGGCACTTATCCTCGCGTCCGCGCGGCCATTCATGCCGCCGCAGCTATGATGAAAGGAGCAGCTCAATGAGCGTCTCTGTCAATCGTCGCGCATTTCTTCTCGGCACGGGAGCACTAGCAGGGGCGGTCGTTTTCCCGATTACAAGCTCAGGCGCGCAGCCAAGTTCCGCTCTGAAGGCCGAAGGGATAGAAATTCTATCCTGGATCGTCATCAACCCAGACAATACAGTGACCTACACGATTCCGCAGACCGAAGTAGGGCAGGGTGTCACGACGACAATTCCGCAAATGCTTGCCGAAGAATTGGACTCAGACTGGGAAAAGACGAACGTGGCTTTTTACGATCCTGCCATCAGCAAGGCTCGCGGCACGCCCTATGTCTGGACCACGACGCTTGGAAGTTTGTCCGCGCACTATCTATTTGCGCCCTCGCGGCTCGCGGCAGCGCAAGTCCGCGCCATGCTTATTGAATCGGCGGCAGCACGCCTTTCCGTGCCGGCGGAAGAGCTGACGACCAGCGGGAATCAAGTGCACCATGGCAAGAGCGGCCGTGCCCTGAGGTACGCCGACGTCGCTGCAGCAGCGGTGAAGCTGACTCCTCCACCAGCTGAGAAGGTTGTATATAGGTCGGTTGCCGATCGCCGCTTTATCGGTAAGCCGATAGCCCCTCGCAGTACCGTGCCTGCAACGCGCGGAGAGATCGTATACGGTATCGATGTAGACTTGCCAGGTATGCGGTATGCCGCCGTGCAGCAATCCCCGGTCTTTGGCGGTAATCTTGTTCGCATCAAAGATGAGGCGCTCAAGGGCTTGCCGGGCCATCCTGTGATTGTCAAAATTAAAGGCGGATTCGTTGGCTACAATTCGCCAGTACCGGACGGGGAGGATCCCGATCTGTGGGCCGCTGCGGTAAACATTGATGACACCGTTGCCGTCGTCGCGGATAGTTGGTGGGAGGCTAAATCAGCCCTGGAATCACTCGAGATCGAGTGGGATGGCGGACCCCATGCTGCTCTGACATCGGAAACGTTGAAATCATCGCTTTCTAAGCAGGCAGGCGGGGAGTTGCCTGTGTTGGTTGAGACCGGTGACGTCGCCAAAAGGATGAAGGAAGCGGCGCGATCACTGACCGCTGAATATGTTTTCCCGTTCATGGATCCCGCGCCGTTGGAACCGCTCAATTGCACGGTACTAATTGAGAAAACCAAAGCGACTGTTTGGGCCGGGAGCCAATATGCCGACGATGCCCATCGTATTGCAACTGAACTCACGGGCGCGGCTCCGGAAAACGTAAAGTTCAACTTGATGCAATGCGGGGGCGGCTTTGGTCGCCGCGTCCAGAACGACTTCGTGTATCAGGCGGTTCAGGTTGGCAAAGCCATGTTGGGAACGCCAGTGAAAGTGCTGTGGAGTCGAGAGGAATGCATAAAGCGTAGCACCTACACGCCCCTCACGGTCGTCAAATTCGCGGGTGCGCTGGATGACGACGGAAACATCGATACCTGGTCATGCCGAATCGCCAGCGCACAAGCCGCGTTGCAATCCTATGGTGGAACGCATTTTCCTTTCTTTTTCCCGAACATGCAAATCGCCTACCAACGCGACAAGACCACACCCATTCCATTCGGGTGGATGAGGGGTGTGGGGTTAACGCAGCACTTGTGGATGAACTTCGGCTTTCTCGATGAGCTGGCAGTCTTGGCCGATAAGGACTCCGTCGATCTGTATAGGGCGCTGCTTGACCCATCCCTCATCCCAAAGGGCCTTGAGAATTACAACATTGCAGTCGCACGCTCCCAGACGCTCCGTCGGGTCCTGGATGCTGCCGCCGAGAAAGCTGGCTGGGGTGAGCGTGCGAAGACCGGCTCGGGCCGGGGCATAGCGGTCAGCGACACTGCTTACTATCTCGGCTACGAGTCGTCGTCCAAGGCGGCGGTGGTCGACGTAACGATCAAGGACGCATCCGTTCGTGTAAATAAGGTTGCGATAACAATCGACGCCGGCACCATCATCAATCCGGATATCGTACGGCAGCAGCTTGAAGGATGCATCTCCTACGCCTTGACGAACGCCTTCTACAGCGAGATCACCGTGGAGGATGGTCAGGTGCAGCAGAACAACTTTTATGACTACCCAATACTTCGCATTGGGCAGGTGCCCGAGATTGAAATAAACCTGTTACCAAGCGACGGCTCCCCCCAGAGCGTCGGTGAGGATGCTGTTCCCATCACGATAGCCGCACTTGTCAACGCAATCGCGGACGCCGGCGGACCGAGGATTAGGTCGCTCCCGATCAAGGAACTGACTTTAGTATAAAACCTCTCCCTCTGAAACCCAAAGAGCCGCTGCACGGCGGCTCTTCATCATAAAGGAAGATCCTTTGAAGCTATTCGCAACCGCATTTGCTGCTGCATTCTCACTGCTGCTTCCCACTGTTTTGTACGCTGCCGACTACAAAGTGGAAATGACAAACAAAGCGGCAGACGGAACAGTAATGGCTTTTGAGCCACGGCTTCTCCGCGTCCAGCCCGGCGACACAGTCACTTTTATTTTGAAGGATAAGGGGCACAATAGCGTGTCGATTAAAAATGCCATTCCCGACGGGGCCGCTCCATGGAGCGGCAAGATTAATCAGGAAATTTCAATCAAGATTGAGGTGCCTGGCGTCTACATTTACCAGTGCACCCCTCACTTTTCGATGGGCATGATTGGCGCGATCGTTGCTGGAGAACCGGTAAACTTGGCGGCCGTTAAATCGCTGCCGTTCAACGGCAAGGCGAAGAAGATCGCCACTGAGATTTTCGCGGCGATTGAAGCAGGGAAATAACTAGTCGGCCGTGAAGTATCAGCAGGTTGTTGATATTCCTGGTATATTGGAGGCTCTCGAATACTCGATATCGCAAGAAAGGTCCGGTTTTCGGTCT
>NZ_JACHBI010000015.1:0-153563 GCF_014200235.1 Martinezella paranaensis | reverse complement strand
CGACGACGTCAATCGCCATCCCGTCATCCACACATGGTCCTATAAACTCGCCGACGCCGCCTGATAGGATTCGAACCACGAAAACGTTGAACTAGGCAGATCCTGCAACGGAGATTTTTTTGCTGTGCGCGATGGCAATTTTGTGTGGGTCAGCGGCCTAGAAACGCAGATTGTTCAGAAGGATGTTAAGATAGCTGATCTTGGATCACATCGAATCGCCATCACTGCCACCTTCAAGGCGGGAAGCATCGTTACAACGTTCGCGTTAAATGACGCAGGAAACATCGCGAAGGTCGCGGACATAACATTCAACACAGATCTGCCCCCAGAAGCATGGGCCAGAGCCGGCATTGATCGTGAGCAATTCGATGCGAAGCTAAAACAGTTTAAGACCATCCCGACAATGGTGCTTTGTCCGCCAGCGGCCACTTAGGCTGTGATGTCTCTTAAACTCAGCCTCGGCTGAGCGAAAAATGGCGGAGAGGGTGGGACCCTCTCCCAAAACAGCCGTAAGTCATTGATTTCCCGTGAAACGGGACGCTGCCTGGGTCCACATTTTGGTACACATTTTCCGACCGGTTGTCAAAGGTTGAACCAGGCTTTTCGCGCACCACCGCGATAGTAGTTGAGGATTGCTAAGGCTCGTGACCGCATGAATCGGTAGCGCAGCCCCTAACGCAATCCCCTATAGGTGAAGCAGGGGGTTAGTGGATTTCGTCTAAAACTTAGGGAGTTCATCAATTGATCGGACAACAACTGGGACTTGGGGAGCCAGGTCATCCGGCAATCCGCACTTAAGACCGCCCTTTTTCAAAAAATCTCCAAGGCCCGAAGCCGACTTCGAGTTTACCGCTTGGGAGGAGCTTCGATCAGATAGTCGGTCCCGGCGAAATGACATTGTTCTCGGCCATTGAAGCCTTGAGGACGGCTTCTTTCTTGTCTTGAAGAACAGCACATGCTCTCGAAAGGACGAAGTCTGTGCCACCAAACGCGAACCCCGGCTGCAGTCGCAGGATGCCATAGGCAGCTTCCACCAATTCCAAAGTCGCTCCGGCCTCCCGCTTGCGCTCGACCATTTCCTTGATCTTAGCTTCATGACGTCTTTTTTCGGCGATTTCCTCAACAACGACCTTCGAGTTCAGCCTATGCAAGCGGCGTTCACAGCCCGACACCTGGTCCGACGCCTGTCTTGCATCATCCTCCAGCGTTCGAAAGCGGCGCTCTACGATGAAAGCCACGCACAAAAGGTAGTGCCACCAACGTACCCGAGGAGCCTTTCGCAACCGCAACTCGGCATTAAAATGGTGGTCGCGTGCCGTTAAAAGCTTCCTTTCCAGGCTTTTGATATCAACGTGGAGTTTGGTGACAGTTTCAGAAAACTTGAAGTCGGGAACCACTCTATGGAAATCATATTGAGCCTGCTCCTCAAGGTGCCATATCGCAGCCATCACGCGCTCGGCAGGCTTCATAGCCAACGTGTTCGCCCACCCCAAAAGCTCAGAAAGACGTGTTTGATGTCCGCCAAGCCCTCGAATCCACCCAGTGGGTTTCAAGTCGGGAGAGACCGCACTGCCTGCGGTTGACTGAGGCATTCGAGCCGGGACAGAAGTTGTTCGAGGCACTCCAGAATCTTGCCCTGCATTTGGATCATCATTTCCAGGCCCTGCGTCTCGGAATTGGTCGAGTTGTCGAGGAGCGCTCGGATTTCTCGGGCCTCGTTGAGGATTGCTTGTTCGATGGTCGCCTTGTTTGTTTGCTGATTCATTTCTGATATTCCTCATCAAATCATCGATTTCTGATTTACGTCTGCCACTCAGGCGGGAAAGTGATCCGACCACATTTCCATTCAGGTCTTCTACGATCCACGTCCCTTCTTTTTGACCGGCAACGACGGTCAATGATTTCGACATTAGCAGAGCTTCGAGGTCGGCCCTCGTCGTTGCGGTGGCGACTGCGGCCTTCACAACCTGTCGGATTGCAGGCAGGTCGATGCCAACTCTCTTTTTCGCCTGGTGCTGCGATTGCGTGAATGCTTCGCCCATCGGTAGCTCGGTTTGGGCAAACTCGGCTTCAATTCTTGAAGCCACATCGACAGCACCGCGCTTTCGCAGTCCGGCGATTACCGTCTTCGTGTGTTTGCCCAGAACAAACCTGTGCCCGAATTTGAATTCTGACCACCTAGCGACAAGCTCATGGATGATCCGATCAAACGAGCAACTGAGCACCTTACCCGCAACAGGATCAATTTCACCGACGAGGACATGCCAGTGAGCGGCATGGGCGTCTGCGGTAGTACGCTTCTTCTTATGTTCAACGATGACCGCTCGCGCTACATCGAAATCGAATTCTCCCGCGATCATCGCAACCACCTCGCGCATCTGCGTCCTGGTGGTGGCTTCGTGAGGGTTAATGATCCAATGCCTAATGGAATATGTTGAGCGCTTGGCAGACGCATCGAGATGCATGTCGTCGATATCGGCTGCCGTGCCCTTCAAGAATTCAACGTCGTCGTTGTCTTTGCCATTTTTGAGATGGCTGATCAGCTTCTTTACGTTCGAGCTGGTCCGAAATCGGATAGCTTTTATAATCATATTGAAGACCATAATGCAGATCATGTCAGGACCCTGGCGGCATCCTTGCGTACCTGCGCGGCGACTTCCTTGAGCCGTGGGACGTCAATGGGTTTTCCGGCAAAGGCTTCGAGCATTAAGTTCGTCGAACGCCGCAATTTCGCAATGCCTTCTCGTCGCTGTTGACCGGCAACGCGCCCGCGCATGGTTTCGTTAATGGCGCAACGTATGATCGCGGAAACAGATTTCCCGGCCTCATCCGCGAAATGCTCCAGCCGTACTTTGTCGACGTCTGAAATTCGGAATTTTACAATCGCGCCCTTGGTCAATTTATAAGTTCCTTTGGGGGTCCACGGGGGCAAAGTCCCCTGGTCAGCTGCGTCCACGGACGCATGGCTGGCAGCCGTAGGCCCCTCGAAATTTTGTGCCTACGTCAAGGATTGTCTGGATGTTGGTCGGCCGCAAGTCGAAAACGCATCAGGTCAGACTGGACGCGAAAAGCCTTCAAGGAAACGGGCTTCTTCAGCGGTGATTTTTGAGATTACTTGCGGTGGATTGAAGCCAACTCTCATCGATCTCAATTGCCTGATGGGAATGGGTGATATTTCGCGCACGTGTCCCAAATAAATACAAACGCCTGACGCTGTACCTTCAAAGTAGCTATCAAAATCTTCTTTAGTTATACCAGTTTCAGCACCGAAACTGGCCCACAACTCGTCCGGATGACCTCGAAAAATCTGGACCGCAACAGCAACGGCAACCACCGCGCCAATTGGTAATGTTGCATAAATCCAGAGAGTTGTTCCGGCTTGAATCGGAGGTATCCGCCTCCGCACCTCAACCGTCTTTACACCCGAAACAATCGCCTGAACAAACTTGGGGCGAATTGAAATAATTGCATTTTCAGACAAATTACCAACCTTCAGCGAGAATTTGGGCGATCTTCTCGCTTGGCAACTCAACTGGGGACACCAGATTGGCACGACCAACGGATTCCAGCTCTCTCAACCTTTTCACCGGCACAGGCTTTGGCAACTGGATGAGATTGTCAAATGTCGTCAACAGAATATCTTCGCTTGCAGAAAAGTCGGCAATATTTTCAACGACCAAGCGACGCTTGTCCTCTCCCGAAATCTCGTGTTTTTTCGAAATCACTGCGTCGACGATCCTAGCGACAGCGACCACCGCACCAATTCCCTGTCGATCCCTCTTAGACTCGTAAAAGATAATCGGCATATCGGGTCGCATCAATTTTGCCGCTTTCGGGCTATTGATATATGCCCGCTTCGTCAAGAAAGAGGCGTCCATACTTTCGATGAAGGACAGCCGTTGCTGTCGGTTTGTGCCAAGAAGTTCGTCTGCATAACGTTTGGTGATCGGCACAATCACTCCAGCACGACCGGGCCAAACGATTATCGTGGGGCTGAGCAAATTTTCTAGTTCGTCAGGACGAAGCAAACCGGCGCTGTCCTGATCGTATCCTGCAACTATGGCGTCCGCATTCGTCGGAAAATTCGCGGGCAATGTAAATCCTGTACGACGCTGTAGTTCCTTTGTAGACGCGGTCCAGTTCTGTTCAGCAAGGGGTTTGCCCACGGCAATCTTGATTAACCGCGAAGCCGGTCCCTTCGTGAAGCCCTGGCCTCGCGCGATGCTGTGAACCATAGATTGCCCAGGAAGCTGCTCCAGCTCAAGCGTAATGGGGCCGCCTTTACATGCTTCGCGTACCAGGAAGTCCAGCAAATAATCGCTGAAAAAAGCAGAGCTTTGATGCTCGGGTCTGGTGTGAACAAGCAGTTTTCCTGATGGCATTATCGAACGTTTAAGCGACAACCAACCCAGGGCGACTATTCTCTGGTCTTGAGCTATCTTCCATATGACGTTGGTTTCAGAAACGGAATCCAAGAATGATTTCGTTGCCGTAGCCACATTGTTTTCTCGTAGATATTTTTCTGCCTCATCCCTGGATGATACTTGGGCCTGAAAGCCAGCTCCCGCGACTGCAACAGCGGCGGAAGCAATTTCATCGACGGGCAACAAATCTATGATTTCATTTAACGAAATCACATCTATCCCAAAATTGCGGATCAACTCATCTCTTGAATCAAGCAAAGCAGCGTCCCGAGTAACGAAAGCAGTCGCACGAGCAATTGCCGCGTGGGCAAGATGGCGTGCATCACTCAAAGCCTGCGCCGTACCGGAGCTTCGCAGCCCTCTCCTGACGAACACAAGGTCATGCACCTTTTCTTGAAGCTGGGCTTGATTGTCGACTTCGGCCGTAGGCAGCCGGGGCATGCTCAGGGCCATTTGCAACAACGGATCGTTGTTCACATCAGTGGAGTTTCTGCGAAGCTCTCGTACGAACTCGTCAGAAACCGCGACACGGATATCGTGGGCCAGAGCAGCACCAAACAACCGGCGAGCTTGATCACTGTGCTGCCGGTTCCGAACCAGGTCCAGAAAGATATTCAAATCTAATGCAAAGAGCGGTGACTGACCGGCACTCCGGCGGCGAAGCCCTAATTCAAATCCCGTGGGCGGGATACGATTTGATATGGAGAACAGTGTATCAGTCTCAAGCTCTCGCATATGCACCAAAATTGTTCGTCCGCGAGCTTTTCCGCCACTTCGTTCTCGAACGATTTCAAATTTTGAGCGGGCGTAAAACGCGAGAGCTGAGGGCAAATCTGCGGCGACATCAGCACGAACCGTCATAAAGCCTCGGACTTCCAACTCCGAGAGGAAGGTGCGCATCAATGCGCCCGCAAACCCAAGGCCACGGTACTTATGAACAACCGCAATTTGCTGAACTTTGGCATGAGGGAAAACACCGCTATATAGAAGGTATCCCGCGAACTCATTTTCTGCGCCAGCGTTCGCCAGCATCGCGATCACACGCCTCCGACTTATAGCCTCTCTGATCGCCGTTTCCGGCAAGAAGCCAAGGGACTCTTTCTCACTGTCGGCCAGGGCCTGAACCTGACCTGCCAAGGCGAGAAGCGTGTCAACATCTTGGACTGGCGACAATTGAAGCTGGCTCACCAACGCACCTCGTACACTAGCTTGCAACCTTCGCCGACGGAGGCAGAAGCCGATTAAGGAAAGCTTCGAGCGCCTGCCCTGGCTCAGGAGAATCCTCGCTTATAACCTTAACGTCCCATTGCCGGAGTACGACTTCCTGGATTGGGTCTGGCGTCGGCAAGAAGACGTAGGAGCTGGGTCGATATTTTGCATGTCCCGAAATCTGCCAAGTTTTCCAAATTTTGTGGAGCAACAAACGGATATTCATGTCAGTCAGACTGTAACCAATAAACAATATCGTTTTACCTAACGCATCCGACCTTAACTTAACGTCCAGAGGATAATCGAACGTCAGCCTTTCAAAATAATCAGTTTCCGTCAGAACTATAGAGTCGTCGTTTTCGAAGTCTCCGTGAAACTTCACTATTTGAGTATGTCCATCTTCAATCCTAGATATATCTCTCACATCCACAATTTTTATATGTTCTTTTTTGTGCAATTTAAAAGATGCTTCAATATTCGAGTCGTAGTTGGTGGTATATATAATAGGAAAGCCGATTTCGGTAATCAGCCTATGCACTTCGGACTTGCGTAAGACCTCGTCGTCAACGTTCCAATTCTTATCCATCCAGCTTCGAAGAGGCCCGATTGAGCCTTTTTCCAATCTGTAGAACTCAGCAAGCGTAAGATAACTTGCACCACGAGCGCCAAACACCTGGGGATCGTAACCCAATTCTCTACCCATGTGGTCAATCAGCTCAGCCCAGGTCGGCGCTCCAAGGTTTTTTGAAACACCCGCGCCGACAAAGAGGATCACATTCTTACTAGCGATTGACTGAATCAATTCATCGAGCACTGACACGTTCCTCCAGATAGGTCCGGAAACTTTCCAGGGCCCGCTTCCGCATTGATATGCTGTTCTTCTGATCCCCAAGTTCGGCAAATGTCTTATCGTAACCGTCGGGAACAAAGATACAGTCCCACTGGAAATCCCGATTTCCTCGTGGCTCAGGCGAAATCTTGCCCGAGATCGCCCCCTCGAACTGGAAGACGTTCTTTCCGTCACAAAAGCCAATCTGGGTCTTAGCGATGACGCTTGTGTCCGCCATTTGACCGAAGATTGCTGCGACGCGATCAGCTTCTAGAGTGTCCCAGAATACCTGGGTGAGGCCTGCTGGAAATCCGTTCAGCGCGTTGATGTATAGACCTGTATGCTCCACAAACAGAGGCCGACCGACCTTCTGAAAAGCCTTTATGCATTTGTCTTTGACAAGTTTTTCGACGTTGTCAGTTTGTATCTCATCGATAGCGGCATCGACCGCCACAATCTCAACGCCGGAGGCTTCAAGGATCGATTTAACCTCCTTGATCTTGAACTCATTTCTAGACATAAAGCGCAATCGCATGTTGTATCTCCTCAGAAAAACACCACTAACTTCGCGACGGAAAAACTGCAATGGCTCCTCCTGGGGGAAACCTTCCCACTATTGATCTTCATGTCCACCTTCGCGGCACCATCGATCAATCAACTGCCCTCACCTTGGCGAAAAAGAACCATGTCCATATAGCCAACCGGTACCTGAAACCGGACGAAGGGTATGTTTGGAGTAATTTCGAGGAATTTCTGAACGTCTACGATCAGATTGGAAGAGTGGTCCGCACCGCCGAGGACCTTTACGCAATAGCGATATCTTACCTGAAGCGATGCGCGTCAGAGGGTACGATTTACGTGGAATTGATGTTGTCGCCCGGGCACTCGGTCCTGAACGGCATTCCTTTTGGAGAGCAGATCAATGCCATGGAGACGGCATTCGAACACGCTCGTCACGAAGCTGGTATCGAAGGCGGGTTGATAGTGACTTGCGTACGCCACCGTGGACCAGATGAGGCCGTTGCTATGGCCGAGCAGACGGTTCAAAATTTGTCACCTGCTGTAATTGGCTTCGGTTTGACAGGTAATGAACTACTATTTGACGCAGCGGAGTTTAAGGGAGCATTCCTAGTCGCTGGGGAAGCTGGTCTGGGCCTGACCGCACATACCGGGGAATGGCGTGACGCCGCTTCAGTTTTGCATACTGTGGAGCAACTGAATCTATCGCGTGTGGGGCATGGAATAAGGGCCAGCGAAGATAAGGCCGTCCTAGAGAGACTCGTAGAACGGAATGTCGGATTTGAGGTATGTCTGTCGAGCAACTTCGCGCTAGCGCCACATTATTCGCGGTTAAAACATCCCCTGGGCGAAATGCTTGCTGCTGGATGCAAAATCTCGCTCGCGACGGACGACCCCGCGTTTTTCAACACCACCCCAAACCGAGAGTATTCAATCGCGGAAAAGTCGTTCGGTCTCTCCGCCAGTCAGCTCCTGCAGATCACGCTCGATTCAATCGACATGTCTTTCGGTCGAAGCGATACAAAGATGAGACTTCGTCAAAAGGTTGGTCACTGAAACGTATTTGGAGCATTGAATTAGTGACGGGATAAGTGACTGCTTGCCGCCTATAAATTCATGACTCAGACTGTGTCATGCAAACGAAGGTTATGAGCGGCATAAACGAATCCGTCGAATATTCTCGTGCCTCCAAACCAGCTGGCGGTTTTGGGTCGATCACTCCTCCCGCAAGGCCCTAAAGACACTCGACCGGCTCACACCCAGTTCCTTCATAATCCCAGCGACTGTCTTCCCCTCTGCCTTAAGCCTGCGCACGTCAGCGGACTTGCGACGAGCGGTAGGAGCACGGCCCTGATACTTACCTTCGGCCTTCGCTTTTGAAATGCCCTCCCGTTGCCGTTCAAGCATTAGCTCCCGCTCGAACTCGGCGATTGATCCCAGCAAGTTGAGCATCAGCTTTCCGGTGGACGTGGATGTATCCAGATTGAGGGCGAGCACCTTCAGCTCAACGCCCTTGGCCTTCAGCTTCGCGGTGATCTCGACGAGGTGAGGCATGGAACGCGCGAGCCGGTCTAGCTTGGTCACAACCAGCGTGTCACCTTCCCGCACGTAGTCGATTGCCCGCTCCAGGTCCGGCCGCTTGGTGTCGACAGAGGAGAGCTGCTCCTTAAAAATACGGTGACAGCCTGCCGCTTCCAAGTCGCGTAATTGCGCCTCAAATCCAGCTGTCTGATCGATGGTGGAGGTTCGTGCGTAGCCGACAATTGCTGATGTCATATGCGCTTAGGTTCCAATAGGCTCTGAAACATCATGAGGCGGGCAGTATCAAAGGTCAACGACCACTCATGTGGCACTTCAAAACGTCGCGCCCTCCCAGTGTCATATGGGCAAGGCCCAATGAGACACCTGAACCGGTGGTTCGGACGACCGTCGGCTCATTGAGCGAACGTCCCGGCTGGGATTTCGGCCTACGCTACTTCACAAACGCCTGTATGTTCGCTAAATGTTCACGTTTGGAGCGTTGCCTTGGGTGCCGTTTCCAAAGACACTCAGGCCATTACAGATGGATTGATTTATGGACGCGACCTACAATCTAAACGGCGGTTTTAAACCCACGACAAAACGGTTTGCCGATCTTGAGGGGCCGGACTTTTTTCCAACTCCTGGGTGGGCAACACACGCATTGATGGACAACGAGCACTTCGCAGGTGACGTTTGGGAGCCCGCATGCGGCGATGGGGCCATGGCCAAGGTGATTGAGGAATACGGCAATCCCGTTTTCGCATCCGATCTGTATGATCGTGGCTATGGGAAAGCTGGTGTAAATTTTCTTGAGGCAGACCACATAGCCGAGAATATAATCACCAATCCACCATATAACTCTGCTGAAGGCTTTGTTGCCTCGGGTACGGCGAAATCGCGAAGGAAATTTGCGATGCTGTTGCGGCTTGCGTTTCTGGAAGGTGCTAATCGTCAGCGAACGATTTTTAAAGACACACCGCCAGCAAGGGTATGGATATTCAGCGAGAGAATTACCTTCTACCCGTCAGGTAGCGTCCAAAAAGGATCAGGTACCACTGCCTATGCTTGGTTCGTTTGGGACAAGGACCATCATGGCAGTTCTGAGCTGAAATGGCTTCCTCTTGGCTACAAGGCAAGGTTTTCGGATCAGGATGCGAACCCGATGCTTTTCAAATAATCGTACCCTTTATCTGTCAGCTTTATCCCGCCGGGGATAATCTCCGCCAAGCCTTGGGTGAAGATACTTTTGCTGCCTTTATGATGGACCTTCACGTTCCCAATGATTTGCCTCCATATTGCCTCACCTTTTCGAGTCAGTGAAGGCGCGAGGTCGTCGTTTGATAGGTCGTAAAAGTCTGGCACGCGGTCCTTTATTTTCCCAGTGCTAGCCTGATGGCCGGAGAATGTGGATATTATTTTTAGCACAAGCACCCTTGCCTCGGGTTCTCTCAAGCGATCTTGAGCCTGCCGCGTGAGTTCTCCATACTGGATTTGTTGCCCCCGCCTCCACGCAAGAGCACTTTCCGGAATATCGAGTGCTCGGATGGCTGTCTCTATCTGCTCCTGTATGGCGTCATCCTGATTGATTTCGCTGGGAAGATATAGGGTGACGGTTTGCGGCGGGTGTCCTAGATACGCGCGGATATCGAAGGGTGTATTATTTTCCGTGTAACCGACGAACTTGAAGTGATCCAGCTCATCCTCATCGTTGAACACGGCGTCGCTGAAATAGGTGATTGGTCTCCACATAATCGCTTGCGGAGAAACCATAGGGCCGAGTGATTGTTTTCGTTTTTTTATCATGATCAGGGCTGCATATTGATAACAGTTGCTGTGATACAAGCCATGTCCTCGCCTTTTGCGTTCACTCGGTGCGAGACGCCCGGCGTGCGCGAGTAATACCATCTGGCTTCAAGCGGCGAACTGCCACCGGGTTCAGGAGGGATATCGCTTTCGAACTGAATGCCCCGGCGGTTTACCAGTGGGCCGACGTAGGCTTGAACCGTAGGCTCCATACCGCCGCGCGGTACACCGCCCCAAATCTCGCCAGTTTTGACTTGCTCAATCGCATCCGCTGAAGTCTGCGTAGGACTTTCCACTCTTCTGTAAGTCATTTTCCCCAACACGATTACCCGCAGGACGAGAACAGCATACTAGAAGATGATCCGTCAATATTGCCTCAACCTTGTTGGCGACGTGTGAGGAGCCGCTATCAGCAAAGAAGGTGTTTGAGGAGGGTTTTCCCGGTTCTCTCAATTTTCCGCTTCCACGATAACGTTAGCGCCCTGGTCCAGCTGCAGGCCCTTCTAAGGCCATTTGCTATTCGATGGGACGGTGGGCGAGCCAGCTCTAGCGGAATCGTCGGTCCCACCCCCAAGGCCTCTCCCTGAGATACGACATTAGCCGCTGAAGAATACTCCCGGGCGGGCTGCCCCCGCGCGGGAACCATGGAAGGTGCCGTTTCGAAGAGTAGTGCAGGGACCCGCACTCCACGGATGGTCATGACAATCTTGGAGAGCAGCCGGTCCCCATTGGTAACCCGCTGCCGACTATCGGTAGTCTCGGCCCGGTTACGGCGCTTCTTGTCGTCGTCAACTCTCTGACCGGTTTTCTCCCTAAGTGGCGACTTTGACGCTCTCCATTGAGCGAAGGCCCCTCCGGCCCTAACAAACTTGAAACGGCCTTCTGTGAGCTTCCAAGCAGCTTGCAGGGCATGATCAGGCCATTGAATCATTGCTTTATTCCGGAAGACGCCCCAAAGCATGTAGGTTGCAACTGCACCCGCCTTGCGGATCGGACTGTTTGAGAAATCGTGCTTACTGAATTTCAGGCGCAACCTATTTGCCACGGCCTCGCGATGTTCCTTTGGGACCCTGGCAATAAAATGCGCGTGCAAATCGAAAAGCCCCGAGACATCATCGTATCGCGGATGGATCACGAGTAGGAGTACCTCGAATTTCCCACTTTTTCGCAGTTCGCTGAACTCAATATTGATCCTGTCGTTGAAGCCCTTTAACGCTTTATCAAGGCGATCCGGATGGGCTTTGGCTCCCGTAAGACCAATGCACCAAAACACGCAGTCGCACAGACCATCTTGTTTTGCAAACGCTTCAAAATCAGCCACCATGGGGCGATCCTTGCGGATAGCGTTGGGGCCGAAAAAGCGGGTTCCGCGTAGCGGTCGCCCCCAATCCAGGATTTCGCCAGCCCCCCCTCCTATTAAGACGACATATCGTTCCACCTCGGATTGGAATGGATTAATCCCGATGGCGAGTAAGCGTTTTGCCAAGGCCGAGGCCGCAGCATAAGGAGATTGTCGAAGGGTCACGAGGCGGCCCAAATTGTCACTGTTTCAAATGGTCAGAGCATTTGTGGCAACAGTCAAGTTTGGGCGGCCTCACGACTAGGCGGGGGGTTAGTACCGTTCTCTCTTTTGCAGGTAGGGTGAAAGATCGAGGCCCGGCGGTAGCGGCATCGCACGTAGCACCTCAACTTCTTCGGTTTTAAGATGTTTCTTTCCGTAGTTTTGGGACACGGAAGACAGGCGATGGCCGCTTTGTAGATCGCTTGTGCGCTCATCGATGCGAGCCAGCCGCATAGCGTCTTTCGCGTTGTGGCGCGTGCTATGAAACGTGCTTTCGATGCTTTTATGAATCCCAACTTTTTTCAACATATTGTTCATGCGCTTGCTGGCGGCATCAGCTGGGTCTTTGACCTCCCCCTTGTTGAACCAGAAAGCTGCCGGGAAGACCCATTGTGTGGCATCTCTGTCGCGGGCGTACTTGATAAAGCCCGTCTCTTCGAAGACTTCATGTAAGGCGATCAACCTGCGGCTCGGCTTATTCTTAAGCTGCCGCTTTTCCTTGCCGCCATCGTCGTCAATCAAATCCGTCCGCAGATCGAGGACCCAGTAAAGCTGCCCACTGGCACCGATCATCGGATAGACATCTTTCCCCTGGAGATAAACCAGCTCCCCGACCCGGGCTCCGGTGATCGTACCGAGAAGCGGAAGCCACTTGTGGTCTGGCCGCGATAGTGTCGCTGCATGTGCAAACCAGGCATTGAGGTCTTCCACCTCGAACGGGACGCGGTCGACAGATTCCTTTGCGTCTTTAGGAATTCGGATGATCACGTCGGTCAATGGAGAACGAAACTGATATTGTGCGGCCATGTCACGGAAAAACATTCTCAACGGTGACAGGTAATTATCCTCAATACTTTTTCCAGCGAGTGTATCCAGTCTGTCCTCGGGACTTAAAGAATTGTTGTAGTCAGCGGCCTCTTGCCTGGTTTTTCCCTTTAATTCAGGAAGCTTTGAGTAGTTGGATGGGACACGTGCCAGGAGGCTCGCGAATTTTTGGAAATCAAAAAATTCATACTTGTTCACTGGTTTGTCACCAGCAAATTCCTTGAAATCATTTATCCGGTTCTGGTCCGTCCGAACTTTTTTCGGGTCAATGCCCTCATGATACCGGATTTCATTCGTCCATTGCTCCAATGACTCCGATAGAAGAGGGCGTTGGGGGCCGCCGTCTAAAGACAGGGCGACCAATCTTGCAAGACCATCCAGGTCTGCCTTCACGCCTTGCATACCATTGGAGCCCATCTGATCGGCCTGTTTCTGTAGCCTTTCGATTCGCTCACCGACTTCCTTGATTTTGATCGCGGTGGCAGAATGCTGTCGAATTTGTTCGTTATAATGCTTCAACGTCAGAGCTTTAATTTCTTTCCTGCGCACCTCCTGCTGTAGTTCGAGTGTGGAGATCGCTTCGTCATAAGTGGCCTCAAGGAGATCAACAAGTTGATCGATGATGACGCCACGCATGTCCGGAATTGTCATATTTATCGGTCCGTTGTTTCGAACCGTAATGAATATGCCTTCCGCATGACCGGCAAGTAAACGCGCAGTTTTTTTCGCTGCCGAAACGCCAGCACTCTTGAGTGTAATGCGAAGGGGGGTGCTTCCAAGCTGCTCAACTAGGTCGCGGGGCACGCGAATCTGGAACCGAAAGCGGCCAGCAGACTGGGTAAAATACATCGAATTTCCTGGTACATCGTGTGGTACAATGCCCAGTCACAGCGCCCGTTCATAAGGGAAATTCAGTGGTACAGCGATGGCGGAGAGGGTGGGATTTGAACCCACGATGCCCTTGCAGGCATGCCGCATTTCGAGTGCGGTGCATTCGACCACTCTGCCACCTCTCCGGTTATGCTGGTCGGCGCGTTTCTCAGCGCGGGCTGTCTCATAGCGAGAGAAGGATGGGATGGCAAGGGTGAATATTCAAGCTTTTCATCCTTTTGCCTTGACAGATCACAGGCCCTTATATATCCCGTGCGACGCAATAGGTGTGGATAAGTCCGTGCCTTGGCCGCCCTGCTTTGTGCGGGGCTTCACCGGCAGATCCTTTTCGAGGCCGCAAGCCTTTGAAATCCCTGCTAAATTTAGACTGATAAAAAGACGGCCGCTCGCCTTTGTGGTGAGAGAGCCGGAACGAACATGAAAGGATAAAAAATGTTCGCAGTCATCAAGACCGGCGGTAAGCAGTACCGTGTGGCAGCAAACGACGTGCTGACCATCGAGAAGCTGGAAGTCACCGCCGGCGACACCGTAGAATTCACCGAAGTCCTCGTTATCGGCGAAGGCGCCGACGCTGCGATTGGTGCTCCCTTCGTCAAGGGCGCTTCCGTCAAGGCCGAAGTGGTCGAGCACAACCGCGGCAAGAAGGTCATCGCCTTCAAGAAGCGCCGTCGTCAGAACTCGAAGCGTTCGCGCGGCCATCGCCAGCATCACACGGTCGTCCGTATCACGGACATCGTGGCTGCCAAGTAAGTAACGGGATCAAGGTTTAAAGGAGAACTCCAATGGCACACAAAAAAGCTGGCGGTTCCTCGCGCAACGGTCGCGATTCCGAATCCAAGCGCCTTGGCGTGAAGAAGTTCGGCGGCGAAGCCGTCCTCGCAGGCAACATCATCGTGCGTCAGCGCGGTACGCAGTGGCATCCGGGTTCCAACGTTGGCCTCGGCAAGGATCACACGATTTTTGCGCTTACGGCGGGCAACGTGAACTACCGTACGAAGGCCAATGGCCGCGTGTACGTATCTGTAATGCCGAAAGCGGAAGCAGCGGAATAAGCCGGTAGCGCTCTAAAACAGCCGGCGTCTCATCGACCCGGCTGACGCATCAGGTTCAGTCAAGAAAAAAGGGGAGATGGGGCGCCATCTCCCCTTTTTCTTTACCCCAACCAGGAGGACTGAACCATGCAAGGCGAATTGTTAAGGGAAGACCAATCGAGGTCTCCCGAAGAACGGCTGAGGCCGGAGCGGTTAAGGACCGATTGCCCTGTCTTATTGTCGGAAAGGCTCGTCATGCGCGCGCCCCACGAAGAAGACATTGACGCCCTTGCCCATCTCGCCAACAACGCCAACGTCGCCACAATGGTATCGCGTATGCCGCACCCGTATACGACCAATGATGCCGCCGATTTCGTGCGACGCACGAAGCTTGGCGAGATTGGCAAGTGCGTCTATGCGATCACCAAAGCCGAAAACGGCGCCTTTCTCGGTTGCTGCGGCGTCGAGCCGACGGCCGACCCAGAGACCGTCGAGATCGGCTATTGGCTGGGCGAGCCCTATTGGAACAAGGGCTACATGACGGAAGCCGCCCATGCCCTGATCGACATGGTCTTCCGGACGCGCGAAAACGTCGCCCAGATCGATGCCCGTTGCCGGGTGATGAACGTCGCCTCCAGGCGAGTCTTGCAGAAGTGCGGCTTCCAGTTCCAGGGATCCGGCCTTGCCGCATCGCTGGCGCTTGGCAGCACGGTATCGGTCGAATGGTACCGGCTCGACCGCAAGACCTGGATGTCATTGCGTAGCTGGGGAGGTCTGAGATGAACGCCGCCATCCTCCCCCGCCGTGACGTCAGGCCCCTGACGCCCGGACCGACGCCGGTCATCCGGACCGAGCGGCTGACGCTGCGCCCGCACCGGCTCGGCGACGCCGACTCGATGACGGAATCCCTGTCGGATTTCGCCGTCACCCGCATGCTGGCCCGTGTGCCGGTGCCATACGACCGACAGGATGCGCTGGATTGGCTGATCCCGCGCACCGCCGGCCTCGAGAGCGACTGGATGCTGGCCATCACCGAGCGCGACGATGTCCATATCGGCTGCGTCGGCATCGATCTCCGGCATGGCCGCTGGCATCTCGGCTACTGGCTGAACCGCTACTACTGGCGGCGCGGCATCATGAGCGAGGCTGTCGCGGCCGCGCTCGAGCGCTTCGCCCGTCGCATGCCCGAGGTCGCCGTGTTCTCCGGCGTCTTCGCCGACAATCCGGCGTCGTTGAAGCTGCAGCAGAAGCTCGGCTTCGACATCATCGGCTGCGCGGAGGTCTACAGCTTCGCCCGCAACACCATGGTTCCGCATATCGAAACCGTGCTGAAGCCGGGCGCGCTGCGGCTCTCGCAGGCGGCATGAGGCCCCGAAACAGTCATCGCCGGCTCTGTCCGGCGATGACACCTTTATCCGTCGATCTCAATCCACACCGGAAAATGATCGGACCCTTCCGCATCGATATCCACATGGGCCGATCGCAGACGATCACTGAGCCCGCAACTGATGAAGCAATAGTCGAGATGCATGCGCTTGCTACGATCGTTCGGATCCATCCAGCTATAAGCTTCCGGCTTCAGCCAGCCGGCGGCATCGAGCGCGTCGGTCGGCACGTCGAAGCGCGGCAGACGGCCGTAGAAGGCGTCTTTCAGGCCGGCAAGCGCACAATATTCCGGCGATTCCGGCACCATGTTGAAATCGCCCATCAGGACAAAATCCTCCGGCAGCGGCGGATCGGGGAGGTCGATCTCGATTGCGCCTGTCAGCGAACCGCCATCGCGCGCAAAGTTGATCGCATGATCCCGAAGACAGTGGATCTGGCGGATGCGCTCGTCCGGAGAGACGTGGTCGAGCTGCACGGAATAGGCCCGGATGGCGGCGCCGGGCGCATGGATCACCGCCTCGACGGCAGCGCGCTGCAGATTGAGTTTGGAAAGCGTGCGGCTGCGCGGCAGAAGCAACGTCCGTGTCGCAACGATCGGCCAGCGCGACAGCACCATATTGCCGAACTGAAAGCGGAGATCGCGTGGACCGGCGCCGAGCGGCAGCAGGTCCATCCCCACCCCATAGATGGAGTAATAGCCGGGCAGCAACGCTTCGATCGCCGCGACCATGTCGATGCCGCCGTTGCGGGCGAAGCCGCGGGTTACCTCCTGCAAGGCAATAATATCGGCGCCCGCAAGGTTGGCGACGATGCGTTCGAGATCATATCTACCGTCGAGGCCGAAGCCGTACTGGATGTTATAGCTCACCAACTTCACGATAATCTTTGACCTCCGGCTGAACGGCCTATATCGAAGGCGACATGACGGGCAAATGACCGCGCCGCCTGTCCTGGCGGACATGCAGAGGACGCGGTAACAATTGAAAAGAGCGCAGAGGCTTTCTTGAATCCCATTCGATCTCAGGGGTTATGCGCCAATACCGAGTGACGGAAGTAAAATGAAATTTCTCGACGAAGCAAAGGTCTATATTCGGTCTGGTGATGGCGGCGCGGGTAGCGTCTCCTTCCGGCGTGAGAAATTCATCGAGTTCGGCGGTCCCGACGGCGGTGATGGCGGCCGCGGCGGCGATGTCTGGGTCGAGGCTGTCAACGGGCTGAATACGCTGATCGATTTCCGCTATCAGCAGCATTTCAAGGCCACGATCGGCATGCACGGCATGGGCAAGAACCGCGCCGGCGCCAAGGGCGCCGACGTGACGCTGAAGGTCCCGGTTGGCACGCAGATTTTCGAGGAAGACGAAGAAACCCTGATCTGCGACCTGACGCAGGAGGGCCAGCGCTTTCGTCTCGCCGCCGGCGGCAATGGCGGCTTCGGCAACGCCTATTTCAAATCCTCGGTCAATCAGGCGCCCGATTGGGCCAATCCCGGCCTGCCGGGCGAGGAAAAGACCATTTGGCTGCGGTTGAAGCTGATTGCCGATGCCGGTCTCGTCGGCCTGCCGAATGCCGGCAAGTCGACCTTCCTTGCCGCCGTCAGCCGCGCCCGGCCGAAGATAGCCAACTATCCGTTCACGACTCTTCATCCCAATCTCGGCGTCGCCACCATCGACAGCCAGGAATTCATTCTGGCCGATATTCCCGGCCTGATCGAAGGCGCGCATGAGGGTGTGGGCATCGGCGACCGTTTTCTCGGTCATGTCGAGCGCACCCGCGTGCTGCTGCATCTCGTCTCCGCCCAGGAAGAAAAGGTCGGCAAGGCCTACAAGACCGTCAAGCACGAGCTGGAAGCCTATGGCAACGACATCACCGACAAGCCGGAGATCGTCGCACTGTCGCAGATCGACGTGCTGGACGACGAAACTCTGAAGAAGAAGACCCGCGAACTGGCGCGCGCCTGCGGCAAGACGCCGTTCCGCATTTCCGCCATCACCGGCAGCGGCATGACCGAGGTGCTGCGCGCTTTGCGTGACGTGATCGTCGAGGCGAATGCAGGCATCCAGGAAGAGAAGCCGGCGAAAGCGCCGAAGCTGCGCCACCGCGACATGCAGCCCTCCGCCGGTGCGGACGAAGATGAAGGCGATCATGGGCGCCTCAGTGACGACGGGGATTATCAGGGATGACTGCCCGCAAGCCACTCGAGCGCTACCGCCGTATCGTCATCAAGATCGGCTCCGCCCTTCTCGTCGACCGCAAGGCAGGCCTGAAGAAGGCCTGGCTTGATGGCATGTGCGCCGATATTGCCGGGTTGAAGGCCAAAGGCGTCGATGTCCTCGTCGTCTCCTCCGGCGCCATTGCGCTCGGCCGATCCGTGCTCGACCTGCCCTCCGGCGCGCTGAAGCTGGAGGAAAGCCAGGCAGCGGCCGCCGTCGGTCAGATTTCTCTGGCGCGCGCCTGGTCCGAAAGCCTGTCGCATGACGATATCGTCGCCGGCCAGATCCTGCTGACGCTCGGCGACACCGAAGAGCGCCGCCGCTATCTCAACGCCCGCGCCACCATCAATCAGCTCCTGAAGATCAGGGCCGTGCCGATCATCAACGAAAACGACACGGTCGCCACCAGCGAAATCCGCTATGGCGACAATGATCGCCTCGCCGCCCGCGTCGCCACCATGACCGGCGCCGACCTGTTGATCCTGCTGTCCGACATTGATGGGCTCTACACTGCTCCGCCGCATCTCGATACGCAGGCAAAATTCCTCGAAACGATCGCCGAGATCACGCCGGACATCGAAGCCATGGCCGGCGGCGCCGCTTCGGAACTGTCGCGTGGCGGCATGCGCACCAAGATCGATGCCGGCAAGATCGCGACCGGCGCCGGCTGCGCCATGATCATCGCCTCGGGCAAGACGGATCGGCCGTTGAACGCCATCGCAAACGGCGCGCGCTCCTCCTGGTTCGCGCCTTCGGGCACGCCGGTCACCGCCCGCAAGACCTGGATTGCCGGACAGTTGCAGCCGGCCGGTGAGCTGCATGTCGACGAGGGCGCCGTCACCGCGCTCGGAGCCGGCAAGAGCCTGCTGCCCGCCGGCGTGCGCAGCATCGTCGGCCATTTCAGCCGCGGCGACACCATTGCCGTCATCGGCCCGTCCGGCCGGGAAATCGCCCGTGGCCTTGTCGGTTACGATGCCGAGGAGGCCCGCCAGATCACCGGCCGCAAGTCGACGGAGATCGAGGCGATCCTCGGTTACCCCGGCCGCGCCGCCATGGTGCACCGCGACGACCTCGTCATGACTGCGTCCGTCAAGACGAAGGCCGAGAAATTGAAGAAGGATGAAGCCCATGCTTGATACCGTCGCACAAAGCCCCGACATCGATACTTTGATGAACGATATCGGCCGCAAGGCCCGGGCTGCGTCGCGACCTCTGGCCTTCGCTTCGACCGAGAGCAAGAACAAGGCCTTGGAAGCCATGGCGGATGCCATTCTGGCCCGCAAGGATCATATCCTTACCGAGAACGCCAAGGACCTGAAAGACGTCGAAGGCACGGATATGCTCGCCTCCTTCGTCGATCGCCTGACGCTGAACGACAAGCGCGTCATCGAGATGGCCGAAGGCATTCGCGCCATCGCCGCACTGGCCGATCCCGTGGGTGAAGTCATCGCCGCCTGGGATCGTCCGAACGGCCTGAAGATCGAGCGTGCGCGCACCCCGCTCGGCGTCATCGGCGTTATCTTCGAAAGCCGGCCGAACGTCACCGCCGATGCCGGCGCGCTGTGCCTGAAGGCCGGCAATGCCGTGATCCTGCGCTGCGGCAGCGATTCGCGCCGGTCGTCCCAGGCGATTCATGAATGCCTGGTCGAAGGGCTGAAGGCGGCGGGCCTGCCGGAGCACGCCATTCAGCTCGTGCCCGTCAGCGACCGCGCCGCCGTCGGCGCCATGCTGCGCGGCCTCGAAGGCAATATCGACGTTATCGTGCCGCGCGGCGGCAAGAGCCTCGTCGCTCGCGTCCAGACCGAGGCAGGCGTGCCGGTCTTCGCGCATCTGGAAGGCCTCTGCCACATCTACATCGATGCCTCGGCCGATCTGGAAATGGCTAAATCCATCGTCGTCAACGCCAAGATGCGCCGCACGGGCATCTGCGGCGCGGCCGAAACGCTGCTGGTCGATTCGAAGGTCGCTTCCACCCATTTGAAGCCGCTGCTCGATGGCCTTGCCGCGGCAGGCTGCGAAATCCGCGGTTCCGCCGATGTGCTCAAGCTGATGCCCGGCCTCAAGGCGGCAACGGAAGAGGACTGGTCGACCGAATATCTGGCCGCGATCATCTCGGTCGCGCTGGTCGACGGCATTTCCGGCGCCATCGCCCATATCGGCAAATATTCGTCGAACCACACCGAAGCCGTGATTGCCGAGGATGCCGCAGTCGTCGAACGCTTCTTCACCGAGATCGATTCGGCGATCCTGCTGCACAACGCCTCGACGCAATTTGCCGATGGCGGCGAGTTCGGCATGGGCGCGGAGATCGGCATCGCCACCGGCAAGATGCATGCGCGCGGGCCGGTCGGCGTGGAACAGCTTACCTCCTTCAAATATCGCGTGCGCGGCACCGGACAGATACGGGCCTGACGTGCATAGAGAAGAGATCGATTACCGCTATCAGCGCATGCCACATGCCGAACGCGGCATGGTAGTCGGTCTTTTCGGCGGCTCCTTCAATCCGCCGCATCAGGGCCATGCCCTGGTGGCTGAAATCGCACTCCGCCGGCTCGGCCTCGACCAACTCTGGTGGATGGTAACGCCGGGCAATCCGCTGAAGAGCCGTAATCATCTCGCGCCGCTTGCCGAACGCATCGCGCTCAGCGAGGCGATCACCCATGATCCGCGCATCAAGGTGACGGCTTTCGAGCAGACGCTCGGTATGAGCTACACGGCCAATACGCTCGCCTACGTCAAGGCGCGCAATACCCACGTTCACTTCATCTGGGTCATGGGCGCCGATAGCCTCAATACGTTTCACCGCTGGCAGAAATGGCAGGAGATTGCCCGCACCTTTCCGATCGCCGTCATCGACCGGCCGGGATCGACGCTGTCCTATCTCTCCGCAAAAATGGCCAAGACGTTTCACTACGCGCGCGTCGACGAGGACGACGCCCGGGTCTTGTGGAAAAAACCGGCGCCCGCCTGGACCTTCATCCACGGCCGGCGCTCGACATTGAGCTCTACCGCCCTGCGCGCAGCACAATGACCGCTTAGAGCAGTTCCAGGAAAAGTGCGCAGCGGTTTTCCGTCCGGAATGCGTCAAAACAAAGGGATAGAGCGGGAAGGCAATTCCTTGAAACGCTGGACCGCTCTGGACGCAATATCGACTCTAAATTTTTCGGAAAAACCTCCAAAATGAAAAAGCCCGACGGGGGAGGAGATCCGTCGGGCTTTCAAACCTGATCAGCAACTGGGAGGAGGAGAGTTGCTGATCCATATCGAAAGGCATTGGGAGGAGGAGATCGCCGTTTCGATGATTATGTTTTAGCAGATTTGACCAAATGATAAAACGCTGATAGCGCAATGCAGCAATGCATTATCATCATAGCTATGAAAACGATCTGCCCAAAAACGCTTCTTTTTCATGATCTGACCAGGAACCCTGGGCTGTCTCAAGAATAGCACGCCTGAAAACTCCTGTGAAATTGCACGATTCTTAACGTTACGTCTTACGCCGTGAGCGTTTGCCAGTGCGCTGAGCGAATCAAGCCATGCATTTCTGCAGTAACAAAGCAGCCCAATATGCGCCCCAAAGGCAAATCCCTATAAAATTCGTAGAGTTACGTCCCTCAACAACGCTATGTTTTCCAAAATATATCCCTAGCCAAGCTTCTTCGGTCGTTATATCTCTCGCAATACGACGACACCTTTCGGGAGAAGCATGATGGCCTCGAGCCGCCGCCAATGGATCAAACTTGCAATCGCCGCCCTTTCCGCCGCCTGGCTTGGCATATCCGCAATTCCTGCGCCGGCCTTTGCCGCCGACAAGATCACCGTCTTTGCCGCTGCGAGCATGAAAAACGCGCTGGATAACATCGACGCTGCCTTCACCAAGGAAACCGGCAAGCAGGTCACCGTCTCCTATGCAGCAAGCGGACCTCTGGCCAAGCAGCTCGAAAACGGTGCGCCGGCCGACGTCTTCATCTCCGCCGACACCGACTGGATGGACTATGTCGCCAAGAAAAAGCTGATCAAGGACGACAGCCGCGTCAACCTGCTCGGCAACAAGATCGTTCTCGTCTCCGCCAAGGACAAGGCTAAGCCCGTCGAGGTGAAGCAGGGTATGGACCTTGCAGGCCTTCTCGGCGATGGACGCCTGGCGATCGGCCAGCCGGAATCGGTGCCGGCAGGCAAATACGGCAAAGCGGCGCTGGAAAAGCTTGGCGTCTGGTCTTCCGTCGAGAAGAAGGTCGCCGGTGCTGAAAGCGTGCGCGCCGCGCTCGCGCTGGTTTCACGCGGCGAAGCGCCCTACGGCATCGTCTACCAGACCGACGTTTCCGCCGATCCGGGCGTCGCCGTCGTCGGCACCTTTCCGGAAGACAGCCATCCGCCGATCATCTATCCGATCGCGATCACGGCCAGCAGCACCAATCCAGACACGCAGGCCTATGTCGATTATCTGAAATCGGCTAAGGCTGTTCCGTTCTTCGAGCATGAAGGCTTTACGGTTCTGAAGCGCTGAGCGCTATCGCTCGACCGTAGGCAAAAAGCTCATCTCTACAGGCTCGCCGGCTAATGGCGGGCCTGACATGTCTTTGCGAGGCCGGACTTGGACGCATTGGGTTTGAGCAGCGATGAATGGACGGCGATCGAGCTGAGCCTGCGCGTCTCGACCGTCGCCATGCTGGTGAGCCTGCCCTTCGGCATTGCCGCCGCGATGGTGCTTGCGCGCGGTAAATTCTGGGGTAAATCGATCTTCAACGGCATCATCCACCTGCCGCTGATCCTGCCGCCCGTCGTCACCGGCTTTATCCTCCTCATCCTCTTTGGCCGCAAAGGCCCGATCGGTGCTTTGCTCGACCAATATCTCGGTATCGTCTTCTCCTTCCGCTGGACCGGCGCAGCACTTGCCTGCGGCGTGATGGGCTTTCCGCTGATGGTCAGAAGCATCCGCCTGTCGATCGAAGCGGTCGATCGCAAACTTGAGGAGGCCGCTGGTACGCTTGGTGCCAGCCCGCTCTGGATATTCCTCACCGTGACCTTGCCGCTGATCCTGCCCGGCATCATCGCCGGCATGATCCTGTCCTTCGCCAAGGCCATGGGCGAATTCGGCGCCACCATCACCTTCGTCTCCAACATTCCAGGCGAAACACAGACGCTGTCGTCGGCGATCTACACCTTTACGCAGGTTCCCGGCGGCGATGCCGGTGCGCTGCGGCTGACGATCGTCGCCATCGTCATTTCCATGGTGGCATTGCTCGCCTCCGAATTCCTCGCTTATCTCGCCGGCAAGAGGGTGGATTGGGAATGACGCTGACCGTCGACATCCGCCATCGATTGGGCGCTTTCTCGCTCGAGGCCGCTTTCACTTCCGACGGCGGCGTCACGGCCCTGTTCGGCCGCTCCGGCTCCGGCAAGACCTCGATCATCCGCATCATCGCCGGCCTGATCCAACCCGATCATGGCCGCGTCGACCTTGATGGCACAGTGCTCGCAGATACCGACGCCGATGTCTTCGTCCCGCGCCACCGCCGCCATTTCGGCTATGTCTTTCAGGAAGCGCGGCTGTTTCCGCATCTTTCCGTGCGGCAGAACCTGAATTACGGCCGGTGGTTCGCGCCGAAGAGCGCACGCAGCGAAAGCTTCGATGGAGTCGTCGATCTCCTCGGCATCGAAACGCTTCTCGATCGACGGCCTGCGAAACTTTCCGGCGGCGAAAAGCAGCGTGTCGCCATCGGTCGCGCCCTGCTGTCGTCACCGCGGTTGCTGCTGATGGACGAACCGCTGGCCGCACTCGACGAGGCCCGCAAAGCCGAGATCCTGCCCTATCTCGAACGGCTCCGCGACGAGACGAAGGTGCCGATCATCTATGTCAGCCATTCCATCGCCGAGGTAGCGCGGCTGGCCAACCGTGTCGTTATGATGCGCGACGGCAAGGTGGAGGCAACGGGAGCGGCGGTCGACATCTTCAGCCAGCTTTCCGGCCCGCAGGCTATCGACCGTCGCGAAGCCGGCGTTCTGCTCGAAGGCCGCGTGGAACATATCGACCGCGAGCACCGCCTGACCATCGTGGCGCTGAGAGCGGCAAAGCTCTTCGTACCCGGCGAAGCGGCTGCAATCGGCAAGACCGTTCGCGTCCATATCCCCGCCCGCGACGTCATACTGGCAACGGCGCGGCCAGAAGGTCTCAGCGCCCTCAATATCCTCGAAGGCCGGGTGCTTGCCATTGGCACAGCCGCCGACGGCACCGTGGAAGTAAAGGTGGATTGCGGCGGCGACACCGTACTTGCCCGCATCACGCAGTTTTCGTCTGAACGGTTGGGTCTGCAGATCGGATTGCCCGTCCATGCGGTCATCAAGACCGTAGCGCTCGAATCGTAAGCGCGATCAGGACTCTGTTTGCGGCTCTGCGGCGGCCTCTGCGGGGTTGCGATTGGCCTCCAGCCATTCGAGATCGCCGGCAATCGCTGCCCGTACAGAGTTCTCCATGCCGCGGAACCGCCGCAGTAATTCCTCGCCGAACGGCGTTAATGCAGCGCCGCCGCCATTCTGGCCGCCGCGCTGGGATTCGACCACCGGCTCCTGGAACATATGGTTCAATTCGCTGATCAGCAGCCAGGCGCGGCGATAGGACATGTCCATGGCCCGGCCGGCCGCCGAGATCGAGCCGGTTTCGCGAATATGTTCAAGCAGTTCCATCTTGCCGCGACCAAGCCGGTCCTGTCCCGGAAAATTGATCCGGAGAATGGGCTTCAGGGACTGTTGCGGGGCTTTGGTCATGGCGTCGGAGCGTTTCGATCTGCTCCTGTGTATACGCGTCCTTGGCTCGCCTGTACATGGGAAGCGGGAGGGCGGCGGCCTCTGCCGAATTTTACATCACCTAACGTGAGTTGGCGCCTCCGTTGAGGAGTTGCGTGGACAATTGCCCATATATGGTGCGAAAGCGGTGAAAAATACCACAAAAGCTTGTCTTTACGTCCAATAGATGACAACCAGCGTCTTGAAACCTTAATGCTTTGGTGCCTATCTTTAAGGCGTGATCGACTCAGATCATGTGCCTGTTCTGTTACTCAAGGAAGGAAGAGCACTGACAACAGTACACGCCAAGGGAAGAACGCCTGTCGTTATCCCGAAGAGCCCGGAACGTGGCGTCGATGCCGCTGCCCGCGCCCTGCAAGCCGTCCTCGTAAGCCTCGAGGACTCCAAGGCCGAAAATATCGTCACCATCAACATTGCTGGCAAGTCCGCGCTTGGAGACCACATGGTCGTCGTCTCCGGACGCTCGAACCGGCATGTCCTGGCGATCGCCGACCATCTGATCACCGACCTCAAGGACGAAGGCCTGGGCAATGCCCGCGTCGAAGGCCTGGAAGGCGGCGACTGGGTGCTGATCGACACGGGTGACATCATCATTCACGTGTTCCGTCCCGAGATTCGCGAGTTCTACAACATCGAAAAGATGTGGGCAGCACCCGATCTCGACGAAGGCACGCTGCACTAACCTGTTCCGGGCATTATTCCCGGTCCCGGTTAGTAGTATCGAATCGCCGGACATGTTTGTCCGGCAACGATCTATATTTGTGCCGCCATGATGGCGGATATGCTTGGGAGCGGGAATGCGGATAGGTCTTTTTGCCGTGGGACGGTTGAAAACCGGCCCTGAAAAGGATCTTGCGGCCCGCTATCTCGACCGTTTCGCCAAGGCTGGTCCGGCAATCGGCCTCGAATTGGCGCGCATGACCGAAGTCGCCGAAAGCCGCGCATCCAACGGCGAGACGCGCAAGCGCGAAGAAGCGGTCCTGTTGCAGAAAGCGCATCCGGACGGCGGCGTCCTCATCCTCCTCGACGAGCGCGGCAAGGCGCTAGACAGCGAAGCCTTTGCCACTTTGCTCGGCACATTCCGCGATCAGGGCAAGCGCGATCTTACGATTGCCATCGGCGGTGCCGACGGTCTCGACCCCTCCCTTTACGACAAGGCCGACGCGACCATCTGCCTCGGCAAAATGACCTGGCCGCACCAGCTTGTGCGCATTCTCATCGCCGAACAGCTCTACCGCGCCGTCACCATTCTGTCCGGCCACCCGTACCACCGGGTTTGATGTCTTCTGCTTGGAATCGAAAAGCTCGAAAACAGTTTGGCTTTCCGATATTTTGCGTTAACGGAACGCTCACACAGGCGTGTTTTGATTCCCGCCGCAAAATTGATGATGCTTCCTAGATAATCGCGCCAAACCGGTTTAATTTCACGCGATTTGAAGGGGCTAAGCCCAAACGACTGGATGAGAAAAACCCCGCCCACGCTTTTCCGCTTGCTGCTGCCCTCCCTGGCAGTGTGCCTTGGCGTCGGCGTCTATCTGGAAAGTCCGTTTCAATTCCGGGACATGGCCCTGGCGCAGGAAGATGACGGTGCTTCGCCCGCTCTCGCGCCAACCAAAGACGATCAGCCCGTCGCCACATCGACCGCACCATCGGCGCAGCAGCCGGAACAGGCGCCAGATCCGGCCGCCGACCTTGCTCGGAAGCGCGACCAGACCCGCGCCGAGCTGCAGGAATTATCAAAGACGATCAGCCTTTCCTCCGACAAGACGAAAGCCCTGGAAGACAGCATCGCTTCGCTCGACAAGAGCACCGACAGCCTGCGCCAAGCGTTGATTGACAGCGCCGCCCGCCGAAGGGATATGGACCGCAAGATTCAGCAGAGCGAAAAGACGCTGACCGATCTCGCGGTCAAGGAAGACAAGATCCGCCAATCGCTGCATGAGCGCCGTGCGCTGCTGGCCGAAGTTCTGGGCGCGCTGGAACGCATGGGCCGCAACCCGCCGCCGGCGCTGCTGGTGACGCCCGACGATGCGCTTGCTTCCGTGCGTAGCGCCATCCTGCTCGGCGCCGTCGTTCCCGGCATGCGCAAGGAGACGGACAAGCTCATCGCCGACCTCACCGATCTCACCAAGCTGCATGCCGCCACCGCGGCAGAAAAGGCTGATCTCACGGCCACCATGACCAACAGTCTGGAGGAAGAACGGCGCATGGACATGCTGATCGCCGAAAACGACAAGCTCAGCCATGAGAACGCCGCCAAACTGGATGCCGAGCGCAAGCGTTCCGAGGAATTGGCGGGCCAGGCGACCAGTCTCGAGGGCCTCGTCGCGTCGCTGGAAAGCCAGATCGGCTCGGTGCGCGATGCCGCCGCCGCGGCCCGCGCGGAAGAGGCCCGCCGCGAGCAGATGACCGATCAGCAGCGCGAACAGGCAAAGGCCCTGGCCGAAAACGGTGTGCCCGATAAAAACCGCATTGCGCCCGCATATCCGTTTTCCGACCTTAAACGGAAATTGGAGCTGCCTGTGGCGGGTGATATTCTCCGCCAGTTCGGCGACGATGATGGTACGGGGCATACGGCGATGGGCCTGACCGTCGCAACCGGCCCCGATGTGCTCGTCACCGCTCCCGCCGATGGGACGGTCGTTTACGCCGGCGCGTTTCGCAGCTATGGCCAGATGGTTATTCTCGATACCGGCGACGGCTACCATATGGTGCTGTCGGGAATGGACGCGATCAAGACGCGTCTGGGCAAATTTGTCTTCGCTGGCGAACCGCTTGCTGTGATGGGCCAAAAAAGAGTCGCGAGCGCGACTGCATTGGCGCTGGAAACGGATCGGCCAACGCTTTACATTGAATTTCGAAAAGATGGGAAGCCGGTCGATTCTCGGCCTTGGTGGACCTCCAAAGACACTGGAAAGGCACGCAATGATACGTAGGGCTTCTCTTGTTCTCGTTGGCGCATTGATGGGTGCGACCGCGATGAGCGTCATCTACACGGCGGTAGCGCCGGCGGAAGCCGCAGGCGCTTCCACGTACAAGGAACTGTCGATTTTCGGCGACGTCTTTGAACGTGTGCGCGCGCAGTACGTAACGCCGCCCCAGGAAGACAAGCTTATTGAAGCCGCCATCAACGGCATGCTGTCCTCGCTGGACCCGCATTCGAGCTACATGAATGCCAAGGACGCCGACGATATGCGCACCCAGACCAAGGGTGAATTCGGCGGTCTCGGCATCGAAGTGACCATGGACAACGACCTGGTCAAGGTCATCACGCCGATCGACGACACGCCCGCCGCCAAAGCCGGTGTTCTCGCCGGCGACTACATCACCGCCATCGACGGCCAGTCGGTCCGCGGCCTCAAGCTGGAAGACGCCGTCGAGAAGATGCGCGGCGCCGTCAAGACGCCGATCAAGCTGACGCTGATGCGCAAGGGCGCCGACAAGCCGATCGAACTCACCATCATCCGTGACGTGATCGCCGTTGCTGCCGTCAAGTCGCGCGAAGAGGGCGGCGATGTCGGTTATCTCCGCATCATCTCCTTCACCGAAAAGACCACGCCGGACCTGGAAGCCGCGATCGCCAAGATCAAGAAGGATATCCCGGCTGACAAGTTGAAGGGCTATGTCCTCGACCTGCGCCTCAATCCGGGCGGTCTGCTCGACCAGGCGATCAACGTCGCTGACGATGTGCTGGAGCGTGGCGAAGTCGTCTCGACCCGCGGCCGCAACCCGGACGAAACCCGCCGCTTCAACGCCGGCCCGGGCGATCTGACCGACGGCAAGCCGATCATCGTGCTCATCAACGGCGGTTCGGCATCGGCATCGGAAATCGTTGCCGGCGCCCTGCAGGATCTGCGCCGCGCCACCGTTCTCGGCACCCAATCCTTCGGCAAGGGCTCCGTGCAGACCATCATCCCGCTTGGCGATGGCAACGGCGCGCTGCGTCTGACGACGGCGCTCTATTACACGCCGTCGGGCCGTTCGATCCAGGGCACCGGTATTACGCCTGACGTCAAGGTCGACGAGCCGCTGCCGGATGACCTGAAGGGCAAGCTGGTGACGGAAGGCGAATCCAGCCTGCCGGGCCACATCAAGGGCCAGAGCGAAACCGATCAGGGCTCCGGCTCGGCCGCCTACGTGCCGCCGGATCCGAAGGACGACGTCCAGCTCAACTACGCGCTCGACCTGTTGCGTGGCGCAAAGACCGACCCGTCCTTCCCGCCGAACCCGGAAAAGGCGGTTTCCTCCAAGTAAGGAAATAGCGCCGGGCTGGAAACAGACCCGGCGCGTTCATATCAAGAGCGAGGTGACTCATCTCATCTCGCTCTAACTATTTGAATAAGCAGGATCTTATTCGAAATCCATTTTGGATCTGCTTGAGTGTTTTGAATCTGGAGCGTCCTTCCGCTTTGATGGTTGCATGACAGCGGAAGGCACAGGGGCAGACAGTTTCCCTTTTGGGGTGGATACGGACTTTGGGAACGGATTTGCATGCACCGCTGGGCCAGAACCGCGGCTCTGGCCGCAAGCCGCGGCGTCCGCCCTTCGGGCGCATCCTCGCCGGCTTCTGCCTGATCGCGATCGCCAGTTTTTCGCTCTATTCGGCACTGCTGCGCGACAACCTGCAGAAAACTCCCCCCGTCGAGACCACAGCGAAGGTATCGCCGCCTCAAGCCGACGATAAGCAGGCTACAGCCGATCAAACCCCGGGCCTGAAGCAGGTCGATCCGCAATCCGGCGCCGATACGCATCGGGTCATCACCAGCGATGGTTCCGTTGTGACCATGTTCAGCCCGAACACCCGCGATGGCGATGGCCCCGTACTGATCAATGCCAATCAGGTCGGCCAGGATCCGCGCATGGCGGCAACGCCGAACGACAGCCTGCTGGAGGATTCGCCTTTCGGCAAGCTGCCGATTACCGCGCCCGGTGGCTTGAGACCGATGGACCAATATGCGCGGCCATGGTCCGGCGCCCGCGGCACGCGCATCGCCATCGTCGTCAGCGGCCTCGGCCTCAGCCAGACCGGCACGCAGCGCGCCATCGAGAAACTGCCGGAGGATATCACGCTCGCCTTTGCCGCCAGCGGCAACAGTCTGCAGCGCTGGATGCAGGAGGCGCGGCGGGGCGGCCATGAGATTCTGATCCAGGTACCTTTCGAGCCGTTCGATTATCCCAGCAACAATCCGGGACCGGATACGCTTCTGACCTCGCAGCCGGCGGCCAAGAATATCGAAGACCTGCACAAGGCCATGGCCGAAATCACCAATTATACCGGCGTGATGAACTATCTCGGCGGGCGATTCCTGTCGAATGCCGGCGCCATGGAACCCGTCATGCGCGATATCGGCAAGCGCGGCCTGCTGTTCCTCGACGACGGCTCCTCGGCGCAGTCCAAATCCGGTACTATCGCCAAGGCGCTGGAGATGCCGCATGCCTTTGCGGATCTGCAGCTCGACGGAGAATTGAAGCAGGATGCCATTCTGAAGAAGCTCGACGAGCTGGAGCGCATCGCGCGCCGCAATGGATCGGCAATCGGCGTTGCATCCGCTTTCGACGAGAGCGTCGACGCCATTAGCAAATGGAGCGAGGAGGCAGCCATGCGCGGCATTGAGATCGTCGCCGTCTCCGCCCTCGCCGACGACCCAAAACATCCCTGAGGCTTAGAGGATAATCATGAGCAAGAGCCACTTCCCCGTCAGAGCTGAAGACCTGCCCTATCGCGCTTGCGTCGGCATCATGGTGCTCAACCGCGATGGGCTGGTCTGGGCCGGCAAGCGCATCCCGGACGGCAATTCCGAATATGACGGCTCTCCGCATCTCTGGCAGATGCCGCAGGGTGGCATAGACGAGGGCGAAGACCCGCTGGCGGCGGCCTATCGCGAGCTCTACGAAGAGACCGGCATGAAGACCGTGACCCTGCTCGCCGAAGCCAAGGACTGGATCAATTACGATCTGCCGCCGCAGTTGATCGGCATCGGCCTCAGGGGAAAATTCCGCGGCCAGACCCAGCGCTGGTTCGCCTTCCGCTTCGACGGCGACGAGAGCGAAATCGCCATCAACCCGCCGCCTGGCGGTCATGAGCCGGAATTCGATGCCTGGGATTGGAAGCCGATGGCAGAGCTGCCCGGCCTGATCGTCGCGTTCAAACGGTCGGTCTACGAACAGGTCGTCGCCGAATTCCAACATCTGGCCGGTCTGAAGGCGGAAGATTGAGGGCGTTCCGGCCACCTTTCAGGCGGCCGGAAGCAATAGAGCGGTTCAGCTTTTCACAGCATCTAACAACCGCTCTATCACTTTGTTTTTACGCAATTCCGGACGGAAAACCGCTTCGCACTTTTCCTGGAATTGCTCCAAGCCAATTATTCAGCAGAATCAGCGGAATCGGCGTTGAGCTGGCCGTATTTGGCCTCGCCGATCTTTTCGAGCAGTTCGATCTGGGTTTCCAGGAAGTCGATATGGCCTTCCTCGTCCGCCAGCAGCTCTTCGAACAGCTTCATCGAGACATAGTCGCCGGCATCGTGACAGATATCGCGCGACTTCTTGTAGGCGGTGCGGGCATCATATTCGCCGGCGAGATCGGCCTCCAGCACTTCCTTGACGTTCTGGCCGATGCGCAGCGGCGCCAGCGTCTGCAGGTTCGGATGTCCTTCGAGGAAGATGATCCGAGCGACGAGGCGATCGGCGTGGTGCATCTCTTCGATGGATTCCGCGCGCTCCTTCTTGGCAAGCTTGGTATAGCCCCAATCTTCCAGAAGCCGGTAATGAACCCAATATTGATTAACTGCACCGAGTTCGAGAAATAGGGCCTCGTTAAGCCGCTCGATGACTTTTTTGTCGCCTTTCAATGTCCGCTCTCCTGTTGTCTTCATGAAATTTTTTCAAGCGGGACATGAAATCAAATATTTCCGCCTCCGTCGAGTGGCGGCGGGCATGATAGTCCTCGGTCGTCTGTATAATGATGTCGACGACATTCGGGAAACAGCCGCAGCAACGGCCACGCTTCGACATGGCGTGATAGACCTTGGCAGGAACGATGAGCTGCCAACAATCCTGATCGAGGAGCTCGATAATCGTCTCCCGGATTTCCTTGTCGGTGATGTAATTACAACTGCAAACCAGCATTCTTCGCTCAGCCCGTCAAACATGACATCTGCTGTCTTGTTATCTGCGAAAGAAGACGATCTTTGTCAAGAAAAATCGATTCATTTTCCAGCGGGCAAGCCGGACAAGGTCACTTCAGCGTGAGCCCTAACATCCGGCGCATCAATGGAAGTTACGGCCTCGCGGCATGACGCTTGCCGTCTGGGCGATAGTGCTGCGGCCATCTGCCGCTATCTCAGCAGTCTGCTCGCGCACCGACCGGCTTTCGGCAAGCCGCTTCTTTTGCCGATGATCCATGGTCGGACGCAGGGCCTCATCCGCCCGATCGTTGACGCCGAACCGCCTGGCTTCGCGTTGCAGGATCCCCAGCGCTGGTGTCATATCCTCGATATAATCGACCACCACATGGATGACACCGCTCTCGCTCTGCAAGCGGCCGCGTATCTTGACCAGCCGGGCGCCCATCACGATGGCCCGGTATTTCTCGAACATCTTCGGCCAGACGATCGCATTGGAGACGCCGGTCTCGTCCTCCAGCGTCATGAAGATCACGCCCTTCGCCGATCCCGGTCGCTGCCGCACCAGCACCAGCCCGGCAATCGTCACCATCCTACCATTAGGAACATTGGGCAAATCCCGGTTCTGCACGATGCCCAGTCGGGCGAAATCCGCACGCAGGAAGGACACCGGATGCGCCTTCAGCGACAGCGAAAGATAGCGATAATCCTCGATCACCTGCTCGCCGGGGAGCATTTCCGGCAGGGAAACTGCGGGCTCGACTTGCAGGTCGGTCCGATCGGCAAGATCGAAGAGGGGAAGCTTTTCCGCGGCGCTGCCGACATCGAGCGCCCTGACAGCCCATAGCGCCTCGCGACGGCTGAGGCCGATCGAGCGAAAGGCATCGGCATCGGCCAGGCGCTCGATAGCGGACTTGGCAAGCCCGGAGCGCAGCCAAAGATCGCGCACGGACCGATAGCCATCGCCGCGGCGCTCGACGAGCTGTTCCATCTCATCCTCGGACAAACCTTTGACCTGCCGGAAGCCGAGGCGGACGGCACATTGCGCCTTGATGATCTCGCGCATCGACGCATGACGCGGCTCGACGGCATCCTGATCGAAACGCGCCTTCTCCAGCAGGCAATCCCAACTGGAATGATTGACATCCACCGGCCGCATCTCGACACCATGCTCACGCGCATCGCGCACGAGCTGCGCCGGCGCATAGAAGCCCATAGGCTGGGCATTCAGGATCGCCGCACAGAAGACATCGGGATAATAGGCCTTGAGCCAGGAAGAGGCGTAGACGAGAAGCGCAAAGGACGCCGCATGGCTTTCGGGAAAGCCATATTCGCCGAAGCCTTCAATCTGGCTGAAACAGCGCTCCGCAAAGTCCCGAGGGTAACCGTTCGCGACCATGCCCGAAACCAGGTCCTGCTTGAATTCGTCAACCTTCCCCGTTCGTTTGAATGTCGCCATGGAACGGCGTAGCCGATCGGCCTTGGCGGGCGAGAATCCGGCCGCTGTAATGGCAATCTGCATCGCCTGCTCCTGAAACAGGGGAACTCCCAATGTTCTTTCCAAGACCGCTTTCAATTCCGGACGATGGTATTCGATCGGCCTATTATGAAGAATGTCATCCCGCCGCTTGAGATAAGGGTGAACCATGTTGCCCTGGATGGGACCGGGCCGGACGATCGCCACCTCGATGACCAGATCATAGAATTTGCGAGGACGGAGACGCGGCAGCATGCTCATCTGTGCCCGGCTTTCGATCTGGAAGACGCCGATCGTATCGGCGCGGCAGATCATGTCGTAGACCGGTATGCGATCGGGATATTCGCCGCTACCAAGATCGGCGAGCTGCTTCTTCACATCGTAATGCAGCAGCAACAGATCGAAAGCCTTGGCGAGACAGGTCAGCATACCGAGCGCAAGCACGTCGATCTTCAGTATGTTGAGATTGTCGAGATCGTCCTTGTTCCACTCGATCATATAGCGATCGTCCATCGCCGTGTGCATGATCGGCACCACCTCGTCCAATCGATCCCGGGTGATGACGAAACCGCCGACATGCTGGGTCAGATGCCGCGGAAACCCCATCAGAGTCGTGGCGTAGGAAAGGACGTTGCGTGTCGTCTTGTCCTTGAGATCAAGACCGGCAATCTTCGCCTCGCGTTCGGACAACTCCTCCGTCGACCAGCCCCAGACACCGCTTGCAAGGGCAGACTGCACATCCTCGGACAAGCCGAAAGCCTTGGCGACTTCGCGACCGGCCGAGCGCGCCCGATAGCTGGTGACCGCCGCCGTCAGCCCGGCATGCTCCTTTTTGTAATGCTTGTAGATGAATTGGATGACCTCTTCACGCTTCTCATGCTCGAAATCGACATCGATATCAGGCGGCTCCTCGCGTTCCGTCGATATGAAACGCTCGAAGAGCAAGCTTGTTATTTCCGGATTGACCTCGGTAATCCTGAGGCAATAACAGACCGTCGAATTGGCCGCCGATCCCCGTCCCTGGCACAGGATATTCGCGCTACGGGCAAACTCCATGATGCGGTGCACCGTCAGGAAATAAGGCTCATATTGCCGCTCACGAATGAGCTTGAGTTCATGCTCGATCTGCATCGAGACCTTTTCGGGAATCTTTTCAGGAAAGCGCCTTCTGGCCCCCTCCCACGTCAGTCGCTTCAGCGTCTCCGCAACGGTCTCGCCATCAATGCTTTCGTCGGGATAATTGTGCTTCAACTCGTCCAGCGAAAAAGACAGCCGGCTAAAAAACTTCTGCGTATTGGTGATCGCCTTCGGATAATCCCGGAACAAGCGTGCCATCTCGACCGCATTCTTCATGTAGCGTTCGGCATTGGCCGCCAGTTTGAAGCCGGCCTCGGCGATCGGCACATGCTCGCGGATCGAAACGACGATATCGGCAAGCGGCTTGCGTTCGGTCGCGTGATAAAGCGGCTGGTTGCTGGCGATTAGCCGCACGCCGTTGCGCAATGCGATGATGGAGAGCGTAGCAAAGACCAGCCGATCCCTACCATCATAGGCCGGCGACAGGACCAGATGGAGCTTGCGGCCGAAGCGGGCCCATAGTCGCGCTAGGCACTGTTCCAGCTTGGCCTGCCCCTCCGACGTCTCGACGCTATCAGCATCAGGAACAAGGGCCAGCATCATCTCGTCGCCCCATTCCATGAGGTCGCTTTCATTGAGGATACAGACGCCTTTCTCGCCGCTCAGATTGCCGGCGCTCAACAGCCGGCAGAGATGCGCCCAGCCCTTGCGGTTCTGCGGATAGGCAAGGATGTCGGGCGTACCGTCCGAAAACACCAGGCGAGCGCCGGGTTGGAAGGGAACCGGCTTCAGGAGGGGCTTTTCCGGCTCCCCCTTGGCTCGAAGCTCCCTGTTGTTCCTAGCGGCCTCTTCATATTTTTCTCGGAGAACTTTGGTATGCGCATGCGCCTTGACGACGCCTGCAACCGAATTGCGGTCGGCAATTCCAAACCCCGAAAGTTTCAGGATAGCGGCTTGCGCCACTATTTCTTCCGGATGCGAGGCGCCTTCGAGAAAGGAGAAATTCGTTCTCACCCCGATCTCGAAGAAGGGTACGGGGTCGTGAAAGCTCGGGCGCGCATTCATGCGAAGACCCCGTGCATGTACCAGTCCGGCGCCGTTCCGCCTCGGCCGTAGAGACCCTTGCGAAACAGCCAGAAACGATGGCCCTCTTCATCCTCGATCTGGAAATAATCGCGGGCAGGCTCCTCCTTTTCCTCGACCCACCATTCCGCCGAAAGCCGCTCCGGCCCTTCGGCTCGGCTGACCCGATGCATGATCCGTCGCCAGCGAAACTGCCGGGGAGGACCGTCGGGCACTTCGGCGGCAACGGTTTCGACCAGCTCCGGCATGCGAAACAGCCGCAGCGGCCGCTCACCGCGGAAGAAGCCAGACCCGGCATCTTCCTTACCTATCCGCCGCCGGGAAGCGAGAAGCCCCATGGCCGGCATCGGTCGCACGGCCCGCTCGGGAATATGGCTTTCCTGCAATTCGAAACCCTGCAGGCAATCCGGCCCCAGCCGCGCAGCCACCCGGTCGACAAAAGCGGCGAGCGACGCGTCCTGGCGGCCTTCTCCGACAAAATCGCCCTGCATCGCGTCGAAAGGCGCATGCTGCAGCACATTGAGACGGACGATTTCAAAGCCGTATCCCACATCGAGATCGTCATGAATGGCGGTGAAGCGCTCCGTGAACAGGTTGGCGATCCGGCTCGGCTCCCGCAGCGGCTGCGATGCGCCGGCGGCAATGCGGAACACAGCGCCATCGACCCGGAACAACAAAAGTTCGAAGGAGCGGCCGCCGACACCGCGGGCCTCCAGCCCCGGCTTCAAGGTTTCGGCAAGCTGACGGGCAAGCTGCAGAATATCGTCTTCCGCCTGCACCGGCTCGGCAAGCCGCCGCTCGGCTGACAATTGCGCAACCGGCCGACGAGGCGAGATAGGCTCCTCGTTGAGGCCGATGGCCTGATCGAGCCGCAAAAGGAGTTGCGCACCGAAACGGCGGGTCAGCGGCGCCCGCGGCGCTGCCAGGAGATCGCCCACCTGCCTCAATCCCAGCTTCTGCAATGCGGCGACGGTTTCCTCGCCAAGCCTGAGCGAGGCGACCGGCAGCGGCGCCAGCGCCTCTTCCATGGCCTCCGGAGGAACAACGCGGCTGTCGTCGAAGCGGGCAACCGCCCAGGAAAGGCCCGGTGCGGAGGAAATGGCGCCGCGCACATAGAGACCAAGCCGGGAAATTCGGATCAGAATATCCTCGAGCAGCGCCTCTTCGCCGCCGAAGAGATGGGCGCAGCCGGTGATATCGAGGAAAAGCCCATCCTTGCCGTCGATCGCCACCAGCGGCGTATAGCGATCGCACCAATCGGCGATCGCCTCCAGCAGTTTGCGGTCCGCGCCCGGGTCCTCTTCGACGACGTCAAGGGTGGGACAGATTGCCTTCGCCTCGGCAACGCCCTGTGCGAGCTTCAGGCCGATCGTCTCGGCCCTTTCATTGAGCGCGGTGAGCCGCATGGCATTGTTCAGCTTGCCGGCACAGGCGAGCGGCGGCGCCTCAAGCCGACCGGTCGAACGCCAGGACAGACCCCATCGCTTGCGCGCGATCCGGTCGGTCGGCAGGTGCGGAAAGGTCAGCGCCAGAATGCGCTGCGTGTTCACCGGGAAAGGCAGGGTGCTGAGCGTCGAGGACAGGGGCAAACTGGCGGTCATGGGCATTCCACTCCAGGGTTATGGAAAAGGGCGCCGGGTTACGGCTTTTTTCCAGGGTGAGACGAAAGGCCGGATGACCGATGCTGCCGCCAAGCAGCGATCCGTCCGGCAAGGGCCGCGCCAGGGCCGGCGCGGGTTCGACGGCGAGACGGAAGAGAGCGCTGCTCGCCTCCTCCTCGCCCGCTTGACGCAACAGAAACAAGGGCCGCCCCGCCGCCTTGGCCCGCAGCGCCAGCCGCCGGCTCTCGGTCAGCCCGAAGCGGGCCGGATTGCCGCGCACCTCCAGAATGACGACCGCAAAGGCCGCACTGGCAAGCGCCGTCTCCGCCAGCCATAGCGCCTCTTCCAGCTTGCGCGGCGACGCCTGTAGAAAGCCGGCCGGCTCCAATCCGAAATCCTGAAGCCCGAGCGCATAGGGCAGGCCCGCCTCCATCCCCGCGACAGTATCGCCGATCCACAAAACCGGCGATACGGCCGTGGTTTTGCCGACGGCTTGCCCCCGAGGCCGCCCTGCAAACACTCTGAGCCGGGCAGCAAGAGCAAGGGTGAAACCGCTCGCCGCTCCGGCATCACGCAAGGCGAGCGAACGGATCTCCGTCAGCGCATCCAGCGGCACGCCGCCCTGCATCGCCTCGTCGAGAGCGGCAACCCCTATTGCAAGCGGCTGGACAGCATCGGCCGAACCGGCCTCCGGCTCTGCCGCCCGTGTCTCATGCGCCATGGCTGCCAGCGCCGGTATCGGCCTGCCTTCCAGTCGGGCAATGGTTTCACGCAGGGCAAAAAGCGTCTCCCGCGCCACGGCGGCCTCAGCCATGACGGTAGCTCCAGATCAATTATGTTCCTGTTATGTTCTTATGGATTCCAGAGGTCGGAAGAAGAGTCAACACCATTTTATGAGAAAATATTCCTCTGCCTGAATCCACTCTCGAAAAACCGAAACAAAGGCTCTATATGACCAGCTAAGGAAGGAAGCATTCATGGCCCGCATTGACCAGAGCGAGGATTGGCGGGACCGCCATGCCCCCTCGATCAGCACATTCGAATCCCTGGCCACGGAGGCTTACAGCCACCTGCCGGACGAATTCCGTTCGCTCACCGGCAATCTCATCATCCTCATCGAAGATTTCCCCGACGACGACGTGTTCGAGGACATGGCGCTGGAAACGCCGTTCGACCTGCTCGGTCTGTTCGAAGGGCGCGGCATATCGGAGCGTTTCACAGCCCAAACCGGGGAAATGCCGAACAAGATCCGCCTCTATCGCCGGCCGATCATCGATTATTGGGCGGAAAACGACGAAACCCTCGGGGACATCATCACCCATGTCCTGATCCACGAAATCGGCCACCATTTCGGCCTGAGCGACGAGGACATGGAACGCATCGAGGCGAGCGCCGAAGAGGCGACGGACCGCTGAATAAGCGATCCTGTTACTCTTACTGCTCCGAAAGCTTCATTTCCGGATCGTAATCCTTGCCCGCGACGTCCTTGACGACTGCCTGGCCGCACAGCATTAGGCCGGTCGCCGCATTGAAGGCGTAGGTCGGCGAGCCCGAGAGTTCCCAGCCTTTGTTCAGCGCCGCGGTCACCTTATGGCAGAAGGAAGCGTCGTCGGGGCCGGTAAGGAAGCGATAAAGTTTCATCAAATCGTCTTTCATAACCTAGCAGTTCAGCGCTTCACGGAATCTCTGAACTGCTCTATCTCTTTGTTTTCACACAATTCCGGACGGAAAGCGGTTCACGCACTTTTCCTGGAATTGCTCTATCAGCCTTCATCCCGAGGTGCGGCCGTAGACAACCGCAAAGGACGCTCTGAAATCAGGCGAGCTTTATGGACCAGTCTCTCCGCCTGGACAAGATGCAGCCGCTCGACCATGCGCCCGCCGAGGTTCACGACATTGAGACCGGCCGCCGCCGGATCGGCGAAAGCGGCGATAATGGCTTGCGCCTCGGCAAGAGCGGCCTCGTGCGGCCCGAAATGCCGGTTGGCGGCTTCGATCTGGTTTGGATGGATCAGCATCTTGCCGGCAAAGCCCATGGCTCGGCCCTCCGCACATTCGACGTCGAAGGCTTCCATATCCTTGAAATCGTTGAAAACACTGTCGATGGCGTCGAGCCCATAGGCGCTGACGGCCAAGATCACCTGCATGAGCCACGGCATGAGATAGGTGCGGCCCGGCTGCGGCAACACACCGGTTTCCTTGCGCAGATCATTGAGGCCGACGGTCAAACAATCGAGCCGGCTTCCCGGTGTGCGGCCGGCCTCGGCGATGGCCGCGGCATTCAAGACGCCGCGCGGCGTCTCGATCATCCCCCAGATGCGCAGGCTCTCCGGCGCATCCGCCTCGGCAAGCCTGTCGCTGACAACAGTCACATCCTGCGGCTCGTCGACCTTTGGCAGAAGAACCGCATCGGGCTCAAGCGCCAGCACCAGCTCCAGGTCTTCGGCACCGAAGCCGGATGACAGCGTATTGATGCGGATGATGCGCTCCTTGCCAGCCTCTCCTTTGCCGGCAAGCAGCGAGCCGGTGAAAAAAGCCCGCAAATTCTCCCGCGCTTCCGCCTTTTTCTCCGGCGCCACGGAATCCTCGAGATCGAAGATGACTGCGTCGCAATCGAGATCGGCTATCTTCTCAAGCGCACGGCGGTTGATCGCAGGGACACTCAGCACCGAGCGGCGCAGACGGACGGAACGGGGAGGGGCGAGACGGCTCATGATGCAGTTTTGCCGCGCTTTCCGCCGTCAAGCAAGACAACAACGGGCAAGACAACAAAAAGCCATGCTCCTCTTGCAGAGAGAAGAAGAGAGGACCACATTGCCATGAGTAGAGAGGTCTCGACCATGCAGAATATCCGTTCCCTGTTCATCGCGCTTGCCGGCATCACCGTGTTTGCAGCCCTGGCGCTGTTTACCGTTTCAATCACGCTCGCTGTCGGCGGCATCCTCACCGTGCTTATGGTGGGCCGCGCGATTTCGTTGCGGATGAAACCTGCTCCGGTGCGTGCCAAGGCGAATGCTCAGCGCGAAATGCGCGTTTGGAACGACGGCCGCGGCACGATCATCGACCTCTAAGCCAAGATCAGGGCAGGGCGGCGCCTCGCCGCTCTCCAATGCGCTTAATCCACGCGCAATTCCTGAACTGCGGCCAAGGCGCCCGGTTTAGAGCATTTCCAAGATTCCCCTTCATTTTTGCCGGGATTTGCTCTATTGGCAGGATAATTCGTGCATAGACGAAAATTGAAGGCAGGACCCCCATGGACAAGTTCGTGAAGTTGACTGGTGTCGCAGCACCCCTCCCGGTCGTGAATGTCGATACCGACATGATCATCCCGAAGGACTATCTGAAGACCATCAAGCGCACCGGTCTTGGCACGGGATTGTTCGCCGAAGCCCGCTACAATGAGGATGGTTCGCCGAACCCGGATTTCGTGCTGAACAAGCCGGCCTATCAGAATGCCAAGATTCTCGTCGCCGGCGACAATTTCGGCTGCGGTTCCTCGCGCGAACATGCCCCGTGGGCACTGCTCGACTTCGGCATCCGTTGCGTCATTTCGACCAGCTTCGCCGACATCTTCTACAACAACTGCTTCAAGAACGGCATTCTGCCGATCAAGGTCAGCCAGGAAAATCTCGACAAGCTGATGGACGACGCCTCGCGCGGCTCCAACGCCATCCTGACGATCGATCTGGAAAACCTTGAGATCACCGGCCCGGACGGCGGTTCGATCAAGTTCGATCTCGACGAATTCAAGCGTCATTGCCTGCTGAACGGCCTCGACGATATCGGCCTGACGCTGGAAAAAGCCAAAGCGATCGACAGCTTCGAAAAGACGAATGCCGCATCCCATCCCTGGGCTGCCTGATCGATTTCATCATCACATTTGCGTGTCGAAGCCGGGCTGAAAAGCCCGGCTTTTTGTTTTCATGCCGTGGCAAGCTGATGACTTTGCCGGCTGTAATATGCCCGACAAAAAGGGGGATCATATAGCCTTTGCGGAGCCCCTCTGGCCGCTCCCGCTCCCTCCATCTCCTCCTCCCGATCGGAGCATTTCATGTCTTCCCTTCCCATTCTTGGCGCCGCCATGACGCTTGACGACGTCGAAACCCATCGCAACTGGCTGCTCGAAAAGCGGCGCGACTTGGAACTGCAGAGCTTCGTCGAAGCCGAAATCTTGAATGGCGACTGGGCGCCGCTTGCCGAGCGCGCGAGGAAGCTGCTTGACGGCCATCAGGGCCGCCTCGGCATCCACGGCCCGTTCTGGGGCTTCATCATCGCCTCGCAGGACCCGGAGATCCGCGCCGTCGTCACGAAGCGCCTGCTGCAGGCACTCGACGTCTGCGCCAATATCGGCGCCACCCAGATGGTCATCCATAGCCCCTATACGTCATGGTCCTACAACAACCTCGACAACAACAAGGGTGAACGCGAGAAGATCATTGAATACACGCATCTGACGTTGAAGGATGCCGTGAAGCGCGCCGAAGACATTGGCCTGACCATGGTCATCGAGAACATCGAGGATAAGGATCCCCATATCCGCGTCGGTCTTGCCGACAGCTTCAACTCGCCCGCCGTCGCCGTTTCGATCGACACCGGCCATGCCCATTACGCGCACGGCTACACCGGTGCACCGCCGGTCGACTACTACGTCCACGCCGCCGGCAACCGCCTCCAGCACGTCCACCTGCAGGATGCCGACGGCTATGCCGACCGCCACTGGAGCCTCGGCGAAGGCAATATCCACTGGCGCGCCGTCTTCGCCGCCCTTGCCAAGCTCAACAGCAATCCGCGCCTGATCATCGAGATCAAGGACAAGTCCAAGATCCCGGCATCGGCAGCCTATCTCGCTTCGCTTGGATTGGCTGAGTAAAGATAAAGCAACGCAAGCCATCCGCCCTCGTGGTTCGAGACGGCCCTTTGGGCCTCCTCACCATGAGGGCTCGTCCTCTCGCCTGGCTTATAGTTCGCTCCGCCCTCATGGTGAGGTGTGAAGCCCAAAGGGCGCAGCCTCGAACCACGAGGGTCGGCCGCAAAAGCCCCAAACCGTACCGTTTCCGCCCCTTCCTCGCTTGAAAAGCCTTCTTGGCGGGTCTAAGAACCCGCAACTTATTTCTTTTGCGGAGGCTTTTCCCATGACAGTGCGCAATCTCTTCCTCCTGCCGGGTGACGGCATTGGTCCCGAAGCCATGGGCGAAGTCCGCAAGATCATCGCCTATATGAACGAGGCGAAGAATGCCGGTTTCGTTACGGATGAAGGCCTTGTCGGCGGCAGCGCCTATGATGCGCATGGTGTCGCCATCTCCGAAGAGGACATGCAGAAGGCGCTTGCGGCCGACGCCGTGCTCTTCGGCGCCGTTGGCGGCCCGAAGTGGGACGACGTTCCCTACGAAGTGCGCCCGGAAGCCGGCCTGCTGCGCCTGCGCAAGGACCTCGAGCTTTTCGCAAACCTGCGCCCGGCCATCTGCTATCCGGCGCTGGCATCGGCTTCCTCGTTGAAGCCGGAACTGGTCGACGGCCTCGATATCCTTATCATCCGTGAGCTCACCGGCGGCGTCTATTTCGGCGAGCCGAAGGAAATCATCGACCTCGGCAACGGCCAGAAGCGCGGCATCGACACCCAGGTCTACGACACCTACGAGATCGAGCGCATTGCCGGCGTCGCCTTCGAACTGGCACGCACCCGCAACAACCGCGTCTGCTCGATGGAAAAGCGCAACGTCATGAAGTCGGGCGTGCTCTGGAACCAGGTCGTCACCGCGACGCACAAGGAAAAATATGCCGACGTGCAGCTTGAGCATATGCTCGCCGACGCCGGCGGCATGCAGCTCGTTCGTCAGCCGAAGCAATTCGACGTCATCGTCACCGACAATCTCTTCGGCGACATGCTGTCCGACGTCGCTGCCATGCTGACCGGCTCGCTCGGCATGCTGCCGTCCGCTTCGCTCGGCGCACCCGATGCCAAGACCGGCAAGCGCAAGGCGCTCTACGAGCCCGTGCATGGCTCGGCCCCCGACATCGCCGGCAAGGGCATCGCCAACCCGATCGCCATGATCGCCTCCTTCGCCATGTGCCTGCGCTACTCCTTCGGCCTGGTGGCCGATGCCGATGCGCTGGAAAAGGCAATCGCCAACGTGCTCGACAGCGGCATCCGCACCGGCGACATCATGTCGGCTGGCAGCCGCCAAGTCGGCACCGCCGAAATGGGCGATGCCATCCTCGCCGAATTCAAGGCGCTGTCGGCATAATCGCGGTCTGATATTTCATGTGAAACATCAAAGGCCCTCGCTCTCGGCTTGCAGAGCGGGGGCTTTTCGTTGAACTCCGCGCGGCGGACCCTTATTTCCGTTGGATGAGCACGGAAACGACATCGCCGCCGGTGAGCACAATCCAGAAGCAATCACGGCCTTGGCAGAGGCTGGCGCGGCGTTATGACCTTCGCCGCAACCGTCATGGCCCCCTTCCTTGGCTTGGCTACACGCTGACCGCGGTCAACATCGTCATTCTTGCCTTCCTCGTCTTCGATACGCCACTTGGACAGGCTGCAAAGAACCTCTCGCCGCAACTGATCGCAGTCGCAGGCGCCATCACCGATATCGGCAGGCTGGCCTGGATCCTCGCCGCTATCGCCGTCGTGTCTGCCGTCGGCCTTTTCATCCTACGTCGTGCACCGACGCACGGCCGTTACCGGGCCGCCCTTTTCATCCGGATGATCGCCTATGTCGGCCTGTCCGTTCTCACGACCAGCATCGTCGTCAATCTTCTGAAATACGCGATCGGCCGCGCCCGGCCCCCTCTTTATGATCAATACGGCATTTTCGGTTTCGAGCCGTTTCACGGCGACTTTCTGTTTGAAAGCTTTCCCTCGGCGCATTCGGCCAATGTGGGTGCGCTCTTTGTCACTCTGGCCCTGCTTTTCCCGCGATTCCGGCTGCTGTTCATCGGCATCGGCCTTTGGCTTGGCGCTTCGCGCATCATCATCGGTGTCCACTATCCAAGCGATGTCACCGCCGGCCTGGCGCTCGGCGCCTGGATCGCTTTCGCCGTTGCGATCCTCTTTTCCCGTTTCGGCCTGGTTTTTTCCGTGGTCAAAGACGGGTGGCCGCGGCCGCGGCTGAACCACGGGCTTCGCTGAACCACCGACCGTCTTAAATCTGTAAAAAAACTGTTGCAGGAGCCTGCTACAGCAATTCCAGGAAAGTGCGTGAGCCGCTTTCCGTCCGGAATTGCGTGAAAACAAAAAGATAGAGCAGTCCAGCGATTCCGTGAGGCGCTGAACTGCTCTGGGCGTAATTGCCGACTTGGGTAGGAAGTAGCGGCGACAGGCGGTGGATATGCAGGCGATCTTGACGTCTCTGGACAGGCGGTGGCGGCGGAACAAGAGCGGCTTCGCACCGTCGCATTGGAAGATCTGTCTGTTCCTGACCGCCAATGTCGTCTTGCTCGCGGCGCTGCTGTTCGATTGGCCGGTCGGCGCCAACATCAAGAACATCGCTCCACCCATTCATTTCTTCGGCAAACTGCTCACCAATTTCGGCGAATCCGGCTGGATCATCCTGCTCAGCGCCTTTCTGTTCTTCGAAGGCTGGGCCGGCAGCCGGCTGTTGCAATCGCCACGCTGTCGTTGCCAGGCCCTGCGCATCTGTCAGATCGGCGGCTATCTGCTGACGACCATCACGCTGTCGGGTATCATCGCCAATCTCCTGAAGCGCGCCATCGGCCGTGCCCGCCCAATGCATTTTGAGGATTGGGGTCCTTTCGGTTTCTCGCCCTTCAACGGCCATGCCGGCTTCGAAAGCTTCCCGTCCGGCCATGCGACCACCATCGGCGCCTTCTTCGTGGCGCTTGCCTTCCTCTTCCCGCGCTATCGTTACATCTTCATCGCCTGCGCCCTCTGGCTGGCGACCACGCGCGTGATGATCGGCGCCCACTATCCGAGCGACGTCATCGCCGGCCTCGCCCTCGGCGGCTGGTTTTCCTTCATGGTGGCGATCGTCTATTCCCGCTACGGCCTGCTCTTCCGCATCGGCGAGACCGGCTGGCCGGTGCCGAGATTGCCGCTGTTGAAGGGGAAGTAACCTCTTTGCCGCGGCCTTGGGGCCACCCTCGTCCTTCGACAAGCTCAGGATGAAGGTGGAGCGCATACCGCGCCCGGCCACAGGGGATAAAGTCCTTCACTCCGAGGAGCGAAGCCAAAAAAGGTTAGCCCTCATGGTGAGGCGGCGCACAGCGCCCTCGAACCACGAGGGCGGATGAGGGAAAAGAAAATTCCCCTCATCAATATGCCACGCAACGCACCATCACACCTCGAATAGTTGCCAAGTATTGCCTGCATTCATATATCTGAAGCGGCGAATTTGCGGGAAATCCATTCCCCGTTCGAGTGTGGCGAAGACAATGACCGATGCAGGACAGACGCGACTGAGCGAAAGGCAACTCGGGTTGATTTCCCGGGCGCTCGCCGAGCCGCGCCGCGTGCAGATATTGAAGGAAATCGGCGGTCGCGCCGAGCCTATGCCTTGCAGCATCCTGACGCAGTGCCATGCTGTCAGCGCCGCGACGATATCGCACCACATCAAGGAACTCGAAAACGCCGGCCTCATCGAGATCGTGCGGGAAGGCAAGTTCGCAAACTTGCTGCTTCGGCGCGATGTCCTGAATGCCTACATGGCGGAACTCGCCACCATCTGACAATTCTTTTCCCTCCGCCCGCAACGGCTGCTCTTGTATCAGTTAGATGATTATCTAAATATCAAAGGGACGGGATGAAGGTCGACACACTAAGGCCCTCGTCTGCGTCAACAATTCGATAGTTATAAAATTATCTAACAACCTTCTCGACAGGAGATAACATGAGCAAGCTGGCAGGCAAGGTCGCGATCGTGACCGGAGCATCGAAGGGTATCGGCGCAGGCATCGCCAAGGCATTGGGCGAGGCAGGCGCGGCCGTCGTGGTCAATTATGCGTCGAGCCGGGAAGGCGCCGACAAGGTCGTGGCCGAGATCACCGCCAAAGGCGGCAAGGCGATCGCAGCACACGGCGATGTTTCGAAATCCGCCGACGTGAAGCGGCTTTTTTCCGAAACCAAGGAAGCCTTCGGCGGCCTCGACATCCTCGTCAACAATGCCGGCGTCTATCAATTCCAGGCGCTGGAAGAGATCACCGAAGAAGAATTCCACCGCGAATTCAATATCAACGTTCTCGGCACACTGCTGACGACGCAGGAAGCGGTGAAACATTTCGGCCCCGAAGGCGGGAACGTCATCAACATCGCCTCGACAGCCGTTACCATGAACCTGCCGACCGCTGCGGTCTATACGGCGACCAAGGCCGCCGTCACCTCGATCACCCAGATCCTTGCCAAGGAACTCGGCCCACGCAACATCCGCGTCAACACCATCTCGCCCGGCGGCGTCGAGACTGAAGGCGTCATCGCGGCAGGCATTATCGGCAGCGATTTCGAGAAGCATATGGTTTCGCAAACACCGCTTGGCCGCCTCGGCCAGCCGACCGATATCGCTCCGATCGCTGTTTTCCTCGCCTCGAAGGATTCCGGCTGGTTGACGGGCGAAACCCTCTATGCCGGCGGCGGCTTGAAGTAACCGCTTATCCCGCAGAGCCGCTTTCCTCCCAACGAGGGAAGCGGCGTCCCCCATGCCATGGCCGATCCGGCCGGCCGGCACCTCCGGCAACAATTGCCAAACCGCATCCGTCTTCATACTATCATTGCCGTTCGGGTTTTTCCGTCGATCCGCAGCCACTTTTGCTGCAAACGACATCTTGACCGCGAAAACCTTCACGACAGATCCTATCTGCAATGCGATCCCTTGCGAGCGAACGCCGTAAATTCCTGTGAAAGTCTCTGAGAGATCGCTGTTGCGACCAACGAAACGGAGCACGTCATCATGAATACCGCCAATACCAAATCGAAACTGGGCACGCGCACCAATCTCAGCGAAGAAGCGACACGCGATATTTCCGCAGCACTGAATGCGCTGCTGGCCGACGTCTTTTCCCTTTATCTCAAGACCAAGAATTTCCATTGGCATATGAGCGGGCCACATTTTCGCGATTACCACCTGTTGCTGGATGAGCAGGGCGAGCAGATCTTCGCCATGACGGACCCGATGGCCGAACGGGCCAGAAAGATCGGCGGCACCACGTTGCGTTCGATCGGCCACATCGCCAAGCTGCAGCGCATCCCCGACAATAATGCCGAATATGTCGACGCTCAGGATATGCTCGCCGAACTGGCCGACGACAATCTCAGGCTTTCCGCCGAAATCCGCGCCACGCACGATGTCTGCGATGAATATGGCGATGTCGCCACCGCCAGCCTTCTTGAAAATTGGCTGGACGAGACGGAACGCCGCATCTGGTTCCTGTTCGAATCCACGCGCAACAGCAGTCGCTGAGGCTGAGATCGATTTCCGCGTTCCCGCCTCGGTGGGAACGCAAAATCCTTGACTCCTGTGGAAAACCCCTTAGAACCGGCGACGGAAAAGGAAGACCTCCATGGTTCGCTTCGAACAGATCGATAGATTCGATCACCTGGCAGAATTTGCCGGGCAGGAGTTCCGTTTTCCGGTTTCTTCCAAAACCAAGGCCAAAACGACGACGAAAACCGTCTGACGTCTCTGGCCTGCCGCTCTCTCCCCGGCTCGGCTGGGGACAGGAACCGGTCGTCATGACCGTGGTTCCCCCCTCGCCAAAGAGGAGAGAAGAGAAAGAGAGCTTGAGAAATGGGTTTCAAAGTTGCAGTTGCGGGCGCGACCGGGAATGTCGGCCGCGAAATGCTCAATATCCTGTCCGAACGCGGTTTTCCGGCTGACGAGGTCGTAGCGCTCGCATCGGCCCGCTCGCAGGGCACCGAAGTTTCCTTCGGCGACCGGACGCTGAAGGTTTCGAACCTGGAGAATTACGATTTCTCCGATACCGATATCTGCCTGATGTCGGCCGGCGGCGATGTCTCCAAGAAGTTCTCGCCGAAGATCGGTGCCCAGGGCTGCGTCGTCATCGATAACTCCTCGGCCTGGCGCTACGACGCCGACGTGCCGTTGATCGTGCCGGAAGTGAACCCCGATGCCGTCACGCAGTTCACCAAGCGAAACATCATCGCCAATCCGAATTGCTCGACCGCGCAGCTCGTCGTGGCGCTGAAGCCGCTACATGACTTTGCCAAGATCAAGCGCGTCGTCATCTCCACCTACCAGTCCGTTTCCGGCGCTGGCAAGGACGGCATGGACGAGCTATTCAACCAAACCCGCGCCGTCTTCGTCGCCGATCCGATCGAGTCGAAGAAGTTCACCAAGCGCATCGCCTTCAACGTCATTCCGCACATCGATGTCTTCATGGAAGACGGCTACACCAAGGAAGAATGGAAGGTGCTGGCCGAAACCAAGAAGATGCTCGATCCGAAGATCAAGGTCACCTGCACCGCCGTGCGCGTGCCGGTCTTCATCGGCCATTCGGAATCGGTCAACATCGAATTCGAAAACGAAATCACTGCCGATCAGGCTCGCGATATCCTGCGCGAAGCCCCGGGCTGCCTCGTCATCGATAAGCGCGAAAACGGCGGCTACATCACGCCTTATGAGTCTGCTGGCGAAGACGCGACCTACATTTCGCGCATTCGCGAGGATGCGACGGTCGAAAACGGTCTCAACATCTGGGTCGTCTCCGACAATCTGCGCAAGGGCGCGGCACTGAACGCCATCCAGATTGCCGAACTCCTGATCAACCGCGGCCTCGTCAAGCCGCGCAAGCAGGCGGCCTAAACGGTTTATAAACCAATTTACGGTTCTTAAACCTTTGCTGGCTAAGCAGGATTTAAAGAAAAGCCTCGTCATTTCGCATCGAAAGGCGAGGCTTTTACAAAGCTGCTTAGGTGCAATGTTTCACGTGAAGCGAAATATTGATCGCGAAAACGTGATAATGACAGAATTGCCGGATACTGGCATGGTCCGGTCACAGTAAGACCGCGTGTAGGCCTGGAAAATAGAAGGCTTATGCGCCATCAAAAACCGTTACCGCGTCTCGCGCGGTAAGAATTCGGGGACTCTGAATGCGCATGACAAAGTCTGGAATGGCAGCTCTCGTAGCAGGCGGGTTGCTGTTGGTGACGCCGTTTGCGGCCAATGCGGCAGCTTGTGGCAATACGTCGGCTGGTTTTGAGAATTGGGTGCAGCAATTCAAGCAGGAAGCCCAGGCTCAGGGCGTCAGCGCCTCTGTTCTCGACCGGGCCTTTGCCAACGTGCACTACAATCAACCAACCATCCGCGCCGATCGCGGTCAGAAAAGCTTCAAGCTCTCCTTCGAAGACTTCATGAGGAAGCGCGGCGGCCAGACGATCATTACCCGCGGCAAGGCCATGAAGCAGGCCAATGCCCCGTTGTTTGCGAAAATCGAGAAGCGCTATGGCGTGCCCGCCGGCCCGATCATTGCTATCTGGGGCATGGAAACCGGTTTCGGTGGCTTCATGGGCGACCAGCATACGCTTTCCGCCGTGTCGACGCTCGCTTATGACTGCCGCCGCTCCGATTATTTCACCGATCAGCTCTATGCCGCCCTCAAGCTCGTCGGCGAAGGCTATCTTAGCCCGACCGCCCGCGGTGCAGCCCATGGCGAAATCGGCCAGACGCAATTCATGCCGAAGAACGTCGTCAATTTCGGTGTCGACGGCGATGGCGACGGCAGGGTCGATCTGGTCGGATCCCGCGCCGACGCGCTGGCCTCGACTGCAAACTTCCTGAAGGGCCATGGCTGGCAGCCGGGTCTTGGCTATCAGCCCGGCGAGCCGAACTTCGCAGCGATCGGTGGCTGGAACGATGCAGCCGTCTACCAGCAGGCAATCGCCTATATCGGCAAGCAGATCGACGGCCAATAATCACGGCGACAAAATTGATAAAAGGCGCTCGGCCAAATGGCCCGGGCGTCTTTTTCGTTTGTCCCTATCGAGGTCTCAGATTTCCGGCCGGATAAAATCGCGCGTCTCGGGGTCCATCACCCACAGCTCGCCAGTCGAAATATCGAACCACGCACCGTGCAGGCTCAATTTCCCTTCCTCTTCCAGCGCCTTGATATCAGGAAAGCTGCGCAGATTATTGAGCGAATTGCGGATGGAGATGCGCTCCAACGCCGTCTGCCGCTCGGCCGGCGTCATGACGTCATTGCTCTGGATCTGCTCGGCGGCCGGCTTTACGAGGCCCATCCAGCGGCCGATGAAATCGCCCGGCGACAGCGGCTCGGCATTCGGGTCCAACGCTGCGCGGATACCGCCGCAACGACCATGCCCCATGACCACGATATCTGAGACCTTCAGCGACTGCACCGCGAATTCCAGAGCTGCGGACGTCGAGTGAAAATGACCATCCGGCTCGTAGGGCGGCACCATATTGGCGACGTTGCGGATGACGAAAAGCTCTCCGGGACCCGCATCGAAAATAGTCTCCGGTGCAGAGCGGCTGTCGGAACAGGCAATCACTAGCGCCGCGGGCTTCTGCCCATCCTCCGCCAGACTGCGATAGCGCTCGCGTTCGTCGACGTAACGCCCGCTCATGAAGTTGCGATAGCCATTCAGAAGGGAGGTAGGAAAGCTCAGCATAGTATTGAATTACAGCGCACTGCGGCCGATGGCAACTATTGCGCTGCAAAAACCTATCGCCCGAGCCGATCGCTATTTCTTCCGCCGTTGCGCCGGATGCAGCAGGCGCCGCATCTGCACCATTGCCATGGGGGTCGATAGGCTGGAAGCATCGGCGGCGAGCGTCAATTCGTCGCTGCCGCGCTTAACCGCCCGCGCCAGCACTTCGTAGACGCTGGCCGTGGTCAATTGCAAAGCCCGCTCTTCGTCCATCCCTGACAGCAGCCGCGACAGGAACACGGCCGAGAGCAGGTCGCCGAGCCCGTTCGGCGCCTTGTCGATGCTGCGATGTTCGGCAAACAGCGCGTTGCGGCCGCTGAGATAGAGATTTCCGGTGCCGCCGGTCATCATCGGAACGGCCGACGTTACCAGCATGCGCGGCGGCCCCAGCGCCAGGGCAGCCTCCATGACGGCATTGTTGTCCTCTAGCGGCGCGCCGGCGAGCCAGGCAAGCTCGTGGCGGTTCGGCGTCGCCAGCGATGCAAGCGGGATGAGGTGATCGCGGATCGCTTCCGCGGTTGCTTCCGGCACATAAAGCCCACCGGAATCGCCGATGACGGGATCGCAGGCATAGAAGATATCGGGGTTCTTTTCCCGCAGTGCCGTTACCAACCGCGCGACGGAGCGCACTTGCGCTGCATTGCCGAAATAACCCGACAGCACCGCCTTCACCTCCGCCAGCCAAGGCGCGGCGATGAGATCGTCGATCGCATGGTCGAAATCCGCCTCGGCAAAGGTTAGCCGGGTGGAGCGGCCATGGCCGGGGTGCCAGGGCAAAACGATGGTCGGCAGCGCCCAAACGGGGTGACCCAGGGTTTCCAGCGCGAAGACGGCGGCGCGATTGCCGACGGAGCCTCTGACGACATGGCTGGAGATGACGATAACGGCGCCTGCCGCAGTGTCCGACATGATGCTTGTTTCCAGTTCCGATCTTCGGGCCACGATGGCGCCGGTGATGATCTCTTTATCGTCAGTCTGTCAACCACGCTTCACAGAGTCATGAAAACCTCTGTTGAGGACGCAATATCGCCAATTCTGCGCCGATTTTCCCGCGATTTGCATCGAGATCACAAAAACCAGCAAGATTTTTCAAAATTTGAGGCCAAATCCGTCGAAAAGCGATGAAATCCGCATTCATTTTGCCAGTTTTTTCGATAAATCTTCTGATAAGGTCACCAAAACTCTGAAATGGGGAGGAATTTCATGGCATCGAGGACCAATCCGAAACGGGAAAAACAGATCGAAGCGGCCCGCAAGATCGCCGCCGCGACCGGCGAGGCGCATCTCGATCCGGAAATCCTGTTCGGCCGGGCGAGCAATGACGATATGGAGCGCTACAGCCCGGAAATGCTGGCTCTTGCCGCCGTGCATGCGGCGGGTGAACTGGCGGCCTGGAGCGGCTCGTCTCCCCGTGTGACCATCGAACAGGTCGCCAATATCGAGCCCGAAGGCGCACCCGTTTCGATCCTGTCTATAACGGATCATAACATGCCGTTCCTCTACGAATCGGCGATGGGCGAGGTGACGAGCAGCTACCGCGACCTTTACATGGCGGTGCATCCGATCCTCGTCATCGAAGACGGCAAGCAACCCACGCTCTATTCCGCCGATCAACCAAGCGATCCGGCCAATCGCGTCAGCCATATTCAACTGCACCTGTCGCCGCTGACCGCGGCGCAGGCAGCGGACTTGATCAAGCGCGTGCAAACCGTGCTCGACCAGACGCATCTGACCGTTTCCGACTGGAAGCCGATGCTGACGCGGCTGGATACGGTGATATCCGAGCTTTCCACTTACGAGACCACCGGCCGTCGTAAAGCGGATCGCGATGAAGCGCTGGCCTTCCTCGCCTGGCTGCGCGACGGCAATTTCACCTTCCTTGGCATGCGCGAATATGTCTATTCCGGCAAGGGCGCCAGCGCCAAGGTGGAGCGCGACCGCGGCGCCGGCCTCGGCATCCTCTCCAATCCCGATGTCCTCGTCCTGCGCCAGGGAAAAGACGCCGTCACCACGACCCCGGAAATCCTGGCCTTCCTCGAGGGACCGGATTTCCTGATCGTCACCAAGGCCAATGTGAAGTCTGTCGTCCATCGTCGCGCCTATATGGACTATGTCGGCGTCAAGCGTTTCGATGCCGATGGCAAGGTCACCGGCGAACTGCGCATCGTCGGCCTCTATACATCCACCGCCTACACCAGCGCCGCCGCCGAAGTGCCGCTGCTGCGTTCCAAGGTGCAGAAGGTCAAGGACTACTTCGGCTTCGACCCGGCCAGCCATTCCGGCCGCATGCTGGACAACACGCTGGAATCCTATCCGCGCGACGATCTTTTCCAGATCGATACGACGCTGCTCGCAAGCTTTGCCGAACAGATCAACGACCTTGCCGATCGGCCGCGCGTCCGTGCGCTGCCGCGCATCGACCATTTCGATCGCTTCGTCTCGGTCATCGTCTACGTTCCGCGCGAGGAATATGATTCCTCCGTCCGGGAGCGAATCGGCAATCATCTGAAGACCGTCTATGACGGCCGCGTCTCCGCCTACTACCCAGCCTTCCCGGAAGGTGGCGTGGCGCGCGTGCATTTCATCATCGGCCGCAGCGGCGGCAAGACCCCGCACATTCCGCAGGCCAGGCTTGAAGCAGCGATCCGCGCCATCACCGCCCGCTGGGACGACCGCTTCGAAATGCTGGCCGGGCCTAAGGCGCCGCATATCTCCGTCAGCCAGGCCTTCCAGGAGGCCTTTTCGCCGGAGGATGCCGTTGCCGACCTGCCCAACATCATGGCCATTGCCGGTGCCGGACAGATCCGCATCGCCTTCTACATCCGCAAGGATGAAACGGGCGATATCCTGTCCCTGAAGATCTTCCACGGCGAAGGCAATCTGGCGCTGTCGCGCCGCGTGCCGCTGCTCGAAAACCTCGGCTTCAACGTACTCAGCGAGCGGACCTTCGACATATACGTCACCGCCAAGAACGGCGGGAACGGCCATATCGTTCTCCATGATATGGAGCTCGAAGCTCGCGGCGGCGTGACGATCGACCTCGCGCGCCACGGTGCGGCGCTGGAGGAAGCCTTCCTCGCTGCATTCGGCGGTACGATCGACAATGATAGCTTCAACCGGCTGATCATCTCCGCCGGCCTTTCCGCCCGCGAAACCAACGTCCTGCGCGCCTATGCCCGTTATCTCCGCCAGGCTGGCATTGCCTATTCGCAGGATTACATTGCCGCGACGCTGGACAAATATCCGCGCATCGCGGGCTCGATCTTCCGCCTGTTCCACGACACGCTCGACCCCAGGCTCAGCGAGAAGAACCGCACGAAGAAACTCAGCGACTTGCATGCGACGATCGAGACCGAACTCGCCGACGTTCCAAGCCTCGACGACGACCGGATTCTCCGCCGCTACGTCAATGCCGTCGACGCGACGCTGCGTACCAACCATTTCCAGAGAAACCCAGATGGCACGCCAAAGGCCATGCTTGCCTTCAAGCTCGATCCGAAGCTTCTGGACGGTCTGCCGGAGCCGCGGCCTTTCCGCGAGATCTTCGTCTATGGCGTCGAGGTGGAGGGCGTGCACCTGCGCTTCGGCAAGGTCGCCCGCGGTGGCCTGCGCTGGTCGGACCGCGCTGAAGACTACCGTACCGAGGTTCTGGGCCTTGTGAAGGCGCAGCAGGTGAAGAATGCCGTCATCGTGCCTGTCGGCGCCAAGGGCGGCTTCTATCCGAAGAAACTTCCGGTCGGCGGCAGCCGCGACGAGATCTTCAATGCCGGCCGCGAAGCCTACAAGACCTATATTCGCACCCTGCTGTCGATCACCGACAATATCTCGGGCAACGATATCGTCCCGCCGCCGGACACTGTGCGGCAGGATGGAGACGACCCCTATTTCGTCGTCGCCGCCGACAAGGGCACGGCTACTTTCTCCGACACCGCCAATGCCCTGGCGCAGGAAGCCGGTTTCTGGCTCGACGACGCCTTTGCCTCGGGCGGCTCGGCCGGCTACGACCACAAGAAGATGGGCATCACCGCCCGTGGTGCCTGGGAGACCGTCAAACGGCACTTCCGTGAAATGGATATCGATATCCAGACGACGCCCTTCACCGTCGCCGGCGTCGGCGACATGTCCGGCGACGTCTTCGGCAACGGCATGCTGCTGTCACCCAAAATCCGCCTGCTCGCCGCCTTCGATCACCGCGACATCTTCATCGATCCGGATCCGGACATGAAAAAGACGCTTGCCGAGCGGCAGCGGCTTTTCAATCTCGCCCGCTCGAGCTGGCAGGATTTCGACAAGAGCGTCCTGTCGAAGGGTGCGATGATCATCTCGCGTTCGGCCAAATCGGTGACGCTGACACATGAGGCCGCTGCCACTATCGGCATCGACAAGACGGTGGCGACACCCTTCGAGATCATGACGGCGATCCTGAAGAGCCCGGTGGACCTGCTCTGGTTCGGCGGCATCGGCACCTATGTGAAGGCGCCGGCCGAAACGGATTCGGAAGTCGGCGATCGCGCCAACGATCCGATCCGCATTACCGCGGAGGAGGTTCGCGCGAAGGTCATCGGCGAAGGCGCCAATCTCGGCGTCACCCAGAAGGGCCGCATCGCCTACGGCCTCAAGGGTGGACGCTGCAATTCCGACGCCATCGACAATTCCGCCGGCGTCAACACCTCGGACGTCGAGGTCAATATCAAGATTGCGCTGGCATCCGCCATGTTTGATGGCCGCCTGACGCGCGCCAAACGCGATACGCTACTGGCATCGATGACCGACGAAGTCGCGACACTGGTGCTCCGCAACAACTATCTGCAGTCGCTGGCGATCTCGCTGACGGAACGCAAGGGCACTGGCAACGGTCTGGAGCTCAGCCGCTTCATGAGTGTTCTCGAAGGCGCAAAACAGCTCAACCGCAAGGTCGAGACGCTGCCGGACGACCAGACCTTTGCCGAGCGCTACGCCAATGGCCGGCCGCTCAGCCGCGCCGAGATCGGCGTCCTGCTCTCCTATGCCAAGATCGTCCTCTTCGATGCCTTGGCGGCGAGCGACCTGCCGGACGACCCCTATTTTGCCGCGACGCTCAGCCGATATTTCCCGGCGAAGATGCAGCGCTCACATGCCGCCGATATCGCCGGCCACCGGCTGCGCCGCGAAATCATCGCAACGGCATTGGCAAACGAAGCGATCAACCGCGGCGGACCGGGCTTTGCCGTCAGCATGATGGATGCAACGGCCGCTTCTGCCGCTGAAGTGGTCAAGGCTGCCGTGCTCGCCCGCGACGGCTTCGATCTCGACAGGCTGTGGAACGAGACCGATGCGCTCGACGGTAAAGTCGGCGGCCAGACGCAGAACCGCGTCTATGGCGAAATCACCGAAGTCTATACGGTGCTGACCCGCCTGCTGCTGAAAACCGGAGCGGCCAAAGGCGACATGGAGGAAACCGTTAGCCGGCTTCAGGCAGCATTGAAACGGCTGCGGCCTGTCTTCCTCAGCCAGATCCCGGCGGATTTCGCAGCCGAGATCGCGACCCGGCAGGCGGATTATCAGACCGCCGGCCTCCCGGAAAAGCTCGCGTCCGAGATCGCGACGATCTACGCGCTCGTCCTCGTGCCGGAGATCATGCAGATCGCCGAGCGCACGGGCGATACGCTCAACCGCGCCGCCGAAAGCTACTTCACGGTGTCGCAGACCTTCCGCGTCGGCCGCCTGCTACTTGCCGGCAGCCGGATCATCACCGGCGATCACTATGAAAGCCTGGCGCTGGCCCGCAGCCTCGACCAGATCGCAGGCGCTCGCCGCGATATCGTCATCTCGGCGCTCAGCAATCATCCCAAGGACAAGCAACCGATCCTCGCCTGGCACGCCGAAGACCGCATCCGCATCAACCGCATTGCCGAAGAGCTTGCGGGCCTCAGCGAAAGCGGCGATCCGAACCTTGCCCGGATTACCGTTGCCGCCGGCCTCCTGACCGACCTTGCGCATGACCGGGCGAGATGACACAGTCCGCCCGGTTCGATTGAGCAATTCCAGGAAAACTGCGAAGCGGTTTTCCGTCCGGAATGCGTAAAAACAAGGATAGAGCGGGAAAGCGATTCCGGGAAACGCTGAACCGCTCTATCCGCGCTATGGAAACAGGGGCAGGCATTTGGTGGCTACAGAAATAAGGGACGATGCGCCGGCAAAAGTGCCGGCGCGGGGCATCTGGGGGTGGATGTTCTTCGACTGGGCGGCACAGCCGTTCTTCACCGTCGTCACCACCTTCATCTTCGGTCCTTATTTCGTCGCGCGGCTGACGGCGGATCCCGCCTCTGCGCAGATAGACTGGGCTAACATGGGGACGATCTCTTCGGTGATCATCGCCGTGTTGTCGCCGGTACTCGGTTCGATCGCCGATCAATCTGGCGCTCGCAAGCCCTGGATTGCCTTCTTCGCCGTCATCAAGATCGTAAGCCTCCTCTGCCTCTGGGGCGCGGCACCAGGCTCGCCTTTGATCTATCCCATCATCTTCATGATCCTCGCGTCGATCTCGGCCGAGTTCTCGATCGTTTTCAACGATTCCATGATGCCCCGGCTGGTCGGCAAGGACGATGTCGGCAAGCTGTCAAACGCTGCCTGGGGACTTGGCTATCTCGGCGGCATGATCGTATTGATCACCGTCGTAACGCTGCTGGCCGGCGATCCGCAAACCGGCAAGACTATTTTCGGTCTGAAGCCGCTCTTCGGCCTCGACGCAAGGCTCGGCGAGGATGCGCGCATCACCGGGCCAATCTCTGCCGTGTGGTATTTCATCTTTATCCTGCCGATGTTTTTGTTCACGCCCGACGCCCCACGCGGCCTGCCGCTTTACGCAGCAGTGCGTTCGGGCCTGCGCGAGCTCTCGACGACCTTGGGTGAATTGAAGCGCCGGCGCGGCATCAGCCTCTTCCTCATTGCCCGTATGATCTATCAGGATGGCGTCAACGGCCTGCTGTTTCTCGGCGGCGCCTTTGCTGCAGGCATGTTCCATTGGACAACAATCGAGATCGGCATCTACGGCATCATCCTCAACGTCATCGCGATTTTTGGCTGCTTTGCGGCTAGCTATGTCGACCGTTGGCTCGGCTCGAAAACGACCGTCCTCATCAGCCTAACATTGTTGCTTATCGCAACCCTCGGCATCATCTCGACAGGCCCGGGCTTCACGCTTTTCGGCCTCGTACCGCTCTCGACGGTCAGCTCCGGCGGTCTGTTCGGCACCGCAGCGGAAAAAGCCTATATCGGCTACGGCCTATTGATCGGCATCGCCTTCGGCCCTGTGCAGGCCTCATCGCGCTCCTATCTTGCCCGCAGCGTCAGCCTTCATGAGGCGGGCCGCTATTTCGGCATCTACGCACTCTCCGGCCGAGCAACCAGCTTCATGGCGACGCTATTCTTCTCTCTGGTGACCTATTGGAGCGGCTCAGCGCGCCTTGGCATGGCAACGCTCATCATTTTCCTCGCTGGCGGGCTGCTGCTACTGCTGCCGACACCGTACCCGGCTGACAAGGCGAAGTAAAATATCCCTCCTTTGATAAGGGATATACCGGTGAGATGACTAGCCCTCATGGTGAGGAGGCCCACAGGGCCGTCTCGAACCACGAGGGCGGGTGGTAGCCTACGGGGCCACCCTCGTCCTTCGACAGACTCAGGATGAGGGTGGAGTAGCGACGATGTTAGTGACGGAAGTGGCGCACGCCCGTGAAGACCATCGCGACATTGTGCTCGTTGGCAGCATCGATGACTTCCTGGTCACGCATCGAACCACCCGGCTGAATGACGGCCGTAGCACCTGCGGCAATCGCCGAGAGCAGGCCGTCGGCAAACGGCAGGAAGGCTTCGGACGCCACGGCGGAGCCGCGCGTTAGCGGTTCGACAAGCCCCATGGCCTTGGCGGCTTCCTCAGCCTTGATCGCGGCGATGCGGGCCGAATCGACGCGGCTCATCTGGCCGGCGCCGATACCCGCCGTCTGGCCATCCTTGGCGTAGACAACGGCGTTGGATTTCACATGCTTGGCGACACGGAAGGCAAACTTCATGTCTTCCAGCTCCTGCGCCGTCGGTGCACGCTTGGTGACGACCTTCAGCTCCATATCTTCGACCAGCGCATTGTCGCGATTCTGCACCAGCAGACCGCCAGACACGGTCTTGGCGGTCAGGCCGGCTGCACGCGGATCGGGCAGGGCGCCGACGGAAAGCAGGCGGAGGTTCGGCTTGCGGGCGATAATTGCCTTGGCTTCTTCGCTGACCTCAGGCGCGATGATGACTTCGGTGAAGAGCTTGACGATCTCTTCTGCCGTTTCCGCATCGAGCAGGCTGTTCAACGCGATAATGCCGCCGAAGGCCGAGACGGAATCGCAGGCAAGAGCCCGCTTATAGGCTTCAAGGAGGCTCGGACCGGTGGCAACGCCGCAGGGATTGGCATGCTTGATGATCGCGCAGGCCGGACCATTTTCCGGCAGGAACTCGGCAACGAGTTCATAAGCGGCGTCCGTATCGTTGATGTTGTTATAGGAAAGCTGCTTGCCCTGGAGCAGCGCCGCCGTTGAAACGCCGGGACGGTTCTCGCCGGTGACGTAGAACGCCGCCTTCTGATGCGGGTTTTCGCCGTAACGCATCTCCTCGCGCAATATGCCGCCGATGACGCGGTGGCGCGGCGTGGCGATATCGAGAGCTTCGGCAAACCAGTTGGAGATCATCGCGTCATAGGCAGCGGTGCGGGCGAAAGCCTTGGCGGCCATGCGCTGACGGAAGGCATAGGCCGTCTGACCGGCATCGGCCGAAAGCTGCTCCAGCAGCTCCGGATAGTCGGCCGGATCTGTGAGGATCGTCACATAGGCATGGTTCTTGGCCGAAGCGCGGATCATGGCGGGACCGCCGATGTCGATATTCTCGACAGTCGTCGGATAATCGCCGCCGGCCTTGCGGACATCTTCGAAGGGATAGAGATTGATGACGGCGAGGTCGATGCCCTCGATGCCGTGCTCCTTCATCGCCGCCTGGTGCTCGGCGTCATCGCGAATGGCAAGCAGACCGCCATGCACCTTCGGATGCAGCGTCTTGACGCGGCCGTCCATGATCTCCGGAAAATTCGTCACTTCCGACACATCGGTGACGGCAAGGCCGGCGGCCGCGATCGTCTTGTGCGTGCCGCCGGTCGACAGCAGGCGCACACCCTTTTCGCTGAGTGCCCGGGCAAGCTCGACAATGCCGGTCTTGTCCGAGACGGACAGAAGCGCGGTCTTTACCTTCACTTTGTCGGGGGCTGGGATTTTTTTGGAAACGACGGCCATGGCTTTCTCCAGTCTAGCGTGAGGAGATGTCCGGCAAGAACGGCGCGGGACAATATGCCCGCCCCGTTAACACAGCTTAAGCACTTAGCCTATGGCCGATGGGATAAAAACCAGCGGATTTCCGGCTTTTCGGCGATCGGGAAAACGATCTCGAGCTGGTCGGAGGAGCGCATGCCGGAAGCGTCGGCAAAAAAGATATCCTCCGCCACCAACACCTCGTTGCCCGGTGAGGAGAATACCCAGGTCTCGCCGTCAGGTGCAATCAGCAACGCCGCATCGGTTTCGGTCTGCAGCAAACTGATGGAGGGATGAACGTGGAAGCGGGCAGAGGCCAGACCGTCGCTCTTCAGCAGCGATTTCTTGCCCTCCGGCACGAAAAAGCGGTCACGACCGGCAAGAATAGTGCCGCTGGCATTCAGGCTCAGCTCGCGCTCATGGGCATAACCGAAGGTCGAGAGATAGCCGTCATGCACCGCCCGGACATAGTCACGGCCATCTTCCGTCTCGGCGCGGTCGACGATGACCTTCTTCACCCCGCTGACCATAACGGGACCGAGAGATTTCGACTTGGAAAACAGGCTCGACGAGGTATCGTCGAGCGTCACCGTCGAATGCGCCGCCGTGGCGCGCGCTGCCTGAAGATAGCGGTCACCGGCAAAATTCGGCGAGCCGGAATTGACGATGAAGCGGTATTTGCCGGAAGACATTTCGAAGGACAGGCAGCCCGCATGCGCCGTGCGGCTGAGATCCGCAGAAGCGGGCGCCCCGGTATCGATGATGACCACGGCCTGTCCGGCTGCCAGCCGATGGTATTTCGTATGCGGTAGCGCCTTGAACACCTGGCCGGCGGTTTCGTCATAGCGCAGGACGGACATCAGCTCGTTGGCAAGCGTCGACGTCGCGCCATTGAACAGCGCGAGATCGCCATCCTGATGCCGGAAGAAACGCAGGGCGGGATACATGCGGTCGATGCCGGGGATCAGCCGCGGCGGCGCATCATGGCCGAGATTGACGTAGGTCTGGCGCAACGGCAACAGATCGAGCAGCAGCTCCAGCGCCACGCGCGGATTGCGCGAGATATGCCCGCCATCTTGAAGGATCTGCCGGTCGATTTCGCGGTCGAGTGCCTGGCCGGCGCGCTTCAGCGTCGAGGCGCCATTCGGCATGGCGACCGAGGACATGGCAAGCGCGATCCGCACCCGAAACCGTGTCTCGCCGTCACGCGTCGTTGCTGCCACGCGGCGGAGATAACGGACATGGAAGACCAGCATGCGCATGAAACGGCGATAAAAGCCGCCATCGGTGCCCTGCAGGACCACGGGCGAATGCGACAACCAGGCGATCAACCGCTGTGCCGCAATATCGGGCGACCAGGCTATCCCATGCAGCCGACGGCCGTGCACGGCCATCCAGTCATTGAGGATGGCGCGCGCCAGGGCCGAGGCCTGATCGCTTTTCTCCGCCCGCAAATGCCGCAGCCAGCGGAAGCTGTGCAGGCGCGCGGCAAAGGCCTGCGACGGCAGCTCCAGGGCGAAGGGCGATTTCCCCTCCGTCTCCAGCACCCGGCCGGCCAACAGAATCCGGCCGTTCAAAAGCTCTTCGACGAAAAAAGGATCGATGCTGCGCAGGTCCGTCGGGGCCACGATCAATCGTTCCGGCACACGCATCGTGTGGCGGGTGAGACGCAATCGCGTCAACGCCGCGCGGCGCGACATTCGCCGCCATGCTTCCCGCATGTGTAAACTCACCGAACCCTGCCGGAAAACTGCATATTTGCTTATGCTTACTCTCTATCTCGGTGGTTAAGAAGAGGTTAGGAATATGCCAAATAAGGACATTGTGCCCTACTTTTGATCAGCTCGAGCGTAAGCGTTCAAAGCTCGCCACTATCGCGTGCGCCGTAGCACCACGGCGAAGAACCCATCCAGTCCGGAAGCAAAACCGCCGGCAAGCGGCAGCATGTCGGGCGTAGTGCGGAAAGCGCCGAGAGGCGAGATCGCGGCTTCGAGACCGGGCCAATCCTCGGGCTTGATCGGCACACGCTCAACCGTGTCCGTCTCAGCTAGAACGCGGGCAACAAGATCCTCGCCCTCTTCCGGATCGAGCGAACAGTTGGAGAAGACCACAAGCCCGCCAGGCTTGACCAGGGTCAGCGCGTGACGAAGCAAGCGCTCCTGCAGGCCGGCAAGCTTGGCGATATCCTCCGGCCGCTTGGTCCAAAGCACATCCGGATGACGGCGCGTCGTCCCTGTGGAAGAGCAGGGGGCATCAAGAAGAGCCGCCTCGAAGAGATCGTCGGGCTGAAACTTGGCCATGTCGGCGACGATGGTTTCCGCCTCCAGCCCAAGCCGTGCCAGATTGGCGGAAAGTCGCTTGAGGCGATTGGCGGATTGGTCGAGTGCGGTCACCTTGCCGCCGGCGAGGATGAGCTGCGCCGTCTTGCCGCCCGGCGCGGCACAGAGATCCACGACGTTGCGGCCGGCAAGCGAACCGAACAATTTTGCCGGAATGCTGGCGGCGGCATCCTGGACCCACCATTCGCCTTCTGAAAATCCGTCGAGCGAGGGAATGGAGCCTTCGAAGGCGGCGAGCCGCACGCCACCGGTCGGCAGAACGACGCCATTCAAGCGCTTCGCCCAGCCTTCGGCATCGGATTTCACCGTGACGTCGATCGCCGCCGGCTCCAGTTGCGTATCCGAAATCCTGGACGCGGCTTCAGCGCCATAGGCAGCTTCGAGACGCGTCAGGAACCAGGCCGGCATGGCGGGCACATTGGCAACCCGGGTCAGAATCTCCTGCTTCTCCCGCCCGATTCGCCTGAGAATGGCGTTAACCAGCTTGGCAAAACGGCGATTGCGCGGATCCTGGTTGGCCTGCTCGACGGCGATATCGACAGCGGAATGATCCGGCACGTCGAGATAGAGCATCTGCGCGGCCCCGACCACCAACACATGATGCAGGGCGCGGGCGCCTTCCGGCAGTGGCGAATCCAGCAGTGAAGCAATCGCCGCGTCGATGCGCGGCAAATGCCGTAGCGCCGAATTCAGAATGGCACGCACCAGTGCCCGGTCGCTCTCACCAAGCGCCTTATAGGCGGGATTGCCGCCTTCGGCATCCAGCATGCCATCGAGCGGCGTTCTGCGATCGATGACCGCGGCCAGGATCTTTGTTGCGGCGGCGCGCGCCGCAAATCCCGGCTTGGCGGGACCCGAATCATGCGGCGGGCGATTGCCGGATTGACTTCTGTCTTTGTTGAAAGGCTTCTTATTGTTGGTATTCAAGACCAGGGTCCCTTCGGCGGTTGCGAACCACCGCGACCCGTATTCGGCACGGAGCGCGATTTGCGCTCCGGATTAGCAGTCAAGATCGGTCCCGTCGAGCCAAAGCCGGGCTGCATGTCGGCAGCAGGGCCGCCACCACCGCCGTAGCGCGCCATCTTATGCAGCGCCGCGATGCGGTTTTCCGTATCCGGGTGCGTGGAGAACAGATTGTCCATGCGCGCACCGGAGAGTGGATTGATGATGAACATATGCGCCGTCGCCGGATGCCCTTCGGCCTCTTCATTGGGGATATGCTCCGCTCCACGGGCGATCTTACCGAGCGCCGAGGCGAGCCAAAGAGGATTGCCGCAGATTTCCGCACCGCGGCGGTCGGCCGAATATTCGCGCGTGCGGCTGATCGCCATCTGCACCAGCATGGCGGCTAGCGGAGCGACGATCATCGCCACCAGCACGCCGATCATGCCAAGGGGATTGTTGTTGTCGCGGCGCCCGCCGAAGAAGAAGGCGAAATTGCCGAGCATGGAAATGGCGCCGGCCAGCGTCGCCGTGATCGTCATCGTCAGCGTATCGCGGTTCTGCACATGCGCCAGCTCATGCGCCATGACGCCGGCGACTTCCTCCGGTGTTAGCGCATTGAGCAGACCTGTCGAGGCGGCGACGGCGGCATTTTCGGGATTGCGGCCGGTGGCAAAGGCGTTCGGTTGCGGGCTGTCATAGAGATAGACTTTCGGCATTGGCAGGCCTGCATTGCGCGCGAGGTCGCGGATGATGCGATAGAATTCCGGCGCGCTGCGCTCGTCCACTTCCTGGGCGTTGTAGGTGGAAAGCACCATGCGATCGGAATTCCAATAGGAAAAGAAATTCATGCCCGCAGCGGCGACGAGCGCAATCATCATGCCGGCTTGGCCGCCGATCAAATAGCCGACGCCCATGAACAGGGCGGTCATGAAGGCAAGCAGCATGGCTGTGCGCATAAGGTTCATCTGATGTCTCCATCACATCGTCAGTCCGAACCTTTCTCTTTGCGGCCGGACGCACTATGATTTGGCTATTCACCCGCCTATTTCAACGGTTCCGGGCCGCTTCACACCATGCAGACTGCAGATAACGATAATAAAAACGACGTCGACACCCATGCGGCGCCTTGCAAACCGCTCTCGCCAGCCGCCAAACGAGCGCTCGCGGAAGCCGAGGAGCGCCGTAACGCCCAAACGCAATCCGATCTTCCCCCCGAAACCGGCGGCCGCGGCGGCGCCGAGCCCTCGCGATTCGGCGATTGGGAGATCAATGGGCGCGCAATCGATTTTTGAGAGCGGCTCTAAAGGCCATTCTTCACGAACTGCCCTCGCGCCAACAATCGGGGTGCCGCCGTAAGGGAAAGCAATGCCCGTAGGCTTTCGTCAGGGTCTGTCTTTCGATGCAAATCGAACGAACTGGGACAGCACCGGTCCGCGCCCGCTCGCTTGGTCCGCCTGGTATCCTGCGATCGATGAAGCGATCGAGATTCCGCCGTCCGCGCCTTCCTGGTTTAAACGCCAGGCCATTGCGTTCGACGCGCCGATCAAACTATCTCCCAATCCGCGACCTGTGGTGCTCTTATCCCATGGCTCGGGTGGCGTCGCCACCGGATTGGAATGGCTCGGCCATTATTTGGCGCAATCCGGCTTTGTAGCCCTGGGCGTCAACCATCATGGCCATACCGGCAGCGAGCCCTGCAGGCCTGAAGGCTTCCTGTGCCTTTGGGAGCGGGCAACCGACTTGAGCGCCTTGCTCGATGCCAATGATTGTAAAGAGGCTCTAGGCGGGACATTCGAGAGCCGTGCCTATGTCGCGGGCTTCTCTGCTGGCGCCCACACCGCCATGCTGGTCTTAGGTGCGCGGATTGCCTACTCACAGTTCGAGCCGGATAACCCTCAAAAGAGCCCCATACGAGGTCCGAGAGAGTTCCCGGATCTCGCCGATCATATTCCCTCGCTGCTTCAGAACAGAATTTTTCTGGAATCATGGAGCCGGCGAAGGAACAGCTTCAAGGATGATAGATTCAAAGCTGCCTTAGCGATCGCGCCGGGTCGTTCGGTCCTTGGCTTTGCCGAAGAAAGCCTCGAGCAGATAAAGACACCGGTTCACATCATCGGAGGCGACGCGGACACCATCGCGCCAGCCGCCGAATGCTGTTCTTGGCTTCACAACAAGATGCGGTCGAGCTGCCTGGATATCATGGAGGGAGGAGTAGGCCACTACACCTTCTTGCCGGAACCCACGCCTCAAGGCATTGAAGCGGACCCAGACATCTTTCGAGACGCAATTGGCCTGGAGCGAAAGAGCGTGCACGATCGGATTGCCCGCGCGGCGGTCGCCTTTTTCAACGCTTCTGGGCGAAGTGAGGATTAGGCGAGGGAGAAACGCTCGCCTAATCCTAAGAAATCGCCATCTCACCCCCGCAAAAGGAGCGAGATAGCCTGGCATCAAGCCGCATCAGCCCTGTTCTGCCGGTTGGCGATCAGATCATCGACAACAGCCGGATCGGCCAGCGTCGACGTATCGCCGAGCGCGCCAAAATCGTCTTCGGCGATCTTGCGCAGGATGCGGCGCATGATCTTGCCGGAGCGGGTTTTCGGCAGGCCGGGGGCGAACTGGATCTTGTCGGGCGAGGCGATCGGGCCGATTTGCGCGCGAACGTGCTTGACCAGCTCCTGCCGCAACGTATCCGAACCTTCCTGGCCCGCCATCAGCGTCACATAGCAATAGATGCCCTGACCCTTGATCGAATGCGGATAGCCGACAACGGCGGCTTCCGAGACATGCTGGTGCGAGACGAGCGCCGATTCGACTTCGGCCGTGCCAAGACGGTGGCCGGAGACATTGAGCACGTCGTCGACGCGGCCGGTGATCCAGTAATAGCCGTCCGCATCGCGCCGGCAGCCGTCGCCGGTGAAATATTTGCCTTTATAGGTGGAGAAATAGGTCTGGATGAACCGTTCGTGGTCGCCATAGACCGTCCGCATCTGTCCAGGCCAGCTATCGGCGATGACGAGATTGCCGTCGGCCGCCCCTTCCAGCAGGTTGCCCTCACTGTCCACCAGTTCCGGCTGGATGCCGAAGAAAGGTAGGGTCGCCGAACCCGGCTTCAGATCGGTGGCGCCCGGCAGTGGCGTAATCATGTGGCCGCCGGTCTCCGTCTGCCACCAGGTATCGACGATCGGGCAGCGACCGTCGCCGACAACGTTGTAGTACCACTCCCAGACTTCCGGATTGATCGGCTCGCCGACCGTGCCGAGTAGGCGCAGGCTGGAGCGCGACGAGCGCTTGACGAAGTGATCGCCGGCGCCCATCAGCGAGCGGATCGCCGTCGGCGCCGTATAGAAGATATTGACCTTGTGCTTGTCGATGACCTCCCAGAAGCGGCCTTGATCCGGGAAATTCGGCACACCTTCGAACATCAGCGAGGTCGCGCCGTTCGCCAGCGGCCCGTAGACGATATAGGAATGGCCGGTCACCCAGCCGACATCGGCTGTGCACCAGTAGATATCGCCGGGGTGATAGTCGAAGACATATTCATGCGTCATCGCCGCATAGACGAGATAGCCGCCCGTCGTGTGCAGCACGCCCTTCGGCTTGCCGGTCGAACCGGAGGTATAGAGGATGAACAACGGGTCCTCCGCCTTCATCTTCGCAGGCGGGCAATCCGGTTTCACCTTGGCGGTTTCCTCGTGATACCAGAGGTCACGGCCCGGTGCCCAGCCGGTCTTGCCGCCGGTGCGGCGCACGACCAGGACCTTTTCCACGGTGACATAATGCCGGCCGGCAATATGGATCGCCGTATCGGTATTGTCCTTGAGCGGCACCGGCTTGCCGCCGCGCAGGCCCTCGTCGCAGGTAATGACGAAGGTCGACTGGCAATCGATGATGCGGCCGGCCAGCGCCTCGGGCGAGAAACCGCCGAAGACGACGGAATGCACCGCGCCGATGCGGGCGCAGGCGAGCATCGCATAGGCAGCCTCGGGGATCATCGGCATATAGATGGTGACGCGATCGCCCTTCTTGACGCCTTGCTTCTTCAGGACATTCGCCAGCCGGCAGACATGCTCGTAGAGCTCGTTATAGGTGACCTTCTTGTCGATATAGGGATTGTCGCCTTCCCAGATGAAGGCCACGTCTTCGCCATGCTTCTTCAGGTGACGGTCTATGCAGTTGTAGGAAACGTTGGTCAGCCCGTCTTCGAACCATTTGATCGAGACTTTCCCTCTGAAGGACGTGTTCTTGACCTTAGTGTAGGGCTTGAACCAGTCGATCCGCTGGCCGTGTTTGCCCCAGAAATAGTCGGGATCCTCGACGCTCTGCCTATACCATTTCTGATATTTCGCGGCATCAATCAAAGCGCGCGCTTGAACCGGCTTGGTGACCGGATGAATCTTTTCCGACATGGTTTCCTCCTCAACCTTGGCACCCGCCATCGAGATCATGGGTGCTCATTCCACGCAATCAATAGCAGCTCAAGTTACGACAGCAATTAGACAAAGCGCATTTCATCCGCAAAGAATTGCAATTCCGCAACACTGCGGTTATATAGGGCCATATTTCCCGGACAATGTGGTGTTACACCCCGGACCGCGACACCGGCGCGGACTGACAGAAGGACTATATCCATGGCTCAACAATTGCTCATGCCGAAGGCAACAGCCATCTGGCTTGTCGACAATACGGCCTTGTCGTTCGATCAGATTGCACAGTTCTGCAAGCTGCATCCGCTCGAAGTCAAGGCAATTGCCGATGGCGAAGCCGCTCAGGGCATCAAGGGCCTCGACCCGATTGCTACCGGCCAGCTCTCCCGCGATGAAATCGCACGCGCCGAAGCCAATCCGAACCACAAGCTGAAGATTTCCGAACCGAAGGTTCGCGTGCCGGAATCCAAGCGTCGTGGCCCGCGCTATACGCCGGTCTCCAAGCGCCAGGATCGTCCGAACGCCATTCTCTGGTTGGTCCGCAACCATCCGGAACTGAAGGACGCGCAGATTTCCCGCCTCGTCGGCACCACCAAATCCACCATCGAGCAGATTCGCGACCGCACGCACTGGAACTCAACGAACCTGACGCCGATGGATCCGGTGACCCTCGGCCTCTGCAGCCAGATCGACCTCGACATGGAAGTCGAAAAGGCCTCCAAGGGCCGTCCGCTGCCGACCGCCGCCGAACTCGGCGCGACGCTGCAGCCGGCACAGGAAACCGAGAAGCTCGGCTTCAGCTATGATCGCGATGACGAGAAGGAAAAGGAAATCGACGCCGACGCCGTCTTCGCCAAGCTGAAGTCGCTGAAGTCCACGACGCCGGACGATGACGACGACGACCGCTACTAAGACACGACCGATTCCGTGATTCGAAGCCCCGGTGAAAGCCGGGGCTTATTTTTTGGCCTTCACCGCGCGCCGAAAATTGCCGAGCCAACGCGAACGCTGGTAGCGCCAAAAGCCACGGCGATCTCATAGTCGCTCGACATGCCCATGGAGAGTTTTTCAATACCGGCCTTGGCTGCGAGCTTGGCGAGCAACGCGAAGTGCGGCCCAGGATTCTCATCCGCTGGCGGAATGCACATCAGCCCCTCGATCGAAAGTCCAAGCTCCTTCCGGCAGAAGTCGACGAAGGTGACCGTATCGTCAGGCGCGATTCCCGCCTTCTGCGGCTCCAGGCCGGTATTGACCTGCACATAGAGCCTCAGCATCTTGCCCTGGCGTTTCATCTCATCAGCCAAGGCGCGGGCGATCTTTTCCCGATCGACAGTTTCGATAACGTCGAACAACGCCACGGCATCCGCCGCCTTGTTCGATTGCAGCGGCCCGATCAGGTGCAGCTCGATTCCCGGTGTTTCGGCCTTGAGCTCCGGCCACTTGCCCTGGCTTTCCTGCACGCGGTTTTCGCCAAACACTCGCTGGCCGGCCAAAATCGCGGGGCGGATCGCTTCCGCATCGAAGGTCTTGGAAACGGCGACGAGCTGCACGGCGCCCGCCGGCCGGCCGGCCTGACGCTCCGCCGCCGAGATATGGGCACGAACCGCGTTCAATCGCTCTTGAAGTTCCATCTTTTCGCCTCGATATTTGCGACTGTTCCTGACACTTTGCAGTAATGAGGCAACCGGCCTTTGCCAAGGGCCGATGCCGTCGAATCCGGCTTTGCTTTGCAAGATAAGGCACTTGCCGCACCCACTAAACTTGACGCTTGGTTGGTTTCGTGATGAAGGTCACGGCCAACTCCCCATGATTTTCCGGAATACAAGATCAGATGGCTACCGAACGTTATAATCCGCGCGATGCCGAGCCTCGCTGGCAGCAGAAATGGAACGAGGAAAACGTCTTCCTCACCGACAACGCCGATCCGCGCGAGAAATATTACGTCCTCGAGATGTTTCCCTATCCGTCGGGCCGCATCCATATGGGCCATGTGCGCAACTATGCCATGGGCGACGTCGTCGCCCGCTACAAGCGCGCCCGCGGCTATAATGTCCTGCATCCCATGGGCTGGGACGCCTTCGGCATGCCGGCAGAAAACGCTGCCCGCGACAACAGGGTGCATCCAAAGGAATGGACCTACCAGAACATCGCCTCGATGAAGGAGCAGTTGAAGGCCATGGGCCTGTCGCTGGACTGGAGCCGCGAATTCGCCACTTGCGATGTCGACTACTACCATCGCCAGCAGATGCTCTTCATCGACATGATGGAGAAGGGCCTGGTCTACCGCAAGAAGTCCAAGGTCAACTGGGACCCGGTCGACAACACCGTGCTTGCCAACGAGCAGGTCATCGACGGTCGCGGCTGGCGCTCCGGTGCACTGGTCGAACAGCGCGAGCTGACGCAATGGTTCTTCAAGATCACCGAATTCAGCCAGGAACTGCTGGACGCGCTGGATACGCTCGACCACTGGCCGGAAAAAGTGCGGCTGATGCAGAAGAACTGGATCGGTCGTTCCGAAGGCCTGACGATCCGCTGGGAGATCGTGCCGGAGACCTCGCCGAACGCGGACCGTGAAATCACCGTCTATACGACTCGTCCGGATACGCTCTTCGGCGCCTCCTTCCTGGCGATTTCGGCCGACCACCCGCTGGCGAAGGAAGCGGCGGCCGTGAATCCGGCTATCGATGCCTTCTGCGAAGAATGCCGCCGCGCCGGCACCTCGCTTGCAGCACTTGAGACTGCCGAGAAGAAGGGCATGGATACGGGTATCCGCGTCCGCCATCCGCTCGACCCGTCCTGGGAGCTGCCGGTCTATATCGCCAATTTCGTCCTGATGGATTACGGCACGGGCGCCATCTTCGGCTGCCCCTCCGGCGACCAGCGCGACCTGGATTTCGCCCGCAAATACAGCCTGCCCGTCGTGCCAGTCGTCATGCCCAGGGATGGTGACGCAGCCAGCTTCGCCATCGGCGATGTCGCCTATGACAGCGACGGCGTCATGATCAATTCCCGGTTCCTCGACGGCATGAGCATTGAGGAAGCTTTTGAGACGGTGGCAACGAAATTGTCGGCGACAAACCTTGGCAATGCGCCGCAGGCCGAACGCAAGGTGAATTTCCGCCTGCGCGACTGGGGCATTTCGCGCCAGCGCTATTGGGGCTGCCCGATCCCGGTGATCCATTGCGACGACTGCGGCGTGCTGCCGGTGCCGAAGCAGGATCTGCCCGTCAAGCTGCCGGATGATGTCACCTTCGATCAGCCGGGTAATCCGCTCGACCGCCATCCGACGTGGCGGCATGTCGCCTGCCCGCATTGCGGCAAGGATGCCCGCCGCGAAACCGACACCATGGATACCTTTGTCGATTCGAGCTGGTATTACACCCGCTTCACTGCACCGTGGGAAAACGAACCGACCGACAAGGCCGCGGCCGATCGCTGGCTGCCCGTCGATCAATATATCGGCGGCATCGAGCATGCGATCCTGCATCTGCTCTATTCCCGCTTCTTCACCCGTGCCATGCGCGAAACCGGCCATGTCGAGGCGAAGGAACCCTTCAAGGGCCTGTTCACGCAGGGCATGGTGGTTCACGAGACCTATAGCCGCGGCAACGGGCTGACGCGTGAATGGGTGTCGCCGGCCGACATCCGCATCGAGGAAACCGACGGTCATCGTCGCGCGACTTTGCTGTCGACCGGCGAAGAGATTGCCATCGGCGCCATCGAGAAGATGTCGAAGTCGAAGAAGAACGTCGTCGACCCCGATGATATCATCGCTTCCTACGGCGCCGATACGGCTCGTTTCTTCGTGCTGTCCGATTCGCCGCCCGATCGTGACGTGATCTGGTCGGAAGCGGGCGTTGAAGGCGCGCATCGTTTCACGCAGCGCATGTGGCGCCTGGTGTCTGAAGCGGCAGAGGCATTGAAAGCCGTTGATGCGACTCCGGCTAAGGAAGGCGAAGCGCTGGCGATTTCACAGGTCGCGCACCGGACGCTGAAGGCGGTTCAGGGCGATTACGACAAACTCGCCTTCAACAAGGCCGTCGCGCGCATCTATGAATTCGTCAATGCACTGGCTGCGCCTCTGGCCAAGGTTGCCGCCGGCGACACGGATGCCAGCTATCGTTCCGCAGTCCGTGAAGCGGTTGAGATCCTCATCGCATTGGTCGCACCGATCACGCCGCATCTGGCCGAGGAATGCTCGACAGCACTTGGCAACATGCATCTGGTCGCCATGAGCGCTTGGCCGAGCTACGACGAAGTGCTCGTCATCGAGAATGAGATCGTGTATCCGGTGCAGATCAACGGCAAGAAGCGCGCCGAATTGACAATTGCGCGCGATGCAGATCAGAATGCCGTGCAAGAGGCTGTACTCGCCCTGGATGCCGTCGGAAGCGCATTGAATGGTCAGGCGCCAAAGAAGATCATTGTCGTTCCACAGAGGATCGTGAACATTGTCGTCTGATAATCTTTTCAAGCTCGCTCGCGCTGCAGGCGTTGCGTCTCTGGTTGCCGTTGCCGGTCTTTTGTCTTCCTGCCAGGTCCGGCCGCTTTACGCGGAAAGCACCGGCGTCACCCAGAAGCTCGCTGACGTTGCTTTTTCCGACGCCGGCACGCGCGTGGGTCAGCAGGTTCGCAATCAATTGATCTTCATCGCCGGCCGTGGCGCCGGCGAAACGAAAACCCCGAAATACACCGTCGATCTGAGCGTCAGCTCCGGCACGGGCGGCGTTCTCTACCTGCCGTCCTCTGACACCTCCGCCGCAGGCCGCACGACCGTGACAGCATCCTTCACGCTGAAGAATGTTACCGATGGCAAGGTTCTGAAATCCGGCAGCCGTTCGGTCACGTCTCTGGTGGACTTCCCGACCCAGGAATTTGCCAAGGCGCGCGCCATCCGCGATTCGGAAGACCGCGCCGCGCGCGAAGTCGCCGAACTGGTGGGCGCCGACATCGCTGCCGCGCTTAGCCGCTGATATGAGCGCGCGGCATGGCGGAAATCAAATCTCACGAGTTTGACGGATTTCTTCAAAACGCCGCGCGCAATTACCGCCTTTTTGTCATCTATGGTCCTGACCGCGGCCTTGTGTCCGAGCGGGCAGGACAGATCGCCGGCAAGATCGGCGTCGATTTGAACGACCCTTTTTCCCTGATCAAACTCGATGTAGGCGATCTTCAGAACGATCCCGGCCGCTTGCTCGACGAAGTCAACGCTATTGGCCTGTTCGGCGGCGAAAAGCTGGTGTGGATCCGCGGTGCGGCCAATGAAAAGGCTCTTGTCGAATCGCTACAGATCATTGCCGACAATCCGCCGGATGCCAGTTTTGTCATCGTAGAAGCCGGCGATCTGAAAAAGGGCTCCGGCCTTCGTAAGGTAGCTGAAAGCTCCAAAGCTGTCGCAACTATCCCTTGCTATCCCGATGATATTCGCGCACTGAATGCTCTCATTGATACCGAACTCGCCAATGAAAATCTGCGCATTACACCGGCGGCGCGGCAGGTCCTATTGGAGTTTCTAGGCGGCGATCGTATCGCTTCGCGCAATGAGGTCCGCAAACTGGCGCTTTATTGCCGGGGGCAGGGGACGATCGAAGAGGACCATGTCACCGATATTATCGGCGATGCCAGCGCCATTTCGGCGGACGACGCCGTGGACGCCATTCTCAAGGGCGATTCCGAAGCCTTTCTGCATGCCATGCAAAAGATCGCATCCTCCAAGACACCGATGTTTCTGGTCTTGCAGGGCTGCCTCAGACAATTTCAGCTATTGGACGTCATGCGCACCGAAATGGACGAGAAGCGCGTGCCGCCGGCACAGGTCATGCAGACTCTCGGCCGGCATCTGCATTTTCGACGCAAACCGATCATCGAGCAGGCTCTGAAAAGCTGGACGGCCCCGGCAATTGCGCGGGAAATGAACCGATTGCAGGCTGCCATTCTTCAAACGCGGCAGCGCGCCAGTCTGGAAGACACGATCGCCACACAGACGCTGCTGGCGACCACGCTACAATCGGCCCGCAAGGGCTGACTCACGCCAACAGATCAACGCCGCTCCAGCAACCGGCAAATCTCTTCAAGCTGCTCCAGGGTCTTGTAGGAGATCTTGACCTGACCGCCCCTGCCACGATGGTTGATCGAGACATCCAGGCCCAGCGTGTCGGACAATGTTCTTTCCAACGCCAGCGTATCGGAATCCTTCTCGTCCTTGCGGGCGCCCGCGGGCCGGGGATCGTTTTGCGCCTTGATATCATTCTGCGCCAGGCGCTCGGCATCCCGCACCGACATGCCCTTGGAAACGATCGTCCGGGCAAGTGCGGCCGGATCGGAGGTGGAAACCAGGGCACGCGCATGACCGGCCGAAAGGCTGCCGCCGGCAAGCATGTCGCGAACCGGTTCCGGCAGCTTTAGCAGGCGCAGCGAATTGGCGACATGGCTGCGGCTTTTGCCGATGATCTCGCCAAGATCGTTTTGCGTATAACCATGTTCTGCAATCAACTGTTCGTAGCCAAGCGCTTCTTCCAGAGGATTGAGGTCCGCACGCTGAACGTTTTCGACAATGGCGATTTCCAGAGCGGTTTTATCATCGACATCGCGCACGATCACCGGAATTTCGATCAGACCGGCCAGTTGCGCGGCGCGCCAGCGCCTTTCTCCGGCTATGATTTCATAGCGATCGGTCGAAACCGTACGCACGACCACCGGCTGAACGATGCCGTGCTGTCGGATAGAGCTGGCAAGATCGTGCAGCTCGGTTTCGTCGAAATAGCGACGGGGGTTCTTCGGGTTGCGACTGATGAATTCGATCGGCACCATGCGATCCGGATTGACGCTTGGCCTGCCGGCATCCACCGGTGTCGGCTGGTCCATCTCTCCGATGAGGGCGGCCAAACCGCGGCCAAGGCGCCGTTTCGAAAGATCATCATTCATCGCAATTACTCACTCCAGAACAAATAGTGAATCAAGCCGCCGCCTTGCGCTGCCGCTCCCGCTGGATCACTTCCGACGCCAGTTGCAGATAGGCTTGGCTGCCGGCGCATTTCAGATCGTAAAGGATTGCAGGTTTGCCATAAGACGGCGCTTCAGACACGCGAACATTGCGCGGGATCAACGTGTGGTAGACCTTCTCACCCAAATGCGTCCGCACGTCGTTGACGACCTGCTGTGCAAGGTTGTTGCGGGAATCAAACATGGTCAAGACAATCCCCTGGATATCGAGCAGAGGATTGACGGTGCGCCGCACCTGATCGACGGTCTCTAGCAACTGGCTCAGACCCTCCAGGGCAAAAAACTCGCACTGCAGCGGCACCAGAACCGAATGGGCTGCCGCCATGGCGTTCATGGTGAGCAGATTGAACGAGGGAGGGCAATCGACCAGGATATAGGAGAAGGCTGTAGCGCCTGCACCATTCAGAGCGCGGCGTAGCCGGAAGACGCGGTCGGCCTGCTGGGCGATTTCCATCTCGATGCCGAGCAAATCCATCGTCGAGGGAACGATGTAGAGATTCGGAACCGCCGTTTCTTGGACCGTATCGAGAATCGTATGGGTCCCGACCAGAAGATCATAGGAGGATACTTTTCGATCCCGCCGCTCAATGCCTAAGCCGGTGCTGGCGTTGCCTTGCGGATCGAGATCGACGATCAGAACACGTTCGCCGATCGCAGCCAACGCCGTGGCCAGGTTGATCGCAGTGGTTGTCTTGCCGACACCGCCCTTTTGATTTGCGATAGTAATAATCCGGTTTCGCTCGCCGATCATTGCCGCATATCCATTATGGTTAAATTCGACGTCGAGGGCGATTTAACTCCAAAACAACAGAATCTCGCTCGACAACACTGTTGTGTTTTACCAGACCAAATTCCCACCGACCACGGGCTTTCTCGACCTCGCGCTCGTAATCCCGGCCTTTATGCAGCAGCAACCGGATATTTTCATTGCGCTCCGCCCACGGTGCTGCGTAGTCCAGCAGCACATCCAGCTCGGCGAGCGCTCTTGCTGAAATCACGTCGCAGTAGGGAATGACCTTCACCGCCTCTTCAATGCGGACGGCATGGACAGCGCCGCGGGCCTCACATTCCCTGAGGCAGACTCGCAAAAACGCAGCCTTTTTCTGATTGCTCTCCACCAGATCGACATGCCCATCCGCCTGTTCCGCAAGGAGAATCGCGGTGATGATACCGGGAAACCCGCCGCCGCTTCCGAGGTCAACCCATCGAGCTGGCTTCGGATGAAGTTGAAAGATCTGGGCGCTATCGGCGATATGTCTTTGCCAGAGGTCGTTGATAGTAGAGGGTGCAACCAAATTGATAGTCTTCGCCCACTTCTGAAAGAGCTCAGCAAAGTGCTGCAGACGTCCTTGTGTTTCACGTGAAACACGCACACCGTTTAATTCCATGGCAGGACTCTCACACCTTGCAATCTCAGGAAACAAGCTTCCGCTCTTCCGGTCCAATCTGCTTCCGCAGGTGGGCTAGCAAGAGCGATATCGCCGCCGGCGTCATCCCGTCGATCCGCGACGCCTGCGCAATATTTTTTGGTCGTGACACGGTCAACTTCTGTTTCAGCTCATTCGATAGGCCGGATAGTCCTGAGAAATCAAAGTTCAACGGAATCAGACGTTCCTCTTCGCGACGCACCTGCACGATGTCGGAGGTTTGGCGATCCATATAGACCGCATAAGCAGCCTCGATCTCGACAGCTTCGACAACGCGCCCCTCAATCGAGCTCAACTCCGGCCACAAAGCAGACAGCGATTCGATGGATTGGCCCGGATAGGACAGCAGATCATATGCCGATCGGCGCTGGCCATCCTTGTTCAAATGCAGCCCGGCTTTCGCCGCTTCTGTCGGAGTGACGCTCAAGCCCTTCAATTGAGTCCGTGCCTGCTCTAGCTTCTCCATATATCCATTAAACCGTTCAGCGCGATTTGCGCCGACGCAGCCAATGGAGATACCGAGAGGTGTCAGCCGAACATCGGCGTTGTCTGCCCGCAGCGACAAACGATATTCGGCGCGCGATGTGAACATGCGATAGGGCTCAGCTACGCCGCGCGACGTGAGATCGTCAATCATCACACCGATATAGGATTCCGTGCGGCTGAACTGTATAGCCTCGCCACCAGCGGCCAAACGAGCTGCGTTCAGGCCGGCAATTAAGCCCTGCGCTCCGGCTTCCTCGTATCCGGTCGTCCCATTGATCTGCCCTGCCAGAAACAGCCCGGGAATCTTCATCACTTCAAGTGATGGCTTCAACTCGCGTGGGTCAACATGGTCATATTCAATCGCATAGCCGCACTGCAGAATCCGAACTCGTTCCAGGCCCGGAATGGTTCGGATAAAGGCGTCCTGAACCTCCTCTGGAAGCGACGTCGATATTCCATTCGGATAGATGGTGGTGTCGTCCAGTCCCTCGGGTTCCAGAAAAATCTGGTGGCCGTCGCGTTCGCCGAATTTGACGATCTTGTCCTCGATTGACGGGCAGTAGCGCGGCCCGACACCTTCGATCTGGCCAGAATACATCGCCGACCGCATGAGATTGTCAGCGATGATCTTATGGGTTTCTGAGGTTGTCCGCGTCACGCCACATTCGATTTGCGGATTGACGATGGTATCCGTCATGAAGGAAAACGGCACTGGCTCATCATCGGCACCTTGGCGTCCTACAGAATCCCAATCAACGGTCGTGCCATCCAGGCGCGCCGGCGTGCCAGTCTTCAGGCGGCCAAGCGCCAGGCCGTAGCGTTGCAGCGTGGCGGACAGCCCCATCGAGGGTTCCTCGCCGACACGGCCGGCCGGAATCTTTTTGTCACCAATATGGATCAGGCCGCGGAGAAACGTGCCGGTCGTCAGGACGACAGCACCGCAGCGGAGAACGCGGCCGTCCTTCAGAACCACCGCTGAAACGCGATCGTTCTCGATAGCGAGATCAAAGGCATCGCCTTCGACCACGTCCAGATTTTCGATCGCATTAATTTCGGCTTGCATGGCGAGACGATAAAGCTTGCGATCCGCCTGTGTACGGGGGCCGCGAACGGCCGGACCCTTCTTCCGATTCAGCATACGGAACTGGATGCCTGCCGCATCTGCGACCCGACCCATCAAGCCGTCAAGCGCGTCAATCTCGCGAACCAGATGACCCTTGCCCAGACCACCAATTGCCGGATTACAGGACATCACACCAATCGTATCGCGCTTATGAGTGACCAGGGCTGTTTGCGCGCCCCAGCGGGCAGCCGCAGCCGCAGCTTCGCTGCCCGCATGTCCACCACCCACGACTATCACGTCATATGTCTTATCGAGCATTGTCAGAACCTCGGTATTGCCGTCTCTTTGGCACACCAAATTTAGGAGTCAAGAAGGTTTCACGTGAAACGTTTTCTACGGCATGTCCGCGCCGTGTTTCACGTGAATCATTTGCCGATGCAGAATTCGGAGAAGATGACATCGAGCAGATCCTCGACATCAACCCTTCCGGTAATGCGGCCCAAACTATGCGCCGCCTGCCGCAGGAATTCCGCTCGTATATCCAGTCCAGCAGAAACGGAGCTTACGGCGCACCCCAGTGATTCAAGGCTATCCGCCAAAAGCGTCCGATGTCTCAAACGACTTGGCAACGCCAGCGATAGAGCTGCAGACCGCATTAGCAAATCGTTAACCAACAACTGGTGCAATTCCGTCAGACCAGTCCCAGTCGTAGAGGAAATGCAGAGATCGTAGCTTCCAGCTTCGATCGGATGAATATCCGATTTGGTGCCAATCCGAAAGACTTTCCCATTGAACCCGGCAAAGTCCGTTTGTGCGGTAACACCAATTTCAGCAAGCGAGAGGATGATATCCGCTTCTGCCGCCGTCTTCAGAGCCCGCTTGATCCCCTCGCGTTCGATGACTTCATCCGTGTCTCGCAGTCCGGCGGTATCATAGAGTCTAACCGCATATCCCTCGATATTGAGATCAATATGCAGAACATCGCGCGTCGTCCCGGCAATATCCGTCACGATCGCCACTTCTCGCCGCGCCAGTGCGTTCATCAAGCTCGACTTGCCGGCGTTGGGCGCGCCAGCAATGACAACCTTCAACCCGTCCCTGACGATCTCACCAAAATCGGCGCCAGCGAGATGATCCGACAATTCGGACTGCAGCTTCGCCATATCCGCCCAGACCATATCGGACACTGAGCCTGGAACATCGTCTTCATCGGCAAAATCCAATTCAGCCTCGATGAGAGCACGAGCACGCGTCAAACGGTCGGCCCATCCCTCATAGAGCTCCGAAAGGCCACCCGCTGTGTGTTCCACGGCCAATCGCCGCTGCATTTCCGTCTCGGCGGCAATGAGATCTGCCAAGCCTTCCACTTCCACGAGGTCCATCTTGCCATTCTCAAGGGCACGGCGCGAAAATTCGCCATGTTCGGCCATCCGACATCCCTGGAAGGACGCCAGCTCTTTGAGGAGGGCGGCAACAACAGCTTTGCCCCCGTGAATGTGAATCTCGGCGCAATCCTCGCCGGTAAAGGAAGCCGGAGCAGGAAAAATAAGAACCAGTCCACGGTCGACAACAAGACCGTTTCGAGTCCGAATCGTTTTTAACGCCGCTTGCCGTGGCTTTGGTAGCGATCCAACGAGCGTCTTTGTCGCGACCAGAGCCTCCGGCCCGCTGATGCGCACGACTCCGACCCCAGCCGGCAGACCGCCGCTCGATAGCGCAAAGATCGTGTCGTTAAAATTCTGCATGGGATTGATCCGCGTCCGAATCGTTTTGGCCGAGATCGATTTTCAAAACCTAAAACGCATCGCGACCATTTGGATTCGCTTCCCGCATCTTCGGTCGCCTGTCGTCTCGCAAAACCGCTGCACACTTTTGCGCGACATCTCTTAAAAGTCACGCTCACAAACAAAATCGGGCCGCATAAAAGCGACCCGATCGGTTTCTTTCGACTTGCCTCACTCTGGAGTGAGGATAAATCCGGCTAAGGATTACGTGTTCATCGAGTCGAAGAAGTCCGGATTGTTCTTCGTCTGCTTCAACTTGTCGATGAGGAATTCGATCGCATCGGTCGTACCCATCGGTGCAAGGATACGGCGGAGAACGAAAATCTTCTGGAGATCCTGGCGCGGCACGAGCAGGTCTTCCTTACGAGTGCCGGACTTGAGAATATCCATGGCCGGGAAGATGCGCTTATCGGCAACCTTACGGTCAAGAACGATTTCCGAGTTACCAGTGCCCTTGAACTCTTCGAAGATCACTTCATCCATGCGGCTGCCGGTATCGATCAGCGCGGTCGCGATGATGGTCAGCGAACCACCTTCTTCGATATTACGCGCGGCACCGAAGAAGCGCTTCGGACGCTGCAAGGCGTTGGCGTCGACACCACCAGTCAGAACCTTACCGGAGGAAGGAACGACGGTGTTGTAGGCGCGGCCGAGGCGGGTGATCGAATCGAGCAGGATAACAACGTCACGGCCATGCTCGACTAGGCGCTTGGCCTTTTCGATGACCATCTCGGCAACCTGTACGTGGCGAACGGCCGGTTCATCGAAGGTCGAGGAAATGACCTCGCCGCGCACCGAACGCTGCATATCCGTCACTTCTTCCGGACGTTCGTCGATCAGCAGAACGATCAGATAGCAGTCCGGGTGATTGGCGGTGATCGAATGGGCAATGTTCTGCAGCAGCACTGTCTTACCGGTACGCGGCGGCGCCACGATCAGACCGCGTTGGCCCTTGCCGAGCGGCGCTACGAGATCGATGACGCGCGGCGACAGGTCCTTGGAGGTCGGAACGTCGAGTTCCATACGGAAGCGTTCATTCGGATAAAGCGGCGTCAGATTGTCGAAATGGACTTTGTGACGAATCTTTTCCGGATCGTCAAAATTGATGGTGTTGACCTTCAACAGCGCGAAATAACGCTCGCCTTCCTTCGGTCCGCGGATCGGCCCCTCGACCGTATCGCCCGTCTTCAGCGAGAAACGGCGGATCTGCGACGGGGAGATATAGATATCGTCCGGACCCGGCAGATAATTGGCATTGGCAGAACGCAGGAAACCAAATCCGTCCTGCAGAACCTCGACAACGCCTTCGCCGATAATTTCCACGTCCTGGCTGGCAAGCACCTTCAGAATGGCAAACATCAATTCCTGTTTGCGCATCGTGCTTGCATTTTCGACCTCGAGCGATTCGGCAAAGGCCAGGAGATCGGTCGGGGATTTATTCTTAAGTTCTTGAAGCTTCATTTCAGCCATGAAGGGATTTACTCTGTTTTAGAAAGGGGAAAGGCAATGTTGGTCGTATTCAGAACCGCGATGAGGGTGTTCGCGGGCGACAGAACTGATACATGCCACGAAGAAGAGATGGCGGGAAAATAGCGATTCACTTTGTGCCCCGCAAGGGGGGCTGACAAAATGAAAGAAATTTAACGTCAGTGCTAAGTTTTGCTTCTTATTTCATGCAAACGGCTTCACCACGACGAGAATGACGATCAGGATCATCAACACCGTCGGCGCCTCGTTCATGAACCGCCAGTAGCGGGCCGAATGACGGTTTTCATCGCGCGCAAAGGCTCGAACGGCGCGGCTGAAGAACATATGGACACCCGTCAGCAGCACGACCAGGCCGATCTTGGCATGCAGCCATCCGCCGTGGAAATCATAGACCGACCAGGCGAGATAGAGCCCGAAAATCCAGGTCAGCATCATTGCCGGCGTCATGATCACCCGCAATAGCCGCCGCTCCATCACCTTGAAGGTCTCAGACTGCTGCGAGCCGGGCTCGGCGTCGGTGTGATAGATGAAAAGCCGCGGCATATAGAAGAGCCCGGCCATCCACGAGATCACAGCGATGATATGGAACGCCTTGATCCAGAGGTAGAGATTGTCCGGATGCCAGGCAAACAGGCCAATCGCCAACGCTGCGAATAGGAGGATCATGAAATAGGCGCGCCGGCTGGCGTAGGCGCCTGGACGAGGGTCTATCTGCTTTTCCGCGTTCACCTCGTCACCCCTTCCATGCACGCACATGCTCGACCAGAGCGGTGACGTGAGATGGATCGGCCTGAGGGGTAATGCCATGGCCAAGATTGAAGATCAGCGGACCATGGCCGAGATGCTGCAGGACGTCGTCAATTCCATCCCTGAGGGCCTTGCCGCCGGCAACGACACGCATCGGATCGAGATTGCCCTGCACCGGTCCTTCCTGCTGCAGTTCCTTGGCAAAGGCGAGCGGCACGGACCAGTCGAGACCGATTGCATCGGCCCCCGTCTTCTGCCGGTAGGTCTTCAACATATATCCAGCGCCCTTGGCAAAGGCGATGACCTTTGCTTTCGGCCTCTGTGCCTTGACCGAAGCGATGATTCTGGCAACCGGCTTGACCGCAAAAGCCTCAAACTCCTTTTCGCCGAGAACGCCAGCCCAGGAATCAAAGATCTGCACGGCATCGGCACCGGCATCAATCTGCGCCAAGAGATAGTCGGCGGAAATATCGGCAAGCAGCATCAACAGATGCTCGAATGCCTTTGGATGCCGATAGGCGAAAAGCCGAGCAGGGGCCTGATCCGAAGTGCCGTGGCCAGCGATCATATAGGTCGCAACCGTCCAGGGTGCTCCACAAAATCCGAGCAGCGTCGTTTCCTCAGGCAGCTCGCTGCGCAGCCGCCGCACCGTCTCCATGACCGGGGCCAGATAATCGACCACGCCACCGCCCTTCAGCGCCTGAATGCCGGCTTCATCAATGGGATCCATCTCCGGGCCATGCCCTTCGGTATAACGGACATTGCGCTTCAGCGCGTCGGGGATCACCAGGATATCGGAAAACAGGATCGCAGCATCAAAGCCATATCGCCGGATCGGCTGCATGGTCACTTCGACCGCATGCTCCGGGCTATAACAGAGTTCGAGAAAGCTTCCGGCCTTTGCCCGTGTCTCTCTATATTCCGGAAGATAGCGGCCAGCTTGGCGCATTAGCCAGAGAGGGGGAGGGGTCAGCGTTTCTCCACCCAGCACCCTCATAATCTTCCGGCGTTCATCGCTCACAGACATCACCCCATATAAAACCAAACATATATCTAAGGTTTCTATTTCTTAGAGTCGGTGACTATCAAGGATTAAAATCCATCCACGACTGATCCAAAATGTCGCGCATCCGTCAATATCCGGCAAAGAGTTCAGCATAAGTGCTGGATATGTGGAAAAGCGAAACGTTACGGCAATCTTTTGAAGGACTTGGCTCCTATTTCATTTCAGTCCAGACTGGGGATAAAGTGGGGAGCCTTGCTAACGAATGCAAATTATCCACATTGCCCACAAACCCAAAGAAGCGCCCTCGTCAAAATTCGAAATGTGGAAAAGTCGGCGGTTTTCCACTTGCCCCAGAGCGGTCGGTTCCCGTACCTCTCTTCTCTCCCGAGATATCAACAGGTGATGGAAAGTAGCGTGGAAAACCGGACAAGCTTCTTTCATCTGCATCTGATTTCTGACTCAACGGGCGAGACTCTGATTTCCGCCGGCCGCGCCGCCTCGGTGCAATTCCATGCCAGCCAGCCGCTCGAACATGTTTATCCGCTGATCCGGAATCGCAAACAGCTCCTGCCGGTTCTGGAAGCGATCGACCACAGTCCGGGTATTGTCCTTTATACGATCGTTGACCGCGAGCTTGCCGATTTCATCGACGAGCGCTGCCGCGAAATGGGCGTGCCCTGCGTCAATGTCCTTGAACCAGTCATGAATGTCTTTCAGACCTACCTCGGCACGGCGTCGCGCCGCCGGGTCGGCGCCCAGCATGTCATGAATGCCGATTACTTCGCGCGCATCGAAGCGTTGAACTTCACGATGGATCACGACGATGGGCAGATGCAGGATGACTATAATGATGCCGATGTCGTCCTCGTCGGCATCAGCCGGACATCGAAGACGCCGACCAGCATCTATCTTGCCAACAGAGGCATCAAGACGGCCAACATTCCCATCGTCCATGGCGTGCCGTTGCCCGAAAGTTTGATCCGGGCGACGAAGCCGCTGATCGTCGGGCTGGTGGCGACCACCGACCGGATATCGCAGGTTCGCGAAAATCGTATCCTCGGTGCAACAGCCGGTTTTGATCGCGGTGACTATATCGATCGCGCGACCATCTCCGAGGAGCTGAAATATGCCCGCTCGCTCTGTGCCCGGCACAATTGGCCGGTCATCGACGTCACTCGCCGCTCGATCGAAGAGACCGCCGCCGCCATTGTTGCCCTGCGCCCGAAGCTGCGCTAAGCGCTGAATTCCATGATTTCCGAGGTTCGTTTGATATGACAGCGCCGCTCATCCTTGCTTCTTCCAGCCCATTCCGGTGGATGCTGATGCAAAATGCCGGCCTGCATTTCCAGGCGATCGCGGCTAATATCGATGAACGTGCGATCGAAGCACCGCTGGAGCAGGATGGCGCCGGGCCGGATGCCGTGGCACTGGTGCTCGCCAAGGCCAAGGCGAAAGAGGTGAGCGATCGTTTCCCCGACTCGCTCGTCATCGGTTCAGATCAGACAATGTCGCTTGGCGATGAAGTCTTCCACAAACCGAAGACGATGGCGGATGCGGAAAACCATCTGCGAACGCTATCCGGCAAGACCCATCGTCTGAACAGTGCCATCGCACTGGCGCGCAATGGCGACATCATCTGGGAACATGTGTCCCACGCCGAATTGACCATGCGCGATCTCTCATCCGATTTTATCCATCGCCATCTGAGCCGTGTCGGCGACAAGGCGCTGTCGAGCGTCGGTGCCTATCAGCTCGAGGCGGAGGGGATACAGCTTTTCTCGAAAATCGACGGCGATTATTTTACCATCGTCGGGTTGCCGATGCTGCCGCTCCTTCAGCAGCTTCGCGAACTGGGAGTGATTGATGGGTGATTCACGTGAAACATTCGGCCCCAACGCCTTCGTTACGGGCTTTCCCGTCAAGCATTCCCGCTCACCCTTGATCCATGGCCATTGGCTGCGCGCGCTCGATCTTGCAGGCAGCTATCGCGCCCATGAAGTCTCGCCGGATGATTTTCCGGCCTTCATTGCTTCATTGAAAGATGGCTCAAGCGGCTTCGTCGGCGGTAACGTGACGATCCCGCACAAGGAGACGGCATTTAAGCTGGCGGACCGGCCGGATGAGTTGTCTGAAGAGCTCGGGGCTTCGAACACACTCTGGCTTCAGGACGGATTGCTGCATGCGACGAACACGGATGGCCGCGGTTTCACGGCCAATCTGGATGAGCGCCATCCCGGTTGGGATCGTACCGACCGCGTGGTGATCATGGGTGCCGGCGGCGCCAGCCGGGCCATCATCCAGGCGGTGCGCAATCGTGGTATTGGGGAAATTCATGTCGTCAACCGCACTGTCGAGCGGGCGCGGGAACTGGCGGGTCGGTTCGGCGAGCGTGTGCATGCCCATCCGATGGCAGCGCTGAACGAGGTGATGCGAGGTGCCGGCCTCCTCGTCAACACGACCTCGCTTGGCATGGATGGCGAGGCGGCACCACAGATCGATTTTTCGCCGCTTGCTGAAAATGCCGTCGTCACCGACATTGTGTATGTGCCGCTGAAAACGCCGCTGTTGACTCAGGCAGAAGAACAGGGCTTCGCCATTGTCGATGGCCTTGGCATGTTGTTGCACCAAGCTGTGCCGGGTTTCGAAAAATGGTTCGGCAAGCGTCCGGTGGTGGATGAGGCGCTGCGGGCACTGATCATCGCCGATATGGACAAACATTGATGATCCGCGTTGGCCTCACCGGATCGATCGGCATGGGAAAATCGACGTCGGGAAAACTCTTCGCCGAAGCCGGCATCCCTGTGAATGATGCCGACGCCGTGGTGCATGATCTCTATAGCGGCGAAGCCGTGCCCCTGGTCGAAGCCGCTTTTCCCGGAACGACGAAAGATGGAGCTGTTGACCGCCAGGAACTTGGCCGCAAACTCGCCTCCGATCCATCCGGTTTTAAGCGACTGGAAGCCATCGTCCATCCGCTGGTGCGGCAGCGCGAGCGGGAGTTTTTGGATGAACAGACTGCCGCCGGCGCCGATATCGTCGTGCTCGACATCCCCCTGCTGTTCGAGACCGGCGCCGACGAAAGGGTGGACAAGATCGTCGTCGTCAGTTGCGATCCGCAGATTCAACGGGAAAGAGTGCTTGCCAGGCCGGGCATGACTGAGGAAAAATTCAACATGATTCTCTCCCGCCAGACGCCGGATGCGGAGAAGCGGGCACGGGCCGATTATATCATCGACACCGGCGGCAGCATCGATGCGGCGCGGAAGCAGATAAAAGACATCATAGCCGATCTGCGGCAGCGGCCGGCAGACAATGGATCGACAGGCGGAGAGCCCTGATATGCGTGAAATCATTTTCGATACGGAAACGACCGGCCTCGATAATAGAGCCGACCGTGTCATCGAAATCGGCGGTATCGAACTCTTCAATCACTTCCCGACCGGCAAGACCATCCATATCTATATCAATCCCGGCGACCGCAAGGTCCATCCGGACGCGCTTGCCGTGCACGGCATTACCGACGAATTCCTGAAGGACAAGCCGTCCTTTGCCGATGTTGCCGACGAGATTCTTGCCTTTTTCGGCGAAGCGAAGTGGATCGCCCACAATGCGACGTTCGACATGGGCTTCGTCAATGCCGAATTCGCACGGCTTGGCCGTCCGCCGATCCTGCCCGACATGGTGACCGATACGCTTGCCATGGCTAGGCGCAAACATCCGATGGGGCCGAACTCGCTGGATGCACTTTGCCGTCGCTACGGCATCGACAATTCCCACCGCACCAAACACGGCGCGCTTCTCGACTCCGAATTGCTGGCTGAAGTCTACATCGAGATGATCGGTGGCCGGCAGACGGCCCTTGGTCTCGGCAGCATCAATGGTTCATCTGCACGGTCCCGGCAGGCCGACGATATCGAAGAGATCGCTGCGGATATCCTGGTGCGACCGAAGCCTCTGGCAAGCAGATTGAGCGAGGCCGAGCTGGAAGATCACGCCGCGCTGATCGCCAAGATGGGCGAAAAGGGCATCTGGTCGAAATACCGCACCGTGAATTGAAGACATAGTCCAAGCTCCAAAAGAAAATGCCCGGATCGAAATCCGGGCATTTTTGTTTCCATCGATGGAAAAAATCGAAGGCTTAGTTCGGAACTGCTTCGACCTGGGCGCGGGCCTGTTCTTCCGCAACGCGCTGGGTGAACATCTGCGCGAAATCGATCGGGTCGATCATCAGCGGCGGGAAACCGCCATTGCGGGTGACGTCGGCGATGATCTGACGGGCGAAGGGGAACAGCAGGCGCGGGCACTCGATGAAGAGCAGCGGCAGCATGTGTTCCTGCGGGAAACCGGTGACGCGGAAGACGCCGCCATAGACCAGCTCGGTGTGGAAGAGAACGCGGTCGCCATCCTTGGCTTCGGCATTCAGCGTCAGCACGACGTCGAAATCCGATTCCGACAGCGGGTTGGCGTTGACGTTGACATTGATGTTGATATCGGGGGCGTTTTCCCGGGCCTGCAGCGAGCGCGGAGCACCAGGATTTTCGAAGGAAAGATCCTTGGTGTATTGAGCAAGGATGGAAAGGCTCGGGCTGGCTGCGCCGTTACCGCTGTTCTCGTTGGCCATGGGGGTTTCCTCTGACGTCAATGGGTGTCGCCATCTAGCATTTCGAATAAGGGCTTACAACCCTTGAGGCTTTGGCCGTCCTTGGCCGCTTTGCCTACTCTTCAAGGCGCTTTTTGTCAGACCAGGGCGAGTTGCGATTGGGCTCGCGATGAAAATCGGTTTCGTCCAGATCGACGACATTCCCGGGTCCGCGCGGCCGGGTTTGAGGGCCGGGACCTGAGTTCGGGCCTTGTCCGGCGCCACGTCTGAAGGCGCGCGAGCTGCCCAGAACGACGATGCGCTTCCGCAGAACCTTCCAGGCGAGCTCACGGATCGCCGGAATGAAGAGCAGCAAACCGATAATATCAGAAATGAAGCCAGGCAGCATCAGCAGGAATGCGGCAACGACGATCATAGCGCCATGCACCATCTCGCGTCCCGGATCACCGCCATTGCGGCTCTCGGCGGAAATGCGCTGCAGGATACCGATGCCCTGGATTCTAAGGAGAGCAGCACCTAAGAGGGCGCTAAGGATCACGAGGCCCAATGTCGCCCAGACGCCGACCATCTTGCCGACGATGACGAATCCGGCGATTTCCGCAAGCGGCATCAGAAAGACGAGGATAGGAACGAGGGATATGCGCATGTTAACGTATCCTGGAAGCGGTCTTATACGCTTAGCGTTAGTCTATCGCGTATAATAAAGATACCGGTCCGCTATTTGAATGATAGATCGATGCGGACTATATGGGGATTGAAACTCTTAATTTTAACGGCGGTTCCGATACGAGATGGGTGCAAACGACTTTGTGACGATCTTTTTCCTGGTGGCAGCGGTGCTGATCTTCTTTCAGCTCCGGAGCGTCCTTGGCCGCCGCACGGGGAATGAGAAGCCGCCGCGCGATCTCTATGGTTCTCCCGATTCTGCTACGGGTCCGACCGTACCGGATGCCGGCAAGGTGGTGACCCTGCCGCGACGCGATGCGACAGAGGATGAGGATCGCTTTGCTGCCATCGACGCCTTCACGGCAGCAGGCACGCCGCTCAACGATTCGCTGCGCGAACTGAGCAAGGCCGATCCCAACTTCAATCCGAAGGAATTCGTCAACGGCGCCCGCATGGCCTACGAGATGATCGTCATGGCCTTTGCCGATGGTGATCGCAAGGCGCTGAAGGGCCTGTTGTCGCGCGAGGTCTATGAAGGCTTCGATGCCGCCATTACCGAGCGCGAAACCAGGGGCGAAAAGGTGAAGTCTACCTTTGTCGGCATTGATAAGGCCGATATCCTCAGCGCCGAGATGAAGGGCACGGAAGCCTTTGTGACGATGCGCATCGTCAGCCAGATGATTTCGGCGACCTATGACAAGGCCGGCACGCTGATCGACGGCGATGCCGAAGCCGTTGCCGAGATCAGCGATCTCTGGACCTTTGCCCGCGACAGCCGTTCGCGTGATCCGAACTGGAAACTCGTGGCGACCGAATCCGAACAATGACGACCCCATCGCAGGATTTCAGGCTTGAGCCGGCAACCTTCGCCGATCTGAAGGGCTGGAAGGATGACGATCCTTCCGGCCTTTTTCGCGCCATGGAAGACTGTCGAGCCCATATCAGAGATGTAAAGCCCTATCGCACCGGCGCAGCCGGGCTGACCGCAAATGACCTTCTGGCCCTGCTCGACGAGGCCAAGGGTTATGAGCCCAGGGATGCCGCCGAGGCCCGAGCCTTCTTCGAAGAACGCTGCCAGCCCTTCTTCATTCGCCGAGGCGACGGCGCCAGAGGTTTCGTCACTGCTTTCTACGAGCCGGAGATCGCAGTCTCCGCAACGCCGGACGAGACCTATCGCTACCCCTTCTATCGCCGGCCGGACGATCTGATCGACCTCGACGACACCAACCGGCCTACGGATCTCGATCCGTCCTATATGTTCGGCCGCCTCAAGGATGGGATCATCTCCGCTTATCCCGATCGTGGCGAGATCGATCGAGGATATCTGAAGGGCAGGGGCCTGGAGATCGCCTGGGCGAAGTCCGAGGTCGATGTCTTCTTCGTGCATGTCCAGGGAGCGGCGCGATTGCTCTATCCCGATGGGCGGATGGGTCGCATCACCTATGCCGCCAAGGCCGGTCATCCCTTCTCGGCCGTCGGCCGTCTGCTGATCGAGCGCGGCGTGCTCGACAGGACGACGATTTCGATGCAGACGATCCGCGATTGGCTCTATGCCCATCCGCAGGAAGTCGATGAGGTGCTGTGGCACAACAGGTCCTACATCTTCTTTCGTGAGGCCGATGTCAGCGATGCCTCGCTCGGTCCGATCGCAGCGGCGAAGGTGCCGCTGGTTGCCGGCCGCTCGCTGGCGGTCGACCGGTTGATCCACACCTTTGGCTTTCCCTTCTTCATCCAGTCGGAAAGCCTGACCCATCTCGATGGCGGCAAGCCTTTTGGGCGGCTGATGCTGGCGCTCGATACCGGCTCGGCGATCGTTGGCCCGGCGCGTGGGGATATCTTTACCGGTTCCGGCTACGATGCCGGAGAGCTTGCCGGCACCGTGCGCAATGATGCGGATTTTTATATATTGGTTCCGAAGGCGGCAGCTCAGAGGTTCGGCTGATGGCTTCAGAACGACAGACCAAGGAACGAAAGCTCAGTACGGACGAACGCATCCTCTGGGGCAAGGTGGCGAAAAGCACCCGGCCGATGCCGGAACGGCTCGCCGATATCGAAGCTTTCGACGAGGTTCTGGCGGCGGAGGCACAGGCCGAAGAGACCGCACGCGCCGCGAAGGCGACGGTCTCTGCCGATCCGCAAACTGCGCCGGTACCAGCCAAACAACCCTCCGGCACGCATCATCCGCTGGAACGCCCGGTCAAGCGCAAGATCGCCAAGGGCCGGCTGGCGCTGGAAGCACGGATCGACCTTCACGGGCTGATCCAGAGCGAGGCGCACGCCATGCTCCTCGATTTTCTGCTGCGGGCGCATCAGCGCGGCCTTCGCCATGTGCTTGTCATCACTGGCAAGGGCAGCTCCATGGGCAGCGAGGGCGCCTTGAAGCGTGCCGTGCCGATGTGGTTTTCCAAGCCGGAATTCCGGTTCCTGATTTCGTCCTATGAGACGGCGGCGCAGCATCATGGCGGTGATGGCGCTCTCTATATCCGCCTGTCGCGGCTGAAGGGGGAGAGGCTGTGACCCCCTTCGGCGAAGCGGTGAGAAAACTCAGGGCGCGCAAGGGTGTCTCGCAGAAGGAAATGGCCGCGGCCTTGAATGTGACTCCGGCTTATTTATCCGCCTTAGAACATGGAAAGCGCGGTACGCCGACCTTCGATCTGCTGCAGCGTATCGCCGGATACTTCAACATCATCTGGGATGAGGCCGAGGAATTGTTCCTGCTGGCGCGCTTTTCCGACCCGCGCGTCGTCGTCGATACCTCTGGCCTGGCGCCCGAATATACGGCCTTTGTCAATCGGTTGGCAGGCCAGATTCGCGGTCTCGATGCAGCAACGATCAGGGAGCTGTCCCAGCTTCTCGAAAATGCCGGTAAAAGCGGCTGAAAACCGCCTTAATCCCCTGCTTTATGCCTGATATGAGGGGCCTTCCATTTGGAAGTTCGGGGCGAAACATCCTATATTCAGGGAAAGAAAAACCGCTGATTCGGCAGTGATCGGCAGGGTTCTCTAAAACACTGGAAAGACTTCAATAAATGACCGACACATCCGTAACCGAAAACGGCGGCAATGCCGAGTATGGCGCAGATTCCATCAAGGTTCTGAAGGGCCTTGATGCGGTGCGCAAGCGCCCCGGCATGTACATCGGCGACACGGATGACGGCTCGGGCCTGCATCACATGGTTTATGAGGTGGTCGACAACGCCATCGACGAGGCGCTGGCCGGTCATGCCGACATCGTCACGGTGGCGCTGAATCCCGATGGTTCGGTGACCGTCACCGACAACGGTCGTGGCATCCCGACGGACATCCACACCGGCGAAGGTGTTTCCGCGGCCGAAGTCATCATGACCCAGCTCCACGCCGGCGGTAAGTTCGACCAGAACTCCTATAAGGTTTCCGGCGGTCTGCATGGCGTCGGCGTCTCCGTCGTCAACGCGCTGTCCGTCTGGCTGAAACTGAAGATCCGCCGCCAGGGCAAGATCCATGAAATGAGCTTCACCCACGGCGTCGCCGATGCGCCGCTCAGGGAGACCGGCGATGCCGGCAACGAGACGGGCACGGAAGTTAGCTTCATGCCGAGTTCGCTGACCTTCACGATGACGGAATTCGACTACGCGACCTTGGAGCATCGCCTGCGCGAACTGGCGTTCCTGAATTCCGGCGTCCGTATTCTCCTGACCGACAAGCGGCATTCGGACATCAGGCAGGAAGAAATGATCTACGACGGTGGCCTCGAAGCTTTCGTCTCTTATCTCGATCGCGCCAAGAAGCCGCTGGTCGACAAGCCGGTTTCCATCCGCGGCGAAAAGGATGGCATCACCGTCGAAGTGGCGATGTGGTGGAACGACAGCTACCACGAAAACGTGCTCTGCTTCACCAACAACATCCCGCAGCGCGATGGCGGCACGCATATGGCCGGCTTCCGTGGCGCGCTGACGCGCCAGATCACCTCCTATGCCGACACTTCCGGCATCACCAAGAAGGAAAAGGTGACGCTGACGGGTGATGATTGCCGCGAAGGCCTAACGGCGGTGCTTTCGGTAAAGGTTCCGGACCCGAAATTTTCCTCGCAGACCAAGGACAAGCTGGTGTCGTCGGAAGTGCGTCCGGTGGTCGAAAGCCTCGTCAACGAAGCGCTGAGCACCTGGCTTGAAGAACATCCGGCCGATGCGAAGGTGCTAGTCGGCAAGGTCGTCGAAGCCGCCGCCGCCCGCGAAGCCGCCCGCAAGGCGCGTGAACTGACCCGGCGCAAGGGCGCTCTCGATATTGCGTCTTTGCCCGGCAAGCTTGCCGACTGCTCCGAACGCGATCCGGCCAAGTCCGAAGTCTTCCTTGTGGAGGGCGATTCGGCAGGCGGTTCGGCCAAGCAGGGCCGTTCGCGCGAAAACCAGGCCATCCTGCCGCTGCGCGGTAAGATCCTCAACGTCGAGCGCGCCCGCTTCGACAAGATGCTGTCGAGCCAGGAAATCGGCACGCTGATCACCGCCCTTGGCACCGGCATCGGCAAGGACGAGTTCAACGCCGACAAGCTGCGCTACCACAAGATCATCATCATGACGGACGCCGACGTCGACGGCGCTCACATTCGCACGCTGCTGCTCACTTTCTTCTTCCGCCAGATGCCCGATCTCATCGAGCGCGGTCATCTCTATATCGCACAGCCGCCGCTCTATAAGGTGACGCGCGGCAAATCCGTGCAATATGTGAAGGATGAGAAGGCGCTGGAAGAATATCTGATCGGCCAGGGTCTCGAGGATGCCAGCCTGCGTCTCGGCACCGGTGAAGTCCGCGCCGGCCAGGATCTGCGCGAGGTCATTGCCGATGCGCTGCGCCTGCGCACGCTGATCGACAATTTGCATTCTCGCTATAACCGCGCCGTCGTCGAACAGGCGGCGATTGCCGGCGCCCTGAATGCCGAGTTGGTCAGCAACCCGGCACGGGCCGAAAGCCTGGTGAATGATGTTGCCAAGCGGCTCGACATCATTGCCGAGGAAACTGAACGCGGTTGGAGCGGTGGTCTCACCAGCGAAGGCGGCTTGCGTTTCGAGCGCATGGTGCGGGGCGTCAAGGAAGTTGTCGTTCTCGACATGGCGCTGATCGGTTCGCAGGACGCACGTCTTATCGATCAGCTCGCTTCGCGCCTCAAGGAGACCTACGACCTGCCGCCGAAGCTCGCTCGTCGCGACGGCGAAACCGAGATTTCCGGTCCGCGCATGCTGCTGGAAACCATCTTCGCCGGCGGCCGCAAGGGTCTTACCATGCAGCGCTACAAGGGTCTCGGCGAGATGAATGCCGAGCAGCTTTGGGAAACGACACTCGATCCGAACGTCCGTTCGCTGCTGCAGGTCAAGGTCACCGATGCGACCGATGCCGACGGTTTGTTTGCCCGGCTCATGGGCGACGAGGTCGAGCCCCGGCGCGAATTTATTCAGGACAACGCACTGAGCGTCGCCAACCTCGATATCTGATCGCTGATTTCAGAAATTAAAAAAGGCCCGCCTGAAACATCGGGCGGGCCTTTGCATTTCAAGATCAACTACTTGGCGATAAAGGTGCCGTTAAAGGCAACTTCGGAAAGCGGCTTGCGATGGTTCGGCACTTCGCGTTCCCTCAGCTTCTCCGGAAGCTGATCCTTGTCGCCAATCTTGCCGATCGCAACGGCAGCCTCGACGCGGAAGCCTTCCGGGATACCAAGAACCTCATAGGATTTCTCGACATGGAAACCACCCATGCCGTGAGCTGCGTAGCCGGCTAGGTGCGCCTGTAGCGCCAAGAAGCCCCAAGCTGTACCAGTGTCGAAGGAGTGGCTGTAGTTGGGCTTCTGTTCGGCCGAGCCGAGTTCGCCGTTATGGGTGCGCGAAACGACGAAAAGCAGCGCTGCGGCGGATTTCGCCCAGCCCTGGTTGAACTCGATCAGCAGATCGAGGAATTTCTCCCAGTTCTCCGAGCCGCGCAGCGCGTAGACGAAGCGCCAGGGCTGCATATTGGAGGCGGACGGCGCCCAATGGGCGGCTTCCAATATGGTCAGGAGATCGGCCTCCGGCATGGTTTCGTTGGAATAGGCACGCGGCGACCAACGGTCGAGAAAGAGCTTGTCGATCGGATATTGCGATTCGCGGGAATTGCTGGACGTCATAAGATTCTTTCCATCTGAGGAAGGCAGTCGCGGACCGTTGGGAGCGGAAAGGCGACCGGCCTTGGCGGATACGAGGCGAACCTATACCCGGCTTGCATCCGCAGTCCAGACCACGTCGAGTTCTTCGCGGAAGGCAAATCGCTTGAGGTGATCGGTCACCACATTCTGCATGCGCTCGAGATCCTGCGGATTTTCGACGTGCAGGGTCATTCGCAAAACGGAGGCATCGGCCGCGAATTCGACAGAGGTTTCAGGGCTGAACGGCACTTTGCCGGCGGTTTCGTTGAATTCGACGGTGAATCGGTGGCTCCAGTGCTTGCAAAGCTGCTGCAGATAGCGGCTGGCATGCTCGGTTTTCACGGAAGAAACGGAAGTAGGCATAGGGCGCTCCAATAACTGGAATTTGTCAGGCAAGTTTATAGTCGCATCAGGTCTCGCCCGGTAGACAGTCTGTTTCAACATTGCGTTATTTCGGTGAAACCCGATTTCGCTATGATCCCCGGCGTCAAAACGCGCGCGAATTGGAGACAGAACCGTGCTGGTGAGCGGAAAGTGGATGGAAGACTGGCAGCCGGTCCAGGCCAAGGATGAAAAGGGCGGCTTCGTTCGCCAGACCTCAAGCTTCCGCAATTGGGTGACATTAGATGGGCGGCCGGGCCCGACGGGTGAGGGTGGTTTTGCTGCCGAAGCCGGCCGTTATCATCTCTACGTCGCTCTCATCTGCCCCTGGGCCTCTCGCACGCTCATCGGCCGCAAGTTGAAGGGCTTGGAAGATGCCATTTCCGTATCGGTGGTCGAGCCGGCCTTGAGCAAGCAAGGCTGGCGCTTCGGCAATTACCCCGGCGCGACCGACGATCCGGTCAACGATGCCAGCTATATGCATGAAATCTATACGAAGGCCGATCCGCTCTTCTCTGGCCGTGCCACCGTGCCGGTGCTTTGGGACAAGCGGAAGAGCACGATCGTCAACAACGAATCCGCCGATATCCTGCGCATGTTGAACGACGGTTTCGGCGATCTCGCCCGCCATGCGATCGATCTTTATCCGGCCGGTCAGCGTGAAGCCATCGATGCTTTCAACGCCCGCATCTATCCGGTCCTCAACAATGGCGTCTACCGCGCCGGCTTTGCGACGACACAGATCGCCTATGAGGAAGCCTTCCGCGATGTCTTCGATTGCCTCGATCGGGTCGAAGGCGAGCTGGAAGGCAAGGATTTCCTCTTTGCCGGTCACCCGACCGAAAGCGATATCCGGCTTTTCGTCACGCTCGTTCGCTTTGATGTTGCCTATCACGGCCTATTCAAATGCAATCTCCACCGGCTGTCGGACTATGCCAATCTCCAGGCCTTCTGCCGTCGCATGCTCGACTGGCCGGGCGTTGCCGAGACCGTCAGCTTCGATCATATCAAGCGCGGTTACTATTCGATCGCCGCGCTCAATCCGACGGGAATTGTGCCGGCAGGCCCGGCGCTCGACGAGCTTTTCTGATACTCGACCGGCTCCGAAAACCGGTCTAAGGTCAGCCTCTGTCTGACGGAGCCAGGAGGCGGTCATGAACTGGGAGGAATTTCGGCGCTGGTCGGAAAAGGCGGCGGATTGGGGTGCGGACTATCGCGCATCGCTCCGCGACCGGCCTGTGCGGGCCCAGACGGCGCCGGGCGAAATCGCCGCGCATATCGCCGGCTCTCCACCCGAAACCGGCGAGGCGATGGAGGATATCTTCAAGGATTTTGAGGATATCCTCGTTCCCGGTATGACGCACTGGCAGCATCCGCGCTTCTTCGCCTATTTCCCCGCCAATGCCGCCCCGGTCTCGGTCATTGCCGAATATCTCGTCAGCGCGATCGCTGCCCAATGCATGCTCTGGCAGACCTCGCCATCCGCCACCGAGTTGGAAACCAAGGTGGTCGATTGGCTGCGCCAAGCCCTCGGCCTCCCCGACAGTTTCACAGGCGTCATCCAGGATTCCGCCTCCACGGCGACGCTGGCGGCCGTGTTGGTCATGCGCGAAAGGGCGCTTGGCTGGCAGGGCAACAGCCAAGGCCTCGCGGCGAACAAAGCGGTGCGGATCTATTGCACCGATCAGGTCCACACGTCGATCGATCGCGCCATCTGGATATCCGGCGTCGGGTCGGAGAACTTGGTCCGCATTCCCTCCGGCGGCCCGAACAGCGCGATGGACACGCAGGCATTGGCGGCGGCGATCGAGCGCGATCGCGCGGCGGGCCTGCTGCCGGCCGGCGTGATTCCCTGCGTCGGCGGCACCAGCATCGGCGGCTGCGACGATATCGCTGCGGTCGTCGACGTCGCTCACCGTTATGGGCTTTATGTGCATGTCGACGCTGCCTGGGCCGGTTCGGCGATGATCTGCCCGGAATTCCGGACGCTGTGGCAGGGTGTCGAGCAAGCCGATTCCGTCGTCTTCAATCCGCATAAGTGGCTTGGCGCCCAGTTCGATTGCTCAGTCCAGTTCATCCGCGAACCGGAATCCCTGGTGCGTACGCTGGCAATCCATCCGGAATTTCTGCGCACCCATGGCCATGATGGCATTACCAATTATTCGGAATGGTCGGTGCCGCTCGGTCGCCGCTTCCGTGCTCTGAAACTCTGGTTCCTGCTGCGCTATCATGGCCTCGAAGGGTTGCGGACGATGATCCGCAATCATGTCTCCTGGTCGCAGAATCTGGCTAAGCGTCTGGCCGCCGAGCTGGATTTCGAGATCGTCACCCAACCATTCCTGTCGCTGTTCTCCTTCGATCACAAGGCGCCTGCCGGCATGGATCAAGAAGAGCACACGCAACGCCTGATCGCGGCGATCAACAATGACGGCCGCATCTATCTGACGCAGACCCGTGTCGGCGGTCGATTGGTCATCCGTTTCCAGGCCGGCCAGTTCGAGGCGACGACGGAGGACATCGATACGGCCTTCGACGTCATCGTCGAAATCGCTAGATCGCTGCCTACAAGCTAGGGGCGCTGTTTTTCCAGCGGAGAGCCATACTAGGCTCTCCGAAATCGATGGGTGACACTGGTGAATAATTCGTTCATATACGGTGAAACCAATCTCGTCTTTGAAAATGCAGGGAAGGAAGACCCATGAAATTGTTGCGTGTTGGCGAAGCCGGCAAGGAAAAGCCGGCGCTTCTGGATAGCGACGGCAAGATCCGCGATCTCTCCGCTCATGTCGCCGATATCGGCGGCGAGGCGATTTCGCCCGCCGGTCTGGCGAAGATCGCCGCCCTCGATCCGAAGAGCCTGCCGGAACTGGCCGAAGGCCGTATCGGCGCCTGCGTCGCCGGCACCGGCAAGTTTATCTGCATCGGCCTGAACTTCTCCGACCATGCCGCCGAAACCGGCGCCACCGTACCGCCGGAGCCGATCATCTTCATGAAGGCCACCTCCGCCATCGTCGGCCCGAACGACAACGTGCTGATCCCGCGTGGCTCGGAAAAGACCGATTGGGAAGTCGAACTCGGCGTCGTCATCGGCAAGACGGCGAAATATGTCAACGAAGCCGATGCGCTGGATTATGTCGCCGGTTACTGCGTCTCCCACGATGTCTCCGAACGCGCCTTCCAGACCGAGCGTTCGGGACAGTGGACCAAGGGCAAGTCCTGCGACACCTTCGGCCCGATCGGCCCCTGGCTCGTCACCAAGGATGAAGTCGCCGATCCGCAGAAGCTCGGCATGTGGCTGAAGGTCAACGGCAAGACGATGCAGAACGGCTCGACCAAGACCATGGTCTATGGCGTTGCCTATCTCGTCTCCTATCTCAGCCAGTTCATGTCGCTGCATCCGGGCGACGTCATCTCCACCGGCACGCCTCCGGGCGTCGGCATGGGCATGAAGCCACCGCAATATCTGAAGCCCGGCGACGTCGTCGAACTCGGCATGGAAGGTCTCGGCGCGCAGCGCCAAACCTTCCTGGCCGACGCTTGATGAACGTGCACGATCAGGAACTTTAACGTTTTGAGACCATTATTGATGCCGGAGACGTAATTCTCCGGCATTTTTGCGTGCGCAAGATTCCGAAAGGGTTATGTTGCCCTGCAACAAAAGCTGCTAGTCTCGATAAAAGAGTTTTTCATGGATGAGGGTCGCGCTGGGGGAGCGTTCTTCGTCTGATCACCTCGAAAGGTAATGATTTTATGTTTTATCAGCTCTATGAACTCAATCATGCCGCCCTCGCACCTTTCCGCGCCGCTGCCGACATGATGCGCCTGGCCTATGCCAATCCCCTCAATCCGCTGTCCCATACGATGCTCGGCCGTACGGTGACCGCAAGTCTCGAAGTCTTCGAGCGCACCACCCGGCGCTATGGCAAGCCGGAATTCGGTCTGCATGAAACCTCGATCGGGGGTAAGCAGGTTTCGGTCCACGAAAAGATCGTCTGGAACAAGCCCTTCTGCAATCTGATCCATTTTGAGCGCAGCCTGCCGGCCGGCCATGGCAGCGATCCGCGTATCCTGATCGTCGCGCCGATGTCGGGTCACTATGCGACGCTGCTGCGCGGCACCGTGGAAGCGCTGCTGCCGAGCGCCGATATCTACATCACCGACTGGATCGATGCCCGTATGGTGCCGATGACCGAGGGCACCTTCGATCTGGAAGACTACATCGATTACGTCATCGAGATGCTGCATCATCTCGGGCCGGACACCCATGTCATTGCCGTCTGTCAGCCCTCCGTGCCGGTTCTGGCCGCAGCCGCGGTGATGGAAGCGGCCGGCGATCCGCTGTCGCCTTCGTCGATGACGCTGATGGGCGGCCCGATCGACACGCGCATCAATCCGACAGCCGTGAACCAGCTCGCCAAGGACAGGCCGCTCGAATGGTTCGCCGACAATGTCGTCATGAACGTGCCCTGGCCGCAGCCGGGCTTCATGCGCCCGGTCTATCCCGGCTTCCTGCAGCTCTCCGGCTTCATGTCAATGAACCTCGACCGGCACATGATTGCACATAAGGACTTCTTCATGCACCTCGTCAAGAACGACGGCGAGCCGGAGAAACACCGCGATTTCTACGACGAATATCTGGCAGTCATGGATTTGACGGCGGAATTCTACCTGCAAACCGTCGATCAGGTGTTCATAAAGCATGCGCTGCCGAAGGGCGAGCTGGCGCATCGCGGCCAGCGCGTCGATCCGACGGCGATCCGCAATGTGGCACTGCTGACGGTAGAAGGCGAAAACGACGACATTTCCGGCGTCGGCCAGACCAAGGCGGCGCAGACCATCTGCACCAATATCCCTGAGGATATGCGGATGCACTATCTGCAGCCGGATGTCGGACACTACGGCGTCTTCAACGGCTCGCGTTTCCGTCGCGAAATCGCGCCGCGCATCGTCGCTTTCACCCGGGAACACAGCCGCACCGGAAAGCCGGTCGTCAAACGTGTGATCAAGGGCGGAAAATCCGCCTGAAATTGCAAAGAATTAGCTTTTGTTGAATTATTGGGCCGGATTCAAAGGCTTGTCCGATTTTCCGGCTAAAAGGCATTGAAGGCTCACGAAGAGGTTACCATCTCGATTCCAGCGGTTCGGCATGTGGCCGGGCCGCTCTACTGCGAGGATACCTCACGATGAACCACCAGTCAGCATTGCTTCGCCCGGATTGGACTCCGGCTACCATTGCCCTGATGATACTTGGCTTCGTGGTCTTCTGGCCTCTGGGTCTCGCCATGCTTGCCTATATTCTCTTCGGCGAACGCCTGAGAGATTTCAAACGGGATGTGAACCAGAGGGCCGACGGCATGTTTGCCGGCTGCGGCCGCCACCGCGGTCGTTATCGCCAGCATTTCTCCACCGGCAATGTCGCCTTCGACGATTGGCGGCGGGCAGAGCTGGAGCGCCTCGAAGAGGAGCGCCGCAAACTCGATGAAATGCGCGCCGAGTTCGACACCTATGTCCGCGAACTCCGACGCGCCAAGGATCAGGAAGAGTTCGACCGTTTCATGCGCGACCGCAACAACGTCAAGCGCAATGATGAGAACGGCCCGGCTTCCGAATTTAAGACGCCGTAATTGCAACAGCTTTTCCAGTCAGAACCGGCATCCGGCGATGCCGGTTTTTCTTTGCCAGAAACCCACGCGAATCGTATAAAACTGCTTTCATGTTTCCGCTTTCGTCCAGATCCCGCCGACCTGTTCCCAAGCCGCCCGCGCCGGAAACGCGCACGTTGGACGTGGCCGGTAGGCTGATGCCACTGACGATCCGCCAGCATGAACGGGCGACGCGGATCACGCTTAGGATCGAGCCCGGTGGGCGGGCGCTGAAGATGACCATTCCGCGCGGCCTGGCGGCCCGTGAGGTCAATGCCTTCCTCGACCGGCATCAGGGCTGGTTGCTGACCAAGCTTGCGAAATTCTCCACACAGGGAAATCTTCAGAGCGGCAGCGAAATCCTCCTGCGCGGCATCCGTCATCGGATCGAGCACACCGGCAGCCTGCGCGGCCTGACCGAGGCGGTCATCGCCGACGGCGTGCCGGTGCTGCGCGTCAGCGGCCTGCCGGAACATGCCACCCGCCGCATCGCGACCTTCCTCAAGAAGGAGGCCCGTGCCGATCTGGAAAAGCTGGTGGCGGTGCATGCGAAAGCGATCCGCGCGACCGTCTCCTCCATCAGTATGAAGGATACCCGCAGCCGCTGGGGTTCCTGCTCCTCGGGGGGAAATCTGAGCTTCTCCTGGCGCATCGTCATGGCGCCGCCGCTGGTGATCGACTATCTCGCTGCACATGAAGTTGCGCACTTACGGGAAATGAACCACGGCCCGCGCTTCTGGGCGCTCTGCCGCAAGCTCTGCCCGGACATGGACGAAGCCAAGGCCTGGCTGAAGCGTCATGGCAGCCAGCTACACGCCATCGACTTCGATTGAGTAGCACGCCCGAACTTACCGAAGGCGCCTGAATTTCCGCACGCGACGACGTTGTCTCTCGCGCTAAGGTTCATTCAGGCATGGCAACGCGGATGGGACGTGTTCCGATCGGGGCGCCGGTCGCGCGGTCGATGGTGACGGGATCGATTTCGGTACCGGCCTCAGCGTCAAAGAAGCGTGTCACATCGCCACCAACAGACCGATGCTTCCGCCCCCATGCCCCAATCGCAAATAGCACCGGCAGGAAGTCTTGGCCCGCGACCGTCAGCACATACTCATCGCGCGGCGGTCGTTCCGAGTAGCGCCGTTTCTCCAATAGCCCGTGTTCCGTAAGCGCGGAGAGGCGAGCGGTCAGCATTGTCGGCGCAATACCCAGGCTCTTGCGGAATTCGTCGAAGCGAGTGAGCCCCGCATGGGCATCCCGCATGATCAGCATGGTCCACGCATCGCCCACCAATGCAAGGCTACGGGCGATCAGACATGGTTGGTTTGAAAGATTCTTCATGTCGATATCTTTTTGATAGTGACTAACTACTGATTTGATAGTAATCCAGCGTTCATCAATGTTCCACGATAAAATAAAGGCAGAGCTTGATGAGCAAGACAGAAAACGGCGTCGCCCTGGTCACGGGCGCTTCCTCCGGTATCGGGTTGGTGACTGCACGCGCGTTGCGACGCGCTGGATACCGGGTATTCGGAACCAGCCGTAAGCCCATGCCGGATACTCCGGACGGCGTTGCGATGCTGGTATGCGACGTTACCAACGATGGTTCGGTGCAAAGGACGGTCGATGAGATATTGGCCCGCGCCGGTCGGATCGATCTTCTTGTCAACAATGCCGGCATCGGATTGCTCGGCGCGGCAGAGGAATCCTCCGAGGCGCAGGCGAAGGCTCTGTTCGACGTGAACTTTTTCGGCGTCCTGCGGATGACCAATGCAATACTTCCGGTGATGAGACGTCAGCGAAAGGGCAGGATCATCAATATGAGTTCCATCCTTGGGCTGATCCCCGCTCCCTACAACGCACTCTATGCATCGACCAAGCACGCGGTCGAGGGCTATTCCGAATCCCTTGACCACGAAGTCCGCACGCAGGGAATCCGCGTCGTGCTCGTGGAGCCCGGCGTCACCCGCACGTCCTTCGAAGAGAACCTGACGCGACCGGATCATCCGCTTCCGGTATACGACACAGCGCGCACCAATGCGGAGGATCTGATGCGCAACGTTATTGGGACGGGCGATGCGCCGGAAGTGGTTGCCGATATGGTGCTCAAAGCCGCTAACGCCGCATCGCCGAAGAGGCGCTACACCGCAGGAAAGGCAGCGGGGCAGGTCCGCTTCATACGCCGCTTCCTGCCGGAGTCCTTCGTCGACAAGAACCTTCGCAAGTTCAGCAGGCTTCCCGACTGATAGCGCTGCACGGCAATTGGTGGGCCTGATTGAGCCCGGACCTTAGTCCGCAGGCCCTCCATGCCCGAGAAGATGCGCTGCCGACCGCCAGGCGTGATGTGCGATCCGGTCGAGCCGTCTGACGGTATCGATCCGCGTGAAGGCTTCGGTGGCGACCAGCTTTCCCGGTGCGACGGAGGCAAGCGTTGCGGCGCGATGGTCCCGTTTCAAAGCGTTGAGCTCTCTTGCGGCCTCCTCTGCTTCAGAGAGCGCCGTGATCACCTCGGGCGAAATGCTCCAGCCAATGGGCGCGGCTTGCGCGCTGAGGGCGGATTCGGCGGTGATCGAGTGCCCGACCGTCTGTGCCGCGCGCATGACCCGTGCGCACAGCACAGCGGCATGACGATCAAGGGTGGCTTCGGCCGGCAGATCGGGAAATTCGCCCTCTGCCAAAACGTCTACAAGGCGCGAGGCGTGATCGAGCGCGTGCAGCGTGCTCGTCATGCGCAGCCGTTCGGCCTCCGTCTCGGGCGGCTCCTTCAATTCGGAGAGGAAATCCCGCACTTCCCGAAGCGCGACACCTGCCGGAGTGCCCTGCGCCGCGGGGCCTGCTTTGGCACCCGAAAGTGCCGCGGAAACCGAAGCGGCGCTTGTTGCGAGCATATCCGCCAGGACACGCCGCACGGTCTCGACCGCGATCACCGGACTGGCGAGCACGCTCGGATCGAGCGCGCGCTGCAGCCCTGTCTGCTTTGTGGGTAGCAGGCGCTCGACGATGCGGGCGAACCATTGCGTAGCCGGCAGGAGCGCCGCGACGCCGACCACATTGTAGGCTGTATGATAGGCGGCAAGCAGCGTCATTCCGTCGACCGACGTGGAGAAGCCGTTCATCAGCGCGGCTGTGAACGGAAAGGCGACGATCGCGATCAACGCTGCGATGATCTTGAACAGCACATAGGCAAGGGCGAGACGCTTGGCTGTCGTACTGGCACCGAGCGCCGCCAATGCGGAACTCGTCGCCGTCCCGATATTTTGACCGATGATAAGCGCTGCGCCCTGCTCCAAGCTGACCGCTCCGGCGTAGAAAGCCGCAATGGTGACGGCGATTGCCGCCGTCGAGGATTGCATGACCGCAGTCATCGCCAAGCCGATGACGATGAGCGCCATCAGCCCGACGAACCCCGCGCCCCAGCCAACCCCCGGTGCGCCGAGCACTGCGGGCAGGTCGGAGGGATGCAGGCTCTCCGCAAGACCTCCCATGCCCTGCTGCAGCGTCGTCAGCCCATAAAGCACCAGCGCGAAACCCGCCAGCGCGCTGCCCGCCGCCGCGATCCGCCCGCCGCCCAGTAGCTTGGCAAGTGCGCCGATAAAGATCATCGGCAGCGCATAGGTCGAAAGCGAGACGCGCACGCCGATCAGCGCCACCAGCCAGCCCGTTCCCGTCGTGCCGACATTGGCGCCGAAAACGATCCCAAGCCCCTGCGGAAAGGTCAATAGGCCGGCATTGACGAGGCCGATCGTCGTCATCGTCACCGCACTCGACGACTGCACGAGAAGCGTGACGATCGCACCCCAGAAAGCACCCGAGAGTGGCGTGGCCGCCGCAGTGCCCAAGGCAACGCGCAAAGCGGAGCCTGCCAGCGCCTTTAGGCCGTCGGTCATGACGGTCATGCCGAGCAGAAACAGCCCGACCCCGCCGAGAATGGCGACTGCTGTCGACATGCACGTTCGTCCGCTGCGCTGTGGTCTTGCCTCATGGGAGTCATAGCACCAATCGCTCTGGTTGCCGATAGTCTCCCGCTGCATCGGCGCTCATCGTTCGAAATGGGCAGGCGCTGCCGTCGCCTCCGTGCAGCGTGGTACCAGTGGCGTTCGAACGGCTGGGAGCAGCTATATTGCTGGTCAAAGGCCCATTGATGAGCTTCGCTGCCGAGCTGCGTAAAATTCCGCGTTCGTTGCCTTTAGGCTCGACTCTTTTGCAATTTCATGTCACTCCGCTGCCATGAACCCCGATATCAAAATTTGTGGCCTGAAGACGCCGGAAGCGGTAGATCGCGCTCTTGAGCGCGGCGCCACCCATATCGGCTTCATCTTCTTTGAAAAGAGCCCGCGCTATGTGGAGCCGGATGTGGCCGGCCAGTTGGCGGAACGCGCGCGCGGCAAGGCAAAGATCGTCGCCGTGACGGTCAATCCCAGCAATGACGATTTGGATGAGATCATCTCGCTGGTGCGTCCGGATATGCTGCAGCTCCATGGCAATGAAAGCCCGGAGCGTGTGCTGACGATCAAAGCGGTCTATAATGTGCCGGTCATGAAGGCCATGGCGGTGCGCACCGCCGACGATCTGAAGCGGGTGGAATCCTATATCGGCATTGCCGACCGCTTCCTGTTCGATGCCAAGCCGCCCGCCGGCTCCGAGCTGCCGGGCGGAAACGGCATGTCCTTCGATTGGAGCCTGATGAGCTGGCTCGACGATCGGGTGGATTACATGCTGTCGGGCGGCGTCAACAAGGACAATGTCGCTCAGGCCTTAGCATCCACCAAGGCTACGGGCATCGATCTTTCCTCCGCCCTTGAAAGTGCGCCGGGCGTGAAGGATCTGAACAAGATCGACCAGTTTTTCGACGCTTTTGCAGAAGCATGTCTGCCGGAACCGGCAGCAGGGAGTAGAGAGTGAACCAGACGCCAAAACTGAATTCCTTCCGCGCCGGCCCCGATGAGGACGGCCGTTTCGGCATTTATGGCGGCCGTTTCGTGGCCGAAACGTTGATGCCGCTAATCCTGGATCTGCAGGAGGAATGGAACAAGGCGAAGAATGACCCTGCGTTCCAGGCGGAGCTGAAATCGCTCGGCGCCCATTATATTGGCCGCCCGAGCCCGCTCTATTTCGCTGAACGGCTGACGGCCGAGCTTGGCGGCGCCAAGATCTATTTCAAGCGCGAAGAGCTGAACCATACCGGCTCGCACAAGATCAACAATTGCATCGGCCAGATCCTGCTCGCCAAGCGCATGGGCAAGACCCGCATCATCGCCGAAACCGGTGCCGGCCAGCATGGCGTTGCGTCTGCGACAGTCGCCGCCCGCTTCGGTTTCCCCTGCGTTGTCTACATGGGCGCGACCGACGTCGAGCGTCAGGCGCCGAACGTTTTCCGCATGAAGCTGCTCGGCGCGGAGGTGATTCCGGTCACCGCCGGCAGCGGCACGCTGAAGGACGCCATGAACGAGGCCCTTCGCGACTGGGTCACCAATGTCGACGACACCTATTACCTGATCGGCACGGCCGCCGGCCCGCATCCCTATCCGGAAATGGTCCGCGACTTCCAGTCGGTGATCGGCACGGAAGCCAAGCAGCAAATGCTGGAGGCCGAGGGCCGCCTGCCGGATCTCGTCGTCGCTGCCGTTGGCGGCGGTTCGAACGCGATCGGCATCTTCCATCCCTTCCTCGATGACGAGGACGTCAAGATCGTCGGCGTCGAAGCCGGCGGCAAGGGCCTGCAAGGTGACGAGCATTGCGCTTCGATCACCGCCGGTTCGCCCGGCGTGCTGCATGGCAATCGCACCTATCTTCTGCAGGATGGCGACGGCCAGATCAAAGAGGGACATTCGATCTCGGCCGGCCTCGACTATCCCGGCATCGGCCCGGAGCATTCCTGGCTGAACGATATCGGCCGCGTCGAATATGTGCCGATCATGGACCACGAGGCGCTGGAAGCCTTCCAGACCCTGACGCGCCTCGAAGGCATCATCCCGGCGCTGGAGCCGAGCCACGCGCTCGCCGAAGTCATCAAGCGCGCGCCGAAGATGGGCAAGGACGAGATCATCCTGATGAATCTCTCCGGCCGCGGCGACAAGGACATCTTCACCGTCGGCAAGATTCTGGGAATGTGAGTTAGACACCATGACCGCACGTATGGACAAACGCTTTGCCGCTCTGAAGGCTGAAGGCCGCCCGGCACTCGTCACCTATTTCATGGGTGGCGATCCCGATTACGAGACCTCGCTCGGCATCATGAAGGCGCTGCCGAAAGCCGGTGCCGACGTCATCGAACTCGGCATGCCCTTCTCCGACCCCATGGCCGATGGCCCGGCGATCCAGCTTGCCGGCCAGCGCGCCCTCAAGGCCGGGCAGACGCTGAAGAAGACGCTGCAGCTCGCCGCCGATTTCCGCAAGACGGATGGCGATACGCCGATCGTGATGATGGGCTACTACAATCCGATCTATATCTACGGCGTCGAGACATTCCTCGACGACGCGCTAGCCGCCGGGATCGACGGCCTGATCGTCGTCGATCTGCCGCCGGAAATGGATGACGAGCTCTGCATCCCGGCGATCCGCAAGGGCATCAATTTCATTCGTCTCGCGACGCCGACCACCGACGACAAGCGCCTGCCGACCGTGCTGAACAATACGTCCGGCTTCGTCTACTACGTCTCGATGAACGGCATCACCGGCTCTGCTTTGCCGGACCCGTCGCTGGTCTCCGGCGCCGTCAAGCGCATCAAACAGCATACCGACCTGCCGGTCTGCGTCGGCTTCGGCGTCAAGACGGCCGAGCACGCCAAGCTGATCGGCGCTTCCGCCGATGGCGTTGTCGTGGGCACGGCCATCGTCAACCAGATCGCCACCAGCCTGACCAAGGATGGCAAGGCGACCGCTGACACCATCCAGGCCGTCGCGACGCTGGTGCGCGGTCTCTCGACGGGAACGCGTTCGGCGCGCCTTGTTGCTGCCGAATAGTTTTCCCACATAGGCGGAAGCTTCGACCGGAACAGGTTGAAGAAACGGCCTATGCCCATATCGGTTAATTCAGTCGATCAGGAGTTTTCGAATTGAACTGGATCACGAATTACGTCCGCCCGCGGATCAATTCCATGCTGGGCCGCCGCGAAGTGCCGGAAAATCTCTGGATCAAGTGCCCGGAGACCGGCGAGATGGTCTTCCACAAGGATCTGGAAGACAATAAGTGGGTCATTCCCGCTTCCGGTTTTCATATGAAGATGCCGGCCAAGGCTCGCCTTGCCGATCTCTTCGACAATGGTGAATATGAAGCGCTGTCGCAGCCGAAGGTCGCGCAGGACCCGCTGAAGTTCCGCGATTCCAAGAAATATACCGACCGCCTGAAGGACAGCCGCGTCAAGACCGAGCAGGAAGACACGATTCTTGCCGGCGTCGGCAAGGTTCAAGGCCTGAAGCTCGTCGCTGTCGTGCATGAGTTCAATTTCATGGGCGGTTCGCTCGGCATCGCTGCAGGCGAAGCGATCGTCAAGGCGTTCGAACGCGCCATTTCCGAAAAGTGCCCGCTGGTGATGTTCCCTGCATCGGGCGGTGCGCGCATGCAGGAAGGCATTTTGTCCCTGATGCAGTTGCCGCGCACGACGGTCGCCGTCGACATGCTGAAGGAAGCCGGTCAGCCCTATATCGTCGTGCTGACCAATCCGACGACCGGCGGCGTCACGGCCTCCTACGCCATGCTCGGCGATGTCCATCTTGCGGAACCGGGTGCGGAAATCTGCTTTGCCGGCAAGCGCGTCATCGAACAGACGATTCGCGAAAAGCTGCCAGAAGGCTTCCAGACCTCGGAATATCTGCTTGAGCACGGTATGGTCGACATGGTCGTCAAGCGCCATGATATCCCCGACACCCTGGCAACGCTGCTGAGGATACTGACCAAGAAGCCGGCGAATGACGTATCTGCCAAGGACCTGAACGGCGCAGCACTGCCGATGGTGGCGAGAGCCTGACCTAAAACGGAATGGCCGAAAGGCGGAGGGTGCGGGATGACGGCTATGGATCAATCCGCAATGAGCGAGGCGGCACGGGAAATCGACAAGCTGATGGGGCTGCATCCCAAAGGCTTCGATCTCTCGCTGGACAGAGTCACCCGGCTGCTCGACATTCTTGGCAATCCGCAAAAAAAGTTGCCGCCGGTGATCCATGTCGCCGGCACCAACGGTAAGGGTTCGGTGACGGCCTTCTGCCGCGCGCTTCTCGAGGCCGGCGGCCTGAGCGTGCATGTCCATACCTCGCCGCATCTCGTCAATTGGCATGAGCGTTATCGCATCGGCGTCAAGGGCGGCCGCGGCAAGCTCGTCGACGACGCGGTCTTCGCCGATGTGCTGCGGCGGATTGCCGACGCCAATGCCGGCGAGAAGATCACGGTCTTCGAAATCCTGACCGCGGCCACTTTCATGCTGTTTTCCGAGCATCCGGCAGATGTCGCGATTATCGAAGTCGGCCTCGGCGGCCGTTTCGACGCCACCAACGTTATTTCCGACCCGGCCGCTTCGGTCATCATGCCGATCTCGCTCGATCACCAGCCCTATCTTGGCGACCGCGTCGAGCTGATCGCCGCCGAGAAGGCGGGGATCATGAAACCTGGTCGTCCGGTCGTCATCGGCCATCAGGAGTATGATGCCGCCCTGGACGTGCTGATATCGACGGCCGAGCGGCTGCGCTGCCCGACCGCGGTTTTCGGCCAGGATTTTTCCGCCCATGAGGAATATGGCCGGCTGGTCTATCAGGACGAGTTCGGGCTCGCCGACCTGCCGCTGCCGCGCCTGCTGGGCCGGCATCAATATGCCAATGCCGCCGCCGCCATCCGCGCCGTCAAGGCCGCGGGCTTCATCGTTACCGAGGTGATGATGGAAAAGGCGATGATGTCGATCGAATGGTCGGGTCGTCTGCAGCGGTTGACGGAGGGCAATTTGCTGCCGCACGCGCCGCAAGGCGCGGAAATCTGGGTCGATGGCGGTCACAATCCCGGCGCCGGCGAGGTCATTGCCGAAGCCATGGCCAATTTCGAAGAGCGTCAGCCGCGGCCGCTATTCCTGATCACCGGCATGATCAACACCAAGGATCCCGTCGGTTATTTCAAGGCGTTCACCGGCTTGGCGGAAAAGGTCTATTGCGTACCGATCCGCGGCAGCGAGTCGATGATCGACCCGGTGGTTCTGGCGGGCTCGGCCTACGATGCCGGCTTGGTGGCCGAGCCGATGTCGAGCGTCGGTCAGGCGCTGGATGCAATCAGAGAGCTGGCCATGCCCGATTTGCCGGCGCCGCGCATTCTGATCGGCGGCTCGCTCTATCTCGTCGGCGATGTCCTTGCCGATAACGGCACACCGCCAAAATGATTCCGGTGAGGTGGTCATCAACCACCCGCCCTCGTGCTTCGAGACGAGCGCTGCGGGCCTCCTCGGCATGAGGGCTGACCTTTTCGCCCAGCCGCACTAGGGCTCATCATTCATCTCTGCGTTGCCGTTGCGACGAGCCCGCTCCATCCTCACCCTGAGGTGCGAAGCCTCGAAGGGCGAGGATGGTCTGTGTTCTCCGACCAACAAAAAGCCCGCACGAAGCGGGCTTTTTCATTCTCTCAGTCGATACCGATCAAGCGGCGCTGGAAATCCAGCTCTGCAGGGCGGTCTTGGGAGCGGCGCCAACCTTGATGTCGGCAACTTCGCCGGCCTTGAACATGGCAAGCGTCGGGATCGAGCGAACGCCGAACTGGGCAGCCAGTTCCGGGTTTTCATCGATGTTGAGCTTGGCGACCTTCACCTTGCCTTCGAACTGTACAGCGAGCTCTTCGAGAGCAGGCGCGATCATCTTGCACGGACCGCACCATTCGGCCCAGAAATCAACGACGACAGGCTCTGCGGACTGCAGGACTTCGGCAGCGAAGTTGGAGGTATCGACTTTAACGGTAGCCATAGGCTGCTCCTTACCAGGATTTGCGGGTTGCTAGATATGTGATGGTGCGGTGCCCAAATTTCAATATTTGGTATTTCACTTTGTTTTGAGCTCCGCAAGCGCCAATGCGAGCGCTTCTTGGGAGAGCGTATGGATCGAGGCGTTCTCGGTATAGACAAGCACGCAATCGATGCGTTTGCCGGGATAAAGCGGCGAAAGGATCTCGCGATAGATGGCAAGCTGTGCGCGGTGGGCGAAGGGAATCTCTTCGGCGACACGCGGCGGCACGCGATTCGTTTTGTAGTCGAGGATGACCACACGGTCGTCGAGTGCGGTCAGCCGGTCGATGCGGCCGGAGACGGCGTAGTTCTGATCGGCGAGCGTCAGCGTGCCCATGATCGAGACTTCGGCCTGGGCATGGGCGCTGAAAACGCCCTGCAGCTCTGGGTGCGACAGCAGCGCCATCACCGAGCCGATCAGCGCTTCGCGTTCGGCCTGCGGCCAGAAGCGCGCGGCTCGCTCGGCATAGCGCCGCGCGGCATCGGCGCGACCCGCCGGCGCGATCTCCGGCAAAGTCTGCAGCATGCGGTGAATGAAACGCCCCTTCTCCAAGGAGCGATCCGATTTGGCCTTCTCGGTGAACAAGGGTGAGGCGACAAGCAGATTGTCGGCCTCGTCGTCGATGATGGTGCCGGCACCGGAAGGGCTGAGCGGTCTGGGCAGGTTTCGCTGCGCCGGCAGCGGCCGGCACAGTCCCGCCGGCAACGCTCCTCGGTCCACAGCCGCTTCCACCTGTTCCATATGCTCGAAACTGCGCTCGACTTGGGTGACCCGCCAGCTCAATCCCTGCCATTCGCCGTCCGGTCCGGAGAAGGTGACAGGGGTGCAGCGCTCGCCATCCTGGCGCAGCGTCCGGGAAATCATAGCATGCCATGTATCGGCGTTTTCGCGGATGCCGCGATAACCGCAGACGATCAGCCGATCGGCAGCCCGGGTCATGCCGACATAGAGCAGGCGGCGATATTCCTCCTCCGCTAGCGCTTGCAGCCTCGTCGCATCGGCCTGTGTCAGCGAGTTGGCGAGCGCGCTGACCGGCACCCAGACGGGCAGCGGGATTTCGCCCTTGCCGGTCTCGATCAGCCGCAGCTTGGGCAGATGCGTATGGGTAAAGGCTTTGCCGCCGCCATCGACGAGGAAGACGATCGGCGCTTCCAGGCCTTTGGAGGCATGCACCGTCATGATGCGCACCTCGTTGCGGCCCTTATCCTGCTCACGCTTCACGGTCGGCGCTTCCAGCTCCAGCGTCGAGATGAAGGATTGCAAGCCCGGCAGGCCGGAGGTTTCGTGGTCCAGTGTGAAGGTCAGGAATTCATCGAGGATGTCGCTGACTTCGGTGCCGAGCCGCGCCAAGAACTGCCGCCGGCCACCGAAGCTGCCGAGAACGCGCGCGTAGAAGTCATGCACGGACAGGCTTTTAGACAGTGCCAAGAAGGTTTTCAGCCGGTCGACCGCATGGCGGAAGCGCTCATTGCCGTCGTCGGCGAATCTCTGCAGATGGCTCCAGACGCTTTCATCATCGCCACGATAGGCCGCGACCGCGAAAACATCGTCTTCGCCGAGATCGAACAGAGGGCTTTTCAAAAGTGCCGCCAGCGAAAGATCGTCTTCCGGCAGCAGCAGGAAACGGCCAAGCGCCAAAAGGTCCTGGATAGCAATGTGGCTGGTCAGCACCAGACGGTCGGCACCGGCGACGGGGATATTGTTGCGCCGCTTCAATGCTCGGGTCAGCGCGTTGACGAAGCTGTCGCGCTTGCGCACCAGCACAAGGATATCGCCGGCCTCGATGAAGCGGGCCTTTCCCTTCTCGATGATCGTCTCGCGGCCAATGATGTTGCCGATCGTCTGAGCCATTCGCCGCGCCAGGATCGCCGCCGGCGCACTTTCCGGCGCCGAATCGAAGGGAGCCGTCCAGTCTTCTTCCTTCGCCAGTGGCTCCGGCGCAATCATCTCCCAGAGATCGACGGCGCCAGGATGACCGATGCGGCTGGAGCGGTGCACGACCGGCTCGGCGGCGGCGCTGAGGCCGCGGGCGTTCTCGGGCGCCGTGAAGACATGGTCGACGGCAGCCAGCACATCGGCGGTCGAACGGAAGGAGAGCGGCAGGCGGATCGATGAAAACTGCTGGCCGCTGCTATCCACGCGCCTCCGCGTGCGATCGCTTTCCTCGGAGAACCGCTCGGGCCGCGCGCCCTGGAAGGAATAGATCGACTGCTTTTCGTCACCGACTGCGAAGATGGTCCTGAGGGTCGGGCGCGCGCTTTCGCCGGAGAAGAAGTCTTCTGCCAGCGATTGGATGACGCTCCACTGGATAGGACTAGTGTCCTGCGCCTCGTCGACGAGGATATGGTCTATGCCCTGGTCCAGCTTGTAGTGGATCCAGGGGCCGACATCTTTCTTGGTCAGGAGATCGGCGGTGCGGGTGATCAGGTCTTCGAAATCGAGCTGGCTGCGCCGCTTCTTCAATTCCTCATAGTCGCGGTTCAGCCGGTCGGCGAGTGTGAGCGCTGCCCGTGTGGCGCGATACATTCGCATCAGCTTCAGCCGGTCGCGACAGGCGACGACATGGGCGCGGGCGGCGGCAACGGCGTCGGCCAGCTCAGGCGCATCCGCCAGCATCGCCTTGACGAAAAACTGGCTATCCGACTTCGGTTCGCCCTTGGCGGTCAGCATGACCTTTTCGAGGATCTCCGCGCGGGCGATCGGGTTTGCCTCGCGTTTGGCAAGGCGTAGCCCGTAGGCGATATCCTGAGCTTTAGCCCCGCCCTTCAGATCGGCAAGGCTGAGATAAAGCTCCAGCGTCGAGCCGGAAAGGCCGGGCAGCGGCCAATATTGCTCCGCGATCCCGGCTTCCGTATCCTCAGGAGAAAGACCGAGCCGGGCGAGCAACGCAGCCTCGACGCCGCCCTTTCGTTCGGCTTCCGCCGTGAAGCGCCTGATAGCGTTGCGGTTGGCGACGATCTCGCCAAGCAATGTCTCCAAGCCTGATTCATCACCGAGATCAAGCACATAGGCGAAGGCCTCGGCAAGCTCGGCATTCGGATGTTGCGGCGTTGCCGTCAGCAGCGATCGACGGGCATCATCCAGCAGGGTTGCCGCGGCCCGATCGTCGAGAACGGAGAAATGGCCGGCGACATTGGCTTCCAGCGGGAATTGATGCAGCAGCGCCTCGCAGAAGGCGTGAATCGTCTGGATTTTCAGACCGCCCGGCGTCTCCAATGCCTTGGCAAAGAGGCGGCGTGCCTCGGCAAGCTTCAAGAGACCCGGTTCCGCACCTTCGATCTCGGCGATCCGCGCCTTCAGCTCTTCGTCCGGCAACGTTGCCCAGGCGGCCAGCCGATCGAAGACGCGGTTCGACATTTCGGAAGCGGCGGCCTTGGTGTAGGTGAGGCAGAGAATGGCCGACGGCCGCGCGCCGGCAAGCAACAGGCGGATGACGCGCTGCGTCAGGACATGCGTCTTGCCGGAACCGGCATTGGCCGAGACCCAGGCGGATCGTTCCGGATCGGAGGCAATGGATTGCTGCACCGTCGTCCAGCCGATCCAGACGCCGGGATCGTCGCTGTCGGGCAGGGCGGCCAGCTCGCCGTTGGAAAGCTCATTCATCGCCGCCTCCCTCCTGCTCGGTCTCCGCCGTCGACCATTCGGAGACGCGGGCGAGGTGATCGTAGTCGCCGCCATATTCGAATTGCTGGGCAGGGATCAGCCGTGACGAGAAGCCCTTTTCGCCGGATTGTAGCAGGGTGACGAATTTGACGAGCTGGTCCATCGACTCCTCGGCCAGATCCATAGCCGACTTTGTTTCCGTCTTGCCGCCGCGGCCGGAAAGTTCGTTGTTGACCTGATCGACCTTGAAGCGGTCGCCAGGCCTCAGCCGGACATAGAGCAGGTTTTCCGGAACGAGCGGGCCGACATTGCGGAAAGCGCCAGCCTTGAGGGCATAGGCTTCCAGCGCCAATTGCGGATCGAGCAGCGCGCGGGCCTGCGCCGGGGAGGGATTATAGCCGGTCTTGTAGTCGATGATATCGGCGGCTTTGCTGCCTTTGAAATCGATGCGGTCGGCAACGCCGGTCAGGCGAATGCCGATCGGCTCGATCTCGACGCCGGCCGGCACTTCCGTTGCCGTCGTGCGGATCTCCGGTCGCCGTTCCGTTTCCCAGGCGAGGAAGGCGCGGGCCACTTCGCGGAAACGCGGCCGCCAGACGCTGTCGATATGAACAGGCAGTTGTTCGGCATCGAAAAGCTCGGCGACGATACGATCCATAGCCAGCGAGGCATCCGGTGTTCCCGCGATATGACCCTCACGGATAAAGCGATCGATGATCTTGTGATAGAGCGTGCCGCGCTCCGCCGGGCCGGGATCGCGGTTGAAGGGAGCGATCGGGTCGAGCCGCAGGACGCGTCGGGCGTAGATCGCATAGGGATCGCGGCGAAGGCGGCCAACCTCGCTGAAGGAATAGCTTTTCGGCTGCAGCTCGGCCGGCGGTTTCGGAGAGGGCCTTGCCGCCGGGGCCTGGTTTTCGCCCTCGTCGATCATGCCGGCCCAGTGGCGGTATTGATCTCCGCGCGCCTTCAATTCTCCGGCAAATGTCTTGCCGCCCAGCGCCATCAGCCGCTGCAGCCATCGCGACGCCACCGTCGGGGTCGAGCCCTGTCGCAGTGCACGCGAATAGATCAGGTCGCGCGTCCCGTTCGCCATTTCAAAATCGTGGGCGAGCTGACCGATGCGGCGCTCCGGCGGCTCCAGGCCGATCTCGGTCTTCATCGTGCGGGAGATGAAGGGATTGTTGGCGGTCTGGCCCGGCCAGGAGCCCTCGTTGAGCCCGCCGAGAATCAGCGTATCGACGCTTTGCAGGCGCGCTTCCAGCGTACCGAAGATGAATAGGCGAGGATGGCTCAGCGCCCGCGGCTTGACTGCCTGACCGGCGGAGAGCGCAGCCATGATATCGATCCACTGCGGCCCATCCGCTTCGAGCTGGCCGTCGGTGTCCATGACCTCCTTCAGTAAGCTCGCCAGCGTATCGCCGGCCTCACCGGACCAGAGTCCGGCCAGATTGCCACGCTCATCAGCGGCAACGGCCTCAAGGGCGCGTCCCGTCCGGTCGGCCCATTCGGACAGCGTGGGAAGTCCGGCGGATGAGGGCGATAGCGCGGAAGCCAGCGGCTCGCATGCCATAGTGATCTTTCGAGCCAACGCGTGTGCGTGCCCTACGGCTTCCGAGGACAGGGATTTGCGCCACTGCGGCGGATGACGGTCCATCGCCTGTTCGGTGAGCTGCCGGTCGAGCAGGGACTCCAGCGTGCCGATATCGACATCGGCGATGCCGCCTCTCAAGGCGAGGATTTCCAGCGCATCGACGCCAAGCTGCAACGCATCCGGGCCAAGGCCGAAACGGGCGAGGGGATGCTTGATGAGCGAGACGATAGCAACGGGATCGCCCGGGCGAAGCGTCGCCTCCAGCAGCAATTGCAGCAGCGCCCCTTGCGGCGTGGCGGCAAGCGGCGTGCCGGCCGAATCGTCGGCGGTGATGCCGAAGCGGGCGAGCTCCGCCGTCACCCGCCGCGCGAGGTTGCGGTCCGGTGTGATCAATGCCGCTTGGCTCTCGCCGCCGTTGCGCCCCGGTTTCTCCAGCGCGAGCCGCAAGGCGATGGCGATTGCCGTGGCCTCCTCGCGCTCGTTCGTAGCCTCGATCAGCGCGACCTCGGCGAAGGCTCGTGCAATAGCGTCCGGCGCCAGTGTTTTTTGCCATGCACCCCAGCCGCTGGTCGCTTTCGCCGGCGCCAACGCGCGCGACAGGACCTCGGCGCGCATTTGCATGCTCTCCGGCGCTTCGGCGACGGTTTCCACGTCGCTTCGTTCCACGCGCAGCCGCTTCAACAGCAGCGACAGGCCATATTGCGAATGGCTGCGCGTTGTCGGATCGACCCTTCCGCTGGTGCTCGTCTCCGGGGCCACAAGCCGCCAATCCTCTTCCGGCATCGTGAGATCGAGGCCCGGCAGCACGATGACGCCCTGCGGCAGCGAGGCGACGGCGGCAATCAGCTCTGCCGTTGCCGGCACGGAACCGGTGGAACCGGCGATGATGATCGGTCCGGCATGCTGCACCGTGGCGAGCCGCTGCGCTTCGGCACGCAGGATGGCATTGCGGTGCCGGGCGGGCGAGGATTTGCCCAGTTCTTCCAGCCGTGCCGGCCAGAAGGCGCTGGCGATCTGCAGGAATTCGGCCGTCAGTTGCCACCAAAGCGCATGGTCTTCGGCGCTGAGATTGCCAAGATCGGCCCAGTCGCGATCCTCGGTCTCGATGGAATCGATAAGTTCGGCCAGATTGCGTGCCAACCAGATGGCATCCGCCGGGCTTGCCGGAGCGACGAGCGGCGAATCCGAATGAATGTCACGGACGATCTGCGGCAGCCTGTTACGCCAGGCAAGGATCAGCCGCGCCAGTTCCAGGAGCCGCGCGGTATTGGCGAGCGGCTGCGCCAGATCGGCGGTGGCGGGCAGTGCCTCTTCGAAATAGCCGCTATCGTCGTCGGTCTCGCCGAGCGGGCGGATCACCGGCAGGATCGCGGAGCGACCGCCGAGCAGATCGACGAATTCCGAACGCAGCACGCGCGCGGCACGCCTTGTCGGCAGGAAGATGGTGACCTTGGCAAGCGATAGCGGATCGCCGGGATCGTGGCGAAAGTGCTCGGTCAGCCGGCCGTCGCAGAGCGCGCTGGCAAGGGTCCTCAGAAAGGGCAGGCCTGCCGGGATCGTCAGAATACGTTGCCGGTGCCCGCCCGTCATCCGTCACGCAAACGCCCGGAAAGTCCGGATCGTTTCCTCCGCCTCGCCGATCGCCTCCGGCGTGCCGACGGTCAGCCAATGGCCGTCGAGCATCGTGCCGTAAAGCCGGCCCTTGGCGATCGCCTTGTCGAAATAGATGTTGATGTTGAAGGCATCATTGGGCGCATCATCAAGAAGGGATGGGTTCATGACAAAGGCACCGGCATAGACGACGCCGTTGTGCTGGGCGTCGCGATAGCGTGTGAGGCGACCGTCGTCAGCTATGCTGAAGTCATTCTTGCCGTTATGCCCTGTGGTTCTTTCCAGCTCGACGCACAGCATAGCCATGTCCATACGCTTCTCGTCGTAGAATCCGGCTAATTGTTCGAGGTTCGTTGGGTGACCGGGCTTCTCACCGATCCAGAACAAGTCGGCATTCATGACGAAAACCCGATCGCGGTCTAGCAGCTTCAGTCCTTTGACGATGCCGCCGCCATTGTTCATCAGAGCTTCCCGCTCGTCGGATATCAGGATTTCAAGGCCGCGATAGCTGCGCAGATGCGCCTCCATCTGGTCCGCATGGTGATGGACGTTCACGACGGCTCGCTCCACGCCGGCTTCGGCCAGCGCATCCAGCGCATAATCGATCATCGGCTTACCCGCGATCTTTACCAGCGGCTTCGGAATGGTGTCGGTCACTGGCCGCATGCGGGTTCCAAGCCCCGCCGCCAATACTATGGCTTGTCTGATAGTCATCTCGTCTCGAATTTGTGATTCGCTCAGCTTTCTTCCTTTAGCACATCGGAGGAAAACCGTCGCCGCTCTCGGGCAGCTAGACGCCGCCTATGCCAGTCCTTGCACACCATTCGCGCAAGGGAACGAGCGTTTCGTGTTCGAAAGCGATGGCGAGATAGGCGAGCGTGCGCGGCATATGCTTCATGTAGCCGGGCTTGCTGTCGCGCTGCAGCAGCCGCACCCAGAGGCCGGCGAGCTTGCAATTGCGCTGCGCCGACATGATCGCCCAGCTCTTCAAAAACTTCGCTTCGTCGAAACCGCCTTGGGCATGCCGGAGCGATAGATAATCCGCCATCAACTGATCGTGCAGATCGCGTTCGATGGTAACGCGCGCATCCTGAACGATGGAGGCGAGGTCGTAGGCGGTCGGCCCGATCATCGCGTCCTGGAAATCGATGAGGCCGATTCGCTGGATGTCTTTTTCCTTGGCTCGCCAGATGATGTTCGGCGAGTGGAAATCGCGCAGCAGCAGGTTCTTTTCCGTATCGTCCAGTTCATCGATCAGGCCGTTCCAGATCGCCAGGTAGTCCGCCCGTTCCTCATCGCTCGCCGGCGCGCCGCGTTTCCAGGGCAGATGCCAGTCGATGAGCAGCCGCGCTTCCATCGTCATGGCCGTCCGGTCGAAATCCGGAATATGATGGACATGATCCGGCGTGACCGGGATATCCTGCGGGATATCAAGGCTATGCAGATGCGCCAGGCAGGCGACGCTTGCCCGATAGCGTTCGGCAATCGGCTTGCCTTCTGCGTTAAGCACGCCATCGGTGCCGAGATCCTCGATCAACAGAATGCCCTGGTCGTAGTCGGCCGCGAAGATCTCCGGCGCTGCAAAGCCGTTTTCGCGCAGCACATTGGCGATCGCCACGAACGGATAGGCGTCCCAGGCGAGATGCGCGACCTTCGGATAGGACTTTCCGGCAAGCACGGGCGGTCCCTCTGGCAGTCGCGGCCAATCCATCAGGATCACGCGCTTGCCGCCGCCATGCGGATGGATGGACTCATAGGCGCGCAGCGAAGCGTCGCCCGTCAGGAAACGGCGCTCGGCGCCGGCATAGCCATGTGCATCGAGGAAAGCGCGGATCGCCAGAACGCGCTGGATGCGGGCGAATTGCTTGGCCGGCGCCGTGATCGTCGCTCGACGGCCTTCGCCCTCATGTTCGAGTCTGAGATCGATACGTTCTTTCGGCAGTTCGCCTTCGGCCATCTCCGGCCATTCCACCAGGCAGACGCCGGTCTGCAGCGCCTCGTCGAAGCCGAGTTCGTCGAGTTCGCTCGGGTCGCCTAAGCGATAGAGATCGAAATGCGAGACCGGGATGCGCAGCTCGTAGGATTGCACGAGCGTGAAGGTCGGGCTTGGCACGTCCAGCTCGGCATCGTCAGCCATGGCGCGCAGGAGGGCACGCGCCAGCGACGATTTGCCGGCGCCGAGATCACCCGACAGCGCCAGGCAATCGCCGGCCTTGAGCGCCAGCGCCAGATCCTCGCCCAAGCGAGTGGTTGCCGCGTCGTCTGCCAGGAAAAGGGAGATGCTGGTGTTCGCTGCTGTCATTCTGCTGCGACGGAGTGCGGCAATTCGGCGGAGGGAATCCGGCAGGTGACCGTGGTTCCCTTGCCCGGCTGGCTTTCGATCGAGACCTGGCCGTCATGCAGGCTGACGAAGCTTTCGACGATGGAGAGACCGAGGCCGGCGCCACTGCGCTTGCCGCCCTTGCCGCTGGAGGCAAAGCGGTTGAACACCGTGCGCATGATCTCTTCCGGAATGCCCGGACCCTTATCGGCGACCGAGAAGACGAAATCCGTGCCTTCGCGCGCGCATCTGAGCTCGATCGTCGAGCCTTCCGGCGCGAAATTGGCGGCATTGGTCAGCAGCTTGAGCAATATCTGCTTCAGCCGCTGCTGATCCGCCACAACGGAACCGAGGTGGGCGGGCACGGTGATTTCCAGCGTGACGCCGCTTTCCTGCAGCCGATCGGCGATCTGCATCGATACTTCGTCGAGCAGGTCGTCCAATCCAATCTCGGAATAGTTCAGCCGCATGATGCCGGCATCGACGGTCGCAAGATCGAGAATGTCGTTGACCAGCGTCAGCAGCACCGAGGACGAGGTGGAGATATGATCGATATACTCCGCCTGCCGGTCGTTCAGCGACCCGATGCCCGGCGTCTTCAACAGATCGGTAAAGCCGATGATGTTGGTCAGCGGCGAGCGCAGCTCGTAGGAAACATGCTGGACGAAATCGTTCTTCAGCTCGTCGGCCTTCAGCAGCGCCTCGTTCTTTTCCGTCAGTGCCCGCTCTGCCCGTACGCTGTCCGTCTTGTTGACGAAGGTCAGCATGGTCTGGGCGTTCGGCAGCGGAATGACCGCATAGTCGAGGACGAGGTTGGAATAGAGCTCCAGCGTGCCTTGCGACGACGGGCGTTCGTCGTCGAAGCTGGTGATTTGCTCCGCAAAGCGCTTCCAGCCGTCCGGCCGGTCGTAGGAGGGCGCGCAGGCCTCGGCCAGCGCCTGGATATGCGTGTCCGGCTTGGCCTGGGCCTCGGTGATGTTCCACAAGATGCGGAATGCCGGATTGGAGAGGCGGATGCGGCCATCGGGACCAAAGACGGCAACGCCTTCGGAGAGATGGTCGATGGTCTCGCCCTGCACCTTGACCAGCGTGTTGTAGCGCGTTTCGAGATCGACCTGTTCGGTCAGGTTCTCGAACACCCATGTAGCGCCGCCTTGGGGATGGGCGGTGGCGAAAACCCTGAGGATCTGACCATTCGGCAGGTGCCAGAGGTCGGATTGCGTGTCGAGCGCGCGATAGACGGACAAGACGCCGTCTTTCCAAGTCTTCCAGTTCAGCTGCTCGGGCAGCTTCTTGGCACCGCGCAGCCGATCCAACAGCTCGCTATTATCAGGCTTCTTCTCGAGGAAGGCGATGTCGAGTTCCCAGAGCTGGACGAAGGCCTGATTGTAGAATTGCAGCCGCCGGTCGCCATCGAAAATCGCGACCGGTGTCGCCAGGTGATCAAGCGTCTCGGCATGGCTCTTCAACGTGCGCTCCAGCTCGGCGCGGACCGCTTCCGCTTCAGAGACGTCGATAGCGATGCCTGCCGAACCGTCCGATGATTTGACGTCGATGACATCGAAGAAGGTGCGATTGCCATGGACGACGGTGGAAATCTTGTCGTGAAAGGGCGATTCCGGCGTGGTGGAGGCGCGGATGCGTTCGCGTGCGACGGTCGTCAGGAACTCACGGCCTTCGCGGATGGCTTCATCCGGCGACACGGCCTCGACTGCCTCGCCATAGGCTTGGTTGACCCAGGTCAGCTTGCCCTCGGTATCGCGCCGCCAGACGGGCAGGTCGATGGCATCGAGCAGGTTCTGGAACGCGGAGATCGAGGTCATCAGCCGGTCGCGCTCGATCTTCAGCTCGGCCAGTTCGGCGCGTAGATTGTTGAGTGCGATGAAGCGGACGAAGGCGCGGCCGCCGGATATGCGGCCCTGCGCTTCCAGGATCTCGTCACGGTTCGTCTCGACCACCATATCGAAGCTTTGGCCGCTGCCGCGCAGCTTATCGATCGCCTTGTCCAGCTCTCCGGCGGACCAGGATTTCAGCCAGCGGCCGAAAGCGAGGAATTCGTTGTCTTGCGGCGCACCGGTCTCGACGGGAAGCTGGCCAAGCAGCTCCGGCCGTGCGTTCTGCCCGTCCCAGATGACGATCCGGCGGTTCTTGTCGGCGATCAGCGCCTGATACTGCGAAATGCGCTGGTTAGCGTCCGAAAGCGCCGTGCGGATTTCGCGGCTCTCGCTTTCCATGTTGCCGCGCTGGCGGATCATCCATACCGTCGACAGGAGCGCCGCTGAAATCACGCCAAAGATGACGGAAAAAATGACCATTTCCGAGGAGGTAAAGAGACGGACTGCAGCCGGCGTGCCAGCGCTTGTCTGTGCCAGCACAGGACCCGCCAGGCCGCTGACGATGCCGCCGAAAACGCTGAAACGCAGCAGGCGGGCCAATGAGGCCAACCGGCCTGCATTCGTCCGCCGCTTTGCCCGCGGTAAAAGCATATATGCGCCGCCCTGCTGCCGCCGCGCGATCGCCGCTAGGGGTATCGCTGGCTCAGGCAGGTTGTCTTTCCCTTCAGACATAAGCGGTCTGTCTCCGTCCTTCAGAGCATGATGCCGAAAATGTAAGCGGTTTTCGGACGACATCATGCTCTACTTATTTGATTGTAGAGCGGATTCAGATTTTAGGTCGTGTCGACCTAAAATCATCCGACTCTGCTGTGCCGCATCTCGACAAGACATCCCATTTTCATGGCTCCGGGCATGCCCGGTTCGTCACGAATCAAGTCTAAAAACAATACTGCCTAAGGGAATCGTCGGGAAGGGAGCCGGCCAAAAAATAAGCCCCGGCATTTGTCAATGCCGGGGCCACAAGATATTGTGGATATCGATCGTAAGATCAGTATCTGTAGTGGTCAGACTTGAACGGGCCCTGCGGAGTGACGCCTATATAGGCAGCCTGTTCTCCAGAAAGCTCCGTCAATTTCACGCCAAGCTTGCTGAGGTGCAGGCGAGCAACCTTCTCGTCGAGGTGCTTCGGCAGCACGTAGACCTGGTTCTGGTACTGGCCGGGCTTAGTGAAGAGCTCGATCTGTGCCAGCGTCTGGTTGGTGAAAGAAGCCGACATGACGAAGGACGGATGGCCGGTGGCGTTGCCGAGGTTCAGCAGGCGACCTTCCGACAGCAGGATGATGCGGTTGCCCTTGGCGAACTCGATCATGTCGACCTGCGGCTTGATGTTCGTCCACTTGAGGTTACGCAGCGCCGCAACCTGGATCTCGTTGTCGAAGTGGCCGATGTTGCCGACGATAGCCATGTCCTTCATCGCGCGCATATGGTCGATGCGGATGACGTCCTTGTTGCCGGTGGTGGTGATGAAGATGTCGGCCGAGGAGACGACGTCTTCGAGCTGAACCACTTCATAGCCGTCCATGGCAGCCTGCAGAGCGCAGATCGGGTCGACTTCCGTGACCTTGACGCGCGCGCCAGCGCCCGAAAGCGAAGCAGCCGAACCCTTGCCGACGTCGCCATAGCCGCAGACGACGGCGACCTTGCCGGCCATCATCACGTCGGTAGCGCGGCGGATGCCGTCGACCAGCGATTCCTTGCAGCCGTACTTGTTGTCGAACTTCGACTTGGTGACGCTGTCGTTGACGTTGATCGCCGGGAAGGGCAGCAGGCCCTTCTGGCTGAGCTGGTACAGGCGGTTAACGCCGGTGGTCGTTTCTTCGGTGACGCCCTTGATGGCTTCGCGCTGCTTGGTGAACCAGCCCGGCGATGCCTGGAGGCGCTTCTTGATCTGCGCGAAAAGGATTTCCTCTTCTTCCGAATGCGGATTGGAGAGCACGTCCTCACCGGCTTCGGCGCGGGCGCCGAGCAGGATGTACATGGTGGCGTCGCCGCCATCGTCGAGGATCATGTTGGAAACGCCGCCATCGGTCCACTGGAAGATCTTGTCGGTGTAGGTCCAGTAGTCTTCGAGGCTTTCGCCCTTGATGGCGAAGACCGGAACGCCGGAGGCGGCGATTGCAGCAGCGGCATGGTCCTGGGTCGAGAAGATGTTGCAGGATGCCCAACGGACTTCTGCGCCGAGTGCGACCAGCGTTTCGATGAGAACGGCGGTCTGGATCGTCATGTGCAGCGAGCCGGTGATGCGCGCGCCCTTCAGCGGCTGTGCTTCGCCGAACTCGGCGCGGCAGGCCATCAGGCCCGGCATTTCGGTTTCAGCGATCGTGATTTCCTTGCGGCCGAAGTCGGCAAGACCGATATCCGCGACGATGTAGTCCTTTTCAGTGCTCATGAAGATCTCCAGCCTGAACGATGCAAACGGACCACAGGCGAACGCCTCGGCCGAATGCAACAAGAATTGCACGCTGACAGCGTGTGGGATGATGCCCTGTAGCAGGCTTCAAGCTGGAAATCAATGTTGATATAAAGAAGTCTTTATGTCTTTATATCCATCGATTTTTAGCGCTGCTGTCTCGGCCGTAAAATATCCAGGCCGTGCCAACCTGTCCGATTGGAGCGCAAGATTCGGATTGCGCAGTCGGCTGTAGCGAGCAAACTCGGCTTTTTCACAGCCGAGGGAACTGCCATGCTCACGCTTCATGATTACCTGCCATCGCAGAACGGCTGGAAAGCCAGGGTTCTGCTCGGGCTACTCGAAATCCCCTATACCAGCCATCTCGTGTCGATTTTCGAAGGCGAGAGCCATACCGACGCTTTCCTGGATCTCAATCCCGCGGGCGCGGTTCCCGTCCTCGAGCTGGAGGATGGACGGGCGATCGCGGAATCGAATGCGATCCTCACCTATCTTGCCGAGGGCACGCCCTTTCTGCCCGCAGACCGCTACCAGCGCGCCAAGGTCATGCAGTGGTTGTTCTTCGAGCAATACCATATCGAGCCGGTCATCGGCTCACTGCGCTTCTGGACGCTGACCGGGCGGATCGAGCGCAATCAGGGCATGGTTTCGGGGAAGCGCGAAGCTGCAGTCCGCGCTCTCACGGCAATGGAACGCAGCCTTGCCGGTCTTTCGTTTCTTGTCGGGAATGATCTTTCGATCGCGGATATCGCGGTCTATGCTTACAGCCACCGAGCCGCGGATTGCGGCTTTCCTCTGACGGATTATCCGGCGATCGCCGCCTGGGCTGGTCGTGTCCGAGATGCCATTGGTCCCGGCTACCCCGTGCACCCATACAGCATCGATCCGCATTCCGGCGCTTGAAGCCGCGGGGAGCGGGGAGGAGATTACATCTCTTCGCCGAACTTGTCGGCGACCAGACGATCCAGCGCATCGAGTGCCTCGGCGGCCTGGATGCCGCTGGCGGTGACGAGCACGCTGCAGCCGGGGCTTGCGGCAAGCATCATCAGGCCCATGATCGAGTTGCCGCCCACCGTGGTTCCGTCCCTCGAGACGGTGATGGTGGCGTCATAGGCTTCGACGGTCTGTACGAATTTGGCGGAAGCGCGGGCATGCAGGCCGCGTTTGTTGATGATCAGAAGTTCCCGGGAAAGTTCCGTCATAGGCGGGATGTTTGTCTCGTCATTTGCCGCTGAGTACACGGCTGGCCACGTTTATATATTTGCGTCCGGCCTCGGAAGCTTCAACCAGAGCCTTCTCCATGTTGTTGTCGCCCCGAACGCCCGCGAGCTTTATTAACATCGGCAGATTGACGCCGGCAATAACCTCTGTGTGGCCGCTATTCATGACCGAGATCGCGAGATTGGAAGGAGTGCCGCCGAACATATCGGTAAGAATGATGACCCCGTGCCCATCGTCGGCGCCGGCAACCGCCTGCAGGATGTCCTGCCGCCGCTTGTCCATGTCGTCTTCGGGACCAATGCATACCGTCTCTATGAACTTCTGCGGACCAACGACATGCTCTACCGCATGCCGAAACTCTTCAGCCAGCTTGCCATGAGTGACAAGCACAAGTCCGATCATGATATTACTGCTCCCATCGCACACAAACAGGTGGCACTTACCGCAATGCAGCAATGTCGTCCACCAGTGGGGGGACATCTTGGCTATGAAAAGACGAAGTGCAAGCTTAAAATATGATATTTGGGCGGCTGCGGGGGCCTAAATGGCCGATTAACCCAAACTGATGATGGTTTTCGCCATAATCACGGCGAGCGGATTCGCCGATGCTGCGGACAGGCGGATCAGCGGCAGGCGAATGGATTCTGTGACATCGGCCTTTTCGTCCTCTGGGGGAAGCCGCTCGGCCGTCGCCGGATCGACCGGGCGTATGGCGTAATGCATTTCAGCCTCGGAAACATGGGGAAGCCGAACGATGCCGGTATAGCGGATCTCCATCAGGCCGGCGATAGAAGGCGGGCATTCGGCGATGACGGCACCATCACGCTGGGTGATGAAAACCCGATCATCGGCGACCAATGCGGCGGGGAACCCAAGCGGCTTGGCAGCCGCAAGGCAGGCAAAGGCAAGCGAGGACTTGCCGCTGCCAGATGGCCCCAGAAACAGCAGGCCGGTCTTGCCGACGACAATCGCTGTCCCGTGGACATTGGTCGCTTTGCTGCTCATGCCGGTGTTTCGGCCGGCAACGACAAGATGAAGCGGGCGCCGAGCAGCGCCGCGCCATCACCATCGACAATGTTTTCAGCACGCAGGGATCCGCCATGCGCCTCGGCGATCTGCCGGCTGATCGACAGGCCCAAACCGGAATTCTGCCCGAAACCTTCCGCTTCCGGCCGGTCGGTATAGAAGCGCTCGAAAATGCGGTCGATATTTTCCGCCTGGATGCCAGGCCCGTTATCCTCGACATATATGACGCAACGCGTTCTCGTGCGCGTCAGCCTTACCGTGATTTTTCCGGTGTCCTTCGCGACGAAGGAGCGAGCATTTTCAATGAGGTTGGTGACGATCTGGCCGATACGCAGGTCGTGGCCGTCAATGGTGAACTTGGTTTTCGCACCCGGCTTGCGGTCGACGATATAGTCTATCTCGACCGCCTTCTTCGAATGCCCGACCTGTCGGGAAATATCGATCATGTCGCGCAGCAGCACTTCCAGATCGAGCGATCTCGCATCGGAGCGGGCAAGTTCGGCATCGAGGCGGGACGCATCGGAAATATCGCTGATCAGCCGGTCGAGGCGGCGCACGTCGTGCTGGATGACATCCATCAGCCGTTTCTTGGATTCGTCGCTCTTGGCAAGCGGCAACGTCTCGACGGCGCTGCGCAACGATGTCAGCGGGTTCTTAAGCTCGTGGCTGACATCGGCGGCGAAACTTTCGATCGCGTCGATACGGTCATAGAGCGCTGACGTCATGTCGCGCAGCGCGATCGACAGGTTGCCGATTTCGTCCTGGCGGGCGGAGAAATCGGGAATTTCCTCACGCTCCTTCGCCCCACCGCGGCGCACACGAATGGCGGCCGCCGAAAGCCGGCGCAGCGGATTGGCGATGGTCGAAGACAAAAGCAGCGACAGAACGACGTTGACCAGGGTTGCGACGCCGAAGACGCGCATGATCGCCAGGCGTTCGGCATGGACGATCTTGTCGATATCGCCGGCCTGCGTCGACAACAGCAACACGCCGAGCACGGCGCGGAAGCGCTGGATGGGCACAGCGACCGAGACGATCAGCTCGCCTTTTTCTGTGGTGCGCACCACGGCGCCGCGCACGCCGGTCAGCGCATTCATCACTTCCGGATAGATCGAACCGTCACCGCCGGGCGCTTCCTTGTAAACCGGCAGGTTGCCCGGCTGCAGCATCTTGTTGAGCAGGCCGCTGAACCAGTCCGACCAGCTCTGCGCCGCGTCGTCCACTGGCGGCAGATCGTAGCGCAGCACTTGACCGCGCGAATAGAGATGGCGGCTGTCGAGCAGCAAATTAGCGTCGGCGTCGAAGATGCGGGCGCGGGTGCGCGTCGGCGAAATCAGTCGCGTCAGCACCGGTGCCACCTTCTCCGGATCGATCGGGAATTCCAGGTCCTCATCGTTCGGGACGGGCGTGATGCTCTGCCCCGCCTGGAGTTCCAATAGCTTCTGCGGATCGATGGTGATGGAGTTGGTATCGACCGAAGCCGATGCCGAGACGGCGCCGGCGATGATTTCGCCCTGCGTCAGCAGGCTCTCGACGCGGGCGTCGATCAGGCCCTCGCGGAACTGATTGAGATAGAGGATGCCGCCGACGAGAACGACGAGGGCGGCGAGGTTGAAGAACAGGATGCGCCGCGTCAGGCTCGAGAAGACGGCATTGCCGAAGATGCGGCGGATCAGCGTGAAAGGGTGAGTCCACCGACGGCGGGCGATTCTGACGTCGCTCGGGCTTTCCGTGTCGTCGATATCCCTATCTTGCACCAGTTGTGCCAAGCCAGCGGCCCTTTCGAAGAACAGGATCGGCGATCCTGTCCGCATGCTCTTATTCCATTGTCCGCCGCACGGTCCAGTGAGCTATCCGAGCATGATGCCGAAAAGTCTAAGCGGTTTTCGGACGACATCACGCTCTATTCTTTGGTTCCAGAGCAGATTCAGATTTCAGGTCGATTCGACCTAAAATCATCCGGCTCTAGGCCGCTTCGCGGAAGCGGTAGCCGACTCCATACAGCGTTTCGATCATATCAAAATCGAGATCGACCATCTTGAATTTCTTGCGAAGCCGCTTGATGTGGCTATCGATGGTGCGGTCGTCGACATAGACCTGCTCGTCATAGGCGGCGTCCATCAAGGCATCGCGGCTTTTCACGACGCCAGGGCGCTGCGCCAGGGAATGCAGGATGAGGAACTCCGTGACGGTCAGCGTCACCGGTTCGCCCTTCCAGGTGCAAGTATGGCGTTCCTGGTCCATGACAAGCTGTCCACGCTCCAGCGAGCGGGCCTGCTGTGCGGCGCCCGGCTTCGCGGCAGTGCCGCTATTGGCCGCGTTCGCGGCTTCACGGGCGGAGGCGCGGCGGAGTACCGCCTTGACGCGCTCGACCAGCAGACGCTGCGAGAACGGCTTGGTGATGAAGTCGTCGGCGCCCATCTTCAGGCCGAAGAGCTCATCGATCTCTTCATCCTTCGAGGTCAGGAAGATCACCGGCAGATCGGACTTCTGCCGCAGGCGGCGCAAAAGCTCCATGCCATCCATGCGCGGCATCTTGATATCGAAGATCGCCAGTTGCGGCGGCCGGGCAAGCAAACCGTCGAGCGCCGAAGCGCCGTCCGTATAGGTCTCTACCTTATATCCCTCGGCCTCCAAGGCAATCGACACGGAAGTCAGGATATTGCGGTCGTCATCAACGAGCGCGATTGTCAACATGGTGTTCGTCTCCGTCATCAGTGCGCGTCTCTCCCGGATTTGGAATCCAGCCCAGGTGGCTTGCCAGCTCGTTGGCGGTAACCTGGCGCGCTTATGGGGATAAAGGTGGAACAAATTGTGGCAAAGATAAAGAGGCGGATTGCCGGACTCACAAACAGTTAACCAAGGGTTGTGTGACGAAACGTCTCGGCGACACCCATTCAAACGATTTAAAAATATCAAAAATTATTTAAATCGATTAAATACATGATATCATTCGATTTTTTTCGCTGTACTCTCTTGTGCTTTTAAAAAGACACCTCTACGCTTTATTTAGTTTTAACGGCTGAGGCCACGTAGAGGAATAGAACGATGGAGCAATTCGGCGTCCGTAATCCCGTAACCGAACTCGAATCGATCGGCCTGGGAGCCGCCGCCAGTGTTCGTTATAACCTTCTGGAGTCTCATCTTTACGAGGAAGCGATTCGTCGGCGGGAAGCCGATTTGACTGCTCATGGCGTGCTGAGAGCATTGACCGGACAACACACCGGCCGTTCGCCGAAGGACAAGTTCGTCGTCCGCAATGCGACCACCGAAGATCAGATCTGGTGGGACAACAATAAGCCGATGTCGCCGGAACATTTCGCGCTGCTGCATAAGGACATGCTGGCGCATGTACACGGCAAGGATCTGTTTGTTCAGGATCTCATCGGCGGCGCCGATCTGGATTACGCCCTGCCGACGCGCGTCGTCACCGAATTCGCCTGGCACTCGCTGTTCATCCGCAACCTACTCATTCGTCCGGAACGGTCGGCGCTGGAAAGCTTCATACCGAAGCTGACGATCATCGATCTGCCGAGCTTCCGTGCCGATCCGGAGCGCCATGGCTGCCGCACGGAAACGGTGATCGCCTGCGATCTCGTCAACGGCATCGTCCTGATCGGTGGCACCTCCTATGCCGGTGAAATGAAGAAATCGGTCTTCACCGTCCTGAATTACCTCTTGCCGGAACGCGGCGTCATGCCGATGCACTGCTCGGCCAATGTCGGCCCGGACGGCGATGCGGCGATCTTCTTCGGCCTGTCGGGCACCGGCAAGACGACGCTCTCGGCGGACCCGACGCGCACGCTGATCGGCGACGATGAGCATGGCTGGGGCGAAAACGGCATCTTCAATTTCGAAGGCGGCTGCTACGCCAAGACCATTCGCCTGTCGGCCGAAGCCGAGCCGGAAATCTACGCCACGACCCGCCGCTTCGGCACCGTGCTCGAAAATGTCGTGCTTGATGAACATGGCGTCCCGGATCTCGACGACGGTTCGCTGACGGAGAACACCCGTAGCGCCTATCCGCTACATTTCATCCCGAATGCTTCGGAGTCCGGCATGACCGGCCATCCGGAAACGATCATCATGTTGACGGCCGATGCTTTCGGCGTCATGCCGCCGATCGCCAAGCTGACGCCAGAACAGGCGATGTACCACTTCCTTTCCGGCTACACCGCCAAGGTCGCCGGCACGGAAAAGGGTGTCGTCGAGCCGGAGGCCACGTTCTCGACCTGTTTCGGCGCCCCCTTCATGCCGCGTCATCCGGCCGAATACGGCAATCTGCTCAAGGATCTGATCGCCCGCCACGGCGCGCGCTGCTGGCTCGTCAACACCGGCTGGACCGGTGGTGCCTACGGCACGGGCCGACGCATGCCGATCAAGGCGACGCGCGCCCTGCTGGCCGCCGCTTTGAAGGGTGATCTCGACAATGTCGAGTTCCGCATCGACCCGAATTTCGGTTTTGCGGTTCCGGTCGCCGTCGAAGGCGTCGACAGCGCTATCCTCGATCCGCGCTCCACCTGGGCCGACGGTCAGGCCTATGACGCCCAGGCGGCCAAGCTGGTGCAGATGTTCGTCTCCAACTTCGCCAAGTTCGAAAGCCATGTCGACGGCAACGTCCGCGATGCGGCCCCGGGCCTGCGTGTAGCCGCGGAATAATCCGCCGCCTGGAGGCAATGACTCACGTGAAACCCCGGCGGTCTATCTGCCGGGGTTTCATTTTGCCGTCGGCCTGTTTTCAACTGCGCGCCAATATGGGATAGACGCGCATGGCCAGCGACGCGCTTTATATCAACGACCGGATCACCATTGCCGGGTGGGAACTGACGGAACAATTCGTTCTGGCGGGCGGTCCTGGCGGGCAGAATGTCAACAAGGTCGCGACCGCCGTTCAGTTGTTCTTCAATATTCCGAATTCGCCGTCACTGAATGACCGCGTCAAGGCCAACGCCGTCCGGTTGGCCGGCCGGCGCGTCTCTAAGGACGGTGTATTGATGATCGAGGCCAGCCGCTTCCGCAGCCAGGACCGCAATCGCGAGGATGCGCGCGAGCGGCTGAAAGAGCTGATTCTCGAAGCCGCCGCCCCGCCGCCGCCACCACGCAAGAAGACCAAGCCGACCAAAGGCTCGATCGAACGGCGCCTGAAGGAAAAATCGGGCCGCTCAGAGGTCAAGAAGATGCGAGGCAAGCCCGGCGGCGAATAGGTTTCGGGCTGCCGTTTTGGTTTGATTGGGTAAAATGAGGCTTGTCAGGGGAGTCCGGCGTTGCCGTAGCTCTGTGCCTGGCCCCTCATCCTAACCTTCTCCCCGCATTGCGGGGAGAAGGGACGACAGTGTGAAACAGCGAAGCTCCCCACTCGTGACGGGTTCGGATTCGGTACGGTAAGCTCCCTCGCCCCGTAAGGCGGGGAGAGGGGCCATGCACAAGGCGCGGCGATGGTACATTCACCTGACTAGCACCACCGCAGGAAACAAAAATGCTCCTACCCAACGGAATTCGTCATCTCCCCGGCTATCTCGACCGCCCCACCCAGGAAGCGTTGGTCGAGACCATCCGCGCTGTCGTGGCGGAGGCGCCGCTCTACACACCCGCCATGCCCGGCACCGGCAAGGAAATGTCCGTGCGCATGACCAATTGCGGGCCGCTTGGCTGGGTGACGGATAAGCAGCGCGGCTATCGTTACCAGCAGACCCACCCGGTGACCGGCAGGCCCTGGCCGGCCATACCGCCGCAACTGTTCGACCTTTGGAGCAATATAGCTGGCTATGAAAAGCCGCCGGAAGCGTGTCTGGTCAATTTCTACGATGACGATGCCCGCATGGGCCTGCATCAGGATCGCGACGAACAGGATCTGGCGGCACCCGTGCTCTCGATCTCGCTCGGCAATACCTGCCTCTTCCGCGTCGGCGGCCTCAGCCGCAATGATCGTACGCTATCTTTCAAGCTTTCCAGCGGCGATATCGTCGTTCTCGGTGGGGAAGGCAGGCTTTGCTTCCACGGCGTCGACCGCATCTATCCGGCAACGTCGACATTGCTGAAGAATGGCGGACGGATAAACCTGACCTTGAGGCGGGTGAATCCGTAACTTCTAAAGCTTCCTCAACGCCACCTGTTCGATCAGATGGTTCTTGCCCTTCTGAAGGATGAGGTCGGCGCGAGGGCGGGTCGGCAGGATGTTTTGGCGCAGGTTTTTCAGGTTGATGTTCTTCCACAGCCCTTCGGCGGTCGCGATTGCCTCTTCCTCGGTGATCGAGGCGTAGCGATGGAAGAAGGAGTTGGGGTCGCGGAAGGCGGTTTCGCGCAGGTTCATGAAGCGGGCGACATACCAGTTGTGGATCAGATGCTCATCGGCATCGATATAGATCGAGAAATCGAAGAAATCCGACACCATCGGCACGATCTTGCCGTCCGCCGGCAGGTGCCGCGATTGCAGCACGTTGATGCCTTCGAAGATCAGGATATCCGGCCGGTCGACGGTCTTATATTCGTCCGGCAGCACGTCGTAGACGAGGTGCGAATAGCAGGGCGCCTTGACATCCGGCTGTCCGGCCTTGATCGCCGAAAGGAAGCGCAGGAGGGCGGCGGTATCGTAGCTTTCCGGAAAGCCCTTGCGCTGCATCAGGTTGCGGCGCTGCAATTCGGCATTCGGAAACAGGAAGCCGTCGGTGGTGATCAGATCCACTTTCGGGCTCGACGGCCAGCGGCGCAGCAATTCCTTCAGGATCCGGGCCGTGGTGGATTTGCCGACGGCGACGGAGCCGGCGATGCCGATGACAAAGGGCGTCTTGGCAACATCCGAGAGACTGAGGAACCGATTGCGCTGTTCGAACAGGATCTGCGAGGATTCCACATGCGAGGACAGCAGGCGCGATAGCGAGAGGTAGATGCGCCGGACTTCATCGAGATCGATCGGGTCGCCCATGGAGCGGAGCCGCGTCACCTCGTCGGCGGTCAACGTCAGCGGTGTATCGGCCCTGAATTTCGACCACTCGTCCGAAGAAAAGAAATAGTAGGGCGAATAGGCTTTCGCCTCAAATATATCGAGCGTCTCGTGCGGAGGCAGGGTGTGGGTCGCTATCGTCATCGCATTCTACCGGCTGGCCTTCTCCTGAAGGCCGGATTGAGCGGTGCGCCTTTCGAGCTCACCCATGACATTCTGCAACGGAATGCCTGCTATCTTCAATACGACCATAAGGTGATAAAGCAAATCGGCCGCCTCATAGGTGAGGTTGTCGCGATCGCCGGTCACCGCCGCCATGACGGCCTCGATTGCTTCTTCACCCAGCTTCTTTGCCGCTTTCGGCTGACCGGCGGCGAAAAGCTTCGCCGTCCAGGATTCCTCCGGCGACGCCTTGGAGCGCTCGGCGACGATTTTTTCGAGGTCGGAAAGGGTAAATCCGCTCATCCGTTCCATCCCTTCCTAATCGAGCCGCATGGCGATGCCATGCTGAGACATATAGTGTTTCGCTTCGCCGACCGAATAGGTGCCGAAGTGGAAAATCGAGGCGGCGAGCACGGCCGTCGCATGGCCTTCCTTGATGCCGGCAACGAGATCGTCGAGATCGCCGACGCCGCCCGAAGCGATGACAGGAACGCGCACGGCATCCGCGATCGCCCGCGTCAGCTCTAGGTCGTAACCGACTTTAGTGCCGTCGCGGTCCATGGAGGTGACGAGCAGTTCGCCGGCGCCGCGCTCGACCATCCTGCGGGCAAAATCGACGGCGTCGATACCGGTCGCGTTGCGGCCGCCATGTGTATAGATCTCCCAGGCGCTCATATTGTCGCCGCCGAGCGCCTCGGTGCGCCGCCGTTTGGCGTCGATCGAGACGACGATGCATTGATTGCCGAACTTGTCGGCGGCTTCAGCAACGAAATCCGGATTATTGACGGCGGCCGAGTTGATCGAGACCTTGTCAGCGCCGCAAAGCAGCAGCTTGCGGATATCGGCGATGGTGCGGACGCCGCCGCCGACCGTCACCGGCATGAAGCATTGTTCGGCGGTGCGCGCCACCACGTCGAAAATGGTTTCGCGATTGTCGGAAGAGGCGGTGATGTCGAGAAAGCAAAGTTCGTCGGCACCAGCGGCGTCGTAAGCCTTGGCTGCTTCGACGGGATCGCCGGCATCGACGAGATTGAGGAAATTGACGCCCTTGACGACGCGGCCGTCCTTGACGTCAAGGCAGGGGATGACGCGGGCTTTCAGGGTCATTGCGCTGCCTCCTTGGCCTGCTTGATCAGGGCCAGTGCTTCCCTCGGGTCGATCCGGCCATCATAAAGCGCGCGGCCGGAAATCGCACCTTCCAGTTTACGGGCGTCCGGTTCGAGCATGCGACGGATATCGTCCAGCGAAGCAAGGCCGCCGGAGGCGATGACGGGGATGGAAACAGCCTCGGCGAGGTCCAGTGTCGAGGCCCAGTTGATGCCGGTCAGAATGCCGTCGCGGTCGATGTCGGTGTAGATGATCGCCGCGACGCCGGCGCCTTCGAATTTCTTCGCCAATTCGATGATGCCGAGTTCGGAGGCTTCCGCCCAGCCCTCGACCGCCACCTTGCCGCCCTTGGCGTCGATGCCAACGGCGACGCGGCCCGGAAACTTTTTGCAAGCCTCGATCACCAGCGCCGGATCGCGCACGGCGACCGTGCCGAGGATGACGCGAGCAAGCCCGCGCGACAGCCAGTTCTCGATATGGTCGAGCGTGCGGATGCCGCCGCCGAGCTGCACCGGGTTCTTCGTCGCCTTGAGGATGGCGTCGACGGCCGCACCATTGACGGTCTCGCCGGCAAAGGCGCCGTTGAGGTCGACGACATGCAGCCACTCGAAGCCCTGATCCTCGAATGCCTTGGCTTGCGCGGCCGGATTGGGGTTGTAGACGGTCGCCTGTTGCATATCGCCGAGCTTGAGGCGCACGCACTGGCCGTCCTTGAGGTCGATGGCGGGGAAAAGGATCATGTTTTGGTCCTCAAAGCGCGAAGCGTCAGGGCTTCCAGCGCAGGAAATTGGCAATCAGGGCGAGGCCGAGCTTCTGGCTCTTTTCCGGATGGAACTGCGAGCCGGCCATGTTGTCGCGGCCGACGAAGGCGGTCATCGCACCGCCATAGCTGGTCGTGGCGATGACGTCGTCAGCATGATCGGCCGCCAGATGGTAGGAATGCACGAAATAGGCGTGCAGCCCGTCCGGTCCGGTCGGAATGCCGTCGAAGAGGGGATGCGGGTGCCGAAGATCCAGCGTGTTCCAACCGATCTGCGGGATTTTCAGCGTCGGATCATCCGGCGTCATCTCCTTGACGTCGCCCTTGATCCAGCCGAACCCCTGCGTGATCGTCTTTTCCAGCCCGCGCGACGACATGAGCTGCATGCCGACGCAGATGCCGAGGAAGGGGCGGCCCTTGTGTTCCACGACATCGATCACCGCATCGGCCATGCCGGAAACGGCGTCGAGCCCGCGGCGGCAGTCGGCATAGGCGCCGACGCCGGGAAGCACGATGCGATCGGCAGTGGCGACGCGCTCGGCATCGTCTGTCAGATCGATTTCGGTGTCGATACCGGCTTCGCGGGCCGCGCGTTCGAAGGCCTTGGTGGCCGAGCGCAGGTTGCCTGAGCCGTAGTCGATAATCGCGACGCGCATGGTCAGCGTCCTCCATCATAGCCGGGAAGACCGAAGCTCGGTCCGCCCTGGCTTGAGCCAGTATTCGGAGAGGAAGGAATATCCCAATTGTTCGAGCAAATATTCTCCTCGGCTTTCGGCTCGATTTCGGAGAAATGGATCTCCTCAGCCGTCGCCAGATTGGGAGCCGAAACCAGCCCTTCCGTTTTCCAGCCGCCCGCAATGAGGTTCCGGTAGGCGGCATGGCTGCCTTCGAGCGCAGCGAGGATGCGCAGGCCGAGTAGAATTGCGATGCCCGCGGCGAAAAATCCCGGCCGGCTGATCAATTCCCAGGCAATGCCCTCCAGCAGAAAGGCAGCGATCGCCAGCAGCCACAGCCGATGAAAAAGCATCCACAACGTCGGAAACAGAAACGCCGTCCAGGAAAAGCCGTCGCGGATGAAGCGCGTTCTCGCCTGGTTTTTGTCCGGTCCTCCGGGTGGCGTCAAAATCAAATAGCTTGCCATCTCTTCACTTTCCCCATGATGGGGCTCAGGCGAGGGTGCCCTTCGTCGAGGGCACGCGGCCTGCCTGCCGCGGATCAATCTCGGTTGCCGTGCGCAGCGCGCGGGCAACGGCCTTGAAGCATGTCTCGGCAATATGGTGATTGTTGGCGCCATAGTGGTTGAGGATATGCAGCGTGATGCCGGCATTCTGCGCGAGCGCCTGGAAGAATTCACGCACCAGTTCGGTATCGAATGCGCCGATCTTCGGGGTGCTGAAGGCGACGTTCCAGACGAGGAAGGGCCGGCCGGACAGATCGACGGCCGCCTTCGTCATTGTTTCGTCCATGGCGAGATCGATCGATGCATAGCGCGTAATGCCGCGCCGGTCGCCCAGCGCCTTGGCAATGGCCTGGCCGATGGCGATGCCGGTATCCTCGACCGCATGGTGGTCGTCGACATGCAGGTCACCCTTGGTGTCGATCTCCATGTCGATCAGCGAATGTCGCGAAAGCTGCTCCAGCATATGGTCGAAGAAACCGACGCCGGTCGAAATGGTCGACTTGCCGCTGCCGTCGATATTGACGGACACCGAGACCGAGGTCTCGTTGGTCTTGCGGGAAACGGTTGCCGTGCGGCTCGCTACGGTCTCTGCCATGGGCTGCTCCATCGGGATTGACGGCCGTTCCTTATCAGGCACATCCGCAAATATCCAGAAGTTAAGTCGGTATTGACTTATCTAGCCGGCTTACATGCATCATTCCGAAATAGCGGCCATTTGCAATCGCAAAAAGCCCTCTTACATAGGTGCTGACGGGGCTGAAACGCGGCCCGGCAGAAAGCCCGCCAAAATGGGGGCAAACAGGTGTTTAGATGACGACAATTGTGACTATTCGCAAGGGCGGCAAGGTAGTGATGGCCGGCGATGGCCAGGTGAGCCTTGGCCAGACCGTGATGAAGGGCAATGCCCGCAAGGTTCGCCGCATCGGCAAGGGTGATGTGATCGCCGGTTTCGCCGGCGCGACCGCCGATGCCTTTACGCTCCTCGAGCGGCTTGAAAAGAAGCTCGAACAATATCCCGGCCAGCTGATGCGCGCCGCCGTCGAACTCGCCAAGGACTGGCGCACGGACAAATATCTGCGCAATCTCGAAGCGATGATGCTGGTCGCCGACAAGCAAGTGACGCTCGCCGTCACCGGCAACGGCGATGTGCTCGAGCCGGAACACGGCGCCATGGCAATCGGCTCCGGTGGCAATTTTGCGCTCGCCGCCGCCCGCGCTCTGATGGATACGGACAAATCGGCCGAGGACGTCGCCCGCCGCGCGCTCGACATCGCCGCCGACATCTGCGTCTATACCAATCACAACGTGGTGGTCGAAACGCTCGACTCCGAGTCCTAATTCCTCTCTTGATTGTTCCTAGCCCTGACGGGAAGCACACGAAATGACCACTTTTTCCCCCCGCGAGATCGTTTCCGAACTCGACCGCTATATTGTCGGCCAGCATGAGGCCAAACGCGCCGTGGCGATTGCGCTGCGCAACCGCTGGCGCCGCCAGCAGCTCGAGCCCGATCTGCGCGACGAAGTCATGCCCAAGAACATCCTGATGATCGGCCCGACGGGCGTCGGCAAGACGGAAATCTCCCGCCGCCTCGCCAAGCTCGCCGGTGCCCCTTTCATCAAGGTGGAAGCGACGAAATTCACCGAGGTTGGCTATGTCGGCCGCGACGTTGAACAGATCGTTCGCGATCTTGTCGAAGTCGGCATCGGCCTGGCGCGCGAAAAGAAGCGCGCTGAAGTTCAGGCGAAGGCACATATGAGCGCGGAAGAGCGGGTGCTCGACGCCCTGGTCGGCGCAACCGCCTCGCCGGCAACGCGCGACAGCTTCCGCAAGAAGCTGCGCGAGGGCCAACTGGACGACAAGGAAATCGATATCGAAGTCGCCGACAGTGGCTCCGGCATGCCCGGCTTCGAAATTCCCGGCATGCCCGGCGCCAATATCGGCGTACTCAACCTGTCCGAAATGTTCGGAAAGGCCATGGGCGGCCGCACCAAGAAGGTGCGTACCACGGTGAAGGATTCCTACAAGGAGCTGATCCGCGATGAATCCGACAAGCTGATCGACAATGAGGCGATCCAGCGCGAAGCGGTGCAATCTGCCGAGAATGACGGCATCGTCTTCCTGGATGAGATCGACAAGATCGCCGCCCGCGATGGCGGGATGGGCGCCGGCGTTTCGCGCGAAGGCGTGCAGCGCGACCTGCTGCCGCTGGTCGAAGGCACCACGGTTGCGACCAAATACGGTCCGGTGAAGACCGATCACATCCTCTTCATCGCCTCTGGCGCCTTCCATGTGTCGAAGCCTTCGGATCTCCTGCCGGAATTGCAGGGTCGTCTGCCGATCCGTGTCGAACTGAAGCCGCTTAGCAAGGAAGATTTCCGCCGCATCCTGACGGAGCCGGAAGCCAGCCTCATCCGCCAGTACAAGGCGTTGATGGAGACGGAAAACCTGAAGCTCGACTTCACGGACGATGCGATCGACGCTTTGGCCGATGTCGCCGTGCACCTCAACTCCACCGTCGAGAATATCGGCGCCCGTCGCCTGCAGACGGTGATGGAGCGGGTGTTGGACGATATCTCCTACAATGCTTCGGATCGCGCTGGCGTGTCGGTGACCATCGATGCCGACTATGTGCGTGAACATGTTGGCGATCTCGCCACCAATACCGACCTGTCGCGCTTCATTCTCTAAGGGAGTTCGAGAGCATCCCGCTTTCCGGTGGAATACCCGAAGAGCGGATAAGATGCTCCAGTAGTTGCGTCTTGACATATTAATCACTCGACAGCGGGCCGTTAACTTTTTAGTTAGGGGCCCGTTTCTTTGTGTGCGATGGCTTTATTCGGCCAAGATTGTCCGTCAGGCAGCCGCATGGAAACATCGGATGAAACTTCGATAGGGCAGCCATCGTGCGACGCATTCTGATCACCCTTCTTCTGGCGGTTGTCAGCCTCTCCTGGATTCCGGCCTATGCGGACGCCGCGGCCATGGTGCCGCCGGGCAACCGCAACGCCGAGCAGCCCCCGATCCCCGGTGCCTCCGTGCGCCGCACCAAGGGCACGAATTCCACGTTCGAGCGCAAATACCAGAAGGTTCACGAACTGCTGGCGACCGATGCCCGGCTGATGTCGAAGATCAAGTCGACGGCGCGCGCCTACGGCATCGATCCGATCCACATCATCGGCGCGCTGGTCGGCGAACATACCTATAATGTCGACGCCTACGACGGCCTGCAGTCCTACTACGTCAAAGCCGCCTCCTATGCCGGCCAGAGCTTCCGCTTCGCCTATGACGGCGAAGACGTCGACGATTTCGTCGCCCGCCCGCAATTCGACGCCTGCAAGGCCAAAAGGGACTCCTATGGCCTCTGGACCTGCCGCGAAGATGTCTGGGAAAGCGATTTCCGGGGCAAGAAGGTCGGTGGCAAATCCTTCCCGGACAATCGTTTCAGCGCCGTATTCTTCCAGCCCTTTTATGCCGGCCAGACCTTCGGCCTCGGTCAGGTCAATCCGCTGACGGCGCTGGAGCTTTCCGATCTCGTTAGCAGCACGTCCGGCATTCCGAAGCTGGATGAAAAGGACGCGGGCAGCGTCTACAAGGCCATCATGGACCCGGATTTGTCGCTGGCCTTCGTTGCCGCCTCGATCCGCAAGTCGATCGATGACTACCGTTCGATCGCCGGCATGGATATCTCGGGTAATCCGGGCGTCACGGCGACGCTCTATAATGTCGGCAATTCCCGCCAGCGGGCTGCAGCACTTGCCGCCAAGAACAAGGGCGCGGCGCAGCCGGTTTGGCCGGAGGAAAATTACTATGGCTGGCTTATCAATGATAAGCTGGACGATCTGAAGTCGCTGCTCTAAACTCGGGACTTGTCTGGAAAATAAGGTTTTCGAGGAGATTGGATCTCATGGACATGATCCCGGAAGCCTTCTCTCCGCCAGCCCCGACGCCGCGCACCGTCCCGCCGTCGCGTCTGACGATCATCCGCACCATCCTGCGCAATCCGCTGGAACTATGGGGCGAACCTTCCTATACACTGCCGTGGATCATGACGCGCTTCTTTCGCGAGCACACGCTGATCGTCAATGATCCCGGCCTGATCAAGCATGTGCTGGTCGACAATGCCTCCAATTACCGCATGTCGGAGATCCGCCAGCTCATTCTCCGCCCCATCCTGCGCGATGGCCTGCTGACCGCGGAAGGCCAGGTCTGGAAGCGCTCGCGCAAGGCAGTCGCCCCCGTCTTCACGCCGCGCCATGCCCAGGGCTTTGCCGGCCAGATGCTAAGCCAGAGCGAAGCCTATGTTCGCAAATACGAGGAGGCCGGCAGCGACGGCAAGGTCTTCGATATCGCCATCGATATGACCGAGCTTACCTTCGCCATCCTCGCCGATACCCTGTTTTCCGGTGAGATCGTCACCGAAAGCGGCCACTTCGCCGATGACGTCAATCAGCTTCTGCATCGCATGGGCCGCGTCGATCCGATGGACCTTCTGCGCGCGCCTTCCTGGGTGCCGCGCCTGACCCGCATCGGCGGCCAGAAGGTGCTCGACAAGTTTCGTGGCATCGTTCGCAAGACGATGGATCTTCGGCTCGACAAGATGCGCAGGGATCGCGCCAGCGCTCCCGACGATTTCCTGACGTTGCTGCTGGAAAAGGCTGGCCCCGACGGCCTGACCATGGAGGAGATCGAGGACAATATCCTCACCTTCATCGGCGCCGGTCATGAGACGACCGCGAGAGCGCTGGCCTGGACGATCTACTGCGTCGCCAACACGCCGCATATCCGCGAAGCCATGGAGGCGGAAATCGATCAGGTGCTCGCGACCGGCGCAGAGCCCGTCGCCTGGCTCGACCTGATGCCGAATGTCCGTGCCGCCTTCGAGGAGGCAATGCGCCTCTATCCGCCGGCGCCGTCCATCAATCGCGCTTCGATTGCCGATGACGAATGGACAAGCCCAAGCGGGGAGCGCGTCGAGATCCCGGCCGATATCACCGTGCTGATCATGCCGTGGACGCTGCATCGTCACGCGCTCTATTGGGACAAGCCGCGCGCCTTCATGCCCGAACGCTTCCTTCCGGAAAATCGCGGCAAGATCAACCGCTTCCAGTACCTGCCCTTCGGCGCCGGCCCGCGTGTCTGCATCGGAGCCACCTTCGCCCTGCAGGAAGCGGTCATCGCCCTTGCCGTCATGATGCACCGGTTCCGGTTTGATCTCACCGACGAGACCAATCCCTGGCCGGTGCAGAAGCTGACGACGCAGCCGCAGGGCGGGCTGCCGATGCGGGTAACAAGGCGGTAGGGGGAAGCCTATCTCGCCCCTGGCGGCGAGAAAGCAATTTCACTGGTTTAGGAATTGCGGCGGAGAACGTGCCACATATTCAAAAGCTCAGCGCAATTTCTAAGCCATTGAAATTGCAAGAGAGGGGGTCCGTTTCTTGTTCAGGCAAATTTCTAGATTCCGTGCGTCCCTACCTACCCCCGCTCTTGCAAAAACTAAGAATTAGACGGGGACAAGCCCCCGCCTAATCCTAAGTTTTTGCTTTCTCGCCCGCCAAGGGCGAGATAGGCTCCGCGCTTACGCCTCACTCATCTCCTCAAGGGTAAACTTATCCGTGATATCTCATTTCCTGCTCGGCATCGATACCGGTGGAACCTATACCGATGCCGTCCTCTTCCACGAAGCCGATGGCGTGATCGCCAAGGCGAAATCGCTGACCACGCGGCATGATTTGGCCGTCGGTATCGCTGGTGCTGTCGATGCGGTCATCGCCAAGGCTGCCATCCCGGTTTCCGCTATCGGCCTCGTATCGCTGTCGACGACGCTCGCCACCAATGCGCTGGTCGAAGGGCAGGGCGGCCGCGCCGGGCTGGTAATGATCGGTTTCGGTCCCGACGATCTGAAGCGTGACGGCTTGGCCGAGGCGCTGGGGTCCGATCCGGTGCTGTTCCTGCCCGGTGGGCACAACGTCCATGGCAATGAGAACCCGCTCGATCTGACCGCTTTGGAAGAAGCGCTGCCGGAGCTTTCGAAGAGTGTCTCGTCCTTCGCGATCGCCGGCTATTTCGCTGTGCGGAATCCGGCTCATGAAATCCGGGTGCGGGATTGCATCCGCGAGATTTCCCATCTGCCGGTGACCTGCAGCCATGAACTCTCCTCCAAGCTCGGGGGCCCGCGCCGGGCGCTGACGACGCTTCTGAATGCCCGGCTGGTGTCGATGATCGACCGCCTGGTCGGCGCCTGCGAGGGATTTCTCGCCAAGCGTGGCATCGAAGCACCGATGATGGTTGTGCGCGGCGATGGCGCGCTGATCTCGGCCGCAGAAGCCAAGCTCCGTCCGATCGAGACGATCCTCTCCGGACCGGCGGCGAGCCTTGTCGGCGCGCGCTATCTCACCGGTCTCGACGATGCCGTGGTCTCCGACATCGGCGGCACCACCACCGATGTTGCCGTCATGGAGGCCGGCCGGCCGCGGCTCGATGCCGACGGTGCCGTGGTCGGCGGCTATCGCACCATGGTCGAAGCGGTCGCCATGCGCACCTATGGTCTTGGTGGCGATTCCGAGGTGAAGATCAACGATCGCGGCCTCGTCGCCGCCTTCGAACTCGGGCCGCGCCGCTTGCTGCCGCTCAGCCTTGTTGCGCATGTGCATGGCCAAGCGGTCCTTGGCGTGCTGGAGCAGCAATTGCGCGCTCCGCATCTTGGCCGCCACGTCGGCCGTTTTGCCGTGCGCACCGGCGTACCGGATCATTTGGCGAGCGGCCTGCAGCCGTTGGAACAGGCGCTGTTCGATAAAATCGGCTCGGTTCCCCTAGCGCTCGATCAGCTCCTGACGTCGACATCGCTGAAAGCGACCCTGGACCGTCTGGTGGCCCGCGGCCTCGTGCATCTCAGTGGTCTCACGCCCTCAGACGCCATGCATGTGCTCGGCCGGCAAAACCAATGGAACGCGGAAGCGGCTCGGCTGGGTCTGGCGCTGGCAATGCGGATGAAGGACGGCTCCGGCCGTCCGCTTGCCGCATCGGCGGAGGAACTGGCGCAAAAGATCGTCGATCGCCTGACCCGGCAATCCGCCGATGTCATCCTTGCCGCATGCCTCGCCGAGGATGGCGTTACCCATCTCGATCCGGCTAAATCGATCTCGATCGACCGCGCTCTTCGCCGCGCAACGGGCATCGCCCGGTTTGCCGTTTCGCTCGATCGTCCCCTGGTCGGTCTCGGCGCTTCCGCTCCCGTCTATTACCCCGCCATCGCCGCAATGCTGGCAAGCGAGAGCGCCATTCCCGCTGATTCGGATGTGGCCAACGCAATCGGTGCCGTCGTCGGTCAGGTTCGCGCCACCGCCACGGTGTTCGTCACCATGCCCGAGGATGGCATCTATGTGCTGAACGGGGCGGGCGAGACAATGCGTTTCACCGACGAACAGAAGACCTTTTCTGTGGCACGGGAACGGGCAATCGAGGTGGCGATGGCGCAGGCGCGGCTGAATGGTGCCGCCGATCCCGTCATCGTCATGGACGAACAGATCGATGCGCCGGAAATCGAGGGCAGTCGCAAGCTGGTGGAGGCCCGCTTCATCGCCACCGCCAGCGGCCGTCCGCGCATCGCTGCGGATTGATTATTTCTAAAAGAGCACAAATCTTTCGAACTATTGCCAAATTGACGGAGAGCGTAACCGCCCGCAAACTGGCAGCATGTTAAAATTGAGCCGTAGGACGGCCTTAGGAGTGATGGTATGAGCCGCATTGACAAGAACGGGCTTCAGATCGAACCGGTGCTTTATGATTTCCTGGTCAAGGAGGCTCTGCCGGGCTCCGGCGTCGATCCGGACACCTTCTTTGCCGGCTTCTCGGCGATCGTGCACGACCTTGCTCCGAAGAACCGTGATCTGCTCGCCAAGCGCGACCGTATGCAGGCTGCCCTGGACGATTGGTACCGCAAGAACGGCGCGCCCGTGGACATGGCCGCCTACGAAGCCTTTCTGCGTGAGATCGGCTATATCATTCCGGAAGGCCCGGCCTTCTCGGTCTCGACCGCCAATGTCGACCCTGAAATCGCCTCCGTCGCCGGCCCGCAGCTCGTCGTTCCCGTCATGAACGCCCGTTATGCGCTGAACGCCGCCAATGCGCGCTGGGGCTCGCTCTATGATGCGCTCTATGGCACCGACGCGATCCCCGAGGCGGATGGTGCCGAGAAGGGCAGAGGCTATAATCCGAAGCGCGGCGAGAAGGTCATCGCCTGGGTGCGGGATTTTCTCGATACCGCCGCACCGCTTTCCAGTGCGAGCTGGAAGGATGTCATCGGTTTTGCCGTCAAGGGCGGTGCATTGGTTATCGAAACGAAGAAAGGTGCCGTCGCTCTTGCCGATGCTGGGCATTTCGCCGGTTATCTCGGCGATGTCGGCGCTCCCTCGCATATTCTGCTCAAGAATAACGGCATTCACATCGAGATCGTCATCGATGCCGGTACCGATATCGGCAAGGCCGATCCGGCTGCTATTTCCGACGTCCGGCTGGAATCGGCGATCACTGCGATCATGGACTGCGAAGATTCGATCGCTGCCGTCGATGCCGAGGACAAGGCCGAGGTCTATCGCAATTGGCTCGGCCTGATGAAGGGTGACCTGACGGAAGAAGTCTCCAAAGGCGGCAAGACCTTTACCCGCCATCTCAATCCGGATGTGACCTACACCGCGCCCGACGGCTCGAACTTCGAGCTGCATTGCCGCTCGCTGATGCTGGTGCGCAATGTCGGCCACCTGATGACCAATCCGGCGATCCTCGACCGGGACGGCCATGAAGTGCCCGAGGGTATCATGGATGCCATGATCACCGGCCTGATCGCCTTCTACGATATCGGTCCGAATGGCCGCCGCAAGAATTCCCGCGCCGGCTCCATGTATGTCGTCAAGCCGAAGATGCATGGGCCGGAGGAAGTGGCTTTTGCCGTCGAGATCTTCTCGCGCGTCGAGGATGTGCTCGGCATGCCGCGCAACATCATCAAGATGGGTATCATGGACGAGGAGCGCCGCACCACGGTCAACCTCAAGGAGGCGATCCGCGCCGCTAGCGAACGAGTCGTCTTCATCAACACCGGCTTCCTCGATCGCACCGGCGATGAAATCCATACCTCGATGGAAGCCGGCCCGATGATCCGCAAGGGCGACATGAAGCAGGCCGCCTGGATCGCGGCTTACGAAAACTGGAATGTCGATATCGGCCTGGAATGCGGCCTCTCCGGTCACGCGCAGATCGGCAAGGGCATGTGGGCCATGCCCGATCTGATGGCGGCGATGCTGGAGCAGAAGATCGCGCATCCGAAGGCCGGCGCCAATACCGCCTGGGTGCCGTCACCGACGGCCGCCACGCTGCATGCGACTCACTATCATCGTGTCAACGTCGCCGAGGTCCAGCAGGGCCTGAAGAGCCGCGCCCGCGCCAAGCTTTCCGATATTCTCTCCGTGCCGGTCGCGCCTCGCCCGAACTGGACGCCGGAAGAAATCCAGCGCGAGATCGACAATAATTGCCAGGGGATCCTCGGCTACGTCGTTCGCTGGGTCGATCAGGGCGTCGGCTGCTCCAAGGTGCCCGATATCAATAATATCGGTCTGATGGAGGATCGCGCCACGCTGCGCATCTCCGCGCAACACATGGCCAACTGGCTGCATCACAAGGTCATTACCGAAGCGCAGATCGTCGAGACCATGAAGCGCATGGCCGCCGTCGTTGACCAGCAGAACGCCGGCGATCCGCTCTACATGCCAATGGCCGGCAATTTCGATGGCTCGGTCGCCTTCCAGGCGGCACTTGATCTCGTCCTCAAAGGCCGTGAGCAGCCCAACGGCTACACCGAACCGGTCCTCCACCGCCGCCGTATCGAACTGAAGGCGAAGCAGGCGGGGTGACCCTTCTCTCGACCAGAGGCCGCCCCGATCCTCCGAGGCCTTGTCGCTTGCGCTGACGCTCCAGTGTCAAGCCGCCTCAGGACGAGGTGGAGAGAGTCTTGCGGCTGGGGAAAGAGATCAGTCCTCATGGCGCGGAGGCCTGCAGGGCCGTCTCGAACCACGAGGGTGGGCGGGGCGGTTAGCATCGACCCCAAACAAAAAGGCCGCCGGACAACGATCCAGCGGCCTTTTGAATTCTAAATAATACCAGCGATTACTGGATCACGACGACCTTGGTGCTGTGACCCGGCAGAACGCGGTTGTAAAGGTCGATGACGTCCTGGTTCATCAGGCGGATGCAGCCCGAGGAAGCGGCAGTGCCGATCGAAGCCCATTCCGGCGTGCCGTGCAGGCGGAACAGCGTATCCTGGCCCTTCTCGTTGTAGAGATACATGGCGCGGGCGCCGAGCGGATTTTCGAGGCCCGGGTTCATGCCGTCATCGACGTACTTGGCGATTTCCGGACGGCGGACCGCCATTTCCTTCGGCGGATGCCAGCTCGGCCATTCCTGCTTCCAGGCAACATATGCCGTGCCCGACCATGCAAAGCCCTGCTTGCCGACGCCGATGCCGTAGCGCATGGCTTCGTTGTTGCCCAGGATGTAATAGAGATGGCGCTCGCGGGTGTTGACGATGATCGTGCCCGCAGCTTCGTCAGACTTGAAAGAGACGATCTGGCGGCGGAACTGCGGCTTCACCTTCTGGATCGGGATCGCCGGCAGTTGGAAGCCGTTGTCGCTCGTGACGCCGTAATCATTGTCGAACGTCTTCACGGTGTCGGAGGCGGAGTTGGCGGTAGCGGTCGGCGTGGCTGCGGCAGTGGTGGCATAACCAGCCGTGGCAAGCGTTGCGACAAGGCCGAGTGCGGTCATAGCATTGCGGATGCGCATGGAAGTCTCTTGGTGAGTTGTGACAGGGAATGGGATGGTATCAACCATCTTTGACTACGGTTTATTTTCTATTAAATTTAGCTTTGCAAGCTGGTGTGGGGCGACAAAAATAGCTCCGCTGCGCAAATTAAAGGGACATGGTTTTTTTGCAACAACGCTTGTTCGGTCCCCGAGGCAATTCATGACGATTTTGAGCGTTTACAATAACAATCCGTTAATAGATGGCCGCCAGTCAGAACGGGCGATGCTTGTACGCAGGGGCGTGCAACTATTACTGCACGAGATGCGCCATGCCGTCTTGCCGGAACTGCCGCTCGCCAGCGGCCGTCGCGCCGACCTCATCACGCTGTCCGAAAAAGGCGAGATCTGGATCATCGAGATCAAATCCTCGATCGAGGATTTTCGCGTCGACCGCAAATGGCCGGATTACCGCCTGCACTGCGATCGCCTGTTCTTCGCGACGCATAAGGACGTGCCGCTCGATATCTTTCCGGAAGACTGCGGGCTTTTCCTGTCGGATGGCTACGGCGCGCACATGATCCGCGAAGCGCCGGAACATCGCCTGCCGCCGGCCACGCGCAAGTCGGTGACGCTGAACTTCTCCCGCGCCGCCGCCCAGCGGCTGATGCTGGCCGAATGGGCGACGGGCAAGTCTTTTTCGTCTGAATGAAGGTTATTTCGGCGCGCGCTTGGCGAGAATGCGTTGCAGTGTGCGGCGATGCATATTGAGGCGGCGGGCCGTTTCGGAGACATTGCGTTCGCACATTTCATAGACGCGCTGGATATGCTCCCAGCGAACCCGATCGGCCGACATCGGATTTTCCGGCACTTCGGCCTTTTCGCCTGGCCGCTGCGTCAGTGCCGCATAGACGTCGTCGGCATCCGCGGGCTTGGCCAGATAATCGAGCGCACCGAGCTTCACCGCGGTGACTGCCGTTGCGATATTGCCGTAGCCGGTCAGCACCACGATATGCGTGTCGTCGCGCCGTTGCCGGATTGCCTCGATAACGTCCAGGCCGGTACCATCCCCCAGACGGAGATCGACTACGGCGTATTTCGGCGGATTGGTCTTGGATTTGGCAACGCCTTCCGCCACTGATTCCGCCGTATCGACCGCAAAGCCGCGTGTCTCCATGGCGCGCGCCAGCCGGCGCAGAAAGGGTCCGTCGTCGTCGACGATCAGCAATGTCGCGTCGGGGCCGATATGGTCCGCGATGTCCTTGGCCCCCGCATGAGGGTCGGTCAGCTCTTTATCCGTCATCATGTTCAATCCCGGCGACAAACCGCCTGCATAGTCCTACTGACTTTAACGACCGGTGTTTTAAGCCGTGAAATTCATTTTGTCGAATTACTGTCGATTAACATGCGCGGCCATTCGATGCGGATGCGCGCACCCGGCGTTTCCGGATCTCGATTGCCGAAGATAAGCACTGCACCCGAACGCTCCAGCAGGGTTTTGGCGATGAATAGGCCTAGTCCGAGGCCGCCGGCCGTATCGTCGCGCTGCCGTGTCGTGACATAGGGCTCGCCGATCCGCGTCAAGATATCGGCAGAATAACCGTTGCCGTCGTCCTCGATGACGATCGCCAGCGTATTGGGATCGTATTCTACCGTGACGGTCACTTTCTTTCGGGCGTAGTCGACGGCGTTTTCGATGAGATTGCCAAGCCCGTACATGATGCCGGCATTGCGGTTCAGCACGGGTTCGCCGACCCGTGGGCTTTTTTCGATCAGCTCCAGCTTGATGCCGAATTCGCGGTGCGGCGCGATGATCTCCTCCATCATCGATGACAGCGTCAGCCGTCGCATATGCGCCTCGTCCTCGGAGGAGAGTGTCGTCAGCCGTCGCAGGATGTCGCGGCACCGCTCGCTCTGGCTCCGCAGCAGCGCCACATCCTCGCGGAAGCGGTCGTCCTCCCTGAGTTCGCGTTCCATCTCCTTGGCGACGACGCTGATGGTTGCCAACGGTGTGCCGAGTTCGTGCGCCGCCGCGGCTGCCAGTCCGTCGAGCTGTGACAGATGCTTTTCCCGCTGCAGCACCAGTTCCGTCGCCGACAGCGCATCGGCAAGCTGCGTCGCCTCCATGGAGACGCGGTAGGCGTAGAAGGCGGCAAAGGCCATGGTCGAGGCGATCGAACACCAGACGCCGAGCTGCATCACGCTGTGAACATTGATCTCGACGCCGTCATACCAGGGCAGCGGAAAAGGCGAGAAGGCAAGGCCGGTGATGCAGATCATCGCCAGCACGATCAGCGTCATGCTGTAGCGGATCGGCTGTGAGGCAAAGGAAATGATGACAGGGACGCAGACCAGCGCAGAAAAGGGGTTGGCAAGCCCGCCGGTGATCAAGAGCAACCCGCAAAGCTGCAGAAGATCGAGGCCGAGCAGCGCAAAGGCGGCCGGCGGCTCCAGGCGGTGCGTCGGCGGATAGCGCAGCGTCAGGAAGAAGTTGATCCAGGCAAGGCAGGCGATCAAGACGCAGCAGGCGAGCAGCGGCAGCGGAAATTTCAGCCAGAAGGCGACGATCATCACCGTCACCGTCTGGCCGCCGACCGCAAGCCAGCGCAGCCGCACCAGCGTCTGCAGCCTGAGCCGCCGGCTGGTGTGGTGATCGTCCTGCGGCTTGGCGTCCGCATCCGCCATCTTGTCCAATCCTCTGAAGAAACGGGCCATTCTCAGGTACCACGCGGCTTGGCTCTTGTCGTCGGCAAAGCATCTGCCGGATCCTCCGGCCAGGGGTGCCGGGGGTAGCGTCCGCGCATGTCGGCGCGCACGTCTTTCCATGACCCGGCCCAGAAGCCGGGCAGATCGCGCGTCGTCTGGATCGGCCGGTGCGCCGGCGACGTCAGTTCCAGCACCAGCGGCAGCCGCCCACCGCCGACGGCCGGATGCTGCTTCAACCCGAAAAGCTCTTGAACGCGGATCGTCAGCAGCGGTTCCTCGCCTTCATATTGGATCGGATGGCGTTGGCCGGTCGGGGCTTCGAAATGCGTCGGCGCCATCCGACCAAGGTCGCGCTGCAGCTCATGCGGCACCAATGACATCAGCCCATTGGAAAGCCCGCCAGCCGAGATGTCGGAAAGGCCGCGTGCCTCGGTCTGGAACGGCGTGAACCATTCGTCCAACTGCGAAAGCAGGGCTTCGTCGCTCATGTTTGGCCACGGCTCCCCGATCGTCCGGTGCAGGAAGCCGATCCGCTCGCGCAATTGCGTCGCCTCCTTCGAAAAGGGCAGGACGCCGAGCCCAAGCTCGCGAATGCCGTCGGCCAGCGCCTTTGCGGCCTGCTCGCCGGTCGGTCTCGGCAAAGGCGTTTCCTCGAAGATGATGGCGCCGAGCCGCGTGACGCGGCGGGCGCGCACCTGCCGGCTGGCCTTGTCGAAGACGCTCTGGTCTTCCGTGCGGATTTCGCCCGGCAAATGCTCCTCGACGTCAGCTCGCGCAATTTCCGCTGCCGCCAGGATACGAGCCTGCGCCGCCCGGCCGGTCAGATCGGCAATCACCAGCATCGGCGAACCGGCCAGGCGTTCCGTCTCCGGCAATTCGGCGCCGCGCCCGTTCGCCATGACAAAGCGCCCGCGTCCGCCACGCTGCAGGGCGATACGGTCTGGGAAGGCATGCAGCAGCAATGCGCCGGCCAATATAGGTACTCCCGTAGCCGCAGCCTTGCCTTCGCCGGCTGCTGCAGCCAACCGCCCGGCCAGCCGGCGCGATGCCTCGGCCCTCTCGCCCTTTTCCGTCTTGAACCGCCGCAGGCGCTCTTCCAGATCGATGCTCTGTCCGCCCAGCCCCTGTTCCGTCAGCAGTACGGCGAGCATCGCTGCCTCTCGCGCCTGGCCGAATTCCGCTGCCGAGATCACCATGGCCGAAAGCCGCGGCGGCAAGGCTAGATCGCGCATCAGCCGCCCGCGCGTGGTCAGTCCGTTTTCGGCGTCCAGAGCCCCCAATTGCCGCAACATCGCGCGTGCCTCGGCAAGGGTCGTCGCCGGTGGTTGATCGACAAAGGCAAGTGTTGAAGGGTCCTGTACGCCCCAATGAGCAAGATCGAGCGCCAGCCCGGAAAGATCGCTGGAGAGGATCTGCGGCGGCGTGAAGGCCGGCAGCGCCGCCGTCTGGCCGGGATGCCACAATCGGATCGCAATACCGGGCTCGGTTCGTCCCGCGCGGCCGGCACGCTGATCGGCGGAAGCCCGCGATACCCGCACCGTCTCCAGCCGGGTGATGCCAGTCGACGCTTCGAAGACGGGCAGCCGCTGCAGGCCGCTATCGATGATGATGCGCACGCCGTCGATGGTGATCGACGTCTCGGCGATCGACGTCGCCAGCACGATCTTGCGCGTGCCTTTGGGCGCCGGACGGATCGCCGCGTCCTGTTCCTTCTGTCCGAGATTGCCATAAAGCGGCGCGATCACGGTCTCCGGCGCTATCAGGCCTTCAAGCCTTTCCACCGTGCGGGTGATTTCCGCCTGTCCGGGCAGGAAGGCGAGGATCGACCCCTGTTCCGTTGCATGCGCGTCGAGAATCGCCCGTGTTACCGTGTCCTCGATCCGCTCGCCGGCCGGCCGGTCTTGATGGCGGATGTCGATCGGGAAGCTGCGGCCCATGCTTTCGATGACGGGCGGACGCCCGAGCAGGGCAGCGACGCGTTCGACATCGAGGGTTGCCGACATCACGAGGATACGCAGATCCTCGCGGAGCGCCGATTGTACGTCCAGCGCCAGTGCCAGGCCGAAATCCGCATCCAGCGAGCGTTCATGGAATTCGTCGAAGATGACCGTGGAGACGCCGGATAGTTCGGGATCGTCGAGGATCATCCGCGCGAACACGCCTTCCGTCACCACCTCGATGCGCGTCTTTGCCGAAACCCGGTTGTCGAGCCGCATGCGGTAGCCGACAGTATCACCCACCTGCTCGCTGAGCAGCGAGGCCATGCGCGCCGCCGCGGCCCTTGCCGCGAGCCGTCGCGGCTCCAACAGGATGATTCTTCCGTCGCCGCGCCAGCCCTGACCCAGCAGATAAAGCGGCACCAGCGTCGTCTTGCCGGCGCCGGGAGGCGCTGACAAAACCGCGCGCCGCTCGTCCGCGAGCGCTGCGCCGATATCGGCGAGCACGTGCGAGACCGGCAGCTCGGGCAGCGAAGGTGTCATGCGCGTCACGCCCTGTCGCCTCGCATATGTTCATAGGCGAGGATCGCACCGGCGAGATCTTCGAGCGCCGCACCCACAGATTTGAACAGGGTTATATCGTCGTCATTGGTACGCCCCGGCCGCGTCCCGCGTACGAGCTCGCTGAGCTCCGCGTGGATCGCATCTTCCGTCAGCACGCCGCTTTTCAGCGGCTGCACGATATCACCAGCTTCCTTCATTGCGCCGGCGCGCGTATCGACGAAGACCTGCGCTCGCCGGATCGACGTATCGTCCGTCTCGCGCATATCCGGCTTGAAGCCGCCGACAAGATCGAGGTGCGCTCCCGGCTTCAGCCATTCCCCGAGGACGACCGGCGTGCTCGACAGCGTGCCGCAGGAGATGATGTCGGCGCTGCCAGCAGCCGCTTCCAGATCGGTGATCACCTGCACGGTCAAACCAAAGGCACGCGCCTGATCCGCCACCTGTTGTGCCTTACTGCGATCGCGGCCCCATATGCCGATCCGCTTCAGCTCCCGTCCCTCGGCATGCGCCTGGATCAGGTTGAGCGATAGCCGCCCCGTACCGCAGATCAGCAGTTCTTCCGCATCCGCGCGTGCGAGATAGCGGGCCGCCAGTGCCGAGGTGGCCGCTGTTCGCCGTGCCGTGAGTTCGCCGCCGTCGATCGCCGCCAGCATCTCGCCCGTCCTGCCGGAGGAAAGCAAATAGGTTCCGAAGATTGCCGGCAGTGTGCGCCCGGCATTGCCCGGGAAAACCGAAACCATCTTCACGCCCATATATTGCCCCGGCAGCCAGGCCGGCATCAGCAACAGCGTCGCATTGCTTTCGCCGGGCACCTCCATATCGTGGTGATGCCGTACCGGCATGACGCAGCCGCCGGCAAACATCGTGGCGATCGCCTCGATCAGCGCTGGCAAGGCTAGCGCCGAACGCGTCTGCTCTTCGTCGAGAACCAACATTATCAGCTCCTTCATTGCTCAGCTCTCTATTAGGTCCTGGGCGATAAACTGGCAATTAGCGGCACAGGCACCGGCCCGAAGCCGGGCTTGAAAGCTGGCTTGGCGCTCCATTTCCTCCGTGAAGACGGGAATCTGCGAGAACCCGTAAAATGAATCCGGAAAATGGCCCTCAAGCGGGCGATTTTCCCGCCAAGTTTTATACATTGAAAAATCCCCCAACAAAATCAGTCACTTACAAAAATGTCAGAATTTTTACAGAGAGGGTGTTGACTATGTTCGGGTGGGGGGTCTATAAGCCCGATCACTGACGAGGGCGGCGGCGCTGCTGGCGACGAAGTCTCTCGCTCTAGAGTTTCCTG